>CAURBR010000004.1:0-113843 GCA_963523415.1 uncultured Streptococcus sp. | reverse complement strand
ATATTGTTCATATGGTCATCATCCTTTTGTATTAGGTTTAGCGATTTTAATATAACGGATGTTGGCCTTTTTGTATACAATAAAATAGGATTGGTGGGAAATTTCCATCAACCCTAAAAATTATAGAACCGAAATAACTGAAAGAAGCGCTCATTAAAGAGCGCTTCTTTTTTTGCTAATTTTGTGAAAAGAATATTAAATTTAGAAAAAGCCTTTAAATCTTTTTAAGAATTTGGTAAACTAACAAATTTAGTAATTGAGAATGATTATCGTTTAGAAAAGAGATAAAATGAAAAAAGTTAGTTATTATATTTTAATATTGTTGATTCTAAGTATTATTGGAGTGCGTTCTTTATTTTCCAAGTAATTCGTCTAGAAAAGGGAGGAGAAGATAATTCAATGTGAATACAATTCTTAATAATGTTTTTTCAAAAGAAATGAAAGCAGTAAAGAATCATCGTGTATTTCAGTTAACTTCGAATTTATTGTATTTGAGTGGTGGGGGATTATACAAAACTAATGCTCGAAGATATTTAAAAATTAATTCAATAAAAATAAATAGGTACTTCGTTTAAAACGAAGTACCTATTTTAATAAGTTTATTCTTTAGTATCTTCTTCTGTAACTCCTAAAATGACCGGTAAAATCATCGGATGACGTTCCGTTTTCTTAAATAAGAAAGGCCCCAAAACATCTGTGATTTTATTACGTAAGACACGTTCATTTAAAACCTCTTCAGGATCATTAAATAGTTCTTCTAACTCTTCACGAAGAATGGATTGTGCCTCGTTAAGAAGTTGTCCTGATTCTTTCATATAAATGAATCCACGAGAGAGCATGTCTGGGCCTGCAACAAGTTCACGGCTTTCGTAGTCAACTGTTGCAACACAAATTACTAACCCATCTTGTGACAATGTCTTACGATCACGAAGTACGATATTTCCAATATCTCCAATACCATTTCCATCGACATATACATCACCAGCAAAGAAATGACCAGCTCTACGTGCAGATTCGGAAGTAACAGCAAGAACATCACCGTTACTCAAGATGAATGAGTTTTCTTTTGGAATACCCACTTGAGTTGCCAAATTTGCTTGAATTTTTTGCATACGATATTCACCATGGACAGGCACAAAGAATTTCGGCTTCATCAAACGAAGCATTAATTTTTGTTCTTCTTGAGAACCGTGTCCAGAAGTGTGAATATTATTTACTTTACCATGAATAACTTCAGCACCAGCTTCTGAAAGAAGGTTGATGACGCGGTTAACGCTTGAAGTGTTTCCAGGAATTGGTGAACTAGAGAAGATAACTGTATCACCAGGTTGTATTGAGATTTGGCGGTGAGTTCCATTTGCGATACGGCTAAGCGCCGCCATTGGTTCCCCTTGAGAACCTGTACATAAAATAATGACTTTCTCAGAAGGGTATTGATTGATTTCACGTCCGTCGATAAAAGTATCATCTGGAGCTTGAATATAGCCTAGTTCACGAGCAGTGCGGAAGCTAGCTTCCATACTACGTCCAAATACAGCCAACTTACGGCCAGTTGCAACAGCCACATCTGTTACTTGTTTTAGACGAGAAACGTTTGATGCAAATGTAGCAAAAATGATACGGCCATCCACGCGTTGGATAATTTCTTTTATCGATTTTCCAACGACTTGTTCAGATTGAGTAAATCCAGGGACTTCAGAGTTTGTACTGTCCCCTAAGAGAACTAGAACGCCTTCTGAACCAATTTGTGCCATTCGGTGAAGGTTTGCTGGTTCTCCAACTGGAGTGAAGTCGAATTTATAGTCACCAGTAAACACAATGTTTCCTGGTGGAGTTTTAATCACAATCCCAAATGCATCTGGAATAGAGTGGGTTGTGCGATAGAAACTCACTTGTGTTTTACGGAATTTAATCACGCTGTCTTCATCAATTTCGTGAAGAATCGCATCTCTTAAAAGACCGTGTTCTTCTAATTTATTTCGAATCAACGACATCGCAAGTTTTGTTGCATAAATAGGGATGTTCGCTTGTTTAATTAAGAAAGGAATCCCACCAATATGGTCTTCGTGTCCATGCGAAATAAATAGACCTTTTACTTTATTAATATTTTGAACGATATAACTGTAATCGGGAATCACATAATCGATTCCTAGTAAATCATCTTCAGGGAATTTAATACCGGCATCCAAAATGATGAGCTCATCTTGGAATTGAACGCCATATGTGTTTTTACCGATTTCACCTAAACCGCCAAAAGCAAATACGCCCGTTTCGTTATTTTTAATATTTGGCTTCATGTTACTTGAACACCGTTAATTTAAATTCAGGGTTTTGTTTTTCGTAAGCTAAGTGTTTTTCATCTAGCTCTTGGATAAACTCTACGTTGTATTCAGTATTTTCATCCACAAGGCGGCGGGCTTCTACCTTGTTACTAGCTTCGATGTATAAAGCTTGCGTGTTCTCACGACGTGGAGCTTCCGTTTTTGTTGGTTGGTAAGTAATTTTAAAAATCATGTATATACTCCTTTAAATTAATCATAATATTTCTAGTTTATTTTAGCATAGAATGCTATTTATTTCATACTCTTAAAGGTTAACGACTCCTTCATTTATTAATTTTTTCAGTAATTGAGAGGGAGTTGATAGAGAATTAGGTAAATTTGAAGCTTGATTTTCATCAAATTTGAGATGAATGGTATTCCAAGATACTTGCTTTGCTCCAAAAATATCATTGAGAGTGTCATCTCCAATCATCCAAAATAAGTTGGTTGGTGTACTAGGAAAAGCTTTTTGCACATTCTCAAATGCCTCTCTATTTGGTTTAACAAAACCTGTTTCTTCGGAAATATAAATTGCAGATGGATGAAACCATCGTGAAAGTTTTAATGAATTTACTTTCTTGGATTGGTGACTAGTAGGTCCATTTGTCAATAAAACTAGATGAACTTGATCCTTTACGGAATTAAAAAAGTTTTGCCAATCTTCGCTTAGTTTAATGTGATCCATTGTATACTGGTATGACTCTTTAAAGTTTCTTGCCGAAGTAGGAGATGCATCTAATCCTAAAGATTCAAGAGTGTGTTGGACGCGCATTAAATGGTTTTGTTCTAGAGTAATTTTGCCATTTGAAAAAAGTTCAAAAGCTTCTTCACTTTTTTCTTGATATACTATATATGCAGAACTGTCTCCTTGGAACCCAGGAAAGCAATGTTTTAGTGTATCCAAGAATACTTGTTCTTTTGAATATAAAGTGTCATCCAAGTCAAAAACGAGAACAGGAATATTATTCTCCAATGACAACGGCTCCTTTCGGAATGTACATAGGCTGTGTTTGATTAATATGGTCATAGAACATGACCCCATTTAAATGGTCAATTTCATGTTGTACAACAATTGCTTCGTAATCTGTTAGTGTACGAACTTTTTCTTCTCCATCGATTGTTTGGTATTTAACAGTGACACGTTCTGGGCGTAAAACAATCCCTGGAACGTCTCTGTTAACTGATAAACAACCTTCACCCTCTTTTAAACAAGCTTTTTTTACAGATTCTCTCATAATTCGTGGATTAATCCAAACTTCATTTAATAAAGGCCCCTCATCTTCAAAACCTGGAACCAAAAGAGCAATCATTTGGATTGATTTTCCTAATTGGGGAGCTGCTAGTCCTACACCTGCTCGCAACTCATATTTTTCAGCAATCTCAGGGTTTTGGCTGTTATGTAAAAATTCAAGCATTTCTTTTGATAAAGTTTGATATTCTTGTGTTAGTGGGAAGGAAATTTTTTCTGCTCGTTTTCTTAGTGCAGGGTGTCCCTCTAATACAATATCTTTCATGGTAATCATCGCGATACTCCTTTATTGATTCATAAATCTTTCTTATCAGTATACCATTTTTTCATGATTGACACCAATTCTATTTGATTCTTTCATTTTTGTGTGATGAAAAAAATGAGATTACTATAAAAGACTAAGGACTTCTGTTACAATAGAAACGAAAAACATGCAAAGGAATGGATAAAATGCTTTTTTGGAAAAAGAAAAAAGATTCTAAAGAAACAATTGAAAGTGTATCTATTGATAAAAACAATATTCCTAAACATATAGCGATTATTATGGACGGAAATGGTAGATGGGCTAAAAAAAGAAATCTTCCCCGTATTGCAGGTCACAAAGAAGGAATGAGTACAGTAAAACGAATCGCGATTGCAGCAGATGAACTTGGTGTAAAAGCGATGACTTTATATGCATTTAGTACTGAAAATTGGAAGAGACCAACAGATGAAGTAAGCTTTTTGATGAAACTTCCAGGGGATTTTTTCGGAACATTTATGCCTGAATTGCAAGAGAGAAATATGAAAATTGAACTTATTGGCTTTATTGATCAACTCCCAGAAGCTACAAAAAAGGTGGTCTTAAAAGCTGTTGAGGATACAAAGAACAATACAGGTATGGTGTTGACATTTGCGTTAAACTACGGATCAAGAGCAGAAATTCTAGAAGCAACAAAATCTATTGCTAAAAGTGTTAAAGACGGGGATTTATCGATTGAAGAAATTGATGATACTCAATTTGAGAGCCGCCTTCAAACGAACTTCTTAAAAGAATTGCAAGATCCAGATTTAATGATTAGGACGAGTGGAGAGGTTCGTTTAAGTAACTTCTTATTGTGGCAGTTAGCATATACAGAATATTATTTCACAGATATATTTTGGCCAGATTTTAGCGAAGAAGACTTGCATAAAGCAATTTTGACTTATCAAGGCAGACACCGTCGATATGGAGGTCTAGCGTAAATGAAACAGAGAATTATTACAGCGCTTATTGCTCTTTTCATTTTTCTTCCGTTATTATATGAGGGTGGAATTGCTTTACGGACTTTATTAATTGTTTTAGCAACTGTTGGAATTTATGAATTCTTCCAAATGAAAAAAATGAATATCTTTTCTGTTGAGGGTGGATTAACATTATTAGCAACGTTATCGTTTTTATTCTCTCAAAAACCACTCGTGTCATTACCAAGTGGCATTGATTATTTCTTTATTTATTTTTTAATCGTAATGTTATTAATGACACTTAGTGTAGTTAAGATAGATCGCTTTTCATTCGAAGATGCCTCATTCTGCTCATTAATATCGCTCTATGTCGGAGGAGGATTTTCAGGAATTCTGTTTGCTAGAAGTATTAGTTTCTCAATGGCCATTTTTGTTTTTATAGTAATCTGGGGAACGGACTCATTTGCTTATTTAGCAGGTCGTCAATATGGAAAACATAAATTAGCACCTGAAATTAGTCCTAACAAAACCATTGAAGGGGCAATTGGAGGAGTAATCGGTTCAGTAGTGCTTACACTGATTGCACTACCAATTTATAATCCACCGTATTTTTCAATCGTTGAATTTATATTGTTAGTTGTGAGCTTGTCTGTTTTTGGGCAATTAGGGGATTTAGTAGAATCAGCTTACAAGCGTCAATTCGGGGTAAAAGATTCCGGTGGTTTTTTCCCAGGGCATGGGGGAATATTAGACCGATTTGATTCAACTTTCTTTGCGATGTTTATGTTTCAAATTGTATTTAAATTTTTTGGGAATAATTAGAAGAGGTGAAAGTTTTTGCAAGCAATTATTGCGTTTTTATTCGTTTTTAGTGTTATCGTGATTATTCATGAATTTGGCCACTACTATTTTGCAAAAAGAGCGGGTATTCTAGTGAGAGAATTTGCTATTGGTATGGGACCAAAAGTATTTCAAGTTCGTAAAGGAGAAACTGTTTATACTTTAAGGCTCCTTCCAATTGGTGGCTATGTACGAATGGCTGGTCACGATGAAGATGAACAAGAAATTAAACCTGGAATGATGGTGACTATTCTTCTTGATCAACATGACATTGTTCAAAAAATTAATTTTGATGATCAAACAGTTGTAGAAAATAGCATTCCGTTTCAAATAGAAGAAGCTGATTTACATAAAGCGATGGAGCTTTCTGGATACTATATCAATTCTGAAGAGAAAGTGACATTATCCGTATCTAAAAAAGCTACAATTGTTGAATCAGATGGTACTGAAGTGGTTGTTGCACCTGTTGAAAGACAATTTAATTCAGCAACTTTATGGAATAGAATTAAGACAAATGCTGCAGGTCCAATGAATAACTTTATTTTATCTATTTTTGTTTTTATCTTAGTCGGGTTTATGCAAGGAGGAGTTCCTTCATCAAAACCCATTATTGGGGAAGTTGCATCTGAATCTGCAGCTCAAGTAGCTGGACTAAAAGATGGAGATAAAGTGTTATCTATTGACGGTACCTCAGTTTATACATGGGATGATATGACAGCTATTATTCGCAAAAAGGCGGATCAACCAGTTGAGATGATTGTTCAACGGGATAATAAAGAAGTATCTGTAACGATTACACCAAAATCAGTGGAAACACAAGATGGCTCAAAAATTGGTCAAATTGGAGTACTTAGAGTTTTAAACCGTGATATTTTATCAATCATTTCCTACGGATTTACACAAACCGTTACGGTGATTGTAATGGTTCTGAGTGCATTAGGTAGTTTGTTTACAAAAGGATTTAATTTAAATCAATTAGGAGGGCCAGTTGCTATCTATTCTATGACTTCTCAGGTAGCAAAAAATGGTTTCATCGACTTATTGGCATTTATGGGAATGATTAGTGCGAATTTAGGGGTGATGAATTTACTTCCAATTCCTGCTTTGGACGGAGGTAAACTTGTTATCAATATTATTGAAGGTATTCGAAAGAAACCACTTGACCCTGAAAAAGAGGGATATTTAACGATTGCAGGGGCTATTTTCTTATTTGCATTAATGTTATTAGTAACCTGGAATGATATTATGAAGTTATTTAACTAAAGGTGAGAGTGTTTCTATGAAAATAGAACACTCTTCTTATGTAAAAGGAGGGTATCATGAGTCAATCACAGAAGGATTTAATGAAGAAAATTATCGATCAATTATCTGTTGAAGATAAAGGAATCTTTTCACCTGAGTTGGATGATGCAAAGCTACTTCGTATAGATATTTCTCAAAAAAATCAGAAATGGATTTTTCATATTCATACACCAAAAGTAGTTACATTTGAAATCTTTAAATGTTTTTTTTACGCATTAACTGAGAACTATGAACGCTTTGGCGGAGCAGAAATTGTCATCTCTACAGATAGTGAAGAAACAACACAAGAGATGATTCAATCTTACTGGAGATTTGTCATTGGTCATTTGAAAGAAGAATCTGTACTATCAACTCAAAACTTAATGAGTCAAGTTCCAACATTAGAAGGGGATACTGTTTTCTTACATTGCCCCAATGAATTAGTTCAAAGTCATTTTACTCAAAATTTTTCAACAAAACTACAGGAAGCGTTCGTTCATTTAGGGTTTCCAAAGCTCCATTTTCAAATGAGTGTGAATGATGATTTCCACGAAGAATTGTCAAAGGTAGTCGAAGAGAATCATCAACAGATTGAAAAAGAGATGTTAGTATCTCAGCAAACTATTCAAGAAAATAGAAAGTCGGTTTCTCAGAAAGGAGCTGCTGATTGGAAACCTGAGGGTGTTATTTACGGGAAGTGGATTAAATCCAATAATGAACCTAAAGCAATTGCAGATATTTTTGAAGAAGAACGGAATGTTGTCATCGAAGGGAAAATTTTTGATATTGAGTTACGACGAGGGAAAGCAAAAGGGAAACTATTTGGTAATATCAAATTAACAGATTATACCTCTTCTATTAGCGCAACGTTATTTCCATCAACACCTGAAGATGAACAAGCTCTTGAAGGTTTAAAGAAGGGCACTTGGGTAAAAGCGTTTGGAACAATTGAAACGAATAAGTATTCTCAAGAATTGGGAATGATTATACGGGATATGAATGCTATTTCTCATGAAGGTAGAGAAGATAAGGCTGAAGGTGATAAACGAGTAGAATTGCATTTACATACCAACATGTCAGTGATGGATGCTACAAATTCAGCAGGCGATTTAGTCGCTCAAGCAGCAAAATGGGGACATAAGGCTGTTGCAATTACGGATCATGCAAACCTTCAAGCTTATCCAGAGGCATACGGCGCTGGAAAGAAAAATGGAATTAAGATTCTTTATGGATTAGAAGGAAATATCGTTGATGATCATGTCAATGTTTCTTACAACCCTCAACATATCTTGTTAAAAGATGTAACTTACGTAGTTTTTGACGTGGAAACTACAGGATTATCTGCTATTTATGATTCTATTATTGAACTTGCTGCGGTAAAAATGAAGGACGGAAATGTGATAGATCAATTCGAAGAATTTATTGATCCTGGCCATCCGTTATCAGCTACAACGATTCAGTTAACGGGAATTACCGACGATATGGTTAAAGGTTCAAAATCACAGGAACAAGTGTTAAAGGAATTTTATGAATTTTCGAAAGACTGTATTTTAGTTGCTCATAATGCAAGTTTTGATATGGGATTCTTAAATACAGGTTATGAAAATGTAGGAATTCCTCGTACACAGCAACCGGTAATTGATACTTTGGAACTATCTCGTATGCTTCATCCTCAACTGAAATCACACCGTTTAAATACGTTAGCAAAACGTTATAATGTTTCGTTAGAACAACATCACCGTGCGGTTTACGATTCTGAAACAACGGGTCATTTATGTCATATCTTCTTAAAAGAAGCTGAAACGGAGTACCAACTTCTTTATCATGATGAATTGAACAAAAATATTCACCCTGAAGAAGTATACAAGAATGGCCGCCCGTTTCACGCTACTATTTTCGCTAAGAATCAAGATGGATTGAAAGAACTTTTTAAGGTTGTTTCGGCATCGAATCTGCAATATTTTTATCGTGTACCTCGTATTTTAAGAAGTATGCTTTCTAGTAGACGAGATTATTTCCTCATCGGCTCAGGTTGTGCTGAAGGAGAAGTTTTTGAAGCGATGATGCAAAAAGGATATGACGAAGCTAAAGAAAAGGCGAAATACTATGATTATATTGAAATCATGCCAAAAGCTATCTATCAACCTCTTATTGGAAAAGAACTAATCAGAAATGAACATCATTTAGAAGAAATTCTCAAAAATCTAGTTCGTTTAGGAGAAGAATTGAATATACCGGTAGTTGCTACTGGAAATGTTCATTATTTAAATCCTGAGGATAAGATTTACCGAGAAATTTTACTGACATCTGTGAATAATGGGATTCCACAAGAGTATCCTGATGCACATTTTAGAACAACAGATGAGATGTTAAAAGACTTCGCCTTCTTAGGTGAAGAAAAAGCTTATGAAGTTGTTGTCACAAATTCTAATTGGGTGAATGATCAATTAGAAGAAATTATTCCAGTGAAAGATAAGTTGTACACTCCAAAAATTCCAGGAGCTGCTGACGAGATTACAACGCTTAGTTATAATAGAGCTCATGAATGGTATGGCGATTCACTTCCAACAATTGTTGAGGAACGAATCGAGAAAGAATTAAAGAGTATCATCGGAAATGGATTTGCGGTCATATATTTAATCGCCCAAAAATTAGTATTAAAAAGTAATGATGATGGTTACTTGGTAGGCTCTCGGGGGTCAGTAGGGTCTTCATTAGTTGCGACACTTACTGGAATTACTGAAGTGAATCCACTAGCGCCTCATTATCGTTGCCCGCATTGTAAATTTTCTGAGTTTTTCGAAGATGGTTCAGTTGGTTCAGGATTTGATTTACCAGACAAAGAATGTCCAAAGTGTCATACGAAAATGGTTAAAGATGGACATGATATTCCATTTGAAACTTTCCTTGGTTTCTACGGTGATAAAGTACCCGATATTGATTTAAACTTCAGTGGTGAATATCAACCGCAAGCTCATAACTATACCAAAGTTTTATTTGGTGAAGATTATGTTTACCGTGCTGGAACCATCAGTACGGTCGCAGAAAAAACAGCATTCGGGTATGTAAAAGGATATGAGCGCGATTTAGGATTGGAATTCCGACAAGCTGAAATTGAAAGATTAGCGAGCGGCTGTACGGGTGTTAAACGAAGTACTGGTCAACACCCGGGTGGGATTATAGTTATTCCTGATGATATGGATGTGTATGATTTTACCCCGATTCAATATCCAGCTGATGACTTAAGTTCGGAGTGGCGAACAACACACTTTGATTTCCATTCAATTCACGATAACGTCCTTAAATTAGACATTCTCGGTCACGATGATCCGACCGTAATCCGGATGTTGCAAGATCTTTCAGGGATGGATCCAAAATCTATTCCACCAGACGACCCCGAAGTGATGAAGATTTTCCAAGGAACAGAAGTGTTAGGAGTGACTCCAGAGCAAATTGACTCTAATACAGGAACATTAGGAATTCCAGAATTCGGTACTAAATTCGTTCGTGGAATGTTAGAACAAACGTCGCCAAAAACTTTCACTGAATTATTACAAATTTCGGGATTGTCTCACGGAACAGATGTGTATCTTGGAAACGCTGAGGAGCTTATTCGGCTTCATGGAATTCCGCTTTCTGAAGTGATTGGTTGTCGTGATGATATCATGGTTTATTTAATCCATAAAGGTGTTGAAAACGGTGCTGCCTTCAAAATTATGGAAGGTGTTCGTAAAGGGAAAGGGATTCCGGATGATTTACAAGCTTTAATGCGGGAGAACAATGTTCCAGAATGGTACATTGAATCGTGTTTAAAGATTAAATATATGTTCCCTAAAGCCCATGCTGCTGCATATGTGTTGATGGCTTTACGTGTTGCGTGGTTTAAAGTACACAAACCTTTATTATATTACTGTGCTTATTTTTCAGTACGTGCACAAGACTTCGATATTGTTGCGATGTCGCAGGGAAAAGAAATGATTAAGAAGCGAATCAAAGAAATTAGAGATAAGGGCTTAGAAGCAAGCACGAAGGAACAAAACTTATTAACTGTTTTAGAATTAGCTAATGAAATGGTCGAACGTGGATTTCAATTCAAAATGGTGGATGTAGATAAATCTGCAGCAAGTGATTTTGTGATTGAAGGAGATTCCTTAATTGCACCATTCAGAGCTATTCAAGGTCTTGGTCTTAACGTTGCCAATAAGATTGTAGAGGCTCGTAGTGAGCAACCATTCTTATCTAAAAAAGATTTAGCGACGAGAGGAAAAGTTTCTAAAACATTAATTGACTATATGAGTGAAAACAAAGTGTTGGATCATTTGCCAGATGAAAACCAATTATCCCTATTTGATGATTTGTTCTAATGGACAATAGTTGCTATTATCAACAAAACTATGCTATACTAGCATAGTAGAATAGTAGTTGAAAGGAGAGTGAGCGGAAACGCTCACTCTTTTTATCGGCAAAAAATAATTTGCAAGGAGGTTGATGCTATGAGTAAAGTAACTGAAACTGTGACGAATCTTACAAAGGAAGTGATTCAAAAAGAAGGTTTTGAGTTATTTGACTTAGAATTTGTAAAAGAGGGCAAAAATTGGTTTCTTCGTTTTTATTTAGATAAGCCAGGTGGAATTGATTTAGACGACTGCGCATATATGAGTGAGAAGTTCAGTGAGATTCTAGACGCTCAAAATCCAGATCCGATCCCACAAGCTTATTTTTTAGAGGTATCATCGCCAGGTGCTGAACGTCCTCTTAGAAATGAAGAGGAATTAAAAGGAGCAATCGGTTCATATGTCCATTTATCTTTTTACCAGAATGTTGAAGGTGAAAAGTTTATAGAAGGGACCCTTTTATCGGTGGGTGAAGAAACCATTACGGTAAAGGTTCAAATCAAAACTAGAACCAAAGAATTTACAATCGATCGTAAGAATATAGCAAAAGCTCGTCTTGCAATTCAATTCTAAAGAGTAAAGGAGTAAAACAATGAGTAAAGAAATGCTTAAGGCATTAACAGTTCTTGAAGAAGAAAAAGGAATTTCTAAAGATGTTGTGATTACAGCTTTAGAAGCAGCGCTAGTTTCTGCGTATAAGAAAAACTACGGACAAGCGCAAAATGTTGAAGTAGAATTTGATCCTAAAAAAGGAAATATGCATGTGTATGCAGTTAAAGAAGTAGTTGAATATGTTTTCGATTCAACTCTTGAAGTGAGTCTAGAAGAAGCGCATGCTAAGCATAAAGCTTATGAAGTTGGAGATAAAATTCGTTTCGAAGTAACTCCAAAGGATTTTGGTCGTATTGCTGCTCAAACTGCTAAGCAAGTCATTATGCAACGTTTGCGTGATGCTGAACGTACAAATATTTATAATGAATTTATTCAATACGAAAATGAAATTATGACAGGTGTTGTTGATCGCCAAGATTTCCGTTACGTTTATGTGAATCTAGGGCGTATTGTTGCTGGAATGTCTAAGCAAGACCAAATTCCAACTGAAGAATATACTCCGGATAAACGAATTAAAGTTTTAGTTTCTAAAGTAGAAAATACAACTAAAGGTCCACAAATTTTTGTAAGTCGTACACACCCCGACTTATTAAAACGTTTATTTGAACAAGAAGTCCCAGAAATTTACGACGGTATTGTTGAAATTGTATCAATTGCTCGTGAAGCAGGAGACCGTGCTAAAGTAGCCGTTCGTTCGAATGATGCAAATCTAGATCCAGTTGGGACATGTGTTGGCCCACGAGGACAACGGGTTCATAATATCGTCGAAGAATTAAATGGCGAAAATATGGATATTGTTGAATGGAATGAAGACCCTGCGGTTTATATTAAAAATGCTTTAAATCCTGCTCAAGTACTTAAAGTGGAATTTAATGAAGATAGTAATGGCTGCATCGTTGTTGTACCAGATCATCAATTATCACTTGCAATTGGTAAACGCGGTCAAAATGCTCGCCTTGCTGCGAAATTAACTGGATATCGTATCGATATTAAATCTGAAAGTGCTTATGAAGAGTATTTAGAAAACTTAGCTAATCCAGTTGCTGAAGAAGATACCGATGAAGGTTCTTCTGAAGAAGAATAATCATTTGGAGGTGCTCGATGAAAAAGAAAAAAATACCGATGCGCCGCTGTATTGCTTCAGGAGATATGATGCCAAAGAAAGAGTTGGTTCGTATTGTCCGCAACAATGAAGGAGTTGCTCAAATTGATCCAACTGGAAAAGTAAACGGCCGTGGTGCATACATTACATTAGAACCGAGTCTTGTCGAAAAAGCATGGAAGGGTCACTTGTTTGAAAAACAATTAGAAATTGATATACCGGATAGCTTTTATGAAGAATTACTCGCATATGTAGACCATCAAAAAGCAAGAAAAGAGTTATTTAGTGATGGAAGAACTCATTAAGCAAAAAGCGTTGAACTTATTGGGAATGGCCACAGCTGCTCGTAAATTAGTGAGTGGCGAAGAACAAGTGATTCAAAATATTCAACGTCAAAGAGGAAATTTAGTGATTTGTACGAAAGACTGTAGTTCAAATACAGTAAAAAAAATAAAAAACAAATGTGAATATTATGAAATTCCTTTTGTTCAGCAATTTGAAACGGATGAATTGTCTTTAGCGATTGGCAAAAGACGTTCTATTGTTTTAGTTGATGATCGAGGGTTTACAAAGAGTCTACTGAAGATGAAGGGATTTAACGATATGAACGAATAGGAAGGTGAGACTATGTCGAAAACTCGCGTATATGAATTAGCGAAAGAAATGAATGTGGCAAGTAAAGTCATTATTGAAAAAGCAAAAGAAATTGGTATTTCATATAATAGCCATATGTCTACTATGGAAGAAGCTGAAATCTCAAAAATTAAAGGAGCTTGGAATTCTAAGCCTGCTTCTAAACCAGCGCCAAAAGCTGAGAAGAAAGAAGTAAAACCTGCTCCAAAACAAGAATTGAAAAAAGCTGAACCTAAAAAGGAAGTAGCAAAAGGTCACGCTCCTAAGAAAGAATTCACAAAGAGAGAAGACCACAGTCCAAAACAAGGACAACACAAACAAAATCAAGAACGTAACCATTCTCAAAATCAAAGACGTCATGAACAAAACGACAAGAGAAATCAAGAACGTCCAAATCAAAAACAACAGAATGCGAATGGAAACCGTCCTTCATTTAAGAAAGAAACAGCACGTAATGAAGCTCGTTCAAACCAACAAGGACAAGTAGAACGTCCACGTCATAATCAAAAACAAAATAATAATAACGATCGTTTCGAATCACCAAGAAACAATCGTAATAACGACAGAAGAAACCAACAACGTTATAATGATTTTAACAATGATGGTTTCAGCAAGAAAAATCGTAATCAAAAAGGTAAAAAAGGAAACCGTCGTGATGAACAAAAATCTAAACCAGCTGTTCCAGCACGTAAATTCCATGAATTACCAGATGTACTTGTGTATACAGATGGAATGACAGTTGCTGAATTAGCGAAGAAAATTAAACGTGAACCAGCAGAAATCATCAAAAAATTATTCCTATTAGGAGTAATGGCAACATTAAACCAAGGGTTGTCTAAAGATGCAATCGAATTACTAGCAGCAGACTACGGTATGGATGCTGAAGAAAAAATCGAAAAAGATATTTCTGATTTAGATGTGTACTTTGAAGAAGCAGCAGCAGCTGAAAAAGCAGAAAGTATAGTTCGCCCTCCAGTTGTAACAATCATGGGACACGTTGACCATGGTAAAACAACATTGCTTGACCAATTACGTAATTCTTCAGTTGTAGCGGGTGAAGCAGGTGGTATCACTCAACATATCGGTGCGTACCAAATTAAGATTGATGGCAAACCAATTACATTCTTAGATACTCCAGGGCACGCGGCCTTCACAACAATGCGTGCACGTGGTGCAGACATCACTGATATTACAGTTATCGTAGTAGCAGCGGATGACGGTGTAATGCCACAAACAATCGAAGCGATTAACCATGCGAAAGCTGCTGATGTTCCAATTATCGTAGCAGTAAACAAAATTGATAAACCTGCCGCAAACCCAGGTCGCGTGATGCAAGAACTTTCAGATTTAGGACTTGTACCTGAGGCATGGGGTGGGGACACAATCTTTGTTGAAATTTCTGCGAAATTCAATCAAAACATTGAAGAATTACTAGAAATGATTCTTTTAGTAGCTGAAGTTCAAGAACTAAAAGCAAACCCTAACCGTTTAGCATTAGGAACTGTTATTGAAGCTCGTTTAGATAAATCTAAAGGACCTATCGCAACGTTATTAGTACAAGAAGGAACGCTTAAAGTTGGGGACCCAATCGTTGTAGGAAACACATTTGGACGTGTTCGTGTAATGGTGAATGACCAAGGACGTCGTGTGAAAACGGCTTTACCAGCGACTCCAGTAGAGATTACTGGTCTTAACGCTTCACCACAAGCTGGGGACCGCTTCGTAGTATTCGAAGACGAAAAAACTGCTCGCGCTGCCGGTGAAGAACGTGCCAAACGTGCGTTAATCGAACAACGTAACGCTTCAAGCCGTATTACATTAGATAACTTATTCTCTACATTGAAAGAAGGAGAATTGAAAGAAGTTAATGTTATTATCAAAGCTGACGTACAAGGTTCTGTTGAAGCATTAGCATCAAGCTTACAAAAGATTGAAGTTGAAGGCGTTCGTGTGAAGATTATCCACACGGCTGTAGGGGCAATTAACGAGAGCGATATTACTCTTGCTACAGCAAGTAACGCGATTATCATCGGATTTAACGTAAGACCTACGCCACAAGCGAAAATTCAAGCGGAATCTGATCAAGTAGATATTCGCTTACACCGTATCATCTATAACGTTATTGATGAAATCGAAACAGCGATGAAGGGTATGTTAGACCCAGAATTCGAAGAGAATATTACTGGTCAAGCTGTTGTTCGTGAAACATACACAGTTTCTAAACTTGGAACGATTGCTGGTTCATACGTATTAGAAGGTGTTGTAAAACGTTCAAGTTCAGTTCGTCTAATCCGTGATAACATTGTTATTTACGAAGGTGAATTAGCAAGCTTAAAACGATTCAAAGACGATGCTAAAGAAGTAAAACTTGGATTCGAGTGCGGTATTATGATTGAAGGCTACAACGATATCAAAGTAGACGACATCATCGAAGCATACGAAATGGTCGAGATTAAAAGAAAATAGTGCGAGACCGACTGTTTAGCTTTGAATCAACCGAAATAATAAATAAAATTTAATGAAATCATTTTAGAAAAGAGGGACTGAATGCAGTGCCTCTTTCGTTGGAAAGGAGATAAAAATGGCAAACTTTAGAGTTGGACGTGTATCACAAGAAATTTTGCGTGAAGTGAATGATATTTTAACTAAGAAAGTTCGTGATCCACGTGTACAAGAAATTACAATTACTGAAGTAGAAGTGACTGGTGATTTGCAAATTGCTACTATCTACTACACAACACTGCAAAGATTAGCTAGTGAACGTCAAGCGACTGAGCGTGGATTAGAAAAATCAAAAGGCCTAATTCGTCGTGAATTAGGCAAACGTCTTTCATTGTACAAAACTCCAGAACTAATCTTTAAACGGGATGAATCAGTGGATTACGGTAATCATATTGATGAGCTTTTAAAATCAATTCACGAAGAAGAACGATAATGTCATTAAGGGCAAAAGTACATCAAAACGAAACTTATCTTTTGCTCTTTTTAATTAAAATTACCAAATATGGTAATTTTCTATTTTATAAATAGTCAAAAGAGGTGTTTTTATGATAGATGCAAATAATACATGGGTACTTTGGTCCATTATTGTAGGAATTGCTACATTAAGTATCTTTTTAGAAAACCGATATCGATGGGCTGCAAAAATCAGTGGAGCAATTATTGGATTAGTGATTGCCGCTACTTTGAGTAATATAGGAGTGATTCCAGTAGATTCTCCTGTATATGATCAAGTTTGGGGAGTTGTTGTTCCTTTGGCGATTCCGATGCTTTTATTCCAATGTGATTTGAAACAAATCTGGAAGGAAAGTGGACGTTTAGTAATCATATTTCTCATAAGTTCGGTAGGAACGGTACTTGGTGCCATGATTGGCTACTTTATATTAAGTCAGGCAATTCCTGTACTTAATCATATTGCTGGCATGATGGTTGGTAGTTATATTGGTGGGGGTGTCAATTTTGTTGCAGTTTCTTCTGCGTTTGATATACCAAAAGAATTGATATCCGCTGCAACAGTTGCTGATAATTTGTTAATGGTCTTTTATTTTTTAATCTTATTGATGATTCCTACAATGGGATTTTTCAAAAATCATTTCAAATTTGCTTACACAACTGAAAGTCAAAAAGAAGAGAAAAGTTCATATGTGAAAGATACGATTGTTACGGTTCAAGATATTGCATTTGTTTTTTCAATTTCTGTTATCATTGTAACAATTAGTTTTATGCTTTCAGATGTAATTGCTAAATTAGGAGATAACAGTATCATTCAGTTAATTTCAAATAAATATTTAATTTTAACGACACTAACTGTTTCTTGTTCAACAATTTTTGCAAAACAGTTTAAGAAAATTAGTGGGGCTAGTGAAATAGGTACATTTTTAATTTACTTATTTTTTGTAGTAATTGGGATTCCTGCTTCTATTAGTGCAATTGTTGAAAAATCACCATTGCTATTAGTTTTCTGTGGAATTATGGTTTTTGTAAATATGGCTGTAACTTTCGCTGGTGCGAAGCTGTTTGGATTTACGGTTGAAGAAGCAATTTTAGCCTCAAATGCCAATATTGGAGGACCAACAACGGCAGCAGCAATGGCAATTTCGAAAGGGTGGCATCGATTTGTTGCTCCAACGATGTTAGTCGGTACACTTGGTTACATTATCGGGACGTATGTAGGAATATTTATTGGTCAATTATTGAATTAGATATAACGTAAATATCCCCTATATGACTTAGGTCATATAGGGGATATTTTTATTTTTTATTTATTTTCAAGATAGGTAATTGCCATAGCATCAATTCCTGTGTGCGTCATAATAATTGGAGAAGTTGTCACAATCGTTAATGGAACGTCAGGAAATAGTTCTTTAACTTTAGAAATGTTTTGTTCATTAAATTCGCTTAATCCTGCATGCATAATTCCAATTTCTTGAATTCCTTTTGGAGTATTTTTCATTTGTTCGAAGATCTCATCGTATTTCTTTTGTAATGATTTTAAGCCTCGACCTTTTTGGATGATTTCAATTTTCCCATGAATGACTTGCAGGAATAACTTTATGTTGAGTAGGTTAGAAAACATTCCCATTAATTGGCTAATACGACCACCTTTAATCAGGTTATCTAAGTGAACAACGGTAAGATATAGTGTCGTTCTTTTCTTCGCATCATTAATAATTTCTAAAATATCTTCAACAGTTTTCCCTTGTTGAGCAGCTTTTGCAGCTTCTTTAACAACCATTCCCATTGAACGTGAAGTGAAATCAGAGTCAATGACCGTAACATCTGTTTCAGTGATATCAGCTGCTTGTCTAGCTGCATCGACAGTACCGCTAATTGATTTCATTAATTGAATGGAAATGACTTTGTCTCCATTTTTTCCTAAATCATCGTAAACTTCAACAAATCGTCCAATCGAAGGTTGAGCAGTCTTTGGTAATTCTTCCGATGCAATCATTTTTTCTCTAAATTCTTCTTTTGTAATCGTAACACCATCAACATAATTTTGGTCAGCAAAAGATATATTCATCGGTACGATTGAAATTTCTAGATTCTTTACTTCTTCTTCAGTTAAGTCTGCAGTTGAATCTGTGACTAAATAAACTCTAGACATAGAATTTTCTCCTCATTCATCAAATTTACTTATCTATCATACCATATTTTTCAAATAAACTCCTACATTCAATATTCATGAGGAATAATTAGAATTATGTTACAATAAGTTAGCGATGTAATAGAAGAAAGGAAGAGAATAATGAATGGGATTTTGCCACTGTGGAAAGAAAAGGGGATGACTTCATTTGATTGTGTATTTAAAGTGAGAAGACTGTTACAAACAAAGAAAGTTGGCCACAGTGGAACTTTAGATCCTGAAGTAGATGGTGTCTTACCTATTTGTATTGGTAAAGCAACTAAAGTAGTTGAAAATTTGCATGAAGCAAATAAGGTCTATGAAGGAGAAATTACACTAGGATTTTCAACTGAAACTGAGGATGCTCACGGATTGGTTGTAAAATGTACTCCTATTCTTACTCCATTTTCTCTGGAAGGAATTGATGAAGCGATGAGCCATTTTGTAGGTACTATCCGTCAAGTTCCTCCTATGTATTCAGCAGTTAAGGTGAACGGGAAACGACTTTATGAATATGCAAGAGCTAACGAAAGTGTTGAGAGGCCTGTTAGGGATGCTGTCATTTATGATTTCAGACGTATAAGTGAACCTGTGTATAATCCCGAGAAAAAAACGCAGTCCTGGAAATTCCAAGTAAGTTGTAGTAAAGGAACTTATATTCGAACGTTAGCTGTTGATTTAGGAAGATCACTTGGGGTAGAAGCACATATGTCTTTATTAACTAGAGTGAAAAGTGGTCCATTTTACTCAAAAGATTGTGTGACACTCTCTCAATTAGAGAAGCTTCTTTCTGAAGGTCATTCTTCAGATGTTTTTTTAAAACCAATAGAAATGATTTTTGAAGATTACCCGAAAGTTGATCTTTCTGAAGAACTATTTGTACGTGTAAAAAATGGTGCAATATTCACAAGAAATGAGTTTCCTGCAATTAATGCTCCTACAGCGTTATATTATAATGGAAAACTCATTTCTATC
This sequence comes from uncultured Streptococcus sp., assembly GCA_963523415.1. Classification (GTDB taxonomy): domain Bacteria; phylum Bacillota; class Bacilli; order Lactobacillales; family Aerococcaceae; genus Granulicatella. Next base: position 94,108 of record CAURBR010000004.1, on the reverse strand, counting down.
TATGGCATTCATCCTTCAAAAAAAGAATTACTAAAGCCATTAAAAATGTTTTAGAAAGGAAAACTAATGAAAATCATTAAATTGAATCATCCATATCAAAATCATCTAATCGAAGATGGTCCCATTGTATTAGCTTTAGGCTTTTTTGATGGTATTCATAAAGGTCATCGTAAAGTCATTCAAACAGCGAAGGCAATGGCAGAGAGTCATGGATATAAACTTGCAGTGATGTCTTTTAATCAGCATCCATCAGTTATTTTTCAAAATGTTTCACCAGAGTCCATACGATATTTATCGCCAGAGAGTCGAAAAGCGGAGCTATTAGAAGAGTTAGGAGTAGATTTATTTTATATTGTTGATTTTACCAAAGAATTTGCTTCATTAACTCCTCAAGAATTTGTTGACCAATATATTGTCGGATTACATACCAAGATTGTTGTTGCTGGTTTTGACTATACCTATGGGAAACGCGATATTGCGAATATGCGTGTTTTACCAGAATATAGTAAGAATCGGTTTACTATCATAACGATTCCTGAGCAACGGAATTCAAAAGGAAAAATAAGTTCTACAGCAATTCGTGCTGCACTTCTAAATGGAAATGTTGCGGAAGCCAATAAACTTTTCGGTTATGATTACTTGATGAAAGGAAAGGTTGTGCATGGATTTGGTAGAGGTGGAAAAAAGTTAGGTTATCCTACTGCTAACATTGAAGTGTCGAATGATACTTTCTTATTAAAAAATGGTGTCTATATTGTTGAGATGAACGTTGATGGAAATTGGATTCCTGGTATGGCTTCAATTGGATTCAATCCAACGTTTAATGATGTTACTAAAATAACGATAGAGGTTCATCTATTAGATTTTAATGAAGATATTTACGACAAAGTAGTCAAAGTAAAATGGTTATATTATCTACGTGATGAATTGAAATTTGACAGTTTAGAAGCTTTAATGGTGCAATTAAAAGATGATGAATTAATGACAAGAAAATACTTTTCCTTAAACAGAGGGTGATTTAATGTGGTATTTAAAGAACTTTAATGAGTTAACGAAAGAAGAAGCACTCAGTATTTTTAAAGCACGAATTGAGACATTTATCGTCGAACAGCAAGTGAATTGTCAGGAAATCGAAGAAGTTGATGAAAATTGTTGGCATTTATTTGAAATGACCGATTGTGGAAAAGTAATTTCCTACCTTAGGATTGTCCCTTTGGAAAGTGGAAATGTTCAAATTGGACGAGTCCTGATAGATAAAGACTACCGTGGAAAGGGAAAAGGAAGACAGTTAATGGAACGAGCAAAAGAGGTCTGCAAAGAATGGTTTGTGGATTCTGTAATTGAGATTCACGCTCAGGCTCATTTGCAATCGTTCTATGAATCTTTAGGATTTGAAGTGGCTTCAAATCCATATGATATTGTTGGTATTTCTCACGTAACAATGGAATTATATTAGGAGGCAATTATGATTACACGATACACACGCCCTGAAATGGCCAAAATTTGGTCAGATGAAAATCGATATAACTGTTGGTTAGAAGTCGAAATTTTAGCAGACGAAGCTTGGGCTGAATTAGGAGAAATTCCTAAAGAAGATGTAGAAAAGATTCGTAAAAATGCAAAATTCACTGTTGATCGAATTTTGGAAATTGAAGAAGAAACCAGACATGATGTAGTTGCATTTACAAGATGTGTCTCTGAGAGTCTTGGAGAAGAAAAGAAATGGGTTCACTACGGATTAACGAGTACTGATGTGGTAGATACAGCTTATGGTTATCAGTTGAAACAAGCCAACGATGTTTTACGCAAAGACTTAGCAGACTTCCTAGAAATCATTAAAGAAAAAGCATTAGCATATAAAGATACGGTATGCATGGGTAGAACGCATGGAGTTCATGCTGAACCAACCACGTTTGGTTTAAAATTAGCGTTATGGTATTCCGAAATGAAACGGAATATCGAACGTTTTGAACGCGCTGCAAAAGGAGTAGAAGCTGGTAAAATCAGTGGTGCAGTTGGAACATTTGCGAACATATCTCCAGAAGTAGAAGCATATGTATGTAAAAAATTGGGAATTCACCCTCAAGAAATTTCAACGCAAATTCTTCCGCGTGATTTACATGCAGATTATATTTCTACTATTGCATTAATCGCTACGAGTATCGAGAAATTCGCGACTGAAATTCGAGGACTTCAAAAATCTGAAACGCGTGAAGTAGAAGAGTTTTTTGCCAAAGGTCAAAAAGGGTCTTCTGCGATGCCTCACAAACGTAATCCAATCGGTTCTGAAAATATGGCTGGACTTGCTCGTGTTATCAGAGGGCATATGGTTACTGCATATGAGAACGTGAATTTATGGCATGAACGTGATATTTCACATTCTTCAGCTGAAAGAATTATTATTCCAGATAGTACGATTTTATTAAATTATATGTTGAGACGATTTGGAAATATCGTAAAGAATTTAACAGTCTTTCCTGAGAATATGTTGAAAAACATGGATGCTACATTTGGTCTTATTTATAGTCAGCGTGTATTATTAAAACTGATCGATAAAGGGATGAGTCGTGAAAAAGCTTACGACCTGGTTCAACCTTGTACTGCAAAGTCTTGGGATGAAAAGGTTCCATTTAGAGAAATATTAGAACAACAGCCCGAAATTACTGATGTTTTAAGCAAAGAGGACCTCGATGATGCTTTTGATTACCATTATCATTTAAAGAATGTTGACTATATCTTTAAACGTGTCGGGATTTTGTAATTTTAATTATTTTCTGAAATGAGTGCATTTTTCGTGAAAATGTGGTATAAATAGAAAGTAAAATTGAACTAAAGGAGTTTGAAAATGATTAACGTAAGTGATTTAAAAGCTGGAATGACATTCATTCTTGATGGAAAACTAATTAAAGTGTTGGAAATTAGCCACCACAAACCAGGTAAAGGAAACACGGTTATGCGTATGAAAATCCGTGACGTACGTACTGGATCTACTGTAGACACAACCATGCGTCCTGAAGAAAAAGTAGAACGTGCACATATTGATACAAAAGATGTGCAATATCTATACAGCCAAGATGGCCTTGCTGTTTTTATGGACTTAGAAACTTATGAACAATATGAAATTCCAGAAGAAGCTATCGAATTAGAATTAAAATACATTCTTGAAAATATGGAAGTAAAAATTCAATTCTACGGAACAGAAGTAATCGGGGTTTCATTACCTTCTACAGTTGTTTTACAAGTAACTGAAACTCAACCTTCAATTAAAGGTGCCACAGTAACTGGTTCTGGAAAACCTGCTACAATGGAAACAGGATTAGTTGTGAACGTTCCTGACTTTATTGAAGCTGGAGAATATTTAGAAGTTAATACAACTGATGGTTCATATGTACGACGTGCTACTAAATAATGATGAATCGAAATAAGGGTGAGCCAAGTGTTCATCCTTATTTTTTATAAAGGAGTAATGTAAATGCGGATTGCTGTGATGGCAGGAACACCTATGGACACGAAGTTAGGCGTTGATTTATTAAAGGAAAATGGATTCAATGAAACGATTTCTGTTCCGATTTCTAAAAATCCGGTCGAGCAAACGACTTTTCAAGCGTTAGAAGGCGAAGAAAGAGAGCAGTATATTAGAGGTGTGCTTGACGGGCTGAAAAATGATATTGACGCTGTTTTTGTATACTGTAACTCACTAAGTTCAGTTGTAAATTTCGACAAATTACAAGAAGAATATAAACTCCCAATGATTACTCCGATGCAAATGTATCGAACACTTGGGGTAGAACATAATTATTTAGCCGTAATGGCAGCTAATTCTCATGGATTAACAGGGGTAGAAAACAATCTATATATTGCTAATCCTAATCTTAAGGTTTTCGGTGTGACGATGCTAGAACTGGTTAAAGCGATCGAAACTGGTAAACCACAAGAGGAGATTATTAAACAATTCGATTTTCAAAGTTTATTCCACTATTTTGAAAGTACAGAGATTGAAGCAGTCGTACTAGGGTGTACGCACTTCCCATATGTAAAGACAAAATTAGAACAACTCTCAAATATTCCAATTATTGATGTGGGTGTCTATATGATTGACCGATTGAAGAGTCACATTCAGGAGGGAAAATCATGATTTCAATCGAAAAAATGAGTCGATTTTTCCGTTATGACAAAGTGAAATATAGGAATCCCGTAAAGTTTCCTGAAGTGGCAGAAGAAATGGAACAGTTGAAGAAAGCTGGGCAAGATGCAAGACAGGAATTTACAAAGTTAACGGAAGTATTTTATAAGAATTTCCATACATTTTTCATGGACCGGGTTAGTCAATGGATGAATCAAGCCCAAGTGGTAAGACCCGCTTTTTGGAGATATTTTATCGAAGAGGGACAAGATGAAGGAAATCCGTCTTTTGCGTTACGTTTATTTAATCAAGAAAATAAATTGGGCGTATATATAGAATTGAGTTTTATCGAACGTAAAAAGAATGACAACTCTGTACGTATGCAAAATAAAGTATTAGAGTGTGAACCTAATCGTAACGTTCTATATGTAGCATCCGATTTTCAAAAGAACGCAACGTCTTATGAAGGAAACGTATCTAATAGAGATGAACTAATAAGAGCTGTCAAAGAAGGAAAGGTCCGTAAAGTCATTTTAAGAAGGCCAGTATTTCTTGAAAATACCAAAGCTGGAATTGAAGATGAACTTACGAACGCATTGAAGGAATTAATCCCGTTTTATGGAACCATTTATATGAATGAAGTAAATTAAAAGAGGTAGATGTTATATCTACCTCTTTTTGAATTAAATTTTTATGCTGCAGAAGGGGTTCCTGGTTTTACAGTAACTTCTTCTTCTGATTCTGTTTGTTCTTCCTCAGTTGTTTCTTCTGTAGTTTCCTCAGTGGTTGTTTCACCAGTTGTTGGGCCTTCAGTAGTAGGTGTCTCTGTTGTAGGTGCTTCAGTTGTTGTTACTTTAGTTGTTCCAGTTTCAGTAGTGACTGTTGTTGTTTCATCACCTTTAACAATGATATATCCAACATATTCATAACAATCAATTTCATCTACAGGAATTTCTTCTAATTGTGAAATAGAGACTACTTTAGTTTCGCCGTTTAAGGTTACTTGCGAAGCGTCTACAGATCCAACAAAGATGCTACCAGCTCCAACTACAAATAAAATAGTAACTAACTTTTTACCTTTATTTGATTTTAATAGAGCATAGGCTGCGCCTAAGACGAGGATTCCTGCACCAAGTGTCACTAAACCTGTTGATGTTCCAGTGTTTGGAAGAGAAGGGTTATCAACTAGACATCCCACCTTTTTGTAAACTAATTTTACAGAAGTACTAGAATTAACTTCTCCCAAAGGTTTCCCAGAAATGATTAATTCTTTTTCAGAATTAGAAAGTGAATCAACATCAATTTTTGTGATATTAACTCGAGTCGTACCATCTGCGTATGCAGTAGTGAAATTAGAAGCGAAAATTGCTGTTAAAAACGCTAGAGAAATTAGCGCAACTAATCTTTTGAATGATTTCATAATTAATACTTTCCTTTTATATTATATTCTTTTATTTATGAAATTATAATGGAAACATTGAAAATTTGCAAAGAAAGGTGAAAATATTGTTTTTCGTTTCAAAGGAAATTATGACGTCTTATTTTTGTTTGACGTTTGACGTTCATATGGATAAAAAATTTTTGAAAGAATCTTAATTACAAATCACATAAGGTGCTAGAATCGTTGATATTATAAGCATTATACAACTATAGGACTAGAAAATATTGAACTGAAAATCGGTCTAAAGTCTGAGTGTTTCTGTATTGACTTAATTTGACCAATGTGTTAAATTATAAATGTGGTTAGCACTCGTCTTAGTCAAGTGCTAAAGAGAGGTGACTATGATGTTAACCAATAGACAATTGCTAATCTTACAATTAATCATACAATTATATACGGAAACTTTGGAGCCGGTCGGGTCGAAGAAGTTGATGGAAGTTGCAGAATTACCATTTAGTTCAGCGACGATTCGTAATGAGATGATGAAGCTTGAAGAGTTGGGATATCTTGAAAAGAACCATACTTCTTCTGGGCGAGTTCCTTCTAATAAAGGCTATCGTTACTACATCGACAATATTCTACCTAGACAAAAGCAACCTGTTTCTTTAAGCGTTCGAAATCAAATTCGTGAAGTTTTCCAACAGTCAACATTAGAGATTCAAGATTTATTTCGTTTATCTGCTGACATACTAGCAACATTAACGAACTACACCGCAATTTCTTTTGGACCGGAAGTGAAAACTGCCACGCTATCGGGATTTAGACTTGTACGATTGAACCCAAATCAAGTGATGGCGATCGTAGTTATCAGTAATGGTTTAGTCGAAAATAAAGTCTATACAATTCCAGGGACGATTGACGATAGTGACTTAGAAAAAGTGGTTCGCATCATCAATGATGAATTAATTGGAGCACCGCTTGATATCGTTGCTAAACGATTAAAGACGGATCTTCCAATCCTTATGAATCGCTACATGAATTCACAAATTCAAATCGTCAAAGTGATTCAAGAAATGATGAATCGTTTCGAAAATGATCGAATACATGTCGCAGGAAGAAGATATTTGTTAAATTACTTTGATCATCACGCCAATGTGAACCAACTCAAAGGAATTTATCAATTGATGGATGATCAAACAAAATTGCATCAACTAGTAACGAATGATCATCAAGATATTCAAATTAGGCTCGGCTCGGAAATGGATTATCCGTTACTTGGTGATTTTAGTTTCATCACAGCTAGTTATGAAACACCAACTCATGATACAGGTTTAATAGCACTTCTTGGTCCTAAAAATATGCCGTATTCAAATGTATTATCGATTGTAAAAGGACTTAGAGAAGAATTAGCAACGACGATAGAAGATTATTATCGTAACTTATAGTGTAAGGAGATGAAATCTTGGAAACAAATGAAGAAAAAAATCTTAATAATGAAGAAGTAAAAGAAGAGGAAGTTGTTTCTGATGAAACTCCTCAAGAAGAAACTGGAGAGAAAACTCCAGAATTATCAAATGAAGAAAAATTACAACAAGAAGTTGATAAATTAAATGATCAAGTTTATCGACTGTCTGCTGAAATTTCAAATATTCAGAAAAGAAATGCGAAAGAAAGACAAGATGCAGCAAAATATCGTAGTCAGTCTTTAGCAAAAAACTTACTGAATGTAATTGATAACTTGGAAAGAGCGATTGCTTCGCCAAGTGAATCAGAAGAAGCTCAAACCCTAAAAAAAGGAATTGAGATGGTGTACGAAGGTTTCATTCATGCATTGAAAGAAGAAGGTGTCGAAGAAATCGAAGCACTAAATCAACCATTTGATCCAAATAAGCATCATGCTGTTCAAGCTATCCCAGCAGAAGAAGGCAAAGAAGCGGATCAAGTAGTTCAAGTATTCCAAAAAGGATACATGCTAAAAGATCGTGTGTTACGACCAGCAATGGTTATCGTATCACAATAAAAGAATATAGGAGTGAAGAATTATGAGTAAAATTATTGGTATTGACTTAGGTACAACAAACTCAGCAGTTGCTGTTTTAGAAGGAAATGAAGCAAAAATTATTGCGAACCCAGAAGGAAATCGTACAACACCTTCTGTTGTAGCTTTCAAAAATGGAGAAATTCAAGTAGGTGAAGTTGCAAAACGTCAAGCTGTAACAAACCCACATACAATTTCATCAATCAAACGTCACATGGGCGAAACTGGATACAAAGTAGAAATTGAAGGTAAATCTTATACACCACAAGAAATTTCTGCAATGATTTTACAATACTTAAAGGGATACGCTGAAGAATATCTTGGAGAAAAAGTTGAAAAAGCAGTTATTACAGTACCTGCATACTTCAATGACGCACAACGTCAAGCAACTAAAGATGCTGGTCGTATCGCTGGTTTAGAAGTTGAACGTATTGTTAACGAACCAACAGCAGCAGCTCTTGCATATGGTTTAGATAAGGTTGACCACGAAGAAAAGATTTTAGTATTTGACCTTGGTGGTGGTACATTCGACGTATCTATCCTTGAATTAGGTGACGGCGTATTTGACGTATTATCTACAGCCGGTGATAACCATCTTGGTGGGGATGACTTCGACCAAAAAATCATTGATTTCTTAGTAGAAGAATTCCAACGTGATAACGGTATTGATTTATCTAGTGATAAAATGGCTATGCAACGTTTGAAAGATGCTGCTGAAAAAGCTAAGAAAGACTTATCAGGTGTATCTCAAACTCAAATCAGCTTACCATTCATCTCTGCTGGTGCAGCTGGCCCATTACACTTAGAAGTAACATTAACTCGTGCTAAATTTGATCAATTAACACAAGATTTAGTAGAACGTACAAAAGAACCAGTTCGTCGTGCATTAGCTGACGCAGGTTTAACAGCTTCAGATATCGACCAAGTATTATTAGTTGGTGGATCAACTCGTATTCCAGCAGTTGTTGAAGCTGTTCGTAATGAAACTGGTAAAGAACCAAACAAATCAGTGAACCCTGACGAAGTAGTTGCTATGGGTGCTGCTATCCAAGGTGGAGTTATCTCTGGTGATGTGAAAGATATCGTATTATTAGACGTAACACCATTATCACTTGGTATTGAAACAATGGGTGGCGTGTTCACAAAATTAATCGAACGTAACACTACAATCCCAACAAGCAAATCACAAGTATTCTCAACAGCTGCAGATAACCAACCAGCAGTAGACGTACACGTATTACAAGGGGAACGTCCAATGGCAGCAGATAACAAGACTTTAGGTCGCTTCCAATTAACAGATATTCCTGCTGCTCCTCGTGGTGTGCCACAAATCGAAGTAACATTCGATATCGATAAAAACGGTATTGTAAACGTACGTGCTAAAGATTTAGGAACTGGTAAAGAACAAGCAATTACAATCAAATCTTCTTCAGGTTTATCAGATGAAGAAATTGATCGCATGGTAAAAGATGCTGAAGCTAATGCAGATGCAGATAAGAAACGTAAAGAAGAAGTTGATTTACGTAATGAAGTAGACCAATTAATCTTCTCAGTTGACAAGACTCTTAAAGATTTAGAAGGAAAAGTGGATGCTGCTGAAGTTCAAAAAGCAGAAGCTGCTAGAGATGAATTAAAAGCTGCAGTTGAAGCAAATGACTTAGAAGCTATGAAAGCAAAACGTGATGCTTTAAATGAAGTAGCTCAAAATTTAGCAGTAAAATTATATGAACAAGCTGCAGCTGCTCAACAAGCTGCAGGTGGAGCACAACCTGGTGCTACTAGTGAAAACACTTCATCATCAAATAACGATGGTGTGGTAGATGCTGATTTTGAAGAAGTAGACTAATATCTGCAAATAATTCGATTTGGAGTAAGGTAGCCTGGTGCTATTTTACTCCCTAATCATTTGTAAAGACTAAGAAAAGGAGGGGCAATTCAGTGGCTAAAAGAGATTTATATGAAATTTTAGGCGTATCCAAAGATGCCTCTGAAGCAGATATTAAAAAGGCTTACCGTAAACTATCTAAACAATATCACCCAGATATCAATAAAGAACCTGGAGCTGAAGAAAAGTTTAAAGAAATTGCTGAAGCTTATGAAATTCTAGGAGATTCACAAAAACGCGCTGCCTATGATCAATATGGGCATGCTTCTTATGATCCTAATTCAGGATTTAGCGGTGGTAGCGGCTTTGGTGGATTCGATGGGTTTAGTGGATTTGGCGGTGGAGGAAACTTTACTGGTGGATTCGAAGATATCTTTAACTTCTTTGGTGGTGGAGGTAGTCGCTCTGAACGTGCTAATATGCCTCGACAAGGGGCTGACCTTCAATACGTAATGGATTTAACTTTTGAAGAAGCAATTTTTGGTAAAGAAGAAACCATTCATTATCATAGAAATGATGAATGTAAAACTTGTCACGGTTCAGGTGCTAAACCTGGGACAAGCCCAACAACATGTTCAAAATGTCATGGAGCTGGTGTAATTAATGTCGAAAGAAATACACCATTTGGACGTATGATGAGTCAAACAACCTGTAATCAATGTCATGGTACAGGTAAAGAAATAAAAGAAAAATGTTCAACTTGTCATGGTAGAGGACATGTAGATGAGACTCATAAAGTAAAAGTCACCGTACCTGCAGGTGTAGAAGATGGAAACCAAATGCGACTTCAAGGACAAGGAGAAGTTGGTGTTAATGGTGGTCCTTATGGCGACTTGTATATTGTCTTCAGAGTTGGAAAGAGCAAAACCTTTAAACGACAAGGTGCGGATATTTATTATCAATTGCATATTAATTTTGCACAAGCAGCTCTTGGTGATGAAATAGACGTTCCTACTGTACATGGAAATGTGAAATTGAAAGTACCTGCTGGAACACAATCTGGTACAGTACTTCGCTTGCGTGGAAAAGGTGCTCCTAAGCTACGTGGTAGTGGAAACGGAGATCAACATGTAGAAGTCGTGGTAGATACTCCAAAGAAATTAACTGATAAACAAAGACAAGCACTTCATATCTTCGCACAAGAGAGCGGAATAGAACTTCATAATGGTGAAGAAAACTTTTTCAACAAAATGAAGAATGCTTTTAAAGATACTTTTGAGTAAAAATCTTAAAATGTAAGAGAGAGTTCCTTATGGAACTCTCTCTTTTTGTCTAAAAAACTATTCTCTAGTTAATTTGTAAATAATCTCTTGATGATTTGGAAAACGATTTAATAATTCATCTCTTGTAAATAATTGAAAGTCTTCATATTCAAATCCAGGAGAAACGCTACAGCTCACTATAGAAAATGAGTCCTCATGATTGTTTTCGACACTTGACCCAAAGATAACTCCAGCTGGGACAGTAAATTGCAAGTGTTGTCCTTCTTTAGGACCAATTTCGATAACTTCATAACGACCGTCTGGATAAATCATATGAACGGTTAATGGATTTCCAAAGTGGTAGTACCAAATCTCATCAGAAGTGAGTTGATGAAAATGAGAAGGGCTATCTGGAGATAATAAGAATAAGATGGATGTTGATAGTGCTCGTTTTGTTCCATTTGATAATGAGGCTACAAGTTCTGATTTATATGTTTGCTTAAAATATCCACCTTCAACATGTGGTTCTAATGCTAAATCTTTAATCCATTCTTCTTTCGTTTTCATTGATAATACCTCCTAATGACTTTAGGGTTATTATACTATAAATTCTTCTTTCATGTGAATTGTTGGTAGGTATGGAATTATGCTATACTAGTACTATTAGACAGGAAAGGAGTAGAGCCATGAAAGAAGATATTCAACGTATAGTTTCGAATAAAGATATAAAAAAGATAAGAGAGCTGTTTAATGAGAATTACCCGATTGATATTGCTCTTGCTTTAGAAGAAGTGAATGATGAAGTTCTTAAAGATTTCATGTTCTCTATCTCAAATACTCGTTTAGCTTCTATTTTAGAAGTAGCTGAACCAGATTTTCAATTAAGGATGCTTGAAAAATTACCGTTTAGACGTGTTATTCTTTTATTTCAACAAATGTCGAACGATGATGTTGTAGATATCCTTGGAAATCTTCCTGTAGGAATTCGTAAACGCTATATCAACATGATGAAGGAAAGTTCCCAAGATGCGATTCAAACCATGTTGAATTATGCTCCGGATACGGCCGGAGGAATTATGACAACGGAGTACATTGCAGTGAAAGAGCATTTAACCGTTGAAGAAACACTTAGTAAATTAAGAGAAATTTCTCCTAACTCAGAAGTGATTAATACAATCTTCGTAACTAGTTTTCAAAGAAAATTAATTGGATGGATTGATATTCGTGATTTATTCACGCACAACTTAGATGACAGTTTACATGATGTGATGCATACAAATATTATTTCTGTACTTCCTAGCGAAGACCAAGAAGAAGTAGCAAGACTTTCTACAAAATATGATTTATCTGTTGTTCCAGTGGTGAATAAACAAGACGTTCTTTTGGGGATTATTACAATTGATGACATTATCCACGTTTTACAAGAAGAACATCATGAAGATATGTTATTAATTAGTGGGGTAGAAGGTACTGAACGCATCGGTGGTCCATTTAATGAATCCATTCAAAAAAGGACGCCTTGGTTATTAATTAATCTTATAACAGCTTTTATGGCGAGTGCGGTAGTAGGTATGTTCCAATCGACTATTGAACAAGTAGTGGTATTAGCTGTTGCTATGCCAATTATTACCGGGATGGGTGGTAACTCAGCTTCTCAAACATTAGCCTTAGTCATCCAAGAAATTGCACTAGGACAATTATCGTGGGAAAAGGACAAAAAATATGTTTTAAATGAAATATGGCTTGGTTTTGTTAATGGAATCATTACAGGATTTTTTGCAGCACTAGCACTCTTTATTCCGTACCAAAACTTTTACTTGTCGATTATCGTTATCTTAGCAATGGCAATGAATTTAATCGTGGGAGCTATTTTTGGATTTTTCGTCCCATTGTTCTTAAAGAAATTAAATTGGGATCCAGCAATCTCATCTACAATTTTTGTTACAACTGCTACCGATGTGCTTGGTTTCTTTATCTTTTTAGGCCTTGCACAAGTATTCTTGCCTTTGTTGATTTAAAAAGTAGCCGTTATTAAAGGAGTTATTCATGAATTTAGAAGAAATGAAAGAAAGACAAAAGCGCATTCGAAATTTTTCAATTATAGCGCATATTGATCATGGTAAATCCACACTAGCCGACCGTATTTTGCAAGCAACTGATACAGTGGCAGATCGTGAAATGCAAGATCAATTATTAGATTCAATGGATCTTGAAAGAGAACGTGGAATCACCATTAAATTGAATGCCGTTGAATTAACGTATGATGCAAATGACGGGACGGAATATATATTCCACTTAATTGACACTCCTGGGCACGTAGACTTCTCGTATGAAGTATCACGAAGCTTAGCTGCTTGCGAAGGAGCGATTCTTGTAGTAGATGCTGCTCAAGGGATTGAAGCACAAACATTAGCGAATGTGTATTTAGCAATCGATAATGATCTAGAAATACTACCAGTTATTAATAAAATTGATTTACCTGCAGCAGATCCAGAGCGCGTTCGAAAAGAAATCGAAGATGTGATTGGAATTGATGCTAGTGAAGCAGTGCTTGCAAGTGCGAAAGTTGGTATCGGAATTCCTGAAATCTTAGAACAAATCGTTGAAAAGGTTCCAGCACCAACTGGAGATTTAGAAGCTCCATTGCAAGCGTTGATTTTTGACTCAGTCTATGATGCATATCGTGGGGTTGTATTAAATGTTCGTATTCAAAACGGAATTGTGAAACCAGGCGATAAGATTCAATTGATGAGTAATGGTAAAACATTTGATGTAGTAGATGTTGGTATTTTCTCACCAAAACCAATCAGTCGTGATTACTTGATGGTCGGTGATGTTGGGTACATTACAGCTTCTATCAAAACCATTCAAGATACTCGTGTAGGGGATACTGTTACTTTAGCCAATAATCCAGCTTTGGACCCACTAGAGGGATATCGTAAAATGAATCCAATGGTGTACTGTGGTTTATATCCAATTGATTCGTCTAAATATAACGATTTACGCGATGCTTTAGAAAAATTACAATTAAATGATGCCGCATTACAGTTCGAAGCAGAAACATCACAAGCATTAGGATTTGGTTTCCGTTGTGGTTTCTTAGGCTTACTGCATATGGATGTCATTCAGGAACGGTTAGAACGTGAATTTGATTTGGACTTAATTACTACTGCACCGTCTGTAATTTATCACGTACAAAAAACTGATGGAACAGAGGTTGTTGTTTCTAATCCTGCCGAAATGCCAGATCAATCTAGTATTCAGTCTATTGAAGAACCATACGTAAAAGCATCTATTATGGTACCAAATGAGTACGTAGGTAGTGTGATGGATATTTGTCAACGCAAACGTGGGAACTTTATCACTATGGATTATTTAGATGAATATCGAGTGAATGTTATCTATGAAATGCCTCTATCAGAAATTATCTTCGATTTCTTTGATTCATTAAAATCAAGCACAAAAGGTTACGCATCATTAGATTATGATTTAATTGGATATCGTCCAAGTAATTTAGTAAAAATGGATATTATGTTAAACGGAGAAGTAGTTGATGCTTTAAGTATTATTGTGCATAAAGATTTTGCTTATGGTCGTGGTAAAGCCATTACTGAGAAATTAAGAACTTTAATTCCTCGTCAACAATTTGAAGTACCAATCCAAGCAGCAATCGGAAATAAAATTTTATCCCGTACGAATATTAAAGCGTTACGTAAAAATGTATTGGCAAAATGTTATGGTGGAGATATTTCTCGTAAACGTAAATTGTTAGAAAAACAAAAGGAAGGAAAGAAACGGATGAAACAAGTTGGTTCTGTCGAAGTACCACAAGAAGCTTTCATGTCTGTCTTAAACCTAAACGAAGAGGAAAAATAAGTTTTAAAAGGGCGTTTCTAGCGCCCTTTTATGATGAAGTTTGAAGGAGGTTACAAGTGAGCGAAGAGAGAAAACATTTTTATAAATTAATGTTAGCTATTGCAATTCCAGTATCATTACAAAGTTTATTGACGTCTTTTTTAAATACATTAGATACCATTATGATTTCATCACTTGGGGATGCAAGTATTGCAGGGGTTGGATTAGCTAATCAAGTATTCTTTTTATTTACCTTAGTTTGTTTCGGAATTCATACAGGTTCTGCTGTATTATTTTCACAGTTTTGGGGGATTAAAGACCGAGAACATGTTCAAATCGTAAATCAGATTAGTTTGTTACTTTCGACAGTAGTTAGTTTGATATTTGCCTTTGTTGGAATCGTCTTTCCACATGAGATGATTCATTTGTTTAGTAAAGATGCTGCTGTGATAGAGGCAGGAGGTGAATATCTCCGTGTCGCAGCAACAAGTTATCTATTTACTGCCTGGAGTTTTTCACTTTCGAATGCTTTTAGAAGTACTGGGAGTCCTAGAATACCTTTAATTGCTACAATGTGTAGTTTTTTTGCGAATGCATTCTTTAATTATGTTTTTATTTTTGGAGAATTTGGAGCGCCTACTTTAGGAGTTGTCGGTGCTGCAATCGGAACGTTGATTGCTAGAACAATCGAAATAGTCGTTTTATTATCCTTTTCTTATTTCTATTCTGGACCAATTCGCTTGCCGTTTGGAAGACATTGGAGTAAGATTTATCCTTCTTTTTGGGGGAAATATTGGAAAACGACATTACCTGTTATTGTAAACGAATCCTTCTGGGCGTTAGGACAAGTATTTTACAACGCTGCTTATGCGATGGTTGGAACACAGGCTACTGCATCCATTCAAGTTGCAGTAGCAGTACAAAACCTTTCCTTTATTCTAGTTAGAGGGGTGGGAAGTAGTTGTAGTATTATGTTAGGAAATCGTGTGGGTAGAAATGAGTTTGACAAAGCACAAACGGAAGCGAAGCGATTCGTGAGTCTTGCTTTACTTATAGGAACATTTATAGGTGTTATAGAAAGTTTAACACCGCAGTGGACCTTATTAATGTTTTCGAATTTGAGTCCTGCAGTATTCGAGACAGGGCAACAATTATTAAGAGTGATGGGGATGATATTCATTCTTAAAACACTTAATTCCGTTGTACTGGTTGGAATCCTTCGAGGAGGAGGAGATACGCAGTATGGTATGAAACTCGAAATGAGTTGTGTATGGTTAGTAGGAGTTCCATTAGCGTTAATTGCTGCTTCAATTTTACATTTTCCAGTTGAATTAGTTGTAATCTGTGCGGGCTCTGAAGAAATATGCAAAGCTTTCTTAGGATTAAAAAGAGTATTTTCAGGTAAGTGGATTCATCGACTTGTTGAGGCGTAAAAAAGAAGATCCAAAAGGATCTTCTTTTTAGTTTGGATTTGTAAATGTTAGTAATGGATAATATACTCCCGTTGGATCACCTTGGAGAATTGAAATTCTTGTTTGATCTTCTCTTGGGAAAACACGGCCAGAAAAGACCATTTCTCCATCGTTAATAAAGATTTCAAAAGCAGAATTATCAACAAAAATGCGAGCTTTTGTATCTGCAGGAGTAATGGGTGCTTTTCGAATGGTACTGTATTCTGTAGCAAAGGATTCTCCAACATTACTTCTATCTACTCGTATCTCACCATCTACAAGATTAAATGTGAGCGATAGTCCATTTCCATCTTTATCAGAAAAGAGAACAAGTTCATGAATATTATCGCCTTCTAAATTAAGGTTTAACTCGTAGCAATTGGAGGTGTTTTTTATATATTTATTAAATGGGAGAGAAGATTGACGAAGTTTTTCAATTCCTTTCACAGGAGTTTGATATAATTTACCGTCTCTAATGGAGAGTTCCTTCACCAATGATAAGATTCCTTGGTGTTCGTAGATATCGCTAGGATAAGAAATATCTGGTAATCCAAGCCAGCTAATGCAAAGCGCACGACCATCTGGTGCGTTAAAAGCTTGAGTGGCATAAACATCAAAGCCATAATCTAATTGATGTAGAGAAGAAGCTGATGTTATTGTCGCATTTTTGGGATCAAATTCTTCACCGATTTTGTATAAGTTTGGATAAATATTATCGTATTGGAATACCTTTTTATCTAATCCTTGAGGACAATAAATGAGTACTGGTTTTTCATTTACAAAGACTAAGTTCGGACATTCCATCATATAAGCGGTATTATCATTATCAAAATCTAAATCACCAATTTCTTTCCAATTTGTATAATCGTTATTAATGGCGCGATAGAGTCTTATAAAACCTTTTTTATCTAAGTTCTGTCCACCTATAATAGCATAATAGTTATCCTTATATCGGAAAATTTGTGGGTCTCGAAAGTGATCTGTAGCATCACTTGGCTTTGGTATCAAATCTTTTCCAAGTTTCTCAATATGGCCGTCTTTATCCATAAGCGCACCTAATTGGTAAGGATGACGAATCCAATGTTCGTCTCTAACATTTCCTGTATAAAATAAAAATAATTCATTACCAAATTGCATTGCGCTACCGGAATATGCACCGTGACTATCGAGTGTAGTATCCGGAAGTATCTTGACTCCAGTTTCTTTGAAGGTTACAAGGTCATCACTTTCTAGTTGTACCCATGATTTCAACCCATGTGCAGCTCCAAATGGAAAGTTCTGGTAAAATAAAATCCATTTCCCGTTAAAATAAGAAAACCCATTTGGGTCATTTAATAATCCGCTGGATGGTTCTACATGGTATTTTGTTCTCCAAGGGGATTTTTCCATTGTAGATTTCAATTGCTCTTTGTAGTGTTGAGACCACTCTTCGTAGCGTTTATATCTCATTTCTGTTGTCCATTTCATGATGGATACCTCCTATAGAATTGTACCTTTACAGTACGTTTTTTTAGTTGTAAATGCAAGCTATATTATAAATTGTTCTTTTAGTGATTCACTACAAGATACGACTTGACTTACAACCTTAGAATGATAAAATTCAAAATATAATAAAAGTAATAATATCAGTAACAATTTTTACAAAGGAGAGTGCATAGATGAATAATACGGAAATTGCAAAAAGTGTTATAGAAGCCATCGGTGGAAAAGAAAATGTTAGTAGTGTTGCACACTGCGCGACACGCCTTCGCATCATGGTGAAGGATAAAGAAAAAATCGATACTAAAAGTGTCGAGAATATTGAAAAAGTTCAAGGAGCATTCTTTAATGCAGGACAATTCCAAATTATCTTTGGTACGGGAACGGTAAACCGTATTTATGATGAAGTGGTTTCTCTGGGCTTACCAACCTCAACGACAAGTGAAATGAAAGCTGAAGCAGCTAAACAGGGAAATTGGTTCCAAAGGGCTGTTCGTACTTTTGGGGATGTATTTGTTCCAATCATTCCGGCAATTGTTGCGACAGGTCTTTTTATGGGACTGCGTGGATTATTAGAGGCTTTTGGAGTTACATTACCATCTGACTTCTTAATCTATTCTAAAATTCTAACAGACACTGCTTTTATCGCATTACCCGCTTTAGTTGTTTGGTCTACCTTTAAAGTGTTTGGCGGAAATCAAACTATCGGGATTGTACTAGGTCTGATGTTGATTTCTGGTTCTCTTCCAAATGCATGGGATGTTGCTCAAGGTGGGGAAATAGCTCCAATCAAATTCTTCGGACTTGTTGATGTAGTAGGGTTACAAGGGTCTGTATTACCTGCCTTTATCATCGGTGTTGTAGGAGCGAATTTTGAAAAATGTGTAAGAAAATACGTCCCAGAAGTTTTGGATTTATTGGTTACACCATTTATTACTTTATTTGTAATGTCGATTTTAGGATTGTTTGTCCTAGGACCATTCTTCCATCAAGTTGAGAAGGTCATACTATCAATTACAACGACGGTTTTATATTTACCTTTTGGACTTGAAGGGTTAATCATTGGTGGTACACATCAATTAATCGTAGTTTCTGGAGTTCACCATATCTTTAACTTGTTAGAAATCAATCTATTGTCAGCAACTGGACAAAACCCATTCAATGCTATCATTACAGCAGCTATGACAGCTCAAGGTGCTGCAGCTGTTGCAATTGGTGTTAAAACCAAGAGCGCAAAATTAAAAGCATTGACATTTCCAGCAGCTTTATCAGCTTTTCTTGGAATTACTGAGCCTGTTATTTTTGGAGTTAACTTACGGTTTAGAAAACCTTTCGTACTTTCATTGTTCGCAGGTGCTTTAGCTGGTGCCCTTTCTGCTATACTAGGACTGGCTGGTACAAGTAATGGTATTACAGTTATTCCAGGTTCAATGCTTTATGTTGGAAATGGACAATTACTACAATACTTATTTATGTTGACAGTGTCATTTGCATTAGGATTTACATTTACTTACTTATTTGGTTACGACGATTCTATGTTGGATAACCCAGTAGAAGTAGAAGATAGTTCTTTAGCAGATAATCAAAAAAATGATGTAGTTGAAGAAGTGAATGAACGTACTGGAGAACAACTTCGTTCACCAATTGTCGGCGAAGTTGTTAATTTAAGTGAAGTAAATGATCCAGTATTTTCTAGTGGAGTGATGGGTAAGGGGATTGCAGTTAAACCTTCAAAAGGTTTAGTCTATGCTCCAGCAGATGCTGAAATTGCAATCGCATTTCCTACTGGTCATGCTTATGGCTTAAAAACAGATAAGGGTACTGAAATTCTTATCCATATAGGGATTGATACTGTTTCGATGAACGGTGAAGGATTTGAAGCAAAAGTGGCTCAAGGAGACCGTGTGAAAGCAGGCGACATTATTGGAACATTTGATTCTGAAACGATTGCTGCTAATGGTCTAGATGATACAACTATGGTAATTATTACGAATACAATGGATTATGCAGAAGTAATTCCAAGTGCTTCTGGTTCAGTGACAAACAAAACCAGAGTATTAGAGTTACATGTGTAATATGATTTCGAAGATGAATTCTACTAGAGAATTCGTCTTCTTTTTAGATGAAAATATGTTACAATAATATAAATTAAAATAAAGGGAGCTATAGGCTTATGACAAAGTTATATGGAAGTTTAGAAGCTGGGGGTACAAAGTTTATTTGTGCGGTAGCGGATGAAGCATTCAATACAGTTGAGGAACTACAATTTCCCACAACAACTCCAGAAGAAACTATAAAGAGAACGGCAGACTTTTTTGCTAAATTCAAAAATCTAGTAGCAATCGGAATCGGTTCTTTTGGACCAATCGATGTGGATCCAAAATCGAAAACATATGGTTATATCACCACAACACCAAAACCAAATTGGGCAAATGTGGATGTGGTTGGAACATTAAAGAAAAGAGTAGATGTGCCGATCTATTTTACAACGGATGTAAACAGTTCTGCGTACGGGGAAGTCTATGCTCGTAACAAGCGTGGAGAAAACATCGAAACGCTTGTTTATTACACAATTGGTACTGGAATTGGTGCTGGTGTGATTCAACGAGGTGAATTTATCGGAGGTACTAGTCATCCTGAGATGGGACATGTCTATGTTTGTAAGCATCCAATAGATGTTGCGAATAACTTTGATGGAGTATGTCCGTTTCATAAAGGCTGTCTTGAAGGCCTTGCTGCTGGTCCAAGCTTAGAAGCACGTACTGGAGTTAGAGGGGAACATATTGATATTTCGAGTGATGTTTGGGATATTCAAGCCAGTTATATAGCCCAAGCAGCCATTCAAGCTACACTAACTTTCCGTCCTGAAAAGATCGTTTTTGGAGGGGGAGTCATGGCTCAAAATCATATGTTAGAACGTGTTCATCGTAAGTTTGAAGAATTATTAAATGGATATGTACCAACACCACCAGTAAAGGACTTTATTGTAACTCCTGCTGTAGACAATAATGGTTCAGCTACATTAGGTAACTTCGTGTTAGCGAAAAATCTAGTACAATAAAACACTGTATTCATAAAGACGTTTTGAAAATTTTTAACTTTATTATCGGAAGGCTTTTCATTTTCTTCATAATCTAGTACAATATGGAAGGACACTCATAGTGAAGGGAGAGAAGATCATGGAAACAGGACTTTGGATTTTAATTGTCATTCTTGCTTTAATTGGAGGACTTATTGGTGGATTCTTTTTAGGTCGTCGTATGGTTGCAAATTATTTTTCTGAAAACCCACCGTTTGACGAAGATATGATTCGCAGTATGATGACTCAAATGGGACAAAAACCATCAGAACAAAGAGTTCGTCAAATTTACGCTTCTATGAAGGCACAAGCAAAAAGAAAAGCTAAAAAATAAAGCAAAAGACCATCGGAGGAATCCGATGGTCTTTCATTTTACTTATTTTTTACAGGTAATTCATATACGTACTGTGGATTAATCTCTTTGTCCAATTGATCGAATTTTTGGATAAGGATTTGATCATAGTTGGAGATTTCTTCTTTGCTTAATTTTTCATCCGCGATATGGATTGGGTCGCCAATGCGCACATGCATTTTTTTTCGTTTTAAAATATCTTTAAACGTTAATGGACCTTGATATACCATAGGAACGATAGGAGCTTTTGCTAGTTTAGCAATCATAACGGCTCCACCTTTCATCTCGTTAGAGTAGCGTGTTCCAGTTGGGAAGATAACAAGAGCCTTTTTATTTTCTTTAATTTGTTGAACAGGATATTTAATTGCACTAGGCCCTGGTTTTTCTCGGTTAACTGGGAAAGCGCCTAGTTTTTTAATAAACCATCCAAAAGGTTTAGGGTTAAATAATTCTTGCTTAGCCATTAGTACAAGTGACTGTGGATATACTGCAATAGCCATCATTACAGGATCAAGCCAAGAACGGTGCGGCGCGACTAATACGTATCCTGTATCTTTGGGTAACTTATCTTTTCCTTGGTAATCGCCAAAGCCATTGAGTAAAACAAGAAGGCCTCGAACAATCCATAAAGTGATTTTGTAAATCATAACATTCTCCTTTATTTCATCTGTAATTGTAGTATGAGATAAAAATGGTAAATTTTCAAGTTCGACACTTTTTATGATGAAATCGCAGTAAACGCTTCTAAACTTATGGTATAATGGTACAAAGTTCGCTTTCTGTGGAGGATATATGAATACTGTCAAGAAAAATTTATTTTTATATTTAAGCTTTATCTTTCTTTCTTATACATTCTACAATATCATATTCTATCCAGTATACAATACAGATGGGGGAATGATTGTTCTTTTATGGCCTTTATTCATTGTTGCTTTAGTTTTGATTTTATTTTCAAATGGCTTCATTATTTATTATATTTCTTTAACTTTACATGAACGTAAGAATAATCGTCAGATTCTTTTTTCAGCGATTCTTCAAAGTTTTGCGGCAATTTATGGACTTTATTTGCAAATTAGTCCATTCTCTGAGGAGAACACTCACTCCTTTACCTATTTTACCCATTTTAATAATTACATTTTATTAGATTTAGTTTACCTTTTTATCTTTGTGATTGCCCTAGGTCAGCGAATTCTTATGAAGGATAAACTTTCATTTTCGGTTGGACGGCTTCCGTTAGCTATTTGTTGTATTATTTTAAGTAACGTTCTATTATTTACAAACCAATCGCTTTCAGCTTCATCGAATACAAGCCCTTTTATAGAAGAGTTTAAAGAAACTGGTTTAAAAGGAGAAGTTCAAATTATTTCGATTAAACAGATTAAAGATAATGAAAATGGAAGAGGAGAAGAAACAACTCTTGTTTATTCCGAAACGATGAGAGATGGAAACAAAGTGAGAGAAGTGGTGAAGATACCAGTTTATAAAAAAGGGGAAACTAATAGTATTTTTAATGATACACAAATAGAAAACATTAAAAAGGGATTATCAGATGAAGAGTTTCAGTTCTTCAATAAGATTAAAACAACTCCATTTCGATTCTTGTTTCGGTTATATCATAATGAGGATAGTTACAAATCTATGTTAACTCAAATGACAGATAGAGTCATTAATGCTTTAGAAGACGATGTTATAGATATTTCTAGTCATGTTTTTACCTCACTTAATAGAAGCGAAATCTCTTCAAAAAATATCGAAAGAAAAGAAGCTAAAAAAGAAGATGACAATGTAATCCGTGTGAAAGAATCTTTATTTACTGAAAACGAAGATGGAAAATTACAGATAGAACTTATTAAACAAGCAGTTCAGAATCAAAAACGAGGAAACGATGACGCACTAGGATTTTACTCAATTGATAATCAGCAATTAATTAGTCACCAGGGATTAGAATTTCGATTTTTTTATAATCACAGTCGTAGATACGATTTCCAGACTGAAAAATACGCTGATGTTGACTATGTAAAAAATAAGATTTTATCATTACCTGAGGGATATTTTGTGGATGGGATTTATATGATGTTTGGAGAAGTAAAAACAGTAAATGGTATTAAAAATGTTAAGTTTACTTTTTCTGTTAAAGAAGGTATCGTTAACGTTGAAAGTCAGGAAGTTAAATAAAACCTTTCTTTAACCTTTATAAAGGACGGACGCATCTAGATAGTTTCAAAATAAATGAAACAAAATTGAAAGAGGGAATTATAAATGCATGACAATCAAATAAAATTGAGGTACTATGTTCAATTTTATCTAACTACGCTTATAATCATTTTGGTATTAAAATCAAAAGATGCTGGAATAATTACTACGTTTTTTTGTTGTCGGTGGTATATTTGTTCTACTAAATTATGTTATTTTGTTAGGGTTATGTAAGAATTTACTTATTTTCTTAAAAAGAAGACAAGAAAGCATTTGGTATCTTGGTAGTTTCATTTTACAACTCATTGGTATAGGCTTTTTTATATCATCAATTGTAATGAATTATGAGTTAATGATAGGGCCCCAAATGGACTCTCTCACTTTACCAATCTTTTTGTATATTATCGGAGTTAATTTAATTGAGATCAGCGGCCTGATTGCTTATTCAACACAAGAAAAGAGTAGAGGAACTTTCCCATTGAAGATCATTCTAGGAAATATATTATTAATTGCTTATTTTAACTATGCTGTATTTTTCTATCATAAATAATTTTAGTTTTAATAATTCTATTGTTTAATCCTAAAAACAATAGAATTTTCTTGCATTTTTAGCAACTTTCATGTAGAATCATTGATGGTGTAAAAAGCCAAATAAT
Source organism: uncultured Streptococcus sp. (assembly GCA_963523415.1). Lineage (GTDB taxonomy): Bacteria > Bacillota > Bacilli > Lactobacillales > Aerococcaceae > Granulicatella. Next base: position 70,414 of record CAURBR010000004.1, on the reverse strand, counting down.
TCACACCTAATTGGATGTTAAGATTGGTGCTTCTTTTAGAAGAGGTCTTATCGCTGAAAATTGGGGAGGAAAATAAAAACCAAATTGGAGGAAAACAAAAATGGCAGTTATTTCAATGAAACAATTGTTAGAAGCTGGTGTACATTTCGGTCACCAAACACGTCGCTGGAACCCTAAGATGAAGAGATACATCTTCACAGAAAGAAATGGTATTTATATCATCGACCTACAAAAAACTGTTAAATTAGTGGACGATGCATACAATTATATGCATGAAGTTGCTGAAAACGGTGGTATTGCATTATTCGTTGGTACTAAAAAACAAGCACAAGATGCTGTTAAAGACGAAGCAATCCGTTCAGGTCAATACTACGTTAACCATCGTTGGTTAGGTGGTACTTTAACTAACTGGGATACAATCCAAACACGTATCAAACGTTTGAAAAAAATCAAAGAAATGCAAGAAGACGGTACTTTCGAAGTATTACCTAAAAAAGAAGTTGGTATTCTATTAAAAGAATTAGACAAACTTGAAAAATACTTAGGTGGTATTAAAGATATGCCACGCATTCCTGATGTAATGTTTATCGTTGACCCTCGTAAAGAACGCATTGCAGTTCAAGAAGCTCACAAATTAAACATTCCAATCGTTGCTATGGTTGACACAAACTGTGACCCAGATGAAATCGATGTTGTTATTCCATCAAATGATGATGCTATCCGCGCGGTTAAATTAATCGTTGCTAAAATGGCTGATGCATTCATCGAAGGTAACCAAGGTGAAGACGTAGCAGTAGACGTTGAAGACTTAGATAAAGATACTTCATTAGAAGATATCGAAAAATTAGTTGAAGGCGACAACGCTGAATAATCACTAACTGTTAAGCTGTTTGAATCAGAAAGAGGCGAAATAGACTTTTCAATTCAAACAGCTTTTTTTGAAAAGTACAATAAAATTTTTATGAAAATAATAGGAGGAATTGAGAATGGCTCAAGTTACAGCTCAATTAGTAAAACAATTACGCGACATGACTGGCGTAGGGATGATGGATGCTAAAAAGGCATTAGTTCAAGTTGAAGGAGATATCGACAAAGCGGTTGACTACTTACGTGAAGCTGGTTTAGCAAAAGCTGCTAAAAAAGCAGACCGTATCGCTGCAGAAGGTATCACTAATGTTTTAGTAGAAGGAAATCGTGCAGTTATCTTAGAAGTAAATGCTGAAACTGACTTCGTTGCTAAAAATGAAAAATTCCAAGCTTTAGTTAAAGAAGTTTCTGAAGCAATCTTAAAAGCAAACCCTTCAACATTAGAAGAAGCTTTAGAAGTTGAAACACCAAACGGAAAAATTTCTGATGTTATTGCAGAAGCTACTACGGTTATTGGTGAAAAAATCACTTTACGTCGTTTCGAAATCGTTGAAAAGTCTGATGCAGATGCTTTTGGTGCATACTTACACATGGGTGGACGTATCGGTGTGTTAACTGTTCTTGAAGGAACTTCTGACGATTCTGCAGCAAAAGATGTTTCAATGCATATCGCAGCAATTAATCCTAAATACATTGACCGTTCACAAGTTTCACCTGAAGAATTAGAACATGAAAAGAAAGTTCTTACTGAACAAGCTTTGAACGAAGGTAAACCAGCTAATATCGTAGAAAAAATGATTGCTGGACGTTTAAACAAATTCTTAGCAGAAATCAGCTTAAACGACCAACCATTCGTTAAAGATCCAGACCAAACAGTATCTAAATTTGTTGCTTCTAAAGGCGGTAAAGTTAAATTATTCCACCGTTATGAAGTTGGTGAAGGATTAGAAAAACGTGTTGATAACTTTGTAGAAGAAGTTATGGGACAAGTTAAAAAATAATCACTCATGATACTAGGGAATATGGTAGAGTACTACCCGCTATTCCCTTTTTTTATAAAGATTAAGGAGAATTATCCATGGTTGAACCAAAATATAAACGTGTTGTTTTGAAATTAAGTGGTGAAGCTTTAGCTGGTAAAGCTGGCTTTGGGATTAACCCCCCAACGATTAAAGAAGTAGTGAAAGAATTAAAAGAAGTTCATGATCTTGGTGTTGAAATTGCAATCGTTGTCGGTGGTGGTAACATTTGGCGTGGAGTTACTGGTGAAGAAGTTGGTATGGAACGCGCTCAAGCAGACTACATGGGAATGTTAGCAACTGTTATGAATGCATTGGCACTTCAAGATGCTTTAGAAAATGTTGGAGTGCCAACACGTGTTCAAACCTCAATTGATATGCGTCAAATTGCAGAACCTTATATTCGCCGTAGAGCTGTACGACATCTTGAAAAAGAACGTGTCGTAATCTTCGCAGGTGGTACGGGAAACCCTTACTTCTCAACAGATACAGCTGCTGCTTTACGTGCTGCTGAAATCGAAGCAGACGCAATCTTAATGGCGAAAAATAATGTAGATGGTGTTTATAGCGCAGACCCACGAGTAGACGTTAATGCGAAAAAATATAATGAGTTAACACACTTAGATGTTATTCAAAAAGGGTTGAAAGTAATGGACACAACTGCAAGTTCACTTTCGATGGATAACGATATTCCTTTAGTCGTATTTAATTTAAACGAACCAGGAAATATTAGACGCGTTGTATTAGGGGAGAACATTGGTACAACGGTTAGGGGGAAATAGCATATGTCAACAAGCGAAATTTTAGCTCATACTAAAGAACGTATGAAAAAATCAGAAGATGCGCTTCAACGTGAACTAGGCTCAATCCGTGCTGGACGTGCAAATGCAAGCCTATTAGATCGTCTTGAAGTCGAATACTATGGAGCATTAACTCCTGTAAACCAATTGGCTTCAATTACTGTTCCAGAAGCACGAATGCTTTTAATTACACCTTACGATAAATCTTCTTTAAACGATATTGAAAGAGCCATCTTAATGAGTGATATTGGTATCACACCAACGAGTGATGGATCTGTAATTCGTTTAATCATTCCTCAATTAACCGAAGAACGTCGTAAAGATTTAGCTAAACAAGTAGGAAAAGAAGCAGAAAATGCAAAAGTAAGTGTTCGTAATATCCGTCGTGATGCTATGGAACAAACTAAGAAGGCAGAAAAAGCTAAAGAAATTACTGAAGATGAATTACACACATTAGAAAAAGACATCCAAAAACTAACGGATGAAAGTGTTAAAAACATCGATCAATTAGCAGCTAACAAAGAAAAAGAACTTTTAGAAGTTTAATTTTTAATAAAAAGGGGCTACCGCCTCTTTTTTATTTATCAGGGAGGACAGTATGAGTCAAAAACAATGGAAATTGATAACTTCAATCGTTTCAATTATTATTGTCATTTTATTTGCCCTTTATAAGGTGTTTGGTGAGAATAAACCAAACACTAACCGATCAACAAAACAATCGCAAAATGGTTATGATTCTTCGTTTACAGGTACAAACTTTGATTACTTTGAGAATATGAAAAAATATTCTTTTCAATATGTTTATGGAGCGGATGGCGATACATTTCACCTCAGCTATGAAGGAAAAGAATTTAAAGTACGGCTATTGATTGTGGATGCTCCTGAAACAGCAAAAGAAGGGAAAGCAGCGCAACCCTTTGCAGACGAAGCGAAGAAACGTACAGAAGAATTGTTGAAAAATGCAAAGAAAATTGAAGGGAGTTTTGATGTGGGAGATCACACTGATAAGTACGGTCGAGCATTAATGTATGTCTATGTTGATGGTAAATTGTTGCAAGATATTCTAATTGAAGAAGGCCTAGCAAGAGTTGGGTATGCATACGAACCCAATACAAGCTTTTTGAAACAATTCAAAGAAATTGAAAAGAAAGCAAAAAAACAAAAGAAAAATATATGGGAAAAAGACGGCTATGTAACCAATAAAGGTTATAATACAAGCGTTTATGCACATTAGGAGGATAACTATATATAGTGGTGGAACAATCAAAAGAAATTTCACAATTCTATATATTGTATTCTGCTTCAAAATGATGTATTATATTCTCTGTCAGAAAAAATAAAAAAAGGGGACAATGAATATGTCAAATCGTAATATTATTCTTTATTCTAAACCAAATTGCATGCAATGCAATTTTACAAAACAATTTTTCGAAAATAACAACGTGGAATTCACTGTAAAAGATGTTTTCGAGTCAGAAGAAGCTTTAGCAGAAGTGAAGGAATTAGGTTTCCAATCATTACCTGTTATCGTAGCTGATGGCGTAGAACCATTCTTCGGATTCCGTCCTGATCTTTTAGAAAAATTAGTGGGATAATTGATTTATAAGAATATAAGTACACTTTTAGTAGAAATCTACTAAAAGTGTTTTTTTATTTCAATTTTTAAAGCGCTTTTGCAAGATTTCATGATATACTAAAGTAGACTAAAAAGGAGGAAAAATAGATGGGATTTAAAGCCGTAATTTCAAAGAAATCTGTTAATAAATCAAAGAAAATTGCCGAACAATTTGCAAAATGGATTAAACAAGATGAAGTGCATCAAGTCTATTATATTGTACCTGATCATATTAAGTTTACTGCGGAAATAGAAATGATTCGACGAGTCGGAGAATTATTAACAGATTCCTCTTCTCGTAGCTACGCATCTACAAGACTTCAAGTTTATAGTTTTAAACGCTTATTATGGTATTTACTAAGAAATGAAGCCATTATAGAGAAGACATCCATTTCCAAAGTCGGAATAACAATGCTTTTAAAATCAATTTTAGAAGAACATTCAGACGAACTCAATCTCTTTAAAAACGAAGCTCGCCATAAAGGCTTTCTTGAACAATTAAGCAAAGTAATGAACGAGTTCCAATCTGGAGGAATCGAAGTTCAAGATTTCTCTAGCTTTTTTGAAGCGTCAAATCCAACAGAAAATGAGCAACGATTAAAAGAATTTGGGATTATTTATCGTTACTATACTGATGCGTTAAAAGAAGATTTCGTATACCAAGAGGAAAGCTATGCGCAGTTATGCAGCGTCATAGCTGCAAAAGATTTTTCCAAAACTTTTATTGTCATTGACGAAATGGTGACATTAACAAAAGCTGAAATGGAAGTTATTGAAGCTTTAGTGGAAAGTGGAGCAACCGTTGAATTCCATACCACATTAACGACGTATGGGGTCCATACTGCTAAAAATGAAGCAGCGGATTCATTATTTACGTCAAATAGAATTCTTTTAGAAAGGCTCTCAAGATGGGTGAATAGAGGAGAGGACTTAACGGGCATCATCGAATGGGAAAACAGTGATTCGCTATTTGATGAAGAATTTAAAGTAGTAGAGCAGTTTTGGCTTGAAACAAACGGTGGACTTCCAAAAGCACAGAAAACGACTAAGCCTAAGCTAAATAATGAAAATTCTGAATTAAAAAAGATTCCTTTACAAAAAATTACGTTTACTAAATATACAGATGAAAGAGAAGAGTACCAAGAAACTTTTGCACAAATTAAACGAATGGTGCAAAAGGGTCAAGTGCGATACAAAGACATCCAAATTTTGGGACGTAATTTAGAAGAAAATCATTTATTTATTGAATCTCTTTTAAAACAATACGATATTCCAGGTTTTATCGACTTATCGGACTCAATGGAACATCATCCAATTATCCAAGTGCTAGACGCACTGTTTGCTATTTGGAAATATGATTGGCGATATGCCGATATTATGAGCCTTCTTCGTAGCGAATATGTCTTATGGCGTAAGGATAATGAGGACCCGCTTAAGGACCAATTACAAGCTTTTAGAGAACAATTGGATGAAACAGAAACGGTTATTCTTGCCAATGGTTACGAAGGATATCAATGGACAAATGGAAACCCTTGGGCGTATGTGGAAGACTCTATCGATGAAGATTCTAAAGCGGAATTCTCTGATAAAAATACACAAATTTTATTGAAAGCACAAGAACTTCGTGATGAATTAACAATGGTATTATTGTCTGCATTTAAGAAACTAGAACAAGTAGCTACAACAAGAGAAGCTGTTACTGTACTATATCAATTACTATCGACTTTAGGCGTAGATAAATCCGTTATTTATTGGAGAGATATTGCTGCTGAAGATGGTGATATTGAGACAGCTAGACGTCAAGAGCAAGTGTGGTCTGAATTCATCCGTTTATTAGATGAATACATCTATATTTTCGGTGATAAAAGTTTTGATTGGGAAAACTTTATGATGTTACTTCATACTGGTTTTGAACAAACACACTATAATTTAGCACCTTCAACATTAGACGAATTAACGATTACAGGAATGGATTCAGTTCGTTATATGCCAAAGAAAATCACTTTTGCTTTAGGGCTAACTCAAGGTGTAATGCCACGAAATATTGATGAAACAGGATTATTAACGGATTCGGAACGTGAACTATTCTCAAATCATTTAGATAGTGGACGATTCCTAGCACCTACAACAGGACAATTACAATCTGTCGAGCCATTTGTGTTCTATCAGTTACTCATGAGTGCAACGGATCACCTATATTTATCTTGTGCGGTTTCTAAAGATGGTAAAGAACAATTGGTTTCGAATTTCGTCAAACGATTACTAAAATACTATGAACTAGAAGAAATTGATGGATCATTGAACCGACAAAATCGTTTAGAACAAGGTGATTTTGTCGTTCCATTTGAACTCTTTACAACACTTCTATTGAAGATGAGAGAAAACAAGTTCAAAGAACTAAAAGAGATTGATATCTTATGGATATTAATTCCGCATCTACTAAAATCAGATGCTGCGTTTAGCGAAGACTATCATGCATTACTGGCATCTGTTTTTAGACTAAACATCGCTAGTAAATTGCCACTTTCTCTTGCACAAGAGCTTTATGGAAATCAATTGAATTTATCAACGTCTCAAATAGAAACTTACTATAAAGATCCATTTAGTCATTTCTTACAATATGGGTTGAGACTTAAAGAACGTCAGGAATTTGAGCTTTCTCCAGCAAATACAGGAGAATACTTCCATGAGTTCTTTGATCAGTTTATTAAGGAATTGAATGCTCGTGGATTATCTTTAAGAGACTTAACACTTGAGCAAAAAATGGCCCTTGAGCAAGAAATCTTTAATCGAATGAAAGAGAATCCGAAATTTGCGATTTTAGCCTCTTCTAGACGTTTAAACTTCGTCCAAGGATTATTACACCAAACCTTAATGCAAACGACAAACGCGCTTCAAAAACAAGCCTTAGCACTTGAGACAAAACCGTGGATGACCGAAGTCGTATTCGGGACTTCTGGGAATTATCCAATCCATATCCCGATTGGAAAAAATCAATCAATTCATCTGCGTGGGAAGATTGACCGTATCGACTTAATGCAAGCTGATAATGGAATTTATAATGGAATTATTGACTATAAATCTTCTGAACAAAAATTCGAGATTGCTAAACTAATTGCAGGGGTTCAAATTCAACTGTTAACGTATTTGAAAGTATCAGAAGAAATTATTCGCAGTGAAAAAGGTATAATTCCAACACCTCTAGAAGCGAGCTATATTCACGTGCATAATCCAAAATTCAGCATTAAAGAAGTTCCAACAGAGGAGAAATTTAATCAAGAATGGGCAAAAGCCTTTAAACATCGTGGCTTAGTCAACTCAGATCAAATCGCTAGACTCAATCCGGAGGTAGTTGAGACTAGTAAATCGAATGTCTTGAATGTTGCACTGAAAAAAGATGGAGGTATTAGCGCAACTTATAAAAATGTCGTTTATACAACAGAAGAATTGAAGCTATTCAAAGATTTCGTATGGGAAAAGATTCAAGAAGCCGGTAGAAGTATTTTGTCCGGAGATATTACTCTTGCGCCGTACGAAGACTTTAAGCAATACGCAGATTCTGTATCTGGTAAATTCAGCAGTATTGCACAATTTGATGCTACAACCCCAGAAAACAGATATCGTACTCTTCCAAAATTCGAAAAAGAAGAGGGGATAGCATTTATTCAAGAGGAATTACAAGAGAAGAAAGGAGAGACAGAAGAATGATTCCAGAGAAACCAAAAGGATTACAAGCAACACCTGATCAATGGAAGGCAATAGCTACTCGTGGAAACAATCTTCTTGTTTCTGCCTCAGCCGGTTCTGGGAAAACAAAAGTACTTGTAGAGCGTATTTTGATGCATATTCAAGAGGGCATTGACATTAATGAATTGCTAGTAGTGACGTTTACGGAACTTGCAGCAAAGGAAATGAAGGACAGACTTCGTAGTGAATTAGAAGATAAAATTGAAAAATCAACGGATGAAGTCCTTCAACAACGGTTCGCAAAACAATTACAACTCATTCCATCTGCTATGATTTCAACAATTCATAGTTTCTGTATGAAAGTGATTCGTCGTTATTTCTATTTGGCAGGTATTGATCCAGTATTCACGATGATGGATGAGATTGAAGGACAACTATTGCAGGAAAAAGTCTGGAGAGCACTAGAAGAAGAGCTTCTTGAACAACCTGAATATGAAGAAGTATTTGCAACGTTCTCAAACGACCGTTCAGACGATGGCATTACAAATACCGTCTATCGCCTATATCAATATTCACGTTCTAAAAGAGAACCTAAAACATGGCTATCCAATTTAACAGAGAATTATGCAGTTGGATGTGATTATGCTTCAACACCTTTCGTTAAAACGTACGTAAAACCAGCATTAATCGAAGAGTTAAGTTACCTTGTTACTCAATATGATCAACTTCTTAAAGATATCGAACTTCTTGTTGCTCCTAAGCACCAAGCTGTATTAGAAGACGATTTAGAATTTGTGAAATCAGTTCTGGTGCATATCCAAGAGGAGTCTTACGTCTTTGCGTATCAAACATTTGTAGATAGAAAATTCAAGAACTGGTCTACAGCTAAAGTAGATGAAACCGTTAAAGAAAGCCTAGATGAGATTAAAGCAATTCGCGAAGGGTTGAAAAAAGATTTCCAAAAAATCAAAGAAGATTACTTTGCGATTTCTCCAGAAGTTCAGTTGCAACAAATGACAAAAGTGAATCGAATTTTAGCAAAACTTTCTGACATTGCAGTGATGTTCTATGACCGATTTCAAGATGAAAAACATCAGCTCAATAAGCTTGATTTCTCAGACTTAGAACATGATACTTTGAGGATTTTGACGAAATTAGATCAAGATGGACAAAAGATTGCTTCAGAATACTACCAAAATCATTTTAAAGAAGTTATGGTAGATGAATATCAAGACGTAAACCGAGTTCAAGAAGCGATTTTGGAACTTGTAAGTAAGCCTCACAACCGTTTTATGGTAGGAGATGTGAAACAATCCATCTACGGATTCCGCCTCGCAGATCCGTCTCTTTTCCGCGAAAAATATGAATCGTATGCTGAAGGAAAGAGTGGAGAGAGAATCATCTTAGCAGAGAATTTCCGCTCTAGAGACGAGGTTCTTTCCTTTACGAATAAAGTGTTCCAACAAATTATGAATAAAGAGTTGGGGCAAGTGGAATATGACGATAGTGCTGCACTTAAAACAGGAAATCTCGATTATTCTAAAGATAACGACAAATCAAGTGAAATCATTTTGATTGAAGATGTTGATTTAAACGAAAATACTGATAACTTAGAAGAAGCTGAAGGATTCGAAAAAGTAGAAAATGAGATCCACTATGTTGCTCAACGAATTCAAGAGATGATCAAATCATCATTTGAAATAATGTTAGATATGAAAAAAGGGACAAAGCGTCCAGTCAATTATGGAGACTTTGCTATTCTCTCATCTACTAAGAGTAATAATGATAAGATTGAATCTATTTTCACAGCTTATGGAATTCCAGTAAACGTTCAAAAGGCGCAATCATACTTTAAACGTACTGAAATCACAACGATGGTTTCTTTATTAAAAGTAATTGATAATCCATTGCAAGATATTCCGCTAGTAGCCGTATTACGTTCTGGACTTGTAGGTTTAGACGAAGTCGCATTAGCGCACATTCGTAAGTCATCGAAAAATACAAGTTACTACGAAGCAGTTTGCCGGTTTGTTTCAAATTTTGAACTCCTAGAAGTCGATTATTATGATTCTAAACAACAATTACTACTTAAAGAGCGTCTAGAAAGCTTTTTAACACTATTAAATAAATGGAGAGACAGCGCGAATAACGAATCCATTGCGCAGCTAATCTGGGAAATCTATATGGATACGCATTATTTAGAATATGTTCATGGGCAGTCCAACGGTGCACAGAGAGCTGTAAACTTACACGCCTTATATGAACATGCACATCAATATGAAGCAAGCAGCTTTAAAGGCGTTCGTAACTTTATCCGATTCATTGAGGCTCTTCAAAAGAAAGAAAAAGACTTAGATGAAGCCCCAATCGCAACGAATTCATATGCGGTACAAGTGATGACCATTCACGCAAGTAAAGGGCTAGAATTCCCAGTCGTATTCTTAATTGATACAAACCGTAAATTCAACATGCAAGACTTAAAAGCATCTATTATGTGCTCTGATGAGATTGGTGTAGGAACGAATTACTTTGATTTAAGCACACGCATTACGTATCCAACAGTTCAGGCCGTAGCCACAAGAAACTTCGAGAAGAAGAAATTATTATCTGAAGAAATGCGTAAATTATATGTAGCAATGACACGTGCACGTGAAAAGCTAATTATTGTCGGTACGCTTAAGAATTACGATTCATTTAAGAAAAAATATGCCTTCTTATTAAATGAATCAATCGAAATTTTACCGTATCAAGCGCGTTTCAAGAGTGGCACATTCCTTAACTGGATATTGCTGAGTGCTATTCGTGAACAATACATGATTACTCCTGAAATTGTTGCAAAAACGGATATTGTATCCCATAGCAAACAGTATATTCACGAAATCAGTGGTAAGGATGTTTTCCAAGAAGATTGGCATCAATATTACAGTGAATCTGATTCTCCACGCGAATTGAAGTCTCGAGTAAGACAAATGCTTCAAACCATTCAACAAGACTATCACTATGAGGTCGAAAGTAAAACAACAAGCTATCAGAGTGTTTCTGAATTAAAACGTATTCTTGAAGATCCAGTTATCGAAGAACTATCGCAAAACAGCTCGATAAAAGAGGGGAGAAGAGCAATATACCTCTCTCCTACATTGGAACAACCACGCTTTATGGAAACTACTTCAGCAACTGTTTCCGGAGCCCAAAGAGGTAGCGCTCTTCACTTATTAATGCAGCAAGTTGATTTTACAAGTGAGATTACATTAGATTCATTAGAACAATTACTCAGACGTTTAGTGGAATCTAATGACATTACACCAGAAGTTGCTGCAAAAGTTCCAGTTACACAAGCATACGAATTTTTCCAATCAACATTCGGTCAATGGATTGTGCAAAATTCACATGCGTTATTCCGAGAGCAAGCATTTTCTTATGTACTGGAAGCCAGTGAATTCTTTAAATCAATTCAGACAGATGATTTAATGATGATTCACGGGATTATTGATGGTTATATCGAATTAGATGACGAGATTGTCGTATTTGATTATAAGACGGATTATGTCGTGGATTCTACAGAAGGAATTCAAAGCATCGTTCGTAAATATAAAGACCAATTAAATATATACGCAGATGCATTAAGCATTAGTTGTAACAAAAAAGTTACAAGAAAAGTTCTATGTTTATTATCAATTAATAAGAATATAGATATCGATACTTTAAATGCTATATAGATGATTATACGCTCAGTGTTATTTATAAACGCTGGGCGTATTCATTCATTCATGATAGAGGATATAGAAAGTTTTTGACACATAACTTAGTATAATATATATTATGTAAACCTATATATGTATTCAAAATAGGATAAAGAAACATCATTGCATTTTAAAGTCCCTCAACGTATACTATTAAAGTAATTAATTAATAAGGATGGTCTCACATGCAATATAATCAAGACAGCAAGTTCTGGTATTTCGCTACATTAGTTGCTGATTTCATTTTATTAAATCTATTATTTATCGTTCTATGTATTCCTGTTGTTACGATTGGTCCAGCAATTGCTGCATTGATTCATACAACACTTAAACTTTCTGAGGATGAAAATCGAACGCTTATTAAACCATTTTGGAATGAATTTAAACGTGATATTACTAAAAAAATGCTCCTATGGATCGTGTATTTAGTTTTAATTGCAGCCTTGGTCTATATGGCTCAATTTTACTGGGATTTTGCTAATGATTTTGAATCTTTTAAAATCATAGGATTTATGTTATTTGTATTATCTTTTATCATATTAATTTTAACAGTAATAGCTTCAATTATTGGCCTTGCTATGACAACGAAATATTTTAGCACCATTAAACGTCTCGTTAAAAACAGCTATTTACTTATCCTCGTAATGCCGATTCAATCACTAATTATGGCTGCAGTTCTTGTTGCTGCAACTTTATTCTTTATCTATCAGACGGTACCTATATTGTCATTCTTTTTAGTAATTGGCTTTTCAGCGGTTGCTTATAGCTTTGCACCGTTAATTCGTGAAATTTTCACAAAGGTTAAATAACTAATTTTATAATTTATAATAAAAACGACCTACAGAAAAATTCTGTAAGTCGTTTTTTCATACCTATCCATTATCCACGAGCAAGACGATTCCGTATTTTAGTAGAAATAAATTCAATAACTAATACTAAGATAATTAGTCCGTATAGAATTGCTCCTACTTCGTTCCATTTGTATGCACTCATAGCAAATAACAATGGAGATCCGATACCTCCAGCTCCAACCAACCCTAAAACTGTGGCATCCCTTAAATTCATATCAAAACGATAAATAACTGTAGAAATGAATGATGGAATCAACTGCGGTAGAATTCCGAATCTAATTTTTTGATATAAGTTACATCCACTGGCGTCTAAAGATTCTAAAATCTTGTAATCTAAGTCTTCGATTGCTTCAATATAAAGCTTAGAAATCATCCCAATTGATGCTACAGACATCGTTAATAACCCAGTAAAAGGTCCAGGACCCGTTACACGAATAAACATTAGTCCATAAATAAGTGTTGGAACTGTCCGAATAGCCATGACAAGAGTTCTTACAACAACTGCAATTGGTTTTGGGACAATATTTGTAGCAGATAAAAACGCGAATGGAATCGCTAAGATAGATCCAACTAAAGTTCCTAAAAAAGCGATACATACCGTTTCTAATAATAGGTAAGCAACACCCTTATTCGTTGGATTAAATAACAAAGTAGTATCTGGAGAAAGAATCCCTTTAATGATATTTTTTGAAATTTCAGATCCATTTTCTGGAATTTTGCTTAACTCGATGGTTGTTCCTGACCAAGCAACAATCATTACAATTAGAAGAACAACAAATAACTTAACAATCCAGGTTCGAGGAGCTTTTTCATATTGCTTTAATACAGCTTCATTCATGATGTCTCTCCTCCTCTTACGATAATTTTGTACGTAAGTAGTAACTTACGCTTTCAATAATTACAACTGTTAGGAATAAAATTACAAGAATCATTCCAACGTTACTATATTCACGCCAGCCAATATTTTCGTTTAGGATAATCCCTATACCACCGGCTCCAACGTATCCTAAAATAGAAGCGTATCGAACATTTCCTTCAAAACAATATAAAGAAGATGCAAGATAAGTTGGTAGAATTTGAGGGATAATCGCATTGACGAAAGCTTTTCCTTTAGTGGCACCCAATGCTTCTGCCGCTTCAAAAGCCCCCATATCGACTGTTTCAATTTGTTCATATAATTGCTTTCCGCAATAAGCAAAAGTATACGTCGCGATTGCAAAAGTACCAGCAAGAGTACCTAATCCAAATACATATGTTGCAATTAGGGCTGTTACTAATGTTGGAAGTGTACGAACAATACTTAGAAATAGTCGACTAAGACTGATTATCCATTTACTTTTAACAATATTACTAGAAGCAAGAATTGCAAAAGGAATCACTAAAATAGCACCTGTTAACGATCCTAATAATGACATTTTAATCGTATCAATCAAAGGCTGCCAGATGGAATTCGTATATTCAAAAGAAGGTGGAAACATTTTCCCGATAATAACAAAAAATTGTCCCCCTCTTTGTAAGATGGTTTGGAAATTAAATCCTGTTACAACTGCAGAATAATAAGTGGCAACAGCAAGGATTAGAACCACCCAAATTGTCTTAGATTTAGGTTCTTTAATCGTAGCTCCATTTTCCAATGTATATTCTTTTGCTGCGAAGAGTTTACTAAGCTTCATGTAAGCCCTCCACCTTTCCTTTATATATTAAATCAAGAATTTCTGGAGTGACATTACTGCTTGGTCCATCATATACGATTTGTCCATCTCGAATACCGATAATTCGATCAGCATATTCTAACGCTAACTCGACATGGTGAATATTCAGTAAAATTGAAATATTTAAATCTTTATTGATTCTCTTAAAATCTTCCATGACTCTCTTAGCTGTAATAGGATCAAGTGCAGCTACTGGTTCATCCGCTAAAATAATTTCAGGGTTTTGCGCCAATGTACGAGCAAGGGCTACACGTTGTTGTTGTCCCCCGGATAATTGGTCTGCACGAATGAAAGCTTTATCTAAAATTCCTACTTTATCAAGTGCTTCTAATGCTATCAATTTTTCTTCTTTTGTATAGATTCCAAATAGTGAACGGAAGAAAGGAATATCAGGAACAATAGAAGTCAAAACGTTTTTGATAACGGTTGTTCTGGTAACTAAGTTGAAAGATTGGAAAATCATTCCCACTTTATTACGACGGAATTTTCGTAACGCTTTACCCTTCAACTTAGTAACATCGATATCATCTACAGTTAATTTTCCTTCGGTAATATCGATCATACGATTGATTGTACGAATTAATGTAGATTTACCCGCTCCTGAAAGTCCAATAATAGAGACGAACTCTCCTTGTTCTATTTCAATATTCACATTTTGAAGACCTTTCACACCATTTGGATAGGTCTTAGAAACATTTTCAAATTTAATCATAATACATCCTCTTTCTCAAAAAAAGGGGTCAGGATGGCTACCCTAACCCTCATTTTGAAATTTAATTACCTGATTTTAATTTCTTAAGTAATTTTTGTGCTTCTCTTTCTTTATCGTAATCAGATGATTGTGCTTTCTTGTATCCTTTGTGAGAGTAAATCTTGATAACTTCTTTACCTTCATCTGTATTTGCGATATTTATCATTGCATTAGCCAATGCTTCTTTGAACGCATCGTCAACAATTGGAGAAGCTTTACTTACAGAAATTGTGTCGTTGTAAATATCAGAAGTAACACCAATTACATTTGTTTCTTTCCAAATTGATTCTGGGCGACCATATTCAGATGTCCATTTATTAGCATAATCAGTACGCAAGTCTGCGTATCCAACCATAATATCAATTTGACCAGAAGCAAGACGCGCTGCAGAACTTGCATATGAGTCAGATTGAACTACATTTTGTAAATCGGAGATACTTTTTCCGTATTTTTCTTGTAACCATAACGTTGGGTAAATATATCCTGAAGAAGATGAAGTCCCGAGAACTCCCCAGTTAGCAGAATTTAACTCATCCCAAGTTAATTCTTTACCACTGTTAATTTTTTCTGCAAGAGCTTTACCTTTTTCAGTAGGACCAGCAATAACTAACCCTTTATAAGAAGTTGTTTGTTCTGAACCTTTTCCAGTTTCTTTACCATCGTTCCAATCTTTAGGATTTGTTGAATTCTTTCCAAGACTATCTCGTGTTGCTGTTAATAATACGTCCACTTCTTTATCGTATAAGACATAAGTACCGCCAGGAAGGAAACCTACATCAGCACTACCTGATGCTAATGCTTCACCTACAGCGTCAAAACTTGTCCCAACTGTAATATCCACGTTCTTAACATCGTAGCCTTGGTTTGCTAATTCTTTCTTTAAAAGTTCTTTTAATGGTTCTGTTGCAGTCACAATTGTTTCTGGATCACGAGATGGAACGAAAGCCACTCTCAAAGTATCAATTGTTTTTGAACTACCTTGATTAGAACTAGAGGAGTTATTTGAGCATCCTGCTAGTAACGCTAATGAAGATAATCCTAATGCGATTGTTGACCAAAAAGATTTTTTCATAAAAGTACCCTCCTAAGATACGGAATCTATTGTTTGAAATTAAAAATTTCTTAATCTCTTTTATTATCTTATCGAATAATCACGAAAATTACAACCCATTTCTATCTGAAAATACAAAATTAAATCAATTTTCAAAAGAAAAATTGCAGAAAATTCTTTGTAAACGCATAATACCCGAACGTTATTCGTATACTATAAAATAAAATCCTTCCTAATAAATAGGAAGGATTTTATTAAATTTATTTTTGTGGAAAATGAGATCTTAAAAATTGATTGGCAAATTTGATGTCTTCTAACCAGTTTTCTTGACCTACGTACCAGAATTCACCAGTGAAACGATTTACGCCGATTGATAAGAATGTATCAACCATACGTTTGAAATCGATTTGCCCAGTACCGAATGGAATTTCACGGTAATGTCCAGGAATTGTTTCTTTAAGGTGAGCAGCAACAATATGCCCTCTTCCTAGTTCGATGTCTTCATAGACATTTTTTGCACCTGGTTCTAATGATGCGTTCATTAAGTTACCTGAGTCTGGATATACTTGTAAGTATGGTGATTTCACTAATTCAACAAAACGCAATGATTTTTCTACTGTGTTCAAGAATGGAGTTTCCATTGTTTCGAATCCAAGAAGAATTCCTTTTTGAGAAGCCATTTCTGTAGCTTTCTTAAGATTTTGAATGAAGTAATCTAATGTTACTGCATCTCCTTCTTCGTAGTAAACATCGTATCCTGCTAATTGGATAACACGAACACCTAAATCGTCTGCTAATTGAATGGCTTTTTCCATAATTTCTAGACTACGTGCACGAGTAGCCTCATCGTGTGATCCAAATGGATATTTACGGTGACCACTTAAACACATTGAACGAATTGGAACACCAGTTTCAAACATATCGTTTATTAATTGTTGGCGTTCTTCTTTTGTCCATTCTAGACGACTTAATTTTTCATCAGTTTCATCGATACTGATTTCTAAAAAGTCAAATCCAGTTGCTTTAACTGTTTCTAACTTTTCTTTAAAACTAAGTGTGTTTGGCATTGATTTTTCATACAAACCAAGCTCATAAAAATTCTTATTGTCCATAGTAAGCATTCGCTCCATGTTTTCTTAAGTAATGTTTATCTAAGATTGTTTGTGACATTGGTTTCATCGTAGGATTCAACGCAAGGTTGTGCCATGCCATGTTTGCCACATATTCTAAAACAGTAATATTATGAACTGCTTCCATTGCATCTTTACCCCACGCAAATGGGCCATGATTAAATACTAAAACAGCAGGAATCGCATTTGGATCTTTATCTTTGAAAGTTTCCACGATTACTTTACCTGTTTCTAACTCATAAGCACCTTTAATTTCTGCTTCAGTCATTTCACGTGTGCAAGGAATAGTTCCGTAGAAGTAGTCCCCTTGTGTTGTCCCGAAGGCAGGGATTTCTTGGCCTTGTTGAGCCATTGTAGTTGCCCATAGAGAGTGTGTATGCACTACCCCATTTACATCTTTAAAATTACGATAAATTTCTAAGTGTGTATCTAAGTCTGAAGAAGGTTTTAGTGCCCCTTCAATTTTATTTCCATCGATATCAACTACGACAATATCCTCAGCAGTCATTTTTTCGTAATCAACTCCAGAAGGTTTGATTGCGATAACACCTGCTTCTCTGTCGTACTCAGAAACATTTCCCCATGTAAAAATGACAAGACCATGTTTAGGTAATTCTAAGTTTGCTTTTAATACGCGTTCTTTTAATGCTTCATATGCCATAATAGAACCTCTCTTATAGTCCTAAAGCTTCAGTAATTTTTTCAGTCATTTCTTTTTCTGATAACAAGTTTTGTAAACCTACAATTTTAGTGTTTGGTAAATCTAAACCATCAAATACTTCTAATAGAGCTGATGAAATTACAACTAAATCATAATTTTTAGCTGAAGATTTTGCTTCTGAAACCGCACAGTGATGAACTTCTAAAGGAATATTTAATTTTCTGAACACATTTCCTAATTTCATTTTAATGATTTGGCTTGAGCCCATTCCACTTCCGCATGCTGCTAATACTTTCATATTTTACATCTCCTTAAATTGTTAGGATATCGGATAGAAATTCTATCCAATATCCTTATTTTAATCATTTATAATAGTTTTTCAATTAGTTTTGCTTAGACTCTAAATAAGCTTCATAGTCTTCAGCGACTTCAAAGTAATGTTCTTTGTTTCTGCTGTATTGTAGTTGAGGGATTACTAATAAGATAATTAATACGATTCCTAAACCGAAGTATTGGAAGTTTTGCATTAAGAATCCAAATCCAACCCAAATTGTATCCCAGTCAAAGTTACCATGCCATCCACCGAATGCTGCTAATCCAAAGGCGCCTGCTGCAAGAGCTCCACCTAATACTTGGATAACCCCTGATAAGAATGACAAGATTGAAGCAGCACGTAAACCACCTTTATGGTTTGCGTATACTGCGAAAGTAGCGTTATCGAAGAATACAGGTACGAAACCAGTGATAATTAAAACTGGTGATTGGAATACGATTAATCCTACGATTGCTAAAAGTTGTCCTAATACCCCGAATAAGAAACCGACTGTTACAGCGTTTGGAGATCCAAAACCATATACAGCAGCACAGTCAACGGCTGGCATAGAACCTGGTAATAATTTATTAGAGATACCTTGGAATGCTTCAGATAATTCAGCAACGAATAAACGTACCCCTAATTGTAAGACTTGTACATATACTGTAAATGTTAAAGCTGTTTGTAGAATATAGAAGAAGAAGTCATCTGATTCTTTTAATGTAGTCATTTTGAATTTAGATGCTGCTACAACTAATTCTTTACCGTTTACACTTACTAAGTAGTCTTTACCTAATACTAATAAGATTGCACCGAAGAACACAATCATAAGGATTGATGTTGCAACGATTGATTCTTTGAAGATTGATAAGAAACCTGGTAATTCAAGATCTTCAATCTTCTTATCATTTTTACCAGAGAATTTAGGAGCTAATTTATCAACTAACCAAACCCCAAACATTTGTTGGTGACCAATTGCAAAACCGCCACCTTCTGTTAATTCTTGAGTAGCTTCTACAGTTAAGTTTGCTGCTACTGCCCAGTAAACCCCAAGAACGATACCTAAAAGGATAACAAATTCTAATTGGTTTACATTGTTTCCTAAAGCTAACGCCATTAACCAAGTTGCAGTAGCCGATTGTTGCACCATGATGTGTCCAGTGATAAATACAGTACGAACTTTAGTTAATTTACGGAAAATAACAAGAGCTAAGTTTGTTAAGAAAGCTACCAACAATACTTGAACTGTTAAACCTGTAGCATGACCTGCAGCACCTAAAGCTGCTTCAGCAGCTGCTTGTCCAAAGTATGGGTCGATTACGGCTGCTTGTAGACCAAAACGGTCACCTAAAGCTGCAAGAACTGGACGGAAGTTTGAAACTAATCCACCAGCAGCAACGTTTAAGATCATGTAACCTACAACTGCTTTAATAAAACCTGCTAGAGCGTCGTACCATTTACGACCTAATAGTAGATAACCAACTAAAACAATTAAACCAACAAAGTATTGTGGTTTAGTAAAAATGTTTGCATAGAAAAATTGCCAAAAACTGAATAAAAAGTCCATATTATTCACCTATTCCTTTTAAAATTTTTTCTAAATCCTCTTTTGATTGCGCTTCTACAAACGCGTTGATAACAGATTCGTCATCTAATAAAGTCACTAATTCTGATAAATTGTTTAAGTGTTTTTCATTATCAGTAGAAGCTAATACGAAGAATAAACGTGGTTTGTAATCAGCACTTGGTCCAAAATCCACAGCTTCTTCAACGTTCATAAATGCTACAGCAGTATCATTTACCCCTTTTCCTTCTTGTGCGTGCGGGATACAAATTTCTGGAGCAATTACAATGTAAGGTCCAAATTCATGAACATTACTAATAATGTAGCCCGGATACTCAGGTTCGATGATCTTTTGATCTACTAAAGGTTGACATGCAGTTCTAATTGCCTCTTCCCAAGATAAAGATCCTTTGTGGAACGAGAATCGTCCGTTTTCGATAATTTCTCTTAACATAAAAACCTCCTTGTGTTATGAAGAAATCGTATTCATTATTACACTTTGGTAAAGCCTAGAGTGGGTTAGCTCTAGGCTTTCCAAATAATTTAATGACAATATTATAAAAATGATGGGAATGGCACGTCGTTTTCAATTGAGAATACGTCGTCGAATCCACGATAGAAGTTAAATTCTAATTTATCTTTATCTGTTGGGTAAGTATATTTACCACCAACTTGCCAAATAAATGGTTTGAATTTGTATTCTAAGCGATCTTTCTTAAATTTCCAGATTTCAGTAATTTCTTTTGGATCTGCTTGGAAGTTAGCCCAAATGTCATAGTGAACTGGAATAACTACTTTAGCGTTTAATGATTCAGCCATACGTAACATATCAACTGAAGTCACTTTGTCAGTGATACCACGAGGGTTTTCACCGTAAGCACCTAAGCACACATCGATTTCATGTTCGTTACCATGTTTAGCAAACATATTTGAGTAGTGAGAATCTCCTGCGTGATATAAGTTACCACCACTTGTTTTGAATAAGTAGTTAACAGCGATTTGGTTCATGTCTTGAGGCATTTTGCCTTTAAGAACTTCACCTTCTTTAGCAGTAACTAAGGCAGTACGGTCAAATGCTTCTAATGCAACGATTTCGATATCTTTAACTTTTACTGAATCCCCTGGATGTACAACGATTGTACGTTCAGCTGGAACTCCCCACCCTAACCAAGTGTTTACAACTTCTTGAGGCCCAATGAATTTAGCTTCTGGGCAGTTGTTTGCTACAGCTGCTGCTGTGTTAATGTCTAAGTGATCTGAGTGAATGTGAGTTACTACTAAAGCATCTACATTTTTTACTTCAAAAGGATCGATTACGAATGGTTGTGTACGTAAGTTTGGTTGTAAGTTTTGGCAACCGCTCATACGTTGCATTTGGTGTCCAATTTTCATCTTTCCGTTGCCGTGGCTACGTTTACCAGTTCCACACCATAAATCGCATAAGATGTTCGTATTTTTTTCTGATTTTAACCAGATACCAGTACATCCTAACCACCACATTGCAAATGTTCCTGGTTTTACTTCTTCACGTTCAATTTCTTCATTTAACCAAGTTCCCCATTCTGGGAAAGTTGATAAAATCCAAGATTCTTTTGTTACATCTTTAATATTTGCCATTATTGTTCCTCCTTGGGATTATCCCCAAATACGTTTGATTTCTTCTTTAAATTCACGAGCAGATTGTGCTGGATTTTCTGTAGCATAGATTCCGCGTCCTGCAATGAATGTGTAAATTGGAATTCCTTCAAATACCTTTAATGTGTCTTTTGTTAATCCGCCAGTTGCTGAAACTTTGAATCCCATGTCTATTAAACGACGAATTTTGTTTAAGTCAGATTCAGTCCAAGTAGCTCCAGCAAATAGAGCATCACGACTTTGATGGAAGATGGCTTGGTCAATACCAGCATCTCTCCATTGTTGTGCTTGTTCGAAAGTCCAATCTCCATAAAGTTCAACTTGTAAAGAACTTACTTCTTTATTTGCTGCTTCCATAGTTGGAATTGTTGCACAGCAGATAACTGTCATCCAATCAGCACCTGCTGATTTAACATTTTTAGCAACAGTTGTACCAGCATCGGCACATTTTGTATCCGCAATGATGATTTTATCAGGGAATGCACTACGCAAACATTTAATCGCTTTATCCCCTTCATTTAAAATTAAAATCGTTCCTGCTTCAATAATGTCTACTTCATTACCTACCGCTAACGCATCTTTTAACGCATCTTCAATACGGTTGTGGTCTAAAGCGACTTGTAAGTTAGGAATAGCCATTTTGTCATTCTCCTTTTCTATCTTCCGTAAAACAATCATAAACTCATAACGTCTTATGAAATGATCATTTATAGTTACTAGTAACAATTCATGATAGTAGTATATTATAAAGATTTCTTTGTTACAACCGTTTTCAGACAACTAATCTAATAAAGGGTTTTATGATTGTTTGCGTTTTCTTTACGAACGATTTAATTGATTTAAAAGAGCTGAATTTCCTATCTTATTTGAGGAATAAAACTCAATATCTTAGAATTTTTCTATAAAAAAATCCTTTTACAGTATTCGTAAAAGGAAATATATAATAGTCTATTTTTCAATGAGGACCTCTTCACAAGAATCATCCTCTTCTAAACGTACATGAACCACTTCTTTCATTGATGTAGGTACGTTTTTTCCAATATAATCAGCACGTATTGGCAATTCTCTATGACCCCTGTCAATTAAAATTGCTAACCGTATTCTTCTTGGTCTGTTAATATCCATAATAGCATCTAAAGCTGCCCTTACAGTTCTTCCTGTAAACAAAACGTCATCGACCAATATAATATCTTTTCCTTTAATATCAAAAGGAATTAAAGTTTTGTTTAGAACTGGAGAATTGGGAAGTTCACTATCATGTCGATCGTCGCGATACAATGTAATGTCTATTTCTCCAACAGGGATTTTCTTTTTTTCTATTTCTGAAATTTTTTGTGCAATTCTTTTGGCAAGAGTAATTCCTCTAGTTTTAATTCCAATAATTACAAGATTAGATATATCTTTATGTTGTTCAATTATTTCATAAGAAATTCTTGTCAACGAGCGAGAAATAGCTCCCTCATCCATAATTTTTGAAGATTTCATTTTTACACTCTTTCTCTTTTTACTTATCTCGATACGCCTTTAAAAAATCATTAAATTCTTTTGGAGGTTCTACGGAGAACGTCATCATTTCTTTAGTTTTTGGATGTGCAAACTTCAAAGTCTTAGCGTGAAGATATTGCCCAAATTTTGTTGCATTTTTTCCTTTTGGATGATATAGAGGATCGTTAACAATTGGGTGCTTTATATACTCCATATGGGCGCGAATTTGATGTGTACGCCCCGTCTCTAAGCGACAAGAGATCAAACTATAATCCGAAACAGTTTCTAATACTTTAAAATGTGTAATAGCATTCTTTCCGTTTTTGGTCACTACTCTTTTAAGTCGATTTGATTGATGTCTAGCAAGCGGTGCATCTATCATCCCTGTTTCATGAGCAAAGTGCCCTTCAACGATTGCAATATATTCACGACTCATCTTATTTTCATGAATCTGATTTGCTAATGCTTGATGAATTTCATTTGTTTTGGCAATTACTAATAGCCCACTGGTGTCCTTATCTATGCGATGAACTAATCCTGGACGATAAATCTCTTCATTAGTACTATCAGATAACTTATTTGAATGAAACAATAATGCGTTCACTAACGTTCCTGAATAATGTCCTTTAGAAGGATGGACCACCATTCCACTTGGTTTATTCACTACAATTAACTCTTCATCTTCATAAACAATGTCTAAAGGTATATTTTCTGGTTGTATTTCTATAGGATCTTGTTTTTCTTCGATTATGGATACTTGGTCTCCGCTTTGAGCTTTATAATTTGCTTTTACAACAACTCCATTCACCAAAACTAAATCCAATTTTAACCAGTGCTGAACAGTACTCCTAGATACATCTAATACCGAGGATAAAGCCTTATCAATACGAATACTTTTATCAAGTTCTAATTTGATTTCTTTTTTTATTAATGAATTCATACAATTCTCCTATTTTTGTTGTTCTTTAAAGATAACATAGTAAAACAAGAGAATAACACCACATGTTAAACAAATGTCTGCAACGTTAAAAATGGGGAAATCTATAAATTCAAATTTAAACATATCCACAACATATCCTAACCGAACTCGGTCAATAAAATTGCCAACTGCTCCAGCTAATATTAAAGAATAAGCGGACAATAACAATCTGGATTTACCATTTTCTTTAAACATTAAATAGATTAAACCACAAACTGCTACTAGTGTAATTGCATAAAAAAAGATCATCTTTCCCTCAAACATTCCCCAAGCAGCGCCAGTATTCCTTATATAAAGTAAACTAACTACTCCATGTATAAACTCGCTTCCTTTTAATACATCAAAAGATTGTACCACCCATAATTTTACAAGTTGATCTAAAATGACAAAAATAATACTTGCTAAAAAATATAAAATCATCGTTTTTCCTCATTTCTATTCAATAATAATATTGTACAGAGAACCGTAATTTTAGTCAACGAAGTAAAAACTCTGTCAATTTTGAGCAAAAAATTCCACTTTAGGGGAAAAAAGCGCTTAATAATTGCTTAAAATGGGGATAAAGTCCCAAAATATTGCCAAAAGATTGAAAACTGAATAAATTACACGTATAATATCAAAAAGAAAACGCATTACTGAAAAGGAGTGTAACATGAATAAAATCGCAGCCAAGGTATTCTTGATTAGCGCAGGTTTTCTATGTCTAGGAGCATGCGGTAATACAAAGAAAAGTGCCGAATCTACTGTTCAAGAAGTACAAGATACCTTACCTGTTGTCGTTCAACAATTAAATGACATTCAATCATTAGAAAGTTCACTACAGTCCAATTGGGAAACTGATATAAAAGAGGATTACACTTTAGTGAATTATTCTAAGAAAACGGGTAAAGTATTTACAAATATCCAAGAACGTCAGCAGTTGTTGAAATCTATGCAAAAATCTTTAAAAATCTTATCAGATGATGCGACTCGTTTGAGTAATTTAAAAGATAAAAATCTACCAAGTGCTGATATGCAGATTGTTATTTCTAATCTACAATCAATTGTGAGTCAACTAAAAGATTATACTGAGTTATCTCAAACCCAGTTAAATAAAGAAGCTGAATTCTTTGTAAGTATATCTGGTGGAACACAAACAAATGACGAGCTAAAGAAATTAATTATCCAGGTAAACGATAATGCCGCAGAACGTCAAAAAATTATCGAAGCCATCAATTCACCAATTAGTGAATTAGATCGACCAGTACGAGTTCTGAAAGCTCGACTAGCAAACGGTAAAGGAGAATAATCAGATGAAAAAACATAAAGTTTTCTTAGTATCTGCTCTCTCTTTAGCGACCTTAACTTTGGGAAATTCCCCGATTTATGCTCAAGACACGGCAGAAAGCAAACTAAATATACGTGCAAATAGTTTATTAAGAATGCCTGCAAATATTCCTCAAGAACATATTTATGATTCAGGAATCTCTATCCCCTATCCGACTGACGGTGTGAAAGGAGTCTATTTACAAGCCTTTCGTGCAAAGGGTCAAGAGTTAGAAAATATGATTCAATTTATTAAATCAACGCCCATCAATTCGTTAGTCATTGACGTAAGAGATGGTTATGGTCATGTTACAATGCCACTAGATACAACAAATCAAACCGTTAAAAAACATACTGTTGATGATATTAGTGATCCTAAAGCTTTATTACAGCGCCTTGAGAAAGAACAGATATATCCAATCGCACGAATTGTCTGTTTTGGTGACCGTTATCTACCTAAAGAAAGACCCGATTTATCATTTAGAAATGCTTTAGGACAATTATGGTACACAGATGGGGGAGAAACTTTCCTTAATCCATTCTTAAAAGAAAATTGGGAATACATTGCTGAAATAGCTATTGGGGCTGCTAAAGCAGGATTTAAAGATATTCAATTAGACTATGTACGCTTCCCTCTTGGATTTGAAACTGTATCTGAAGATTTAGTTTATGATAAAGGTGATTATGCACATATTAAAAATGATGATGAAGCAAGAATTGCTGCTATCACCGATTTTGTAGCTTATATAAGAGAAAAACTACAACCCTATGGAGTACATCTTTCTGCTGATATCTTAGCGCATGCAATTACTGAATCAAAAATCGGAGGGATTGGACAAAAGTTTGTCAATATCGCAGATAAAGTAGATGTTATCTCCCCTATGATTTTTCCAAGCCATTGGGTTAATTATGCTTTGGATGTTAAAGATCCCGATAAAAATCCTTATGAAATCGTAAAACGTTATATGGTGATTGAGAAAGGTTATGTAAAAACATTAAATCCTTCACCAATTTCACGTCCATGGATTCAAGCTTTTACAGCTGATTTCCTAGGAGAAGGTAATTATCAACTTTACACTGCTGACGTGATTAGTCAAGAAATTCAAGCATTAAAAGAAGCAGGGATTACCGAATATTTACTCTGGAATGCTGCTTCAAAATATTCAACTGATATTCAATTCTAAAAAAGGACATCCAAATTGGATGCCCTTTTCTAATTTATATACTCATTATTGTCCTTCTTTTAAAACAGTATAGTCAAAGGACTGATAAACATCTTTTACTTCTCCTTCTGTTTCAGAAAGTAAAGCTGATCCATTACTTATACGATCTACAAGCGTCAAGTCCATTGGTCTAACTACTTTAGTATCGCCATTTTCTGCAACAATCGTGTATTCACTATTTGAAGAAATTTCTCCATCCAAGAATATAACACGGTGAGGTTTTGTCTTCAATTCACGTAAAACCATGAGTCCACGTTTTGCACGTGTCAGCATTGAGATTTCTAATACATTGAATCGTTTTACAGCCCCTCGTTGTGTTGTAAGGAATGCAGAAACAACTTTATGTTCTAATGAGTACACCATTGCTCCAGCAACAAAGTCTTCTTTACGAAGATTGATTGCTTTCACACCACTGGCCACTGTACCGACAACTGGGATTTCACTTAATTCATAACGAAGTCCAAATCCACAGTGCGTTACAATAAATACCTCTAGACCTTCAGGGTTTGTTACAACCACTTTAACCACTTCATCTGTAGTTGTCTTGAGTTTCATCGCGTTACTTGTACGAGTCTTGTATCCACGGTACGTTGTAAACTCATTGAATAACGTTTGTTTCACTAAACCTTCTTTTGTAAAGAAGACAACAGTCCAATCTTTATACGAATCATCACTGTCTTTTTCTTTAATAAAAGCAGATAGAATGAATTCATTACTTCCTAAAGAAATTGACTGACTTAAGTGGTTTCCTACATCTTTCCATTTCGCTTCTGGAATTTCATGCACTGGTAAGTGTATGTAATTTCCTTTTGAGGTAAATAAAATTAAGTTGTCTAATGTAGAAGCTTTTTGGCAAAGAACCACTTCATCCCCTTCACGCATTCCGTTTTCTTCTGGAGCGCTTGAAGCAAACGAGCGTGGGCTAACACGTTTGTAGTATCCTTGTTTTGTTGCAACAACATACACTTCTTCTTCAGTGACTAATACTTCAGTTTCAATCTTAATCTCTTCAATTTCCGCTTGAATTTGCGTTAAACGAGGAGTTGCATATTTTTTCTTCAAATCACGAAGTTCACTCTTCATTACTTGAAGAAGCGTCTTTTCAGACTTTAAGATACTTAAGAAAGTTGCGATTTGCTCATTTAAATCAAGCTTTTCGTTTTGAAGAATGGTAATATCCGTATTCGTTAAACGATATAATTGTAAGTTTACAATTGCTTCTGCTTGAACCATTGTGAAGTCATACGTTTCCACTAAACGTTCTTTCGCATGTTTCTTATCTTTACTGTTACGGATTAATGCAATCACTTCATCAAGAATCGATAAAGCTTTCATCAACCCATCAACGATATGTAGACGATCTTGTGCTTTTTTCAAGTCATATTGTGTTCGTTTCGTGATTACTTCTTTTTGGAAGTTAATATACGACATTAGAATGGTTTTTAATCCTACTTGTACTGGACGGCGCTCATCGATAGCGACCATATTGAAGTTATAGTTGACTTGTAAGTCTGTATTCTTCAATAAGTAGTTCAGAATCCCTTCAGCATTGGCTTCTTTCTTTAATTCAACAACGATTTGAAGTCCAGTACGGTCTGATTCGTCCCTTACTTCAGCAATCCCGTCAATCTTTTTATTTAAGCGGATTTCATCAATCTTCTTCACCAATAAAGCTTTATTTACTTCATAAGGAATTTCTGTGATGATGATTTGTGATTTTCCACCTTTAATTGGCTCAATCTTCGTTTTCGAACGAATGACTACTTTCCCACGTCCTGTTTCATACGCTTGCTCTAACTCTTCAAGCCCTTGGATAATCCCTCCTGTTGGGAAATCAGGACCTTTAACAAATTGCATTAACTCTTTCACAGTTGCCCTAGGATGATCAATAGCATGAATTGTGGCATCAATCACTTCTCCTAAGTTATGAGTTGGAATCTCTGTAGCATAACCAGCCGAAATCCCTGTAGCTCCATTCACAAGAAGGTTCGGATAACGTGCAGGAAGGACAGTTGGTTCTTCTTCAGTATCATCGAAGTTCAAAACAAATTCAACGGTTTTCTTATCTAAATCCCTCAGTAATTCTTCTGAAATTTTAGACAGACGTGCTTCCGTATAACGCATCGCAGCAGCTGGGTCTCCGTCCATACTACCGTTATTCCCGTGCATTTCAATTAATACATCGCGAAGTTTCCAATCTTGACTCATACGAACCATTGCTTCATATACTGAAGAGTCACCGTGTGGGTGGAAATTACCAATTACATTTCCGACTGTTTTAGCGGATTTACGGAACTGTTTATCACTAGTGTTTCCGTCGATTGACATCGCATATAAAATACGACGTTGTACAGGTTTTAAACCATCACGAATATCAGGAAGAGCACGGTCTTGGATAATGTATTTTGAATAACGCCCAAATCGGTCACCCATTACATCTTCCAGATTCAATTCTTGAATATCTTGAATTTGACTCATACTATTCCTCCTCTCCTAATAACGACAATTGTTCTACATGGTCAATTGTTTTTTCTTTTTTCTTTACTGATGGCTTGGTATCCTCTTTTTTCACGCTAGCGGTTGTGCTAATCGCATTTACATCTGATTCTAAAATACTCTTATCTTCTTCTAGACCAAACTCAACATGGCGCTCAATCCATTTACGACGAGGTTCTACTTTGTTACCCATCAATGTACTTACACGACGTTCTGCTTGTGCTTTATCGTCAATTACTACACGAATTAACGTTCTAGTATCTGGATTCATGGTTGTATCCCATAATTGGTCTGCATTCATTTCACCAAGACCTTTATAACGTTGTAATAAGTAGCCTTTTCCGACCAATTTAGTCTTTTCTTCAAGTTCTTTTTCTGTCCACGCATATTCAACAACTTGCTTTTTACCAGTTCCTTTAGAAATCTTATATAAAGGTGGTAACGCAAGATACACTTTTCCAGCTTCAATCAATGGTTTCATATAGCGATAGAAGAATGTTAACAGCAAGACTTGAATGTGGGCACCATCTGTATCCGCATCGGTCATAATGACAATCTTGTCATAGTTACAATCTTCAATCTTAAAGTCACTACCGACACCAGCACCAATTGTATAGATTATCGTATTAATTTCTTCATTCTTCAGAATATCTGAAATCGATGCTTTTTCAGTATTGATCACTTTACCACGCAATGGAAGAATCGCTTGGAATTTACGGTCTCGACCTTGTTTTGCAGAACCACCCGCAGAATCTCCCTCAACTAAGTAAAGTTCATTCTTCTTAGGATTCTTGCTTTGAGCAGGTGTTAATTTACCAGAAAGAAGAGTTTCTTTCTTCTTACCCTTCTTACCATTTCGGCTCTCTTCACGTGCTTTACGACTCGCCTCACGAGCTTCACGTGCTTTAAGAGCTTTACGGATTAATTCTTGTGCAATTTCTCCGTTCTCTGTTAAGAAGAAACCTAGTTGCTCAGAAATCGTATTATCCACAATCCCACGTGCAGCTGGAGTTCCTAATTTATCTTTTGTTTGTCCTTCAAATTGAAGGATTTCTTCAGGAATACGAAGCGAAATAATCGCAGTTAATCCTTCGCGAACATCGCTACCTTCTAAGTTTTTATCTTTATCTTTTAAAAGACCAACTTTACGTGCATATTCGTTAAATGCTTTTGTTAAGGCACTCTTCATTCCCACTTCATGAGTACCGCCGTCTTTTGTACGAACGTTATTTACAAATGATAATACAGTTTCTGAATACCCGTCATTGTATTGGAATGCAAACTCTGTCTCTACACCATCAACTGTGCTGTCAAAATCAACAATTGGTGATAAAGTATCTTTTTCTTCGTTCAGATATTGAATGAAATCTCGAATTCCTTCTTCATAATGGAAGGTATCGGATTCGCCAGTACGTTCATCTGTTAAGACAATTGTAAGTCCTTTTAGTAAGAATGCAGATTCTCTTAGACGTTCCGCTAAGGTCTCATATGACCAATTTGTTGTAGAGAATGTTTTGGAACTTGGTAAGAAGGTAACAGATGTTCCAGAACCACGGCGGCTTGTTTTTTCTTTCTTAACCGTTCCTACAGGTTCACCACCGTTTTTGAAAGATTGTTTATATAACGTTCCATCTCGTAAAACTTCTACTGTTAACCAGTCAGATAACGCGTTAACAACAGATGCCCCAACGCCGTGAAGACCACCAGATGTCTTATAACCGCCTTGACCGAATTTACCACCAGCATGAAGTACTGTAAAAATCACTTGAATCGTTGGAATACCCGAAGCATGTTTCCCGGTAGGCATCCCACGGCCATTATCTTTTACAGTAAGCGATTGATCTTTATGAATGGTAACTTCAATTTTTGTTGCATAACCCGATAAAGCTTCATCGACTGCGTTATCCACAATCTCATAAGCTAAATGATGTAGTCCACGATGATCTGTTGAGCCAATATACATCCCTGGACGTTTACGAACAGCTTCAAGTCCCTCTAAAACCTGAATCGCATCATCATTATATTGATTCGTTACTTTGCTCATTTAATACGCTCCTTTTTTTGTCATCTCTTCTATGATACTGTTTTTTGAGAATTTTGCAACATTTGACTCTAAAAAACCATTCAGAATAAAGGTTTTGACGATTGAATGAATCTATTCATTTATGATAAACTATCTCTAGAAGTTAGTTGAAGGAGACAAAATATGTCGTTTACTTTTTTAATTGGGGCCATTACCTCATATATACTTGGTTCTATCCCCTCTGGATTATGGGTTGGCCAATATTTTTTTCAAACAGATATTAGACAACATGGAAGCGGAAATTTAGGATCTACCAACGCTTTCAGAGTTCTTGGAAAAAAAGCGGGATCTATAGTATTATTTTTCGATATTTTTAAAGGCTCTCTAGCGATGATTCTTGCCATGACTATTTTTCATATTCAAGATTGGTCCCCACTTTGGGTTGCATCTTTTGCCGTCATTGGACACACGTTTCCTCTATTTGCATCGTTTAAAGGAGGAAAAGCTGTCGCAACTTTCGCAGGAATGATTCTTGCATATCAACCGTTATTATTACTATATGGTTTAGTTATTTTCTTAGTTTTATTAGTCATTACCCGAATGGTAAGTGTAACTGCAATGGTGACAATTTCAGCAGGTGTGTTGCTATCACTTCTATTTAACGACTGGACTTTAACAATGTTTGCACTGGTCATTGATTTATTTATCATATATCGTCACCGAACGAATATTCAACGAATTCTAAACGGCACTGAAAATAAAGTTCCAATGCCATGGGACAAACATAAGAAAGACACTAAGTAATCCTTAGTGTCTTTTGTTTTACTCAAATATAAAAGTTGCGGTAGATTCATAGGGCTCATTGGCGGTAATTTTTAATACATTTACTTTATTCTCAATATTCTTATCATATGCATCTCGAACATCAGGATAGCCATCCCAAGGTTCTAAGCATACAAACGGTGAATCATCTGGATTTGTCCAAATACCTAAAGCATTCATGTTATCTAACTCTACTGTCACTGCTCGTTTCCCTTTTTTAGAATATAGTTTTCCTATTATTTTTGATTGATTACTCTTAAACAACAATACATCATTTTTAAACAAATCATGATGTAACGCAAAATCATTTTTAACGACTGAAGGACCGTTCAACGAGACTAAATACGGCATATCCATTGCTAGTTGTTCTATATTCCTGTTAGATTCGAGGTGAATTCTATAATCTTCGAATGTAAGATTTTCTTCTAAAGGAACATTAAATGCAGGATGACCTCCAATTCCAAAGTACATCTCTTCATTTTTTGTTTTAACTGAATATGTCATGAGTAATCGATTCTCTACTAACCGATATTGTAACCTCAATTCAAATTCGAAAGGATAGTTCTCTTCTATATCTTCATTCGTTTGAATAAAAGTAGCTGACTCTTTTTATTTTGACTCTAATCGAAATGGATAATCACGAGCGAATCCATGCTTTCTTGCTGGATATTCTTCTCCTTTATAATAGAACGAATCATGCATATAGAACCCAATATTAGGAAATAAAATCGGAGATTGTTTATTCCAGTGAATTCCATCTGGATGATACATGTATTCAGTATGAAATCCCTTAGAATATACTGAAGAAAGTTCGGCTCCAAATAAGTGAATTCCTATTTTTAGTTGCTCATTTTCAATAATGACTTCGCACATACAATCGTCTCCTTAAATCATTTTATATCGTTTTAGATAGTAGAGCTTTTTTAATATTATCATTTTTAATTTTGATAAAGGTTCCTTTAGTCCCTAAACTTCTACTTTCAATAACTCCAGCTGATTCTAATTTACGAATCGCATTCACAATGACAGTTCTAGTAATATTATATTCTTGAGCAATCTTTAATGCGGTAAATCTTAATTCTAAATGATCAAACAAACCCAGTATTACCTTAATTGCTTCCAATTCACTATAGGAAAGTGAGTTTAATGCTAATTCAACATTTTGCTTTTCTCTTTTTTCTTGCTCAATTTTCCGAGTATACCAATGCAACATTTCTGTTCCAATCACAGTTGCAGCATGTTCTGCTAATATAAGATCATCAACAGAGAATAATTGCCCCTCTTTTCCCATAACTACAAACCCTAGTAATCGACCAGAGGCAAAAATTGGAATCACGGTTGTCATCGCTTCTCTAAAATTATCGTGTAATTCAACGGGAAAAATCGTTAATTCTTCCTTTACTGGAATATTTTCCTTTGTCTCCTTCAAATGATTCAAGGCCTTCATATAAAAGTCTGGAAATTGACGTTTTTCTTTATACTCTCTCATTCGGTCATTATTCACATGATATTCATCATGAATACCTAGCATGCGACCTTCGTTAGAAGCAATATATAGGTCAACTTTTAATAAAGCCCCTAAAATCTCAGTCAATTTATTAAATGGTAAATCAGCAGTTTCTGAATCTCTCCAAAGATTATCGTATTGAACAATTTCGTTGATTTTTCTTAAATCAGATAACACATTACGCATTTCCCACTAACCCTCTCTATAAAATATATCTTGACAAATCCCTATCAGCTCGAATTGAATTTAGCTTACTTTCTACATATTGTTCTGTAATTTGGATGCTTCCCATTTGCATCGATGGAGCTTCAAATAGTAATTCTTCTAATAATGTTTCAAGAATTGTGTGAAGCCGTCGTGCTCCAATATTTTCCATTGTGCTATTCACTTCAAAAGCAATTTCAGCTAGCTTACTAACCGCTTCCTTTGTAAAGACAACTTCAACATTTTCTGTAGCTAATAACGCTTTATATTGTTTTAATAAAGCATTCTTAGGTTCAGTCAATATTCGTTCAAAATCTTCTTTTGTTAAATCTTGTAATTCCACTCGAATTGGAAAACGTCCTTGTAATTCAGGCATTAAGTCACTAGGTTTTGACACGTGAAAGGCTCCAGAAGCAATGAATAGAATATGATCGGTATTGATTAAACCATATTTAGTACTTACTTGACTTCCTTCAACAATTGGCAAAATATCCCGTTGAACACCTTCTCTAGATACTTCTCCACCATTCTGACCTTTCGTTGCAATTTTGTCGATTTCATCAATAAAAATAATTCCAGAAGTCTCTGCTAATTTCAAAGCCTCAGCATTTAAATCTTCTTGATTAATAATCTGATTGGCTTCTTCTTCCGTCAATAACTCTAGTGCTTCTTTTACGGTTACAGTTCTTGTAACTTTTTTCTTTGGTGTCATTTGATCAAGAACAGATTGTAACTGCATCATTTGTTCCATCTGATTGCCAGAACCAGACATTCTTAGTGGTTTTTCAGTAAGTTCAATGGTGACTTCTTTAGAATCAAGAATCCCGTTCTTTAGTTGTTGCTCGATTTCTCTTCTACTATTAGCCACATCTTCAGTAACTTCTTCTCTCATTTCAGGTTCAATTCCTGGATTCGGAATTCCCATTTGTTGAAACATATTTAAAATAGAGTCCTGTTGTGGGTTAGCCACTTTTTTCATAATTCCCGGTTTTAGAATCTTAGCTAACTTTTTAACTGCAGCATTATACGCTTCAGGTTTTACTTCATTTTGTTTTAGTTTAGTCACGATTTGAATGGAATTTTCAACTAAATCACGAACCATAGATTCCACATCTCTACCAACATATCCTACTTCTGTAAATTTTGTCGCTTCTACTTTAGCAAATGGTGCATCAACCAATTTGGCAAGTCGTCTTGCTAACTCTGTTTTACCTACCCCGGTTGGTCCAATCATCAATAGATTCTTTGGAGTAACTTCTTTTTTCATTTCCTCATCTAGTAATAATCGACGATATCGATTCCGTAACGCTACTGCTAAAGCTCTTTTAGCATCTTGTTGACCAACAATGAATTGATCCAATTCATTCACTACTTCTCTTGGTGTTTTACTAATATTTGCTTGCATATAGTCACTTCCTTACGCTAACGTTTCAGTAATGATATTATCATTTGTAAAAATATCAATCTCTGAAGCGATTTTTAAACTTTCACGAGCAATATCTTCTGCTGTTAAATTTGAATCTCCAAATCTTAGGAGGCCTCTAGCAGCTGACAAAGCATAATTTCCACCAGAACCAATCGTTAAAATTCCGTCGTCTGGTTCAATCACCTCTCCTGTTCCCGAAACAAGAAGCACTTCATCTTTATTCATCACAATAAGCATTGCTTCTAATTTTTGTAACCCACGATCACTTCTCCATTGTTTTGCCATTTCAATAGCAGCTCTTTGTAAATTACCCTTAAATTCCTTTAACTTATCTTCAAACATTTCTTCTAAAGTGATAGCATCAGCAACTCCACCTGCAAAACCAACAAGTACTTTATTATCAAAAATACGTCTAATTTTGCGAGCAGTTCCTTTCACAATCACTTTTTCTCCCATCGTAACTTGACCGTCACCAGCCATTGCTACTTCGTTATTTTTCTTTACTGCACAAATCGTTGTCATGATTGTCCTCCATTATTTTTCTTAAAAGTATTAGCGTTGAATCGATTAGTTTGAGCTTTTGACCTTGGAAAATATAAATTATAATTTTGCTGAAGAGCTTCTTTTGTCACATGTGTATAAATTTGAGTCGAACTTAAGCTCACATGTCCTAGTAATTCTTGAACAGTTCTCATATCTGCCCCATTATTCAAAAGATGCGTTGCGAAAGTATGCCTCAACATATGTGGATGAATTTTAAGTGTAAGGCCACTTTCTTGAATCAACTTCTCTAAAATATAACGAACACCATTTGTCGTTAAAGGATCTCCTAGATGATTCACAAATACATTAGAATGTACTTTGTGTTCTTTTATCATTAACTCTTTTCGACCTTCTTCTAAATAAGTCTCTAAAGCGGCCCTAGCAAAATCTCCAATGGGCACATATCTTTCTTTAGATCCTTTCCCAATTACTAAAATAATACTATTATCCAAATCGAGTTGTTCCATTGTTAGATTCGTGAGTTCACTCACTCGCATGCCTGTAGCATATAATACTTCAACTAACGCTTTATTTCGTTGGTCTAAAGACTGATTTCCATCTATAGAATTGATAAATTTTTCCATTTCATCCTCATAGAAGAACTCTGGAAGTCTCATTTTACCTTTTTTATAACTAATTGAAGCAAAAGGATTAACGTCAACATCATTTCTTTCAACTAAGAAATGATAAAACGAACGCAAACTTGATAAAAAACGAGAAATGCTTGAACGATTATAATTTTCTCGATGCAATTGTCCTAGATAAATACGGACATCAACGATGGATACCTTATTCCATGAACGAATTGGAACTTCTTCTAAATACTTCATAAAATGAAGTATATCTCGTTCATAAGCTTGAATGGTTTCGGGTGAGTATCGTCGTTCAACTTTTAAAAACGTTAAAAACTCGTTTATTTCGCTTTTCATCCTATCCCTCCTTTTATTAATGTAGCATAGAAAGCACTTTCTTACAATCGAATTGTCAAAATAATTAAGACAATTAACACAAATTTAAGAAATTAACTATTTAGATATTTTCAAAGTAGTCAAACTCTACAAAGAATATGTTAAAAAACCAAAAAGCACTTAGAAACTTCTAAGTGCTCTCTTTCGTTATTTTTGAATGGATTCTTTATAATCACAATGGCTACAAACAATTTGTTTTCCGCCACGATTTTTCTTTTCAACAAGATAGTGATTACATTTTGGGCAGTCTCGACCAATCGGCTTATCCCAAGACACAAAATCACACTCTGGATAACGATCACAACCATAAAATAAACGATTTTTCTTTGATTTTCGTTCAATGACATGACCTTTTCCACAAATTGGGCATGTAATACCAATATCTTTTACAATCGCTTGGGTATGACGACATTCTGGGAAATTGCTACAAGCGTAAAATTTACCAAAGCGTCCCAATTTGATAACCATTGGATGTCCGCATTTTTCACAATTAAAGCCTGCTGGTTCATCCTTAATCTGAACCTTCTCAATTTCAATTTCTGCTTTATCAACTTCTTTTTTAAATGGTTGATAAAATTTATCAATTACTTTTACCCATTCTTCTTTTCCTTCTTCGACTAAATCAAGATTATTTTCCATTGAAGCTGTAAAATGAGTATCCACAATATTAGGAAAGTATTGCTCAATCATTTGATGAACTACATATCCTAGGTCTGTAGGTTCAAATCTCTTAGAGGCGAGTTTAACATAATACCGTTTTTGAATAGTTTCAATTGTCGGCGCATAAGTAGATGGACGACCTACACCTATCTCCTCCAATGTTTTAATTAAAGTCGCTTCTGAATATCGAGCAGGTGGTTGTGTGAAATGCTGTTCTGGATTTAATTTAGTCAACTGAACAGTGTCACCCACAGATAGTTCAGGAAGAACATTCCCTTTTTTGTCATCAAGGTTTTCTTGATAAACTTTTTGATAACCTGGGAATTTAACTGTAGATCCACTTGCTTTAAAAAGTTGTTGATTTTGTTCTAAATCTATTTGCACGGTATCATAAACAGCTGCTGTCATTTGACTTGCAACAAACCGAGACCAAATTAACGTATATAATTTTAATTGATCTTTTGTAAGATAACTAGCAATAGAATCTGGGGTTCTCATCACCGAAGAAGGACGAATGGCTTCGTGTGCATCTTGAGCTCCTTCTGCGTTCTTCACAGCTCTTTTAGTCTTCAAAGAATATTCACTACCATATTCTTTTTCGATAAAGTCAGCTGCTTCATTTTGAGCAGTTGTTGAGATGCGAGTAGAGTCGGTACGCATATAAGTGATTAATCCGACAGACCCGCTACGTCCTAGGGACACTCCTTCATATAATTGCTGAGCTACCATCATCGTTTTACGAGTTCTAAAATTTAAACGATTAGAAGCATCTTGTTGAAGGCTACTCGTTGTAAACGGTGGTGCTGGATTTCTTTTTCTTTCCTTTTTAGTTACTTTAGAAACTGTAAAAGGTTCTTTTTCAGAAATTCGATTGATAACAGATTGAACATCTTTTTCTTTTTCTAACGAACACTTTTCTTGTAGAGTTCCAAAATAATTAGCAGTAAAAGATTTTTTGTCTTTCTTAAAGTGCCCTTCCAACGTCCAATATTCTTCAGGGACAAAAGCTTTAATCTCGTTTTCACGATCAATGATTAACTTCACTGCAATACTCTGAACACGACCAGCACTTAAACCTTTTTTAACTTTCTTCCATAAAATCGGAGACAATGTATAACCAACCAAACGATCTAGAATCCGTCTTGCTTGTTGTGCATCAACTAAATCCATATCAATTTTTCTTGGTTTTTTAAACGCTTCTTTAATGGCATCTTTTGTAATTTCATTAAACTCTACACGAACGGGTGCATTAAAATCTAAATCAAGTAAATGTGCTAAATGCCAAGAAATAGCTTCTCCTTCTCTATCCGGGTCACTTGCTAAATAGACAGCATCAGACTTTGCTGCTTCTTTTTTTAGAGATTTAATTAAATCTCCTTTTCCTCGTATAGAAATGTAATGTGGTTCATAATTATTCTCAATATCGACACCCATTTTACTCTTAGGTAAATCCCTGAGATGCCCTTTACTAGCAACAACCTTAAAATTCTTTCCTAAGTAGCGTTCAATGGTTTTAGCTTTTGTAGGAGATTCTACAATTACTAAGTTTTGCTTAACCATCAAATGGCTCCTTCCCTATTCACTCTATCTAGTTTTCTCAATCGAGTTTTGTCACTCAATTTCTTAAGTGTGTTTCAATATTCTTTTGTCATCATATCTAAACACTTACTTTTTGTCAAGGAACCAAAACAAATCTTTACTCATTAAAAATTGATTCCTAAGGGAAAAAATGAATATTTTTAGCGATAGAATCACCGTCCGTTACTAGGTAGGCCCCTGCTTCAATCAGTTGATTTGTTCCAGAGGAATGATCTGAAAAAATACTTCCTGGTACAGCAAAAACATCACGATTTTCACTGAGCGCTATATTAGCAGTAATAAGACTTCCACTTTTATGTTTGGCTTCTATCACACATACTCCATGACTGATTCCAGCTATAATTCGATTCCTATATGGGAAGTGAAATTTCATTGGCCGACTACCTAAAGGATACTCAGAAATTAATAAACCATTTGTTGAAATATTTTTGTATACTTCTTTATTCTCTGGAGGGTAACAAATATCTAATCCATTTCCTACAACAGCAATAGTTTTTCCATTTCTTTTTAATGTTTCTGTATGAGCAAGAGTATCAACCCCTCTGGCAAGTCCACTTGCAACAACAATTTTATTAGAAATCAGTGTTGGAATTATATGTTGAATGCACTTTTTTGCATATATGGAGTGATCTCGTGAACCAACAACCCCTACTACTCTCTGATTCAGCAAAGAAATATCTCCATTATAAAATAGAACAATTGGAGGCAAGTAAATCTCCTTTAAACGTTGTGGATAGATAACATCATCAATCGTTATCACTTTTACACGGTGATTATTTAAACGTTCAATTTCTTTATTGAAGTCAAGAGACAATAACGCTTTGAAACAATTTGATGTGATCAGTCTTTGTATATCTTGGATTGAAAAAGGTGAATCCAATGACTCATCTTCATTTAACTGAATATATAAATCATACAATTGCTTGCTGTTATATACGTCTGTTATCGCAACAGCAATCAATAAATCTCTTTTAGTCCATTTCATATAAAAAGCTCCTTCTCGATATAGTCTACACAACTATTTACGAAAAAGAACTTTTAATTGGTTTTTATTGATAATCTTTGACTGGTGCAAAAGTCATGCGGTGAATCGGTGTTGGCCCTAATTTTTTAAGACCTTCAAGATGAGCTTTCGTACCATAACCCGCATTTTGCGCAAAGCCATACCCAGGATACAGTTGTTCGTAATCCTTCATCATTTGATCCCTTACTTCTTTAGCAACAATACTTGCTGCTGCAATCGAAATACTCTTAGCGTCCCCTTTAATAATTCCTTCTTCTGGAATTCCTGTTTCGAGTTTCATTGCATCGATTAATAAATAGTCAGGTTGTTCAGGCAACGATTCAATCGCTTTTTTCATTGCTACTTTACTAGCTTCATAAATATTAATCTTGTCGATTGTAAATGCATCTACAATCCCGATACCAATCGCAACGGCTTGTGCTTTTATAATTTCAAAGATTTCAGCACGCTTCTTGGCGCTTAATTTCTTCGAATCATCAAGTCCGATATCTTCCATGCCTTCAGGAAGAATAACAGCAGCCGCAACTACTGGACCAGCAAGTGGCCCGCGACCTACTTCATCAATGCCTGCAATCATTTGGTAGCCCTTTTGTTTAGCCGCACGTTCAAACATTTGCATTTCTTCAAAGTGAGTAGCTCGTTCTGCTTTTTTGGCGTATTGACGTTCAAATTTGGCAATTAATTCTTGAACACCTTTACGTTCGTCACCTTGAAGTTCTGTTAAACGCTCATCAGATAATGTTTGGATTTCTTCAAGAATCAATTTAATTTCTTTGATGGAACGTTTTTCCATTATACTTCCTCCGTTATAGAGACTGGTGCTTGGTCGAGTGTATAACGACCTAATTTTCCAGAACGAATATCGAATACGATTCGTTCACTCGCCTTCTCATAATCATCTTTAAACCCTAAATTCTTAGTGATTAACATTAATAAATCAACGTTTGAAAGTTCCAAATCGTTATCCGTTACACGAAATGCCTTCTTTAAATACTCTGGGTAATCTAATGTAAACTGACTAAGAGCAAAGAGTGCAATATCATCCATATGAAGGAGTGCGTCTTTAATAGCACCAGTCAAGGCCAGTTTGTTCCCAACTTCTTCACTTTCAAACTTTGGCCATAAAATACCTGGAGTATCTAACAACTCAAAATCATTACCGATTTTTAACCAACGCTGTCCCTTTGTAACACCAGGACGGTTGGCAGTTTCAGCTTGATTTTTATTAATCATACGATTGATAAAGGTTGATTTCCCAACGTTTGGAATTCCTAGCACCATTAAACGGATAGGTCTTGGGCGAATCCCTTTTTCGAGATTCTTTTCAAATACAGGTGCCATTAGTTCTTTAATCGCTGACTTTACTTGTTTAATCCCTTTACCATCTTTTGCTTCAGTTGAAAGTACTTTGATTCCTTGGTTTGTGAAGTAGTCATTCCAGCGTTTGGTTTGGGACGGGTCTGCTAAATCGACTTTGTTTAATAAGATTAATTGTTTCTTTTGTCCTTTAATTTCTTCGATAATAGGATTGCGACTTGATTCTGGAATACGAGCGTCTACCATTTCAATTACAACATCGACGAGCTTTAATTTTTCTGTTGCTTCCCTACGAGCTTTAGCCATATGGCCTGGGAACCATTGAATTGTTGCCATCTTATTCGAATCCTTTCTTTTTAATATTTTGTAAATCATTCATTTAGAACTACAAAACATTATACCATGTTTCAGCTCGTTTTTCCGTTCTCTTCCTTATACCTATAATAAAAATCTCAGTCCAGTAGCAATTACTCACTACCATTGAACTGAGATTTCGTTTATTTAATTTCTAGTCAATTACTTCGTAAATACTTTCAGTATTCCAACGAACTTTCGGTTTGATTTCTTCGTTGCGATATCCAAAAGCACACATGACAGATACTCCGAATTCTGATGTATCAAGAACTCCTTTTTCTTCTAAATATGCTTCAACTTTAGCTTTATCAAAACCTTCAATTGGGCAGGAATCCATCCCCATCAGAGCAGCAGCATTCATCATATTCGCCATTTGAATATATGTTTGTTTACTTGCCCAGTCAAAGAGCGAACGTTCATCATTCAGATCAAAATCACTTTCTTGAAAGCTCTTAATGCGATGCGCATAAGCAGATTCAGGGTCATAACTTCTATGTCTTGCTTCTTTCATTAATCTTTCAATATAAGGAGTTTCGTAGTTTACGCCTTTACGCGCTAAATAAATGACAAAATGACTAGCTCCATGAAGCATTGAAACGGCTCCCCAAGCCATTGATTTTAAATCTTGTTTCATTTCCTCATTATTTAGTAAAAGCATTTTCCAAGGTTCAAAACCTAGAGAAGAAGGAGCTAATCTTCCGACTTCCACTAGTGCTGCCCAATCTTCATCAGAAATACGACGAGTTGGATCAAATTTTTTTGTCGCGAATCTTCTATGTTGTAATTCAATAACATCTTTCCTGTTCATTTCTTCTCCTTCTTTATCAAGTTATTTAAACTAGATTGTCAATAAGTTTAGTTTATCAATTTCAATCGAGAATAGCAATTTCCTCAAAGCTATCAAAAAAGAGACCGAAAAGGCCTCTTAACTATTAATGAGTTGAATTCTCTGAAGATTTAAATTTAACTTTTTTAATTTTAAAATCTATATGTCGTTTTCGAATCGTTGACTCTATCGTATCGATTAAAATTCTTTTATCGTTTTCTATTTGGATATCAATCTCATATTTCCCTCCAATGTCTTTTACATCGACATTAGCAATTTGATATTGTTTTAAATTACAATACTCATAAATATCATGTACTAAAGAAATATCAGAAACAGTACCCTTTATACTCGCTTGATACATCTGGTGTTGTTTTGTGAAATCATGAGTTAACCATTGAATAAGCATCACAAAAGCACTACAAACAACTCCGAAGAACCAAAATCCTCCCCCAATTGCCATTCCAATGCCTGAAGTAGCCCAAATTCCAGCAGCAGTTGTTAAGCCACTGATTTTCTTATCTCGCATAAAGATGATTCCACCACCAATAAACGAAATACCGCTGACAATTTGTGCTGCGACTCTAGAAGTATCATTACCTGGAGTGTCTAAAAAGGCTTCTTTTGAAATAATCATCATCAGAGCAGAAGTCAGGCAAACAATAATATGTGTTTTAACACCGGCTTGTTTGTTGCGGGCTTTTCTTTCATAACCAATCAACAGGCCGCAAATACAAGCTAATAGAATAGATAGAATATGTCTTAATTCCAAAGTTCCATCAAACGATCTTAAAAATACTTGATCCATTTTCTTCCTCCCTTTTTAAACATTTAGGTTTCTAGTTTACGTTGAAATGAGACTAAAGTCAACTATCCTATCCCTATAAATAAAGATTGTGTTTTTAAGAGTTTTTCAAAAAGAAACCTTAAAAACACAATCAAAAATTTTTAGTATAAGTTAGAATAGTCTTTTAATCCACCAATTCTATTAATTGGCCACACTGTAAAGACTGCTTTCCCTTCAATCGCAGAGGCATCTATAAATCCAATCATACGACTATCTTTTGAAACTCCACGATTATCTCCCATCACGAAGTACTTTCCTTCTGGAACTTTATCGACTCCCGTTAATTCTTTCAAAGTAAAATCATCAATGAACACTGTTTTCTTCGAATTATCCGAATTGATAAAAGGTTGTTCCACTACTTTCCCGTTGATGTATAAAACTCCACTTTTAACTTCTACAGTATCACCTGGCATCCCTATGACTCTTTTGATATACTCTTTATCCTCGTCCGGTGCCTTTAGTATAACAACATCAAATCGATTGATTCCACCAAGTTTTGACATAATCATATGGTCGCCATTATGCAAGGTAGGATACATTGATTGTCCACTAACCGTAAATGGTCTACCAATGAAGAAGTATAAAACTGCCATAAGAACACAAGCAACAATAATCGACCAAATCCAGCTAATGATTTCAGAAAGAATGGGATGTGGTTTCTTTTGTTTCTTTTTATTAATACGATCTTGTCGTCGTTCTTCGATAGAAGAAAAAGTCGCATCATTGATAGTCTCTTCCTCGTTCATTCCCATCCTCCTTATTGTAAAGCTTTAACCGCTGCTTTATATTGTGTATCATTTTCTTTTAAGGCTTCACGAACAGCATTCATTAAGGCCGTACCAGTCTTCTCGTCAACTTCTCCTGTTTCACTTAATCCTTTTGATTTTTGGAATTTTTTAACTGCATCGGTTGTTTTACCATCAAAGTAACCATCAGCAATAACATCATATCCTAAACCTTTTAAAATGGTTTCGATAGTCTTGACATTTTCTGAAACAGCACCTTCTTTGACAACCTCACGTGTATCAATAATTGTTATATTGTAGTAATCTGGCATAGATACAGCTTCAGTAGGTTCGATTCCAACTTTATGAATCCAAGTTTTATTTGGTGTTAGCCATTTGGCAGTTGTATATTTTAATTCAGAATTATCCGTTACTTCAACTACTGATTGTACTGTCCCTTTACCATATGTTTTAGTACCAATGAGTTTAGCATCTGCAGACTCTTTTAGTGCTGCTGCCAAAATTTCTGATGCGGAAGCACTACCTTCATTGACTAATAATACATACGGCTCCGTGATTTTAAAGGTACCGTATTTCTTAGAAGCGTTATATGAAGTAATTTTTCCATTTCTATCTTCTACATTTAAGATAGTCTTACCTTCATCCACAAACATATTACTAATTGCAATTGCTTGGTCAAGTAAACCTCCTGGATTAAAGCGAACATCAAAAATGAATTTCTTAACACCTTTAGAACGTAAGTCTTTTACAACTGTTTCAAATTCATTTGCAGTATTTTTGGCAAAAGAATTAATTTGAACATGACCAATGGTAGCATCGTCTTTATCAATAGTTCCCTTTACAGTTTCAATTGAAATTTTTGCACGAGTAATTTTAACTTCTAACTCTTGAGAACCTC
Organism: uncultured Streptococcus sp.; assembly: GCA_963523415.1. Lineage (GTDB taxonomy): Bacteria > Bacillota > Bacilli > Lactobacillales > Aerococcaceae > Granulicatella. The sequence goes on along the minus strand of CAURBR010000004.1, from coordinate 25,766 downwards.
GTTGAATTGTTAACGTTACATCTGTTCCAATTTCTCCTCGAACTTTAGAAACGACATATGAAATATTTTTCCCTTCCATATCTTCGCCATTAACTTTTAGAATGACATCATTTTCTTGAAGTCCTATTTTTTGTGCAGGTGTTCCTTCACGAGTATTACTAATAATCACTTTATTATTTTCAGAACGTAATTCTGCACCAATACCTCCAAAAGAACCTGTCATTGTTTCATCGATTGCAGCTGTTTCCTCATTTACTAAAAATGTCGTATATGGATCTCCGGCTGCATCACTCATCCCTTTTAGAGCTCCATTTATGAGCGTATCAGCAGATATATTTTTATTCACATAACCATTCATCAATGTTTGATAGACAAGCTCTAATTTGTTTAAATCTTCTTTTGAAATTACACTTGAAGAATTCCCGCTGGATGTTTGTGCTACTTGTGGTTCATTATTCGCTTTAGATTGAAGCGTTGTTCCAAAATAAGTTAACACAGCTGTAATACATACAGCTAATAATAATATCCAAACGGAAACTTTATATTGGCTAAGAGACGTATTTTTTGACTCTTTAGCTGCTGGTTTATTTTCCATTCGGTTCCCTACTCTCTAAAAATAATTTTATGCACGTACAGTTTCTAACGCAATTTCCATCATATCGTTAAATGTTTGTTCACGTTCTTGTGCAGTTGTTTCTTCACCTGTTAATAGGTGGTCACTAATGGTAAGAATTGCTAATGCTTCTTTTTTGTGTTGAGCCGCTAACGCATATAATCCCGCAGCTTCCATTTCCACACAAAGCATTCCGTAATCCATTAATTTTTTCTTATCTAATTCAGCGTTATAGAAACGATCAGATGATAATACGTTTCCTACGTGAACGCCAACACCCCGGTCTTTGGCTAAATGATACGCTTTATCCAATAAGTTAAAGCTTGCAATTGGAGCAAAAGTTACTTGGTTTTGGAAAATGTTGTTGAAGATTGATGAATCTGTAGTCGCTCCTTGCGCTAAAACGATATCACGAACTTTAACATCTTCCTGCATACCGCCGGCTGAACCGATACGAATGATGCGTTCTGCACCAAATTCAGTGAATAGTTCATTGGCATAAATCATAATAGATGGAATTCCCATCCCACTACCTTGAACAGAAACTCTTTGCCCTTTATATAATCCAGTAAAACCAAACATATTTCTTACAGCATTATACTGTTCTACCTCTGTTAAGTAGTGTTCAGCTATATATTTTGCACGCAATGGATCTCCTGGCATTAGAACTGATTCTGCAACTTGAGATTTGGTAGCATTAATATGAATACTCATTTTCTTTTCTCCTTTTATGGGAAACCCAGAATTTTTTATATCTTTTATTCTACTATAAAAGTACCACTATGAAAACTTAAAAAGGTTCATTTAAGGGTTACAATAGCTTTTGTTTGAATAAATTTAAAAAATCTTTAATACTCTATTTTCAGATTTTTCTGAAAATAACACTTCATAAAACCTTTACTAATATTATCTGAACTGTGCATCTTTTACTTATACAATACGAAGATTTAACAAATCTATACCTAAAATTCACAATACCGTTTAGTCTATTTTATACTGCTTTTTTAGCTTAAGTGTTTACCCACTACAAAATATAAATCCAAAAACTTTAAAAATATAAGTAATTATCCATATAAATTCTATTTAATCACCATAAGTTTTCTCCCACCTTTTCATTTCTTCAACGATACTTCTTAGAGCTATGCCTTTGTTTGTCATTTTATATTCAACCTGTGGAGGGGATGTCGGTAAAACTTTTCTTGATAAAATACCTTCTTGCTCAAAATCATGTAATCGTTGAGCTAATATTCTAGGATTAATGCCTTCTACGCTACGCAAAAGAGTACCATAATGAATATTACCATCAATAATTTCTGATAAAATCTCAAGAGTATATTTACCCTTTAGTAAATTCAAGACACTTCTTGCTGGACAAATTGATTTCTTCACAGATTGCATACTCTTAGTCTCCATTCGTTTCCTACTATTTTTATAGTTACTATACTTTTTTTCCCTTCTTGTTTCAGAAATGATTAAGTTATAAGCTTTATTATATAACTCGAAGGAGGGGATTTCTATGTATATTATAAATAAGTTTGACCGTATTGAAAATATTCCCAGAAGTACTTAAGAAACGTACTTTTTTACTTAATATACTCAAGTAATAATTTTACTACAAAGAGAAACATATTACTTTTGATTTATAAACGAAGATTTGTTAACGAAATAACGGAGGAAGCATGATGAAAAAAACAAATACAATAACGCCAGTTTATTTACTTTTTATACTTTCCCTAGGATATATTATGGCAGTTCTCGATACGACAGGAGTGGTCCTTGCAGTGCCTCATATTGAAACAGATATGAGCGTATCATTAGGACAATCCATTTGGATAATTAACGCTTACACACTAGCTTTAGGGTCTTTACTCCTACTTTCAGGAAATCTAACAACAAAATATGGTGCTAAACGAATTTTATTAATTGGAATGACAATTTTTACACTATCCTCGTTAGGGTGCTCTTTTTCACCAAATATTGAAACATTAATTATACTTAGATTCATTCAAGGTTTCGGTGCTTCTTTGTTTATGCCAAGTTCATTAGCACTTTTATTCATTTCATACCCCGATTCTACTAAAAGAGCACGTATGTTAGGAATCTGGACAGCAATTATTTCTGTTGCAACCGGTACTGGTTCTTTTATTGGTGGACTAATTATTAACTACTTCGGATGGAGGGGTATTTTCTTGGTCAATATTCCATTTGGAATTTTGACAGTAATTTCAATATTACTTCTCGTGAAAAATAATATTGCCAATCTAAAGACCAGAATTGACATCTTTAGCAATATATTTCTGGTTACAACTATCGGAAGTCTAGTTATTTACCTTGTTGAAGGGAATCAATATGGTTATAGTAACTCAAATCTTTTATTGTTTCTTCTCCTATTTATATTATTTGCTATTGGTTTAGTAGTCCACGATAAAAAAAGTAAAGCACCTATTGTTCCCCACCAACTATTAAAAAATGCTAAGTTTATTGTCTCTAATCTATTAGGTTTAGTAGTTAACATTTCACTATATGGCATTGTTTTGGTGCTAGGACTCTATTTTCAAACTTATTTAAACCTTTCCTCAATGGTTTCTGGACTCCTCATTCTACCAGGAATGATTGTCTTAATTATTGGTAATTTATTTTACGCACGTGCTGTAAAACGATTTTCCGTGGGAAGCCTCGCTACTGTCTCAATTATTTTTGCCATTGTAGGAGCAGCAGGAATTTTTGGAATTGGAGTTCTTTTTCATGAAATTCAACTATACATCCTAATTCCTTTATTTTCTTTAATGAGTCTAGGTATCGGAGTGTTAACTCCAGCAACTACAACCATTCTTATGGAAGCTGCTGGTCAAGAATTATCTGGAATTGCTGGTGCAACTCTAAACGCTAACAAACAGATTGGTGGACTTTTTGGTACAACAATTATGGGGATTGTAACTACTAATTTATCCCATGATTGGAATATAGTCATCGTTGTCGCATTTTTGGTTAACGTAATAATGTATATTGCTACTTGGTTAATAGCTAATCGTTACCTTTATGAAAAAAATAAAACTAAACAGAACGCAATCAACTTTTAAATTGATTGTGTCCTGTTTAGTTTTTCAGTCCAATTATCCCTGTCATCATAATTTATTTGATAAATAATTCGATTAATTATAACCTTGAAGATTTTAATACACGAATCAACTCTCACCTTCGTAAAATTATGAAAATGCATAATATTTACTTAATATTATAAATTAGTTACTACTCATAGTGTTCCTTGACTATCCAAATTTTGATTAAAATTTTGTTAAGATGGTATGAATTCCTATTTCATAGAAAAGTCTTTGAAAGTCTGTTGGACAAAAGATGATTTGCCTTCTATAATGAGAGTTATTGAAAGGAGTGTGTTCCAATGAACGAAACATCTCTTAGAAAAAAGCATAAAATACAATCTATCAAATCTGAAATTGTTGGAGAAATCCTCAATGCCGTTACACACGGTATCGGCGTCGGCCTCGCCATTACTGCCCTAGTATTATTACTAATGAAAGCTGTAGCAGTCAATAACACAAAGCAAATCATTGCGTTTAGTGTGTATGGAGCCTCTCTCATTTTATTATTTCTAGCGTCTACACTTTACCACAGCTTTAAATTTACTCGAGCAGCAAAGGTTTTCCAAAGAATTGACCATTCTTCAATTTATCTGTTAATTGCAGGCACTTATACTCCTTTTTGTTTAATTGGAATCGGAGGACAAGAAGGATTAACTTTTTGTATTGCTATTTGGGTATTTGCCATTGGCGGCGTAATTATTGAAGCCTTCTTCTTAGAAAAATTTTCTAAAATCTCAGTATTTCTTTACTTAGCAATGGGGTGGGTTTCGATTTTTACATTAAAACCATTATATGAAAGCATGGGATGGGGCGGAATCTTTTATCTCTTTCTTGGAGGATTAAGTTATTCTCTAGGAACCATCTTTTATAAAAGAAAATACCATAATTTCTATCATGTTATATGGCATTTATTTGTTCTAGCTGGAGCTATTTTTATGTTCCTAGCAATTTTCAAATATTTATAATGATATAGCAAAAAGCATCTCTTAGATTTCTCTAAGAGATGCTTTTCATTTGCTCTCAATTAGCATTGAATGTCATTTTTACATGAACCAGTTTCAACATATTCTTTTAAGTTTTCAAAACTTGTTTCGACCATATTTAATACTGCTTCATCAGTATAACTACCCATGTGAGGTGTTAATAACACACGTGGGTACATGTCCACTAATTTACGAATTGCAGGATTTTTGATTTCTTGTCCGCGTAAATCTTTGAAGAATACTTCGCTTTCTCCTTCTAAAACGTCTAAACCAACACCACGTAAGTGACCAGATTCTAACGCTTCGATAGTTGCATCGATGTCTTGTAATTCTCCACGAGCTGTATTGACTAAGATTGCGCCTGGTTTCATTTTACTAATGAATTCTTTAGTAATTACTTTTCCATTTGCTGGAATATAAGGTGCATGAATAGAAATTACATCTGATTTTTCAAGTAATTCGTCTAAAGAAACTTGTGTACAAATATCGTCTACCCCTTCTTTAGGGAAAGCATCGAACGCTAATACATTCGCACCTAAGCCCTTGAACAATTTAGCAGTTGTTAAACCGATACGACCGATTCCCACAACACCTACTGTGCAGTTACGAATTTCTTTCGCAAACATTTGTTTATCAACAGTAAAATCTTGTTGGCTTGTTTTTGCTGCAGTGTAAGCAACATTACGTAATAATGTCATTGCTAAAGTAACAGCTAATTCACTAATTGCGTTAGGAGAATAAAAAGGAACATAAGCTAACTTCATGCCTAATGATTTTGCATATTCAACATCAATATGGTTAACACCAACTGTACGAGTTAATACGTACTCTACTCCTAATTCTTTATAAATATCTAAGTTTTCTTTATTTGCCCAGCAGTTTCCACGTAAAATGACTGCTTGGAATCCAGCTGCTTTACGAGCAGTTTCTTCTGTATTTAAATATTCTGGGATACAAGTTAGTTCATATCCAAATTTTTTATTTACTTGTTCGAAAATTGGTAATTCCACTTCACGAACACCATATGCTAAAACTTTCATTTTAGAGCCTCCAATTTATAAAAAAGTGAAAAGTAGACCGAAATTCAATCTACTTTAATTTAATTTTATCCTGGGAAAATAACAGAGCCAGCAGCAATCCAAAAGACGATTGCGATTACAGCTAAGACTGTTCCTAGTAATGATGCGTTACTTGCAAGTGCTGCTTCTTTATCATATTTGATAGCATAAGCCACAGCAACTGTTGCTGGTGGTGTCGCTAACATAATAAGAATACCTTTTGAAGCTTCTGGTGCCATTGGTAAGAATGGGCTAACTGCAAAGATAATTGCAACAAAAATAGCTGGAACTAAAATAAGTTTAACTGCACTATAGTACCAAACCATTTTTTCTTTGATTGCTTCACCAATAGAAATATTTCCTAAAGTGATACCGATTGCTAACCAAGCAAGTGGTGAGCTTAAGTCTGCTAAGTACGTAAGAGCTTTAAATAACCATGGAGCTGTTTTATCGATACGCAAGAATGCATACATCATTTCTTTAGTTTCTTCACCAACTTTTACTTGTACAGCAACTTGTGGTAAAGAATTTTGGAAAATCCAAATTAATAAACCAGCAAATGTTGCGATAACAATAACGTTACCAAAAATCATTTTTAAGTTTTTCTTTTCGAATTTCAATCCACTCATACGAATTAAACCATATGAGTATAAGAATACACGGTATGCTAAGTTAAAGATATTTGCATATAAAGTACCAGCATCATGTAGCAAACCATTAATAATTGGAATACCGAAGAAAGTTGTTGAACCAAATGCTGTTAACACTGATAAAGTAGTTCTGCGATCACCTTTTGCTTTAAAGAAGAATAATTCTCCTAAAAGAATCAAAATCACATAAGCGATAAAACCAAAAATAAATACATTTAAACCAGTTGTGAAAGTTTTTTCGTTAATGTCCACCATAAAAGCTTTGAACGCTAACGCAGGAATAGCAACTGATAAAAGTACATTTGATAATACTTTACCGCTGTTAGCATCAACAATATTTTTCTTACGGATGAAATAACCCACTAAGATAATTGAAATTGTTGAGAAGATAGCAGCCACGAACGTTGGAGCTGTTAAAATCTGTAACATATTTTCCATTGGAATATATCCCCTTTTCTTAAAATTATTTGTGCATTTAAAATGCCACCAATAATAATATCACATTCTTTAAGAAATGTTTAACAATATCCATTAATTTTCAAATGTTTTCATCATCATTTTCATCAATTAAGAAAGATTGAAAGACATTATTACCTAAAAATTTTCCCTTATGTGTTAAAACATATCCATTATCTGTAGTTTTAATAAGACCTTCTTCTATAAATTGCATCAAAGTATCTTTATAAATTTCATCCATCGAGTTTCCAAATCTTTCCTTGAATTCTCTTTTAGACACGCCAGAAAATTTTCTAAGTCCTAAAAACATAAACTCTTCAATACATTGCTTCTTTGTTAACAAGTTTTTAGAGAAAATCGGAAGTTCTCCCTTTCTTAGTGGGGTTAAATAATGCTGTATTGGACCATTATTCTGGTAGCGAACGCCGTTCACATATCCGTGAGCTCCAGCACCAAAAGCATAGTATTCATCAGCGTTCCAATAATGTAAATTATGTCGTGATTCAAATCCTGGCAGTGCATAATTACTAATTTCGTAATGTTTTCTTCCAAAAGATTCCATCTCTGAAATTGCTAATTCAAACATATCTGCTTCTTCATCCTGAGTCGGCAATGGAAGTTTCCCTTGTCTCATTAAATTATAAAAGACTGTCTTCTGTTCTAAAATGAGTGAGTAAATCGAGTAATGCGGTAAATCTAGTGCCATTGCCATTTTTAAACTCTCCCCAAAATCCTCGATGGTCTGTTTAGGAAGTCTAAAAATCAAGTCAATACTCATATTCTCAAATCCGACTTTCCGAGCGTTTTCAATTGTTCGAATAGCAGTTTCTTTTGTATGTTTACGCCCAATTGCTTTCAGTAAATCGTTATTAAAGGTTTGGACCCCCATGCTAAGTCGATTTACCCCACCTTCCTTCATGACCGAGAGAAGTTCAGGTGTGCCGTCATCCGGATTGAGTTCCATTGTGAACTCTGCACCATTTTGAAGTGGTAAATGTTGATGGATGCCATCCAATAATCGTTCCATTTGTTGTGAATTTAATGAAGACGGTGTTCCGCCACCAACATATAATGTTTCAAGCGGCTGAATATCATATTTGTGTTTAGTCAATTCCATTTCACGAATCAATAATTCAATATACTCATCAACCGGTTGCCCTTCGATAAAGACTTTATTGAAATCGCAGTAGTAACAAATATGCGAACAAAAAGGGATATGAATATATGCTGCTTTTGGTGACATAATTCAAATCCCTCCTTTCTAAAAAATGGCTCCCTCTTGAACCTTAATATCTTCATCGTTTAAATAATCACGGATTGTCTCAATCGCAATCTTTAAAGCCTTTGTGCTCTCCTCAAGAGGTAGAGACGGTTTATTCTTCGTTTGCTCTGGAATAAACGGAATATGCATAAATCCTGCTTTGAATGGCTTATCAGCCTTTGTCGCAGCAAATAACGCTTGGTACATAATGTGGTTACATACAAATGTCCCAGCAGAATTCGAAACCTCTGCCGTAATACCTGCTTCTCGAATCGCTTTTACAATTCGTTTGATTGGTAAAGTTGTAAAGTACGCTGCTTCACCCTTTTCTTGAATCGCTTCATCGATTGGCTGTTGACAGCTATTATCTGGAATTCTCGCATCATCTATGTTAATTGCGATACGCTCCATTGTAATCCCAGGCCTTCCACCTGCTTGACCAACGCTTAATACCGCATCTGGATTCACTTCATGAATGACTTCATTCAAGCGAATAGCTGATTCCTTAAATACAGTTGGTAATTCTAAACGAATGATTTCTACACCCTCAATTTCAGGAAGAGCTTTGACACATTCAATCGACGGATTAATCTTTTCCCCTCCAAAAGGGTCAAATCCTGTCACAATAATTTTCATAACATCCCTCTATTTCGGTTTATTATTTCTTAGCGCTTCCACCTTTAATGGGTCAGGCGTAATATACGTGTTTTGCTGACCTTCGTATACTACAAATCCTGGTTTAGTGCCATTTGGTTTACGAATTTTCGATACTTGAACATAATCCACAGGAACCGTTCCAGAAAGACGATATTTCGAGTAGTATGCTGCGAGCATTGCGCCTTCACCAATCGTTTCTTCTGCTGGGTTACTGGATTCGATTATAACGTGCGAGCCTGGAATATTTTGCGCATGAAGCCATAAGTATTCCTTTTTCGCTTGCCGAAGCGTCAACTGGTCATTTTGTAAATTGTTACGTCCAACAAGAATTCGTGTACCATCTGTTGCGTAAAATACATGCGGTTTGGCACTTCCCTGTTTCTTGATGCCTTTTTTCAAAGAAGAACGTTTTAAGTAGCCACTCTCTACAAGTTCTTCTCGAATCGCTTCTAAGTTGAATACATCTGCTTCTTCGATTTGGTAAATTACACTTTCTAAGTAATCCATCTCATTATTAGTTGCTTCTTGTTGCTCATGAATATGCGTTACCGCATTTCTAAGTTTTTGGTATTTTTTAAAAAACGCCTGTGCATTTTGAGAAGCTGTTAATAATGGATTTAATGGAATGGTTACTTCTTCGTAATCTTGATAGAAGTTTTGAACCGTAACACTACTTGCACCTTTTTCAATTTGGTGTTGATACGTATTAATCAGGTCTCCGTAAACGCGATAATAATCCGCATCTTCTGTGCGTGCTAAATCTTCATCGAGTTTTACCATTTTTTCACGGTTCTTGCGAAGTTCAGATTTCAACATTTGTAATAAATGACCTGCTAATTGCTGAATCTTCTCTTCTTGAATCTTCTGAACATAGTATGCACTTAATAATTCAGAAAGTGTTTCGAAGTGTTGCGATTCACCAGTCTTACTTATATACGGAAACGGTAAGAAGTAGGTCTTCCCGTCCGTTGATTTCGTAAGCGTCGGTTGAATATGCTTATTCCCTTCTTCGAGATAATGATGCAAGGCTTCAGCTAAGCTTTGGCCCTTACTTTCACTACGTTCCACAATTTCATGGGCTGACTGTTTACTAATCCCTTGAAAGATATTCATCAACGTTCTTTCTCCAGGTTCTCCAATAAATGGATGAAGTAAACTATCTAATTCAAAGAGCGAATAATCAAAAGGATTTTTCTTCTGCGTTTGAGGAGGCATCACATAGGCAGCACCTGGTTGTAAGGTACGGTAACTATTTTGCCCAAGAGATACACGTTTGACACAATCGATAATCGTGTTATCTTCTTGATTCACTAGGAACAAATTACTATGACGGCCCATCATCTCAATGGTGAAACGATAGCCAGCCTTATCTCCAAGTTCATCACGTGTAGAAACATCCAACTGTAAAATACGGTCATTTTCTACTTGAGTGAATGATTGAATAATAGATCCTTCTAAATACTTACGAAGAATCATACAAAAGTTAGGAGCAACTTCTGGATTTTCTGGCTTTTCAGAAATAAATTGTACACGAGCCATCATTGGATGTGCCGAACAAACCAGTAAGTAATTCTTTCTGTTGGCACGAATGGTGAATTGTACATCGTATGGTAATGGTTGATGAATCTTTGTAATCCGTCCGCCTACTAATAGAGGGGCTACTTCGTCCATCATCCATTTGGTGAAAATACCATCAAATGTCATGAACTCACTCCTTTCTTTTAATGGTTAAAAATTATAACGCAGCTAAACGTGCAATTTCGATAATCACTTGTGTTGCCTTTTCCATTGATTCCGCAGCAACATATTCATAGCGTCCATGCATATTTTCGCCACCAGCAAAAATATTTGGAGTTGGTAATCCCATAAATGAAATCTTAGAGCCGTCTGTACCGCCACGGATTGGTTCGATAATCGGAACGATATCTAAGTTTTCTAATGCTTGTTTTGCCACATCCACGCAACGGAAATCTTTTTCAATGATTTCAGCCATGTTATAGTACTCGTCGTGTAGATCAACGGTAATACGATCTGTATCTAATTCTTTATTCATACGAGAAGCAATACGTAGCATCATTTCTTTCTTTTCATTGAATAATTCACGGCTGTGATCACGTAAAATGTAGACTAATTTAGCTTCTTCAACAACCCCTTCAGCTGCTACTAAGTGGTAGAAACCTTCGCGCCCTGTCGTGTGTTCTGGAACTTCGAATTCTGGAAGGGCATTTTGGAACTTACGAGCTAATTCAAGCGCGCTGACCATTGTATCTTTCGCTGTACCTGGGTGAACGTTCTTTCCTTGAATACGAACTGTTGCACGACATGCATTAAAGCTTTCGTACTCTAATTCGCCAACTGGTCCACCGTCCATTGTATAAGCATAATCACATGCGAATTGTTCTACGTCGAATAAATCAGCACCGCGTCCGATTTCTTCGTCTGGACCAAAAGCTACGCGGATTTTACCGTGTTTGATTTCAGGGTGTTGTAATAAATAAGCACCTGCTGTAACAATTTCAGTCACACCAGATTTGTCATCAGCACCTAGTAAGGTTTTCCCATTTGTTGTGATTAATGTTTGTCCAATATAGTTTTTTAAGTTCGGGAAGTCTTTAGGATCTAATACGAATTTTCCTTCTTCGTCTAGTATGATTGCTTCACCATTATAGTTTTCGTGAATTTGTGGCTGAATATTTCTTGCTTCAAAGTCAGCTGTGTCCACGTGGGCAATAAATCCAATCGTAGGCACTTCATGGTCAACATTTGAAGGGATTGTTGCTGTTAGGAAGCTGCTTTTAGGATTTAAATACACTTCTTGAAACCCTAATTCATTTAATTCTTGTTCTAAGTCTTTTAAAAACGCTGTTTGAGAAGGCGTTGATGGAACTGTTTGACTTGTTTCGTCAGATCTAGTTTCTTTCTTTACGTAACGGATAAAACGTTCTGTTAATTCTTTATGCATTTTCTTCACCTGCTTTATAAAATTCAAATGGATCTGTGAAAGTTTCGCTTTCAATCACAGTTACATTCCAATTGTTTTCTTCTTTCCATTCATGTACCCATTTAGCTAATTGTTTACGGCACACGACTTCGATATGATGCCCAGCATCAACTAAGAATAATGGGGTCTCTTGTATATCATGCGCTGTATGGTAAAAAATATCCCCTGTTACAAAAGCATCTGCACCGTTTTTAAGTGCATCCATATAATAATTTCCGCCTGAACCACCCATAACAGCGACTCTTGAAATAAGGCCATCTGGATGTACGCGAGAAGGAACATAACGAAGCCCCTTCAAATGAAAACGCTCAGTAACAAAATGGATAAATTCTTCCCTATTCATTTCTTTTGGAAGAGTTCCAACCCGACCAAATCCTAATGTTTTTCCTGCATTCCTCAATGAGAAGACGTCGATTGCAGGTTCTTCATATGGATGGGCAGCTCTTAGGGAGTGTAAAACATCACTCAACACTTCTTCCGAGCAGACAACTTCTAATTTCACTTCCTCTACGAATTCTTGCTGATTCAATGAACCAATCGTAGGATTTGCGCCATCAACTGGTGTGAATTGTCCAACACCAGAACTTTGGAATGCACATTCTTTGTAGTTGTCTCCGATTGTACCAGCACCAGCTTCAAACATCGCTTCTAGCACTTTTTCGGAATCCTGTTTTGGGACATAAGTAACCACTTTTACAGTAGGAATCGTCGTAGTTGGAGACATCACTGTTACATCAGTTAATAACAACTCCTCTGCCAACCAATCGTTCACTCCCCCTTCCACAACGTCCAGGTTTGTGTGTGCAGCATAGATTGCAATATCATGCTTCAAAATTTGTTGGAACATTTTATTTTGTGGAACGGTTAAATCAAACAATGCCACCGGTCTGAAAATAGGTGGATGATGCGCGATAATTAAATCAACGTTTTTAGCAATCGCTTCTTCTATGACACTTGGACGAATATCCAGTGTTGTCATAATGACTTTTACCTCTTGATTCCAATCTCCAAAATGAAGTCCAATTGGGTCTTTAGGAACCGAAAGACTCTTTGGCACACGTTTTTCAAAACGGCTTACCACTTCTCTAACTGTTGGCACGATCAATCACTCCTTGCAATTCATTAAAGGCTTTTTCAAACTGCTTAATTTTTTCATGTTGAGGCGTCTTACTCTTTTGTAATTGTTCCAAAATCTCTTTATTTTTACGATTCATACGATTCCACTTTGCAACCGATAATTTTGAAGGTTCTGTTAGTAGAATCGGACCGTATTTTAATTCTAATTCAGAATATTCCATAATTTCTTCAGCTGGTTCAGCAACGATAATTTCATATAGACGATGATTATCTTCAACAACAGTCTCTTGCGTAATACGGTACGAATGTTTCATTAACCATTCCCGCACAAAATGTTCTGCGACATTTGCTTGAAGAATGAGACGTTCTTTGCCATTCAAATGTCCACCATTGTATCCAGCCTCCAAAATCCTAGAAATGAGTTCTCCGCCCATTCCACAAATCGTAACAGCCGTAATATTATCTTCTTTCGAAAGAATCTGAAGACCATCTCCAAAACGGACTTCGATTTTATCTTCCATTTGATAATCAAGTACTGTTTGTTTTGCGGATAAGTATGGTCCTTCGACTACTTCTCCTGCGATTGCACAACTTATTTGGTCGTTTTGAATTAAATACACTGGTAAATATGCATGGTCACTACCAACATCGCAAACCTTTGAACCATTCGGAACAAAACTAGCAACACGTGTCAATCGTTCTCCTAAATCAATCATATTAATCGTTCTATCCTTCCAAATTATGAGATAAATAATACTTTAACTCCAATACTCTTTAAATAGGCTACTGTTTCACGGTCTGCAGTTCGATCAGTAATTAAATGCGTGATTAATTTACAATCTGCTGTATGAAAATTTGAATCTCTACCGACTTTAGCACCCTCCGCAACAATAATTCGGTGACCTGTCGTTCTCTCTAAAATCACTCTGTTTACAGCTGTTTCCGGTAGTGCAAAGGTAGAAATACCATTCTTACTAATGCCTCCGACCCCTAAAAAGCAAATGTCAGCTCTTGCCTTAGAGAAGGAATTAATTGCAAAATCACCAACTAATGACTTCTTTTGTTCAAAAATCTCTCCACCACTAAGTACAATTGAAGCTTTTGACGATGGTTTTTTAAAAATAGAACGTCCATTATTTGTTAAAATGGTGACATTCGCGTCTGCTAGAAAATTTAACAAGAGGAAGGCAGTTGACCCGGAGTTAATAAACACCATATCATGATCACGGACTAAACCTGCCGCTCTTCTCGCAATATTCTTCTTCATGGAGTTATATTGAATTTGGTCCATGTTCTCTTTCTTAATTTTCCCAGCTATATATCGAGCGCCACCATAGAAACGCTCGATTAAGCCTTGGTCTTCGAATATTTGTAAGTCCCTACGAATGGTGATTTCAGATACTTCTAATTGTCGTGATAGCTCTTCAACTGTCATTTCAGAGCTTTCTTGTAACAATTGTAGTATCTGCTGCTGCCGTTTAAAAACAACACCTTTACTACTCTTCAAAGGGGTTCCTCCTTTAATTCGATTTATTATTTAATCTTTAAAGATAATTCGTCTAATTGTTTAGCAGACACTTCACTTGGAGCTTGTGTCATAGGATCTACTGCAGAACTATTTTTAGGGAAAGCAATCACTTCTCGAATGTTATCCTCTCCAGAAAGTAGCATTACTAGGCGGTCAAGACCTAGAGCAATTCCTCCATGTGGTGGGAATCCATAATCCAGTGCATTCAGTAAGAATCCAAATTGACTCTCAGCAGATTCTTTTGTAAATCCTAATACTTTGAACATCGCTTCTTGCATGTCACGACGATAAATACGTAATGAGCCTCCACCTAATTCATAACCATTTAGGACGATATCGTAGGCTTGTGCTTTAGCTCCTGCAGGATCATCAATTAAGGCTTGGAAATCTTCATTAGTTGGACGAGTAAATGGATGGTGCATTGCAACGTAACGATTTTCTTCTTCGTCGTATTCTAACAACGGCCAATCAACAACCCATAAGAAGTTATATTTAGATGAATCGATTAAGTTGTGTTTTTTACCAAAGTATAATCGTAATTCAGAAAGGGATTGTGCAACAACAGACGGTTTATCCGCGCAGAAGAACACGATATCTCCTACTTCAGCGTTAATACGTTCTCTAAAGGCAGGTTCTTGATTCACGATGAATTTAGCAATAGGGCCTTTTAAACCATCTTCCTCAACCTTAATCCAAGCTAATCCTTTAGCACCGAATTTTGCAACAAAATCTGCTAGACTATCAGCATCTTTACGAGAATATTCGTTAGCAAGTCCTTTTAAGTTGATAACCTTTACTTCTCCACCATTAGTAACACAAGAACTGAATACTTTTAATTCAGACTTTTTCATAATGTCGCTGACGTCGATTAATTCTAAATCGAAACGAGTATCCGGTTTATCATTTCCATAGCGAGCCATAGATTCAGCAAAGGTAATACGTGGAAATGGCGTTTGAACGTCAACATCTAATGTATCTTTCATCACTTTTTTCAATAAACCTTCCATCATTTCTTGAATTTCTTCAGCTGATAAGAAGCTTGTTTCGATATCCACTTGTGTAAATTCCGGTTGACGGTCTCCACGTAAATCTTCGTCACGGAAACAACGAACGATTTGGTAGTAACGGTCTAATCCAGCACCCATTAACAATTGCTTAAATGTTTGAGGTGATTGAGGTAAAGCGTAGAAGCTTCCTTCGTGGACACGTGATGGTACTAAGTAGTCACGTGCTCCTTCTGGAGTAGATTTCGCTAAAATTGGAGTTTCAACGTCGATGTATCCCTCTGTATCCAAATATTCACGAATAGAACGAGTTGTTTTATGACGTAAGCGTAAGTTTTCTAATACCGGGCGGCGACGAATGTCTAAATAACGATATTTTAAGCGTAATTCTTCTGACGCTTTTTTATCATCATCAATATATAACGGGGTGGTTTTTGCTTTAGAAAATACTTCAACTTCATCAACTAATAATTCAAATTTACCCGTTTTAAGATTTGGATTTTCAAGTCCTTCGCCACGATAAGCCACTTCACCCGTTACTTGAATCACATACTCAGAACGTAATTTTTCAGCAACGTCAAAAGCTGATTGATTGCGCGCAGGGTTGAATACCACTTGCATAATCCCTTCACGGTCGCGTAAATCGATGAAAATAACTCCACCGTGGTCACGACGTTTTGCAACCCAACCATCTAATGTCACTGTTTGTCCAATTAATTTTTCACTAACTAATCCACAATATTCTGTTCTTCTTTTCATCTCTATCCCTCTTTCTATTTACTAAAGTACTCGTCAATAGCCGTTGTATCCATTGTAATTTGACGATAAATGCTATCGAAATCACTATAAAGCTCTTGTAAGTCTATTTTTACTTCTTTACCAGTCTTCATTACTTTTACAGGTACTTGTTTTGTTTCTAATTCTTCTTCACCTAATGTGATGACCACTTTTGCGCCATATTTTTGAGCGTTCTTGAATTGTGGTTTTGCTTTACGTCCAAAGAAATCACGGTCCACTGAGTATCCTTGTTGACGGAGAGAAATAGAAAGTTTTAACACTTCCTCTTCAGTTGCTTCCCCAAGTCCAACTACATATACATCTAGTTCTTGTAATTCAGGAACTTCTACTTGCTCATCTTTCATTAATAACACAAGACGTTCAATACCTAAACCGAATCCAAATCCAGGTGTTTCTGGTCCGTCAAGTTCTTGTACAAGACCGTCGTAACGACCACCACCACAAATTGTCGTTTTGGCACCAAATGATTTAGAATCTGTCATGATTTCAAAAATCGTATCTTGATAATAGTCGAGACCACGTACCATTGTTTCGTCAATTTCAAATGGAATCTCTAACGCATTTAAGTATTGTTGCACTTTCTCAAAGTGAGTGCGTGCTTCATCGGATAAGAACTCTAAAATACGTGGCGCATTTTTAACAATCTCGATATCACGTTTATCTTTACTATCTAAAACACGTAATGGATTTTTGTGGAGACGATTTTTAGAATCTTCACTAAGTTCATCCGAGAATGGTTCTAAGTAATTGATTAATGCTTCACGGTATTGAATTCGATCTGCTGTCTTTCCTAGTGAATTGATCACTAAGCGCATATTCGATAACCCTAATTCTTTTAATAAATCCCAAGCCATCGCAATGGTTTCAACGTCTGTGGCAGGATTTGTAGAACCAAACACCTCAACTCCTAATTGGTGGAATTGACGAAGACGTCCTGATTGTGGACGCTCGTAACGGAACATTGGAGACATATAATACACTTTATAAGGTTTCTTATGTTCAGGTCCGTATAATTTATTTTCAACATAGGCACGGACAATCGCTGCAGTTCCTTCTGGACGAAGTGTAATGTGACGATCTCCTTTATCATAGAAATCATACATCTCTTTTGAAACGATATCACTCGTATCCCCAACACCACGGCTAAATAAATCGTAGCTTTCAAACATTGGAGTACGCATTTCTTCGAATTGGTAATCACCTAAAATGATTCGAGCTGTCTCTTCGATATAATGCCAAATCTTTATTTCTTCTGGCAATAAATCAGCTGTTCCTTTTGGTCTTTGAATCATAATTATCTTCCTCTCTTTCAATAAAATAAAAAATCCCAACTTCAATAGAAGTCAGGACGAAATTTTCGTGGTACCACCTTAGTTTGGAAAGAGCTCTTTCCCTCTAAATGATAACGGAATTACCGGAATAACTTTTCATTATTCTCCTCAAGAGTGTCTTTCCTTGTACGGTTAGAAGCTTTCAGCCACGGCTTCTATCTCTTTAGTGTACGTCTTTTGTCTCTGTCTAAGGATTTATATTGTCGCTATAAAGAATACTAGAGTAAAGCCTATTTGTCAAGAAAATCTAATTATATTTTAATCTCAACATCTACAAAAAAGAAAAATCAAAATGTAACATATAAGTTACATTTTGATTTTCAGATTCTTATTGAATTAACTTTTCAATAGCTTTAATAACACCATTGTTTTCATTAGTATCTGTAATCATATCTGCAATTGACTTGACTGTTTCACTAGCATTCCCCATTGCCACTGCAGTACCTGCAAATCGAAGCATTTCAATATCATTTGCTGCGTCACCGACTGCTGCGATTTCGCCAGGTAAAATATTTAAATGGTTCGCAAGTCTTTCTAAGCCGTATGCTTTATTTACACCTTTTTTCAAGATTTCAATAAGATATTTTTGGCTCCTAACCACATAGAATTCTTCTTTCCACTCCTCAGGAATTAACGGCTCAAATGCATCTAACTGATCTTCATCACCAAGAATGAGCAATTTATAAAAATTAGTAGAATAAAACTCTGCACCTTTAAGACGTTTGATTTGACCTTTAACAATTTTAACATCGAATTCCATCCATTTAGTAGGTTCCTCATCGAAAGTATAGTACCAATCGACACCAGCTGCCATCACACTGACACCATTATTTTTAGCAAATGGTATCCATTTTTGAACTGCGTTAGAATCTACAAAAGCATCCATCAACCGGTTTCCAGTTTTACTTTCATATATATTTGCTCCATTTTGACTGATAATATAATGATTTTCTTCTAAATATCCTAAATCCTTTAAAAATGGACGTATCCCTGTTTCAGGTCTTCCAGTACATAAAACTAACAATGTTTTTACGTCTTTATTATGGAAATCTCTGAAATATTGTTTGGTCTCAGGTAATAATTGCTTTTTGCTGTTTAATAACGTTCCATCCATATCGATAGCTACTAGCTTAATCATAGAAATCCTCCTAGTTCTAAGTCGCTAATAACATTCTACCAAATTAACAATCATTTAACCATTCAAAAATGACATCATTTGTGTCAAAGGAGGCTCCATTTTTACAGTGTAGTTCACTAAAATAGTTATTATTTTCAACCATAACCAATTTCTTATCTTTTATACTGCGCAAAACAAAAATCCCCTACTATTTTGTTAGTAAGGGATTCTCAAATTGAATTATTTATTCTTAAATTCTTTCTCTTCTTAAATAAATGTCTCCATCAATTGACCTTCTTTTAAAACAATGACGGCTGAACAAATGGATTCAATTAATGACTGATTATGACTAATAAATATTATCGTCATATTTGTTTCTTCTTGAACCTTTTGTAAAACTTGTATCACTTTTTCCTGATTCGCATCATCCAGCGAACTCGTAATTTCATCACAAATTAAGCAATCTGGTTGTGTGAATATTGCCCTTGCAATAGCACACCTTTGGCATTGTCCTCCAGATAATTGATGAGGATATTTTTCAAGCCAATCAAAATCTAAGTCTAAGCTTGTAAATAATTCCTGTATCAAGCGAATTCGTTCTGTTTTACTCTTAATTTTCCGCATAAATCTTAACGGTTCTTCTAAACTTTTCAGTATCGTTTGATTTGGATTAAAAGATAATAAGCTATTTTGGAATAAATATTGAACTCTTCGGTAATAGTTTTGTTTTTCACGAATGAATACTTCTCTTAATTCTTTTCCTTCAATCTTAATATTGCCTTCATATGGAATAAAGCCAGATAAAATCTTTGCAAGAGTTGTCTTTCCAACTCCTGAGCGCCCCATAATTCCTGTTATTTTAGATTTTGGAATTTCTACTGTAAGGTTATGAAGAATTTCAACTCCGCTTTGATAATGATTTGATACGTTTTTCAATTGAAAGAATACTTCCTTTTGCTCACCTTGGTCTGGAACAAAGGGATTTTTTTCTTGTAGCATTTCTTTTTTTTCCACAAAATGACCATTTTCTAAAGTCAATACTTTCGTACAAAATTGATATGCTAACTTTCCTTGATGTGTCACCATAATGATTGCGGTATGATATTTCTTTGCAAAATTACCCATTAATTGCATCATCTCTATTTGCAACTCAGAATCTAAAGCACTAAAGGGTTCATCGGCAATGATTAATTTAGGCTGATTGATAAAAGCCATCACAATCATAACTCTCTGCAACATTCCTCCAGATAGTTCGTGAGGATACAATCGCAATATTTTTTTCTCTAATTGAACTAGTTCTAGAGCTTTTTTTATCGTTTGATGATTTGGTTGTACCATTAATTCATCCAATTGTTGCCCAATTGTAAATACAGGGTCTAAACTATGTTGTCCATTTTGAAAAATGATGCCAATATCTTGTCGCAAATATTCTCTTCTCTTTTTACGATCTAACGTTAACCAGTTTTCTTCTAGAAATTTCATTTCTTTAGCATTCACAGTTACCTTTTGATGAATATTTCCTAGTAAACATTCTAAAAAAGTCGATTTTCCAATGCCGGACTCCCCAATAATTCCAATGACTTCTCCTTCTTTGATAGAAAAGTCTAAATTTTTGAGGACTACTTCCTGTCCATAAGAAGCATTTAATTGTATAACTTCAAAAATTGTCTGTCCCATTAATCTTTTTCCAATTTATTTGTAATTTGATAGAAATCAGATGGAGAAAGTTCAAAATGATGAATATCATTGTTCATTGCTCCATGTAAGTTGACAAATCCAATGTAATCAACAAGTGCTTCGTCTCTTGCATAGTCTTGGATTTTTTCCACTTCAGCTCTTATTTTATCGGCATCTACTTCATGAGCTAAAGCGGAAATTTTTTCATCTAACCAATGGTCTGAATTTTTCACATAATTTAAAGCTCCACCACTAGACAAAGTTGCCTCTAAGAAATAATGAGGGTCTCCAGTTGGCAATGTTATTGCTGAAGCTAATGAAATGTCATAATCTAATTGATTTAATCCATCGACTTTTTCTTGAATATCAATTTTCAAATCAATCCCAACTTGTTTCAATTGTTGTTGTAGTGCTATAGCAATTTTTTCATTGGCTAATCTCTTATAGGTTTTTAGAACAATTTGTAATGGTTCATTTTGGGCATTAACCAAAATACCATCTGTATTTTTTGTTTTATAACCGGCTTCTTCTAATAACTTTGTCGCCATTTCTGGTTGGTATTGTTTATTAGTAAATGTGCCACTCGAATAAATACTTGAATCTAAGAAGGCCCCGTCTGAAGGAGTTACATGCCCTTTTAAGAAATCTTGTGTCAATTCTTGTTTATTAATCGCATATAAAATAGCTTGACGAACTTTTTTATCTTGTAAACGAGCTTTATTTAATTCTAAATGATACGTTCTCGTACTTGGTTGATTATAAACTTGTATAGAAGATTCATTCATTAAAGATTCAGTCACATCATCATTTAGATCTAAACCTCCATCAACCTCTTTCGATTTAATCGCTAATTCCAATGTTTTTTGGTCTGGAATTAATTGATAATGAACTTCTTTAATACTTACATTTCCATTCCAATAATGAGTAGAAGCTGTAAGTGAAATAGAATCATTTGGTTTAAAATCTGTCACCTCATAAGGGCCTGTTCCTATAATTTTATCAGTACTCGTTACATCTACAATAGCTGTTTTAGGGTCTACTAATTCATGAATAAACTGTGGACTTGGTTTTTCAGTATGAATTGTAAAAGTTTGAGAATCATTTGCTGTATAAGTAGCTGTTTTAAAAATTTTACCTTCCTTATGGTTATCTCCTACTCTTTTCAGGCTAGCAATAACCGATTCGCTCGTAACAGGATTACCATTCGAAAAACTGATATTTTCCTTTAAATGAATTTCCCAAGTGGAATCATCAATCTTTTTATAAGAAGATGCTAACCATGGTTCTACATCAAAGTCATTTGTTAAACGGAATAATGTTTCACCAATCCCAAAACGAACGGTAAACCATCCTTCCCAATTTTTTGCAGGGTCAATTCCTTCTGTAAATTGAGTATCCCCAATTTTTAAAGTTGAATTTTGCGTACTTTCTTGTTGTTGAGATGTTGGTTGTACAGGTGCACATCCAACTAATATTGCTGCTACAACAGTAAAGAATATATTCTTTAATTTCATCATTTTCTCCCTTTCTTCTTTTGAATCCAATCATAGATACCATTAAAAATAATGATGGTTACTGTAATCGAAACTCCAGGTGCTATCATTAACCATGGCGCCTGTTCAAATGATAATCTTCCCTCATTTAACATTGCCCCCCATTCTGGTTGAGGAACTTTTACACCTATCCCTAAAAAAGATAATGTTGCTAGACTTAAAATAGTACTGGAAATGTTGACAATCATATACGTCACTAATGGACGTTGAATATTATTTAAGATTGTTTTCATCCGATACCATAATGGAGCTCCTTGCATATACATCGCGGTTACGTACTCTTGTACTTTAATTTTACGTATTTCTCCTCTTGTTAATTTGGCATAATACGGTAAATAACTAATAACAAGTGCAATAACGCCATTCCTTAACCCTCCACCTAATACTCCAGCTACCGTAATGGCTATAAGCAAACTTGGAATTGCTAATAAAATATCTAAAATACTTGTTACTATTTTATCAACCATACCTCCAAATAGAGCAGCTACTCCTCCTAAAAACATCCCACCCAAATAAGATAATCCGACGACTAACAGAGAAGCACCTATCGAGTATCTAAATCCAACTATCACTCGAAGAAAAACATCTCGACCAAAATCATCCGTACCAAACCAATGACTAGAACTTGGTGGACTTAGCAAATCATTAGCATTCATTGTTTCATAATTCAAAAACATTGTACTCCACAATAATACTGCAAATACAAATATCACGATTCCCATTAGCAATTTTGTTTTTTTCATCATGAAAACTCACCACCTTTAATACGAATATCTGTCTTATGTTGTAATTCATCAGACAATTGGGTGAGCACTAAATATAAAAAGCTTATAGATACAACAATCATTTGAACGATTGGATAATCCCTCGAACTAATACTATCCATTAATAACTTTCCAATTCCAGGCCAGTAAAAAATGGTTTCTACTACAACGACACCACCCATTAAAGATCCAAATGACAGTAAAATAATCGTTATCATCGAAGGAAATATATTTTTTAATAAATGTCGTTGAAAGATTTTTGTCTCTTCCATTCCTCGATAATAAAGTACTTTAACATACTCCTGTTGAGATTCGTGTTCTAGCAACGCCGAGAATTGTTGAATAAATTTTGCACTTACAGGAATAACAATTGTAATAATGGGCAATATTAATCCAATACCACCTTGTTTAGCTAGTAAAGGAACCCATTTTAATTGAACACTAAAAACATACATTAAAAAATAAGCAATCACAAAAGAAGGCAATGACATTTTAAAAAATAGAATCAATTGAAAAAATGATTTTAAACCAGTATTTTGACATCTTACATAAAATATGGAAAATGGAATGGAGATTCCTAGAGAAACTATTAAAGTTATCACTGAAAATTGAATCGTATTAAGAGCTGCAGGAATAATTAATTTCTCAGCCGGAATATCTGATATTAAACTTTTCCCAAAATCACCTTGAAAAAATTTAAAGAGCCAATTTCCATATTGTACGAGTAATGGTTGGTTTAGTCCCATTTCCTCACGCATGAGTGCAAGTGTCTCTGTAGAGACCCGTCCAGTCCCAGAAGACATTTTGACAGAAGCTGGATCACTAGGCGCTATATGAATCAGTAAAAAAACAAAAAATGATATGCCTATAAATAATACTAAAATTGTTAAAATTCTTTTTAATACTTTAAACATCCACTTCAACTCCTTACTTTTTAGCACAAAGCAAGAATAAAGGTGTTGGATTATAAAATTCATCTTTTTCAAGATAAATTCTTTGACTAATGGAGCTATCAATTTGCAGAAAGTCAATTTTTTGATTTAATAAATATTGCACATCCCATTGAGGTCTTACTTCACTTGAAATCACTAAGCTTCTTTGAATCATTTCACATTCTGTCAATGTTTCTTGACTTAAATGATGATGAGCATGATGCTGTGGTAAATGACTCGTATCCGTCATACTTGAAGCACCATAATTCCCATCAATATTAATCAGTAATCCACCTTTTTTTAATACTCTCAGCCATTCACGATAAGCTTTAGGAACATCCGGCAATGTCCAAGTGACATTCCTTGCAATTACGATATCAAAACTTTCATCATCAAATTCAAGATTTTGAGCATCCATGACTAAAAATTCTGCATCAAACTTTTCTTGTTCAGCAAAAACAGTAGCTAAATGTATCATTTCCTTTGTTAAGTCAATTCCTATTACCTCATGCCCAAATTGACTAAAAATTCCTGTAAAAAAACCTGTACCGCAACCGATATCTAAAATTTTCAAAGAACTCTTTTGTGGTAAATATTTTTTAAATTCTGTAATCCATCTATCTTTTAATGGACTATGAAATTCTCTTATTCGTTGTTCAAGAAAAGTAGAACTTCTCTTTGTCCAATAATTTTCTACACGTTCCTGTATATTCTGATGATTTGTCATCACGCATTCCCCTTTACGATTTTGATACAAAACATCGGTGTTGCACCATAATTTAGTTGTTCTTCATAATCCCAAACTAAATCTCCAAAATTTTCTTCTATTTCTACCGAAATACATTCCTGTAAAGAAAAATAATCCATATCCCACTGAGGTCTTTGTTGATATGTTAAAGGCAATTGTTTAACGATCCAATCCATTTTTTCCTCATCAACACCTTCACCTTGCCAATAATCTTCTAACTTTTCATCAATAGCTTGTTGTCGTTTCAATTCAAATTCTCTTTCTAAAGATTCATTTTGAAGAAACGCATACCAATTAGCATCAAAAATCAACAATGTTCCTTTTGGTTTCAAGACTCTTAACCATTCTGAATAAGCTTGTTGTGGTTTCTCTAAATTCCAAGTCAAATTTCGACAAACAATGATATCAAAACTATTTGTGCAAAACTTTAAATTTTGGGCATCCATTTGTATGAACTGAATACTTGAATTAGGCTTTCCATATTTTTGAATATTCTCTTTTGCAACTTCTAGCATTTTATTGGAAACATCAATTCCAGTAATATTATTATAACCTAATTCTTCTAAAATAATTGTAAAAAATCCGGGACCTGTACCTATATCTAATACGTCTAGATTTTGATGACTTGGTAACAATCGTTTTAATTGTTCTTGCCATCTTTCTCTTTGAATTCCCTCTAATTCTTTTTGATTCACCTTGGAATATCCTGTATATCGATGATTCCAATAGTTTTGTATTTCTTGTAATAAGTTCACATTTGTTACTCCCATGATTTTTAACTTAACGATAATCTGTTACTAGATTATCAAAATGCTTTTGAATTTATGTTAACAAATAATAACAGAGTCATATTTTTTTCTGTGTTCTTTCTATGAGTTTATAAAGAATCATAAAAAAAGAATTTCAGAGTTAATCTGAAATTCTGGTTCTATAATTTTTAGGGTTGATGGAAATTTCCCACCAACCCTATTTTAGTGTATACAAAAAGGCCAACATCCGTTATATTAAAAGCTCCTAAACCTAATACAAAAGGATGATGACCATATGAACAATATACTAGAAGCTACGCTACAAATCAAAGATAAAAACATTATTTGGGATAATAATGTTCAAGAGACGATATTTAAAAATAGAAAATCTTTATTTTATTCAGCTACATATACGCATGAACCAGAGTTTTGTACTGTCTGTGGATGTGTTAGCCAAAATAATAATATCGTTAAAAACGGGACGAAAACGTCTCGTATCACTCTCTGTTCTGTTTCAGGCCTACCGGCCTACTTACATCTACGCAAGCAGAGATTTCTATGTAGAGAATGTGGCTCTTCATTTACCGCAGACACTAGTCGAATCGTAGAAAAACACTGTCATATCTCTAAACGATTAAAAAATGAAATCAAGTCAAAAATAAGTGAAACAGTATCTGAAACATATATCGCAAAAGAAACAAATGTTTC
>CAURBR010000003.1:0-114312 GCA_963523415.1 uncultured Streptococcus sp. | reverse complement strand
CCCCCTCTAAAGTAGTTTACTTTTTTTAGTGTCTACTTTAGAGGGAGCATATCACTCACTCCTTTTTGTGTGTTCTTTTTCTTACTGAGAGTTAATGCAAAAAAGATAACTAGAAGCACTATTTACGTAAAAGAACAATGAAAAAGAATCAGTTTATTGAAAGAATAGTGGGGAATCGCATCGGATGCGAATTAGTAGAAGCTAAAACTGCAATTTTTTGCTTCTACTTTGAGGCTCCGAAGGCGAGAGACTACAGGCCCCCGCCGGTACTTCACTATGACCCTTTCAATAACAAACTGATTCTTCGAGTTGTTCTTTTAAAAGCTATTTAACTTTTAAAATATCTTCTTTTGCATGAATGAACTCTGTGATGAGCGCGCAATACGGAGTTGGAATTCCATATTCCTTCCCTTTTCTAGCAACAAACCCATTCAAATAGTCTATTTCAGTAAATCGGTGATTTTGGATTAAATCTTGGTGCATCGAAGGATAGTGGCTACGAACTTTATTAGAAGCAGTATACACATAATCTTTCATTGCGGCTGGGTCAAGATGTACCCCTTCTTTTTCAGCAACAGCAACAAACTCACCGATAATTTGCGTTACGATGGCTTCAGCAGTTGACGTATCGAACACTTCGCCGATATTCGCATCTAAGATGGCACATGTTGCGTTTATTGTACCGTTTACGCAAGCCTTACGCCATGTTGAAAAATGAACGTCTTCACTGTAGCTTGCATTCAAGCCCGCTTTGTCCATTACTTCTACTAATTCTTTAGCAATCGCTACACCGCTTGGGTCAGCCGCTTGCATTTCCACCGTACCAGTTCCGCCAAGACGCGCTACCCCTGGTTCGATAAGACCTGCTGTCCAAATCGTAACTCCCATAATAATGTTTTTACGAGGAACATATTTCGCCATTGTATCTTCGTGACCTAAGCCATTTAAAAGGCAAAGAACTTTCGTATCTTCATGAATAATTTTTTTAATTTTTTCAAGCATTTCGCCTAATTTCATAGACTTCGTAAATGCAATCACCACATCTACTTCTTCAGTTGCTTCTTCTGGACGAATAATCTTGATATCGATTGTATCTGTGTTCTCTCCATCAACGACTTTCAATCCATTTTGTTGAATCGCTTCGATGTGCGCTGGCCATTCATCAATCAACGTCACCTCTTGTCCTGCTTTTGTTAACATGTACCCGAAACGGCACCCCATTGCTCCTGCACCTGCAATTGCGATTTTCATATTGACTCTCCTTTTCTAACTAGACCGTTAGTTTGTAATCTTCTGGTTGAATCCATTTTAACACTTTTTCAAATAAATGAACGAATACGATGTTTAACGCAATTGGCGCAACAACGAAAATCAGCGTCACAATAACGATATTCATCACACTCCATCCCCCATCTGCTAGATTCAACGCATTGATTGGTCCCACTAATCCGCTGAAACCAAAACCTGCGCTTTGAGGAGTTCCTTGGATGTTCAATAAAGCGGCTAACACACCCAGTACGGCAGATGTACACATCATTGGTAATAAGATTTTTGGTTTTGCTAAGACATTCGCCATGGACATTTTTGGCGAACCGATGAAATGCGCAATTGCAGTTCCTTTTGGATTCACTTTCCATCCCGCAATCGCAAGACCGAAACCAGCCGCACAGATTCCAAGGTTAGCTGCTCCTGAACCGACACCGCTAAGACTAATCGCAACAGCAATCCCTACTGTTGTAAACGGAGAAACGATTAACATACAGAAAATAACGGCTAATAATAAACACATAATCACTGGTTGTAATGATAATAGATTTCCGATTCCTTGTCCTAATAATGTTGTTAATGTTTTGATATATGGTAATGCAAGGCGTCCCACCCCACCAACAACGACTAATAACACCGTTGGAATCACGATAATAGAGTATGCTTTGGCTTTATTGCCAATCCATAAAATGACTGCTGCTCCTAACGCTGCAGTAAGTCCCATCGTAATGATGTCCCCTGTACCATTAAAAACAATTCCTTTCACGTCAGGATTGAAAGTTGCAACACCGCCAGCAAATAAAACGGTTAGTGCCAGTGCTCCTGTTTGAATTGGGGTGAATTTGAAGAATTGGCCGACCATCAATCCGATGATTGCCCCCATTAATGTATTGGCCACTTGGGTTGCTTGGATGATCAATTGGCCTTGTGGGAATACTGGTAATAATGCCTTCACTAATTCACCAAGTAATGCTCCAGGGATAAGTGTAACGACCACGCCTAATGCAAGTGCGTTAAGGACGTTCATCGTGAACTCTTTCCCGCTGTATTTCTTTTGTTCCATAAACCTTCCACCTTTCATAAGATTGGCTTTATTATAGCATACTCATCAGCTAGTATTGTGATATTTTTAGGTAAAAATGCAAAATTAAACAAAAAGACTTCGGCTCATTGGAGTTCTTCATAATGGCTGTAATAGCTGTACCGGCATGAGCCAAAGTCTCATTGCCTATTAAGCTTCAAACTGACTCTACAAAATTAATTTTTAGAGTCAGTAATTCACATTAATTACACTCGCTATTACTGCCATTATAGACTCCAATCTCCTCCGGCTTTTTATCTGCAATTTTACTTAAAAATAGAATAGTGCTGCGAAGGGTATTAAAGCCAAGCTTATAAATGCTTCGTTAAGATGGGAAGAATTCCAAGGGAAAGAGTGCTTTCTAACGGTTTAATGATTAGGCGAGGTTACACTTTTGAACTTTGCATGGATGAAATTACCATATTTGGTAATTTGTACTGACCCCAAAAAGTTAGACAATGAATTTAAGCAAAGGATTTAGTTCTGTATTGCACAGGACTAAGTCCTTTTAATTTTACTTTGATTCGTTTGTTGTTGTAATAATCAATATAGTCGACGATTGCCCTCTCAAGTTCCTTTTTAGACTTAAATGTCTGCTCATAGCCATAAAACATCTCTGATTTAAGAATGCCAAAGAACGATTCCATCATTCCATTGTCAGTACTATTACCCTTGCGGGACATAGATGGCTGAATGCCCTTATCTTCTAAAAAACTATGATAAAACTCATGCTGGTATTGCCAGCCCTGATCACTGTGGAGAATAGTACTCTCATATTGTTCATCTCTAAAAGCTTGTTTTAACATATCTTTTAATTGGTCTAAATTTGGTGAAGACGAAAGGGAATAAGCTATAATTTCGCTGTTATAACCATCTAAAATTGGTGATAAATATAGTTTTTGGTTACTTGTTGGGATAGAAAATTCCGTAATGTCTGTATAGCATTTTTCCATCGGTTTTTCAGCTTCAAATTGGCGTTGAATAATGTTTCCAACTCTCTTTCCAACGGTTCCATGATAAGAAGAGTACTTACGTTTTCTGCGAATACGAGCCTTTAGACCTAACATTTTCATCAGGCGTTGTACCTTTTTATGGTTTACGATGAAACCACGGTTTCTAAGCTCAAGAGTAATACGACGATAGCCATAATTTCCTTTATGCTCGTTATAAATAGTTTCTATTTCGTTTTTTACGGCCTGGTTCTTATCTTCTAGGTTTAGCTGCTTTAAGTGATAGTAGTAAGTTGAACGAGCAAGTTTAATAATCTTTAGAAGAATATCTAAAGGAAACTCTGGCACTAACTCTCTGACAATCTGTGTCTTTCTTCTTTCTCTTTTTCCTCCTTCAAGCGGAGTTCTCTCAACTTTTTTAGAATGGCATTCTCCGCTCTTAAATACTCATTTTCAGCCTGAAGGCGTTCTTGTTCTGTCATCTCTTCTGATTTTTTCTTTGGCTTACGGCCCATCTTAAGTAGTCTCCCTCTTGTTTTCTCAACAATAGTATACTCATTTTTCTTGTATTGTGCGAGCCAGTTATAAAGCATCGCACAACCTGGAAGACCGTATTCAAGAGAAACTTTTTCTATACTCAAACCTTCATGTAAGACTTTATCAATCATTTCTTGTTTTATTTCTGGAGGATAATAAATTTTCTTCCCTCTTTTTACTATCTCTAAACCATAACGATCAATCAATTTA
This sequence comes from uncultured Streptococcus sp., assembly GCA_963523415.1. GTDB lineage: Bacteria > Bacillota > Bacilli > Lactobacillales > Aerococcaceae > Granulicatella. The sequence continues at coordinate 110,268 of CAURBR010000003.1, read as the reverse complement.
ATCATATAGACAAGATTTCTCGCATTTATACCGAACGTATCTGCAAGTCGTGCGTAGCTAACTCCTTGTTTTCTAAGTTCATAAATTTTAACTTTATCTTCATAAGTTAATTTCATAATAAAAGCACCCCAAAAGTTAGATTTTCTGTCTAACTTTTGGGGTGCACTTCAAATTAACATATATGTTAATTATCATATATGTTAATTTTCAAAAATTTGGGCAAAAGAAAAAGGCCGGACAAATTATCCAGCCTTGGAGTTTTCAAAATTATAATCCTGGTGCTTCGTTGATTGTTGCTGTAAGCATCCAAACTAATTTTTCTAAGGCGCCTTTTGCACCGATGAAGATATCTTGTGTGACATCGTCGCCTTCTTCACCAGTAACTTCGATTCCTTTTGCATATAATTCAACTAAATAACGGTATCCTACTAATAAATGACGGATACGGTCTTCCATGCTTTCACCGAATTTTCCAGGAGCATCTGCAATATTTGTGTGTTCTGCAAATTCACGTAATGTTGAATAAGGAGCTCCACCTAAAGTGATTAAACGTTCTGAAACTTCATCTAATTGAGCGTCCAATAATTCCATGTGTTGATCCATTAATGGGTGCATTGTCATGAATGTTGCTCCACGCATGTACCAGTGAGCTTGATGCACGATTACTGATTGTTGGCTTAAGTCAGCTACTAATTGATTTAATACTTGTTTTGTTTGTTCTTTTGACATATAAATTCCTCTCTTTCTTGTTTAGAATTATTCTAAACTATATTTAAATTATAATCACTCTAAAGTAGAAAGTCAATAGCTAAATACAAAAAAGTACAAGAAATTTTTCCTGTACTCTATTTGAAATTATTTTGCCAAATTCGTGATGTAGTCAAAGAAGGCATCGCGGTCGACGTGGTAGACAAGGTCGACTGGACGGCCATTTTCGGCTTTGACGGTACGTCCACGACTAGCACCGGCCACAATTACGTCACTGTTAACCACAGAACGTTTTACAAGGTCTTCTTTTCCGAATGAAGCCGTCGTTAATACGTCCCATAAGAAATACGTTGAGTTCGTTACGTAGTGAGTGAGCGGTGGAACGATGGCGTAACATTGACCTAAGAAATCAACACCTTCGATGGCACGTTCTTTTGCCCAGCGGTCGCGGACATCTAGAGATAATGGCACCATGTTTGTACTTTCAAGCGCCACAAGTTCGATTTGGATGCCTGATTCCCAAACGCGTTTTGCCGCAAATGGATCCCAGTACACGTTCCACTCTGCAGTTCCGTCGTGTTCAGGGTCTTCCACATTCCCCATATCAAGGAAAGTTCCACCCATCCAGTACAGTTTACCGATGTTTTCTTCAATGGTTGGGTCTTGGTCTAATGCACGTGCTAAGTCTGTTAATGGTCCTACGAAAACCAGGTCCACTTTCTCATCCGATTCTTTTAAGGCACGGATTAAATCTTCGTGCGCTTTTAATGGTGAATCTTGCACCGTAATTGGTTTATGTTCGTTTAAGATTGGAAGTGCGTCCACTGTGAAGGCATGCATTCTCCACTCTTTCGGGAATGGGTTCACAGGGCGTGAGTCTGAAGAAGCGACTTTCAATTGTTTGTCCTTTTCAGAGCCGAACTTATGAATAATCTTCTTGCTGGCTTCCACCGCTGGTAATAAATAGCAGTCCGCTTCGATAACGCCGACCCCTACTAATTCCACATCTTCCATTTTTAATAGTAAATATAATGATACTAAATCATCTACGCCACCATCGTGGTTTAAATACACTTTACGCATTTATGAGTTACGCTCCTTTAAAATCGTTTTATACAACGACTATTATACCTTAAAAACGAACAATCTCAAAGCTGTTTGATACATCGTTTGCTTTTTGATTTTGCATGCATTCTTTTAAAGAGTATGATACACTATTTTTAATCATTTTTTAATGTTAGGCTGTGATGCAATGAAAAGAAAAATAATAGATATGATGATTATCGGGTTCGCCTTGTTTGCCATCTTCTTCGGCGCTGGAAACCTAATCTTTCCACCCTACCTTGGTGTGACCGCTGGAAATCACTGGGCAACCGCAACTCTTGCATTCTTAATCAGTGACCCACTGTTATCGGTTATTGCCGTAATGGTCGTTGCTATTCTTGGAGGAAGTGCACTCAACGTCGGTCGCCGTGTTCATCCCGTATTCGCAGCTGTCCTGAATGCCATCTGCGTCCTTTTAATCGGACCGATTTTCGCTGTTCCGCGTACCGGAGCCTCCACACATGAAATTTTCGTACAATCATATTTTCCAAATGCCCCACAATGGATGACTTCTCTTGTATTCTTCGGAATCGTCCTCTGGATTACGTATAAGGAAAACTCCGTAATGGATGCTATCGGGAAATACTTAACACCGATTCTTCTATTTATCCTCTTCTGCATTTTCGTGGCCGCTATCGTTCAACCAGATGCAACCTTTGCCACAACAGAGGGAACTGGATTATTTGCTCAAGGATTTAAAGAAGGCTATCAAACCATGGATGTACTCGGAGCGCCACTCTTAGCCGGAGTCGTAATGAAAGATATTACGCGCCGTGGGTATTTAAACAAAAAAGACCAATTCAGAATGATGCTCGGAGTTGGAATCGTGGCGTTCATCTTACTCGCATTAGTGTACTCGACACTAGCATACAGCGGAGCCAGCATGAGTACTGTCATCGATTCAACTGCGCAACGTGCCGCAATGCTAACAACCATCGTGAAGAACTTACTCGGTTCTTGGGGGCAACTCGCGATGGGACTCGCCGTCTGCTTCGCCTGCCTCACAACTGCGATTGGACTGACAACTACTTGCGGTCAGTATTTCGAAGAAGTCTCAAAAGGAAAATTACAATACAAGAAAATTATCCTTGTCACTGTGGCAGTAGAATTCATCATCTCACTTGTCGGCGTGGATTCACTCATTAACCTAGCCGTTCCAGTGTTGACATTCATCTTTCCAATCGTGATTGCCTTGATTCTCTTCTCTGCTTTCGACCAATACATCCCATACGACTGGACGTATCTTGGAGCAGTCATCGGTGCCGGAATCGTTGGCCTCGTACAAGGAATCAACACCCTTTCACAACTTTTAGGCGGAAACCTACTAGAAGACACGGCTACATGGATTGGTACCTTCCCACTAGCCACATACGGACTAGAGTGGATTGCCCCAACCTTCATAGGCTCCATCCTCTTCACTATCGCTGCCGCCATCCTAAAACCAAAACAACTTGAATTCGACTAAAAACGGAGCCTCCCAGCTCCGTTTTTTTATTGCACTTTCCCTCTTATCAAAAGGACGGTTTGTATATGTCACCTTGGCTGGAATAGGTGAACCCTCTTCTATCCGCAGACTCCACCAAGTTTGTGGGCAGAAAAAGAAGCAAAGAAAAAATCCTACGGATCCAATAATGATTGTAGTACGGTTCAGTAACCGATGTGAATTACTGACTCTGGAAATTTATTTCCTAGAGTCAGTTTGAAGCTCGGTAGGCTGTAGACAAAAGGCTACAGCCGGTACCCGACTTACAATCATTATTGATGAATCCGTAAGGATTTTTCTTTGCTTATATTATTATTTATCAGTCCACAGACTTGAGGGCTTCTAGCATATCGATGCGTTGGAGGAGATGGTTCACCATATACCCTAGCGCAACCAAGATGACAATCACAATCACACATGGCAACACATATACAAACCATCCGACAGCGGGATTAAACATGACAAACCCCGGCGCCACCGTCTCAATAATCACCCTATGCAGCACTCGCCCAAACAAAATCCCGACGCCAATCCCAATCACCGATAATAAAATCGTTTCGCGGTAAATATACATCGTTACTTCTTTGTTCAAGAACCCGAGCACCTTAATCGTCGAGAGCTCGCGGATTCGTTCAGCAACGTTGATGTTGGTTAAGTTATATAGGATAACGACTGCTAATAAAATCGATACGGCCGTTAAAATCATCATCACACGGCTCAATGAAGCGACAATTGTGTCGATACGGCTCACCATGGACGTGTTTTGCACGACGGCTTTCACACCGCCTAGGGCCATTAAGTCCGCAGCTGCTTTTTGTACGCTAGCAGCATCTTTGTCTTTAAACTGTACGAAAATCGCGTTGTCTTGCGGCACTACCCCATAAGCCTTGGCGTACACTTCTGGTGTCATTACGACGAAGTGACCAGCGTACATTTCCACGACACCACCGACCGTTAACGTCACATCCACACCGTCCTTATTCGGAAGCGTAAAGGTATCGCCTACTTTCACGTTCAAGAGTTTGGCTAATTTCTCGGAAATCAACACGCCCTCTGCAGGAAGCATCACGGCTTTCTTCGATTTCGCATCATTCAAATGAAGGTATGGAGAAATGCTGGCTTCTTTGCCAACAAGTACCGTCACAGACTGCTCATCGTCCACGCCTGGCACTTCACGCGTCACCGATTCGCTATATACGTCGCTATAAGAAGTGACACTTGAAGAGCTTAAATAGTTGTGTAGCGCCGCTTCTTCTGAGGCCGTTAGCACGGTGTCTTTTGAAACAATCGCATCATACGTAATAATTTCCTTGAACTGACGATCGGCAATCCCATCGAGAGACCCGAGAATTCCACGCCCTGCAAAGAGAAGCGCCACGCTCCCAGCTACCCCGAAAATCGTCATGAGCATTCGTTGTTTATAACGGAAAATATTCCGCGCCGTCACCTTATGCGTGAAGCTGAGACGATTCCAGATGAACGGAATGCGCTCGAGGAGAATCTTCGACCCAGCTACGGGTGCTTTCGGTAAGAGAAGGGCCGAAGCTTGCTCTTGAAGTTCGCGGCGGGCAATCCATAATGGAGGTACCACGCTACAGATGAGCGAGCAAAGAATCGCAATCACGGCGATGAGTGGATGGAAATTCAACTGGATACTTGGCAATACCGTATCCTTCATCAAGGTCGCACCTAGCGCACTTGGTAAGGCGTAGGTTCCTAGTAAAATTCCAAGAATTGTTCCACTGACCCCTGCGGTAAAACCATACACGGCAAATTTCTTCATCACGTCTTTTGTTTCATAGCCGAGCGCCTTCAACACCCCAGCGTTGATGCGTTCTTCGTTCACAAAACGTGTCATCGTCGTTACCGTTACAAGCGCCGCAACGGCATAGAGCACAATCGGGAAGAGGTTCCCAACCGACGTAATTCCTTCAGCTGTCGTCTTCATATTGAAGAATCCTTCGCTGCCAAGCATCGTCGAACGTGTATAGACGGAGTATTTCGGTTTCGTGAGTTTTGACACGTCCACTTCCGCTTTTTCGAGTTCCGATTCGGCCTTCTGGATATCCTTATCGGCTGTTTCTTTCTTCTCGTTGTAAGTTTCTTCGCTTTCTTTAAGCTGCGTTTTGGCATCCGCGAGTTTGGCTTCACCGTCCGCCAACGTTTTCTTGGCTTCGGCTAGTTTGGCCTTGCCTTCTTCTAACGTTCCGGCGTTGGCTTCAAAGGCTGCCACTCCTTCGCGGTATCGGTCAAGGCCATCCACGTACTGACTGTAGCTAGCGTAATACTTGGCTAAGCCTTGTCGGTACGCTTCTTGCCCTGCGAGTAATTGTTGTTTCTTCGATGCGAGTTCCGTTTCAGCATTTGAAATCGCCGTTTGACCCGCTGTGAGTTCTTGTTCTTTTTGAGTGAGCACTTGTTCTTGGGCATTCAGTGCCTGTTCTGTTTGAGCGATTTGGGCTTCCGCCTGTGTTAAAGCCGTCTCCATCGCTTGAAGGCTTGCTTCGGTAACACCTTGTGCCGCAGCCGCATCCGGGTCACTGGCTAGTAGTGCCTTCCCTTGCGCTAAGGCTGTCTTTTTAGTTTCGAGGTCTACCTTCCCCGTTTCTAGTTGCGCTTTCGCCTGCGCTAATTGCGTTTGACCGGCTTCAAGCTGTTCCTGGCCACTTGCGAGTTCTTCTTTTTTTGCCGCAAGTTGCGTTTCTGCTTCCGTTAGCTTGTCACTTGCATCATCTAACTGCTCTTTCTTTTCGGCTAAAGTCGCCACAGCTTGTTCGATTTGCACACGGGCACTCTCGAGTTGCACACGGCTTGCTTCCAACTGATTCCATGCCGCGCCAAGCTTTGCGTCTCCTGAAGCAATCGTTGCTTCGTTGCTGTCGACTTCTTTTTGTCCGTCCACAAGCGTCTTTTCATTCTTTTCGATTTCACTCTTACCGTCCGCCAGCTTCTTCTCGGCATCCGAGAGTTGCGATTTGGCATCGGCGATCTTTTCTTTCCCTTCTGAAATCTTATCGTCGGCCGTCGTCTTCAACGAGTCCAAGCGCGCGGTTCCATTGTCGGCCAACTTTTCTTCTAGCGCCTGTTGCAACTCCACCACCTTGTCCGAGTACTCACGGCTCGTTGTTTTCCATTTGCGTAAATCCGGATAACGAAGTCTGGCAATCGTATACACTTCAGAATCGAACGCGTCTTTTGGCACTACAGCAAACCCGCTAAGGTCCCCGCTCCCCGCACTCGAAACGCCCTTAATCGTCTTCGAAAGAATCTCGCTGGAATTCACAAAACCAGTGATGGTAAATTCATGCTCTTTGAGTAGAGTAGAACTTCCGGATTCATTCAATCGAATCGTATCGCCAATCTTGTACTGATCAGCCATCGTTTGGGCAAGCGCCACTTCGTTTGATTTTGTAGGTAACGCACCACTCACCAACTCGAACGTCGAAATATCCTTCGTCTGTGAGAACACACGAATCGCACTCGGCGTATCACCAACCACCGTATCGACAAAATAGCCAAACTCCACATCGGCATTCTCTTCTTGAATCTCGGCTTGGTCCTCGTCACTTAAACCGTAGCCCGCTACTACAAATAAATCCGCAGCGTTGGCAGTTTCCATATAACCGTTCAAGGTGTCTTCAATATCCGGGCCCGACACCTTCAATCCGACCAAACTGAACGCCCCTAGCATCATTAGTAACATAATAGAAAGGAAGCGTCCCTTCGACTGGCGAAGCGAGTTTCTTATATCCTTATTTAATGTCTTCTTTTTCACTGTCTGCACCCCTTCTAATATTCAAGTGTTTGAATATCTTGTGGATTTGGGTTACATTCGATTTTCTTCACGCGCGCGTCATGCATATAAATCACGCGGTCCGCAATTGGCGCAAGCGCAGAGTTATGCGTTACGATGATGACCGTTGCCCCTTGGTTACGCGACATATCTTGTAAAATTTGAAGCACTTGTTTTCCTGTATGGTAGTCGAGCGCTCCGGTTGGTTCGTCGCAAAGCAAAAGTTTCGGATTCTTAGCAACCGCACGTGCGATGGAAACGCGTTGTTGTTCCCCGCCCGATAATTGCGCTGGGAAATTATTGATGCGGTGTCCAAGTCCGACTGCCTTCAAGGCTTCCTCTGCATCTTGGGCGTCTTTTACGATTTCAGCCGCCAGTTCCACGTTTTCTTTCGCCGTTAAATTCGGCACTAGATTATAAAATTGGAAGACGAAACCAACATCGTCTCTTCGATAATAAGTGAGTTGTTTTTCATCAAAAGCGGAAATGTCCACGCCGTCGACAAACACATGTCCGTCATCATTCGTGTCCATGCCTCCTAAAATATTCAGAACCGTCGATTTGCCTGCACCGCTGGCCCCTAAAATAATGACTAACTCGCCTTTTTCAATTTCAAAATTCACATCATTATTCGCGATAATCTCTGTATCCCCGACTTGATAACGTTTATAGCTATTCTTCATCTCGATATAAGCCATGTCTATCCCTCATTTCTACTGGCACCGTTAAATGAACACCATGTTGATTCTTTCTCGTATCTACTTTATAATAGGCCTAGCGAAAAAACAATACACAATACTCAACAATGTGTTGATTTAAGAAAAGAGTATAAACAATGACGACCCAAAAACGGAAAACCACAACAAAAAGCGATTTAAAAGCCGCGCTCACCCGACTACTCAGGGAAAAAGACTTCGAAGCTATTAGCGTCAGCGACATCACTAAAGAAGCCGGCGTGAACCGCGGAACCTTCTATCTCCATTACGTCGATAAATTCGATATGATGGACAAACTCATCGACGAGATTTTGCAAAACATCTTGACCCTATTAAAAGAAGGCCAGCCAAAAAATAAGCAAGAGGCCTTTCCTGGTATCGTGAAAATCTTCGAGTATTTAAAGGAAGACTTCGATTTTGTTCACGCGATGACCTTGAATCGTTTCAACTATACGGCTAAACTCGTCCACGACTTTCTGCTGGAATTAACGCGCCAAATTGGACCGATTAAGAAAAATATCGAGATGGTCTATCCGCTGCCAGACGATTACGCGCAAGAAGTGTTTATCTATAGCAATAGCGCGATTTTCTTCCATTGGATTCAAAAAGGCGGCGTGGAAACCCCTGAAGAAATCGCAAAAATCTTTTTAAGAATGACCGTATAAAGGAGAAAACTGATGCAAAAGAATATTATGAAAGACCCACTCTTCCTCAGCCAAAAATCAACGGCTGCTGATCCGAAAGCTGACGCGCAAGTGGTCCGCGACCTGCAAGATACGCTACGTGCTAACCGTGACCGTTGTGTAGGGATGGCGGCGAATATGATTGGTGTGAAGAAGAATATTATTATCGTAGCGATTGGACCGATGGATTTGGTGATGCTGAACCCACGTATTACGAAGAAGCAAGGTCCCTATGAAACAGAAGAAGGATGCCTGAGCCATACGGGCACGAAGAAGACGACGCGCTATCAAACGATTGAAGTCGCCTACATGGACCCGAGCGGCAAGAAGCATACAGGAACGTTCACCGACTTCACGGCGCAAGTCATCCAACATGAGATCGACCATTTAGATGGGGTGCTCATCTAAATACGATTACTTCAATCCTTGCGGATTGTTTCATCATAGCTGTAATGGGGCAACGGCTTGAGCCTTATGTCTCAAGCTCTACCAAGCTTCAAACTGACTCTACGGGTTTCACCCTAGGGTCAGTAATTCACATTGGTTGCTATCCCCCATTACTGCTACGATGAATCCGCAAGATTTCCGTAATCGTATTTTTTAAGCTGATTATGGACGAGGATGCGGACTTGTGCCAGGAAGGCGGGATGTGCTCCTTGCGACGGTGGTGTAGTCATCTTCTTCGTTTCATATAGTAAGAAAAAAAAAGAGAAAAGGGTTGACTCTGACGTAACGTAATAGGTTACACTATCTAATGTTAGGAGTTGAGGTTATGTATTTAATCAAGCAAGTAAGTGAAATCAGTGGTGTATCGGTGCGCACTTTACATCACTATGACGAAATTGGATTGCTTTCCCCGAAGAAACGGGAAAATGGATATCGCTACTACACAGGCGAGGAGCTTTCCCAATTACAGACGATTCTCTACTATAAATATTTGGGATTTTCATTGAAAGAAATTAAGTCCCTGATGACGCAAGACGAGGATAATCTGTTGCCCCACTTAAAACATCAGTTGAAGTTAATGCAGAAAGAAAAAGACCGTCTTCTAACATTAATTGATACATTAGAAAAGACGATTGCGTCTACGGAAAGGAAAATGACGATGACAACCGAAGAAAAATTCAAAGGCTTCACCTTCAAGGATAACGAGAAATATAAACAGGCCGCGACTGAAAAATACGGCGAAACCGTGATGAACGAGGCCGAAGAAAGACAAAAAGGCAAAGAAGAAATCGTAGCGGACGGCTTCAACAAGATCTGGTTCGCTTTTGCGGATAATATCGAAAAAGGCCTACCAGCAACAAGTGCCGAAAACGTGGACTTAGCCAAACAACTCCACCAACACATGTGCACTTATGCCTTCGACTGCTCGATTGATGTCTTCTCAAGCATCGGATTCGGCTACGCGAAAAACGAAGAGTTCAGAACGAACTTGGATAAATACGGCAAAGGCGTTGGGCAATATGCTTGCGACGCAATCCAAGCCTATGTGGCACAGGAGAGAAAATAAGAAGGTTCGCTTCCTAAGCAAATCATAATCCATAATTATAAGCAGTCATTGACTGCTTATTTTAATATCATTAAACTTCTTATTCTCTCATTTTTTTAATTCATTATGCTATAATCCAATTGAGAACGACAATTTTTTTACAAACATAATTTACTTTTAGAATTTTAAGGAGGACGATAAATGAGTTATTACGTAAAATTTAACGACATTACCTCCATGCAGGGCCAAACGAATCAAACCATCCAACAATGGGGAGAATCATTAAAAAATCTACAAGAGTCGATTGCCCTCCTCGCAAACCAGAGTGAGCTTCAAGGGAAAGCGATGACGAGTGCGAAGAGCTATATGACAGAAGTTCATGGAACATTCATACAGACACTGACGCTGTTAATGAATGAGTATATCGCAAGTTTCCTACTGTATAAAGATGGCTACTATCAAATTGATACGCATAACCATGCGGAATTGCCTGAAGATGTCTATAAGGGGCTATACTCTGACCTAGGTAAGTCTAAGCAACGATTCGAACAACAGTTGGAGCAGTTAACAACTGCCAAGCTCAGAGTCGCAGGATTAGTGAATTACCAGGGAACAAGTCACTCAAAGACGAAATTCACGTATGAGAAGCTGATGAAGGATATCAGTCATCTAGATGAATCCATTACACAATATGAAGAGATGCATGCTCGCCAAGATTTGCAGGCGTTTAAGGAATTGCTAGCAGCAACAAAGAGTTTATTGGCGGAGCATTCAAGTAGAGACCGCAGTTTGGGAAGTTATCAAGTAGGAGACTTTCGTCAGTTGCCGTCGATGAATCGATTCATGTTAGCTGCGCAAAAATCTGCGACCTTTTTGAACGATCATATGCCTCAGTTTCAAGCGGCGCAAGAGCGGGAAAAAGTGCGTGTATACGCAGAAGAACGAACCAAGCAAGGGGCTATGGAACTTGTTTTTGGCGTTTTAACGATGATTGCGGGTGCTACTGCTCTAGTAATGCCAGTTGGGGCAATGTGGTCCATTGTGGTATCAGCTTTCAAGTATGGAGCATTGGTTTTGTCCATGTCTGGGGTTTCAAATTCTATCGAAGCTGTACAGAATATTTATTATGGATTGTCTGGCGATGGAAAATCCGTTGCGGTAAATCCGATTCGAGACACAATGTTCATAGGGAAAGGCGAGTTATACCACAGTTTGGGGCAAATTTTCAGTCTTACAACAGGGGTGTTCATACCGATTGCGCAGACAAAAAGTATTGCCCAAGGAATCTCTCAGTTCTTATGGGGAACAATCGGAGGTCTGGCAACTGGTCAAGTAGCCTATCACGGGACAAAACTTCTCGGTGGAAACGAAGAAACCGCACAGTTGATGAACTTATTCGGGAACTTCGTGGGTGGTGGATATGCAGCCTATAAAGCAGCCAGCAAATTTAGCCTCAATAAGGTGTCCACCAATCCAAGAGAATATAGTTACAATATGATTGAAAATCCTGGACCACTACCAGAAATTAATGAGACTGCAGCTAATAGTTTCGCTAGCGGTAAATATAATGTGAAAATATTAGAAGAGGATACGGTCTTTTTTAGAGCTGGAAATTCGGACAATCCTGTAGGACAATATTATACAAGGGATATTCCTGAGTCAGTAATAAAAGTTAGGATAGAGTCGGCAGTTAAACCTCAGTGGATTGATAGAGACACTGGGCACTTAACAGGTACATCAGAATTGACTGATATCTATGCTACTAAGTTCCCAAAAGGTACCGTTTATTATGAAGGTCCTACAGGCTCTCAAGGAGGAGTATATATTGGTGGTAAAGAACAGATATTTATTAATAAACCATGGACTATTGATGGAATTCATAATAATACAACACGTCTAGGAGGAATAAGGTGATGGTAAATTTCAAAGAAGACCTAATGGAATCGTTAATTGATTTATTAGGGGTTCTATCAGAACATAAGCAGAGTCATAATGTTAACTATTTTATAGGGACGCTTAAAAATATGATAGCAATCATACAAAATATAGAAAATCCTGAACTCCCAAATGAATGTATAGAGAAACTTCGAAAAATGTACAAAAGTATGTTTTTCCCAAGAGACGGTTTATCGGATTTTTATATTTTTGATTCTGATGCTACATATATGACAAAATGTAACACTCAATTTTCGTCATTATTAAATAGAATTGATGCTTTATTAGAAGAAGGAGGAAGTTAATGTTAGATTTGAATCTTTTATATAATATATATAAAGAAAGTAACAGGGAGTCAGACTGGAAGAAATTTGCTATTGCTCTTTCAAAATCACATTTGTTGGTACCTTTTACTACAATTAATAATTCTGATATTCTAATCACATTAAATGGTAGCGATGGTAGACAGTATTTGCCTATATTTACTGATTTTGAATCTATCAATTTATCTAGTTCATTATTTAATAAAGGTGTTAAGTTCGCCAAAGTGGATATAGTATATATTTATAAATTTCTAGAACGTAATTCACCTGTAAAATATGTTGTATTGAATCCTTGTGGAATCAGTGTTTTTATGGACAAAGATTATATAGAGACGATATTATCTTTAATCAATTCACGTAAAATACTTTTTGGAAAACCAATTGAGGATACAACATTGATTGAAAACGAGCTTTCAAATATTTTTAAGGAAATACCTTCAGTTAATAATGTCTTTTTCGTAAAGATACTAGTGAAAGAAGAAAGTAGTTACTTACTAGTCATAGATTATGATGAATCTCAAAATGAGCTACTTCTTTTTGAGAAGATTTCTAAAAAAATTGCGAGTCATAAAATAGACTCTGATTTTCCTTTTGATTTGATATCAAGCAATACAGAGTTAGGAGAAGAAATAATGAAGGATAATCCTCCCATTTACACTCGCTAATATTTTTCAAAGGAAGTATCAAAAAGATGCTCATCATTGCTCGTATGATTGCAGCACCAGTTAAAGGAGATCTTTATCGTTTTGACTATGGTGCTTGCCTATATCCTGAAGGGGTCGTAGGTGAGAATTTGATCTACTTCAATCATGAAGATATTTTTAAGATTGTTCAAGAGGGATATACTAATGATGAGAATGAACTCATGTTAGAAAATATTGCAGCAGTTCAGAAGGTATTACAACCGACGGATATGAGTCTGAAGGTAGAATTACCGGAGTGATAAAGAGAGCGAAAGACGCTCTCTTTTTTGGTATAATGAATAAGGATTGAACTTATATCAAAAACAATTCAATGAACTCTACCACTGGTGAAGTCCTACACGACTCTACTGGGAGCGGACCCCGCTTTGATGACGGCTACTACCAGATTGATTCGAGTAATCATGCAAAGTTGCCAGGTCGGGAGTTTACACGCTTACATAGTGATTTAAAGGGTTCGCGGGATGCTTTAAAGAATGAGATTGAGATTTTGAATATGACTAAGGGTAAGGTTTCCGACTTGGTGTGTTATTCAGGAAGCAGAATATTCATTATGGATTGTCTGGCGATGGAAAATCCGTTGCGGTAAATCCGATTCGAGATACAATGTTCATAGGGAAAGGCGAGTTATACCACAGTTTTGGGCAAATTTTCAGTCTTACAACAGGGGTGTTCATACCGATTGCCCAGACACAAAGCATTACTCAAGGAATCACGCAGTTCTTATGGGGAACAATCGGAGGTCTGGCAACGGGTCAAGTAGCCTATCATGGGACAAAACTTCTCGGCGGAAACGAAGAAACCGCACAGTTGATGAACTTGATAGGAAACTTTATTGGTGGATACTCTGCTGCTAAAGCAGTTGAGAACTTTAGTTTGAATAAACCAGAATTAGAGCAGTTAGTTGGAAACTCTATAATTGAAACCCAAAATGATATAGTAGAGAAAGTTAATGGGCCCTATATTAAAAATGGGAAACCGAACGGAAGGCCGACGGTAACAGGTAAAAAGAAATTGGAATTCGAGATAGAAGTATACAATGAACAACTTAGTCCCGATGGTATTCTTCGAGAACCCTATCCACCATATGGTATTATTAATTGGAAGCCTGGGCAACCAAGAAAAGGTATTGTTGATTTTGGTCATACAAAAGGTAATTCTTATATTCAGATGTTTGAAAAGTACAAAAAAAACTTAATTACTTTGGAAGAATTAAAAGAATTTCAATATAATCCTAGAAATTTTAGGATAGAAAAGCCATCCTCAAATAGAAATCATTTTTATGAATAAGGAGAGTATTATGACAAAATTTGATATAGAAACAGCTATTCTTAGTGGTGACTATGAAGGTGTGCAGCAACATTTTCGAGGTCATATCAACGAAGAATTCACAAATGATGGATTAAACTTACTTGAGCTATTATTTTGCGATAGTAGTAATGAGTCATCAAGATTAAGAATAGCACAATTGTTAATTGACGAAGGTATTAATATAAATCACCAAACAAGGGACAAAAGTAGTGCGCTACATTTTCTCCTAGGTTCTGCCAAAGCTAATTGGACAGCTGATCCAGAGTACCTTCTTTCTGGAGTCAAACTACTGATTCAAGCAGGTGCTGATGTGAATTTGAGAGATGTGCATGGAGGTACACCGTTATCGTATGCCATTGCGATGTTAAAAAGTAAAACGGAAGAACTAATACCGATTTATAAAGAGCTCTTAGAAGCCGGTGCATATGTAGATAATCGTTCAGGGACTCCTTCGTGTATCGAAATGACGAAGATGTTCCCATGGAGAGCGGATTTACTAACTTTACTGGAGGAGTACGATGATTAATAATAGTGATTTTGGTGGTTTTATTGTTTCGAATAATATTCTTGAGGGTAAGCCGATTCGATATACTTTTCGTGAACAATCTTCAATCCCGCCATTGAACGGATGGAATCTATTATCCATTGAAGATGATGAAGAATATCTTTCAGATGCAGCCAATTTCAAAATTCTAGGAGCCAATTCCATTTATAAAATCGCTCCAGTGATGCTTGAGATTTTCGAAGCGCCGTATGGAACAGACTTATATTGGCTATATGAAAAAGGTGTTCATGTTGGCTTTTACGATTTAGTCCAAGAGAGAGAAACCACGATAAAAGAGATTTTATCTTCAACAAAATAAGAATTAATTAAATAGGCCAACCTCAAACTCAAGCCAGCAGAATCGCTGTTGGCTTGAGTTTTTTATTTTAAAAATTTTCTGAGCGTTTTCGTTGGCATCTGTAAATTACAATTGCAAACCAACAATAGGCATTCCATTTGTTTTATAAAGATAATAAATTTATGATTAATACTAGAGATGAAAAATCCTACGTAATTAGAAAAACGGTTGAGTTTACTAGTTTTGACGAAGCAAAGAACTACTTTATAAATAAACTAGAAAAATTTGTTGAAGTCACAAAAAAAGGAAAAAAATTGGGATTCATACCACCCTACCCTTCTCCTCTGTGGGATTCTTCTATCGAAAAGTAAAAATAACATATTTAGGAGAACATCATGGATCATCAACCCTATATCACGAACTTGACAAGGTTTTTAGGTAATGTTGAAGTCGTTGGAAAATCAGATAGCATTCAAGTATATGATGGCGTAGATATCATTTTTTCATTAGTGTCAGAAGCGAATCACTACTCTATTCTGATTAGTGAACGTGGCACTGTATCGAACTTTTGTACCATACAAGATGCGAAGTTAGCACAACTCTATTTTGCAATTTTTGTTAAGAACGCCTTAGCGGATATCGACCTTCCGCTGATGTCAAAAATCGAAGGCTTAACAGAAGAGTTAGAGACACTACTAGATTTATTCAATCAAGAAGGACTAGCACCATATTATTCGGTAAATTCTCTCAAACCACAAAGAATTAATGTATCTACGGCTTCTAAACATCTTTACTACGTGGATGCAAACGGCCTTGAATACGATATCGCGGTTCTACCGAACCGATTCTATCAAATCTTCTATTCATGTATTGTGAACTTGAAAAACCGCCTGGAGTGGTTAACCGAGTGGGCGGATTATTCAGATGAAATACAAAAATACGAAGCGACTTTACTAGGATTTAGTTCAGAGGGCATCATAAAATAACAAGCAAAAGAGGAGTAAGACGCCTGTCCTACTCCTCTATTTTCATCTCACAAATACCAACTTTTCTGGCGTCGACAACTCCGCATCAAACGTAAATCTGTCTTCGCTAAAAGCCTCCAACTGCTTCACATCTGTTACTTGTTCGCGCATGGCAAACCCCACTAGCAACCCACGCCCTTTTTTTGACGTCGTAGAGTGTTGTTTCAACTTGTCGTCTTTTCGTTCGTAAAATTCCACGTCTATCCAGTTGTAACGCGAGCGGTCTAGTAAGGTGCTGAACTCATCACTGGCACAGTTCACCACCGTTTCACCTTCTTCGAACAACTCGGCCCACTCCGCTTTCCAGTATGCCTTCAAGCTCTTTCCGTCCACGCGCAATGGTCGTAACATATCCAAGCGATACGGCTTCACATAAGCATCCGGCGCTACAGCCCCATACAAGGCAGATAAGATGCGTACATGCTCGCTTCCATAGCCTAAACCCTTGTTCCATCCCACTACTTGCTTCAACCAGCGGAAGGCCAGTCCGTTGTAGAGTTCGATGGCAGGCGCTGCTTTGGCCACCTTCCACCCTTCAATGAACGCTTTGTTTTCGTCGAGCAACTTCCCTTTGACCCCTAGCACACGAGAGAGGTCCTCTTCAGGCACCGCACTCACAGCTTCTATCACTTTTGCAGCAGACGGGCTCACTTCCCAGTCGCGTTTCTCTAATGCATCACAATTCATTTCCTTTGCAGGCGATAGTATTAATTTCATCTCGGTACTCCTTTTCATTGTCCCCTTTAGTGTACCCTACCCGCCGTATTTTGACAAAATACAAGTCCCGTTTTATACTGATTACTATCAATCTTAAAGGAGAATTCTATGCCCGGAGTATTCGCAATTATCATCAATTCCATCGCATTATTTTATCTATTACCATTCATTAGCGTTGGCATCTATACGATTGGAACACAAAAATATTCACTCGCAAACTTCCTACTATTCTTTGGAGGAGTCACTGCTCTTCATTCCATCCGTCTGATCTATCAAAAATCAGTTGGCGGATATATCATCTGGATTGTAGCCTGGGCAGTCATGTTATACGCGTCCTATTGGAACAACCAGCACGAAAAATCCTATAAAACAGAAAACCAAATGCTCGAATATGTTGTCCGCTTTGTCAATAGAAATCCATTCCCAGATAAGATTCAAGACCCAAACAAAGCACGTGCCATCGTCGCACTCGTTATCACATTTTTAATGATTATCGCTTAGCATTAAGACTTATACAATTGACTGATGTATGCATACATTTTGTCGTTTCCTTAGCAACCATTTTTTATGAAAGGAATTTCAAATGACCCTACAAGGAATTTTATTATTTATCATCTGCATTATCGCCTGCTTATTCGGTGCCGTTCATGCCATTGCGGCGCGAACAAGTATCCTACAATCTGGTTCTACCCCAACTAAAACACTCTTAATGATTGGCGGGACCTTAAATGTTGTTGCTGTCACTCAGTTTACATATTGGAAATCCTTATCCATCACATTATGGATTATCGGTTCCTTACTGACATGTGGTGCCGCGTATTGGAACGGAAAACATAGTGAAAATTTCCATCCAATGCACCATGTCATCCGTGCTACCATCGCCATTGTGATATTACTCGGTGCAATCTTCCTATAAATACACAAAATAGCGTACGGAAAATTCCGTACGCTATTTCTATCTACCACACCATCATGATTGTCCCGGTCGCAATCAGTGCACAACCAATGAGTGACTTCACAGTGAATGTATCATGTAAGAAGAAAAAGGCTAATATCAACGTAAAGACGATACTCAACTTGTCAACCGCCGCGACCTCCGTTGCACTGCCCATCTGAAGCGCCTTGTAGTAACAGAGCCACGAAGCCCCCGTCGCAATCCCTGATAAAATCAAAAAGATCCAACTCTTCCGACTAATCTCAGACAACCCGTTTTGATTATTCGTCACAAATACCATCAGCCACGACATCACAACGACCACAACCGTCCGCACTGCCGTCGCCAAATTCGAGTTTACCCCATCAATCCCAATCTTCGCCAAAATCGATGTCAACGCCGCAAACACCGCTGACAACAACGCAAATACAATCCACATAACCCAGGACTCCTCTTTCATCAATTCTTCCTCTAGTATAACCCTACTCCCTCCTCGTTCCAAGTATCCCCGTTCATTCAAACGTGCCTTCTTCGTTCATTTCCACTATAATAAATACGAAGGTATACTACTCCTTCGCATTTATTTTACGTAATTGGAGATATGATTATGGCTGAAATATTCTTTGCCTTATTATTTATAGGTTTTACTGTTTACTTCTTTCCTATCTACCATATACTGGTTGGACTGAGAGCTGTTTTTATTCTCAAAAATCTTAAAGCTGGCTTATGCCTCATTATTGGCGGTTCAATCCTTGAAGCAGTTGCTTATTACGGCTTTTATAGCGGCGAGCTTAAACAAAGCGCTGGCCTTCTCTGGTTTCTCGGTGGCCTCCCATGCTATATCGGCATTTATTTAATTAACAAAAAAATGAACAAAGTAGCCCCAGTCGCATTTATCATTCGCACCATCTGCTTCTCCCTCGCGCTCTATGCTGTAACCAACTAAATCTAACCCAACAAAGACTCGCTTGCGAGTCTTTTTCTATTTCTAGCACTCATTAAGCAGTTTCCAAAGTTTCAGCACCCCGTCTAGTTGAGCTCGCCATCGCAGAAATGGCGTGCGTTTCCTCAAACGTCCGCACGACTCGTTCCGAGTCCCTTCCGGCGTTCGAGTCCAACGTTCCATTTCTGAGCGCGATGTCTCACATCCTGTTGCGGATGGTCCGTAGTTGAATTCAGGCTCACAGGCCAGACGTCCATTTCCTGATATAAAGAGTCAAAAGTGCTGGGACTTTATTTCAAAATGTTCTATTAGAGACCTTTCGACATTACTAACAATTCCCACATCCCAAATCCTTCGCACTGTGAAGGATTTTGCACGACTCGGTCCGAGTCCCTTGCGGCATATCAGTCCAATGATTCTGACCTAAGCGTTCGCCTTCGTATCCTGTTGGTCGACGAAGCAAATTTTAATCGTTCAAAAGCCAGACCCTCTCGTTTTTCTATCAAAAAAATAAAGAAAAATTCGTTGAACCATTGGGTAAAAAAAAGAAGGCTTCATCTAATGAGGCCTTCTTGAAGTTGAGCTCGCCATCGCAGAAATGGCGTCCACTTCCCGAAACGTCCGCAGAACGTTTCTCGTTCTTTTCGGCGTTCCGGTCCAGTGTTCCATTTCTGAGCGCGATGTCTCACATCCTAATTATTTGTTTGCTAATAAGTCGCGGATTTCTTTTAAGTAATCTTCTGCAGTTGGTGCAGCTGGAGCAGCTTCTTCAGCTGGTTTGTTTGATGCAGCTAATTCAGCAGCTTTGTTCATACCTTTAACGATTAAGAACAATACAGCGCCAACGATTACGAAGTTGATGATTGCAGCGATGAATGCACCAATACCAATTTGAGCAGAACCTAATTTAAATGAAACTGCTGCGATATCTCCTGTGTTAGCAACCATTGCGATGATTGGTGAAATAATATCTTTAACTAATGAATCAACGATTGCTTTGAAAGCTCCACCAATGATTACCGCTACTGCTAATTCAACAATGTTCCCACGCATTAAAAATTCTTTGAATTCTTTTAACATCTGATTTTTTCCTCCTTTTATTTTTATAGGTTAAATAATTACCTTCAATAGAATACTAAAATTAAATCTAAAAAACAACTAAAAACATTCGGAAATTTAGACTTTTTGAATGTAAGGATTAGGAGTATATTTTTCTACAGGAAATTCTAGAGCTCCCCCTGAAACCATTCGTGCCAAGCACTCACCAATCCAGACACCACTCGTTAATCCAGAAGATCCTAGCCCACTCGCCACATAGGCATTCTTTGTGTGAGGAACTTTTCCAAAGAATGGTAGAAAATCTGAAGTATACGCCCTTGTTCCCACGCGGACTCCAGTTCTTTGAGCATTCTTCAAACTTGGTAGGCTAGCACAAGCTTCCTTATACATGCCGTCTAACAACGTTTCATCGGGCACTAAATCAAATCCTTGTGTATTTTCGTGTGTGGCCCCCACTAAAATCTTTCCATCTGGGAAAGGAAGAATATCAATTTCACCATGCAACATGCATACTGGCCATTTGGATGTATCTTCTTTGGTTTCCAACATCAATTCTATCAGTTGTCCTTTTTGAGGGCGCACATCTACATAGTAATCTAGCGGTTCAAGCAGTTCTTTGACCCATGCGCCACTGGAGAGAATCACATCATCAAAATCGAGCACTTCTTCGCCAAGTCGTACACGAATCACATCGTCTTCTTCTACCAGCGTTACTTTTTCACGAATCACACGAGCCCCATTTTTTTCAGCTTGTTCAAGCAATAAGTCCACAAGCAACTCACCGTCTACTCGACCGCCTCCGCTACAATAAAGAGCGCCATCCGGATTAGACCATCCGGGAATTACAGAGGCCACATCGGCTGGTGTCAACGCATGTACTTCACCAATCATCGGTGCCTCTACGCGCCGCTCTATGGCCATTGCTTTGACCTTTGCCAATTGTTTCTCGGTATGCTTGAAAATATACGCCCCGACTTGTGCATACGGCAACTCGTTCACACCATCGTTATGGAGCTGTTCCATGAGGTCAAGATAGTACGCAGCCCCACAAGAGACGAGTTGATACCAGTCCTTGTTTCGGCGTTGCGACAACCATGGGCAAATGATTCCTGCAGCCGCTTTTGTAGCTTGTCCCACTCCCGCATCAAACACAGTTACTTCGATTCCTTTTTTGCTGAGCTGATAGGCCGCAGTTGCTCCAACAATACCAGCCCCTATCATTGCTACTTTTTTCGTCATCTTCTTCACTCCTAGCTGAAGTTTCTTGTTTCAAATTGTCCTTCTCCTTCAAACCACTGCGCTACTGCCAGTAAGAAGGCCTCTTGCCCGCGAGCTGCCATCAATTGCACCCCAATCGGTAATCCTTTTTCGGTAACATACACTGGCAAACTAATCGCGGGTGCCCCTGTAATATTGGATAGTTGCGTAAATGGCGTTAGTGCCAATGTCCGTTCAAACATACGCCAAATCACACTTTGCTGTTCTGGCACACTCAGTTCCTCCATATGATTCAACGCTTGTCGCACCGATTCTTCCATTGGAAATTGCGTGTGAAACGGAGCTACATCACTCACGGTCGGTGTTAAAATTAAGTCATACTGTTCATGCACTTTTTCCATCGCATGCGCATAGGTGTCCCATTTCGCTAAGGCAATACTATAATCCTTCGCTAAAATATGCTCTCCGGATTTGTAAATACCCCAGGTCATCAGTTCCATATCGTCTTTCGTGAACGTACGACCAAAGTTTGCCTCCATGCCTTGGAACATCGCAGCCGTCTCCACACTATTCATGACATAGTAGTTCTTCATCACTTCCACACCGTCAACAGGCCATCCAATTGGTTCAACTGCACACCCTAACTTCTCGAAGAATGTTGCGGCTTTTCTTAGGGCTGCCTTTGCTTCTGGAGATACAAAACTTTCAATAGGAGACTTCTCAATCACGCCAATGCGAGGAACGTGGTCTCTGAGGGCTTCCCAATCGTGAATCAACGGCGTTAAAAAAGGACTATCCTTTTGCTCTAC
The DNA here is from genome assembly GCA_963523415.1 of uncultured Streptococcus sp. Taxonomy (GTDB): domain Bacteria; phylum Bacillota; class Bacilli; order Lactobacillales; family Aerococcaceae; genus Granulicatella. The sequence goes on along the minus strand of CAURBR010000003.1, from coordinate 88,472 downwards.
TTGAAGGCATTTTAATAACGCACGCGTATCCCGAACAGACTTTGTCATTGCAAAATTCACCGAAGCTCCTTGCCAACCACGATACTGTCCTGGGCCCACAGGAACACGACCTCGTGTCGGTTTCAATCCAATTAATCCCGTGAAACTGGCTGGAATCCGAATCGACCCGCCACCATCACTGGCTCCTGCTAACGGAACCATTCCACTGGCTACTGCGGCAGCAGCTCCTCCACTAGAACCGCCTGCATTCCGTCTGACATCGTAGGGGTTGTTCGTTGGGCCCCATAATGTTGGCTCCGTCATATTTTTAAAGCCAAACTCTGGCGTATTCGTACGTCCCACGACGATAAAACCCGCTTCTTCTAAACGCTTCACGAAGTTATCCGTACGCCCCGCAGGAATCCCCTTTAAGAGCCTACTTCCTGCACTAGACGGTTCTCCTGCTTGTAGTTGTCCTAAATCCTTTAATAAAATCGGTACTCCACCAAAGGGACGATCTTCAAAAGAACGCGTTTCTGCCTCTTGTAAGGCCCGCTCTGCTTGCAAATGAACAACTGCATTTAGTTTGGGATTTAGTCGTTCAATCGTTTGGATACATTCTTTTACTAATTCTACCGGAGAGACGTCACGATTTCGCACCGCATCTCTCATTTCAATGGCATCTTTCCACATAGCTTCTAGCCCCCTTACTTCTCTACTATTGTACAAAGAAATGGATTTTCGGTAAAGGGTGAATCCGTAAAAATAAAGGAATATGCCGCTTAACCTTCTCCACACGTACGGTCCCTTTCCACGAGAGACTACTTTCTTTTGATGAGAAAATTAAAAATGTGAATTTTTATATTAATAATATGAAGATTATGTACATAAAATTGGAAAAAGAGGTAGCATAAAAAAATATTTATGCTATAATTGAAAACAGAGATTCAGTGGGTGGTCTACTCAGAAGATTTCTTTTTTTGAAAACATTCGTGACCATTCTCACAATAACAAACTAGGAGGAAAACAAATGAAAGATTTCATTACAGGAAGACTTTCAAAATTTTTACTAATCTTATTCTTGCCATTAGCTTTATTATTCCTTGGGCCTAACCAAACTGTCCACGCTGCTGATGTCAGCAATAACATTAGTTCACTAACCGTTTCATCAGGAGAAATCTCTGACGGAGGACAAACAACTGTTAAATTTACCTTTGATGAACACGCACAAAAAATCCAACCAGGAGATACGCTTCGAGTGAACTGGACAAGCTCTGGAACGATCTACGGCGTAGGTTTCAAGAAGACGATTCCATTAAATATTGATGGTACTTATGTTGGAGACATGGTCATTACAGATGGTGCTGCAACGGTTACTTTCAATGAAGGCATCAAAAACATTCAAAACATCCACGGTTGGGGTGAATTTGAAATTGAAGGTCATAACAATACAGCCACTGACAAAGAACACGTTGGTAAATTCACGATTATCAGCGGAACGCAATCTGTGGAATTAAATGTTAAAAAATCAGCAACTGGCGAAAACCATGCACCATTCTATCTAAAAGCTGGAGACATGCATGCAGATGACCCTGAACATATTCTTTGGACATTAACCATTAATGCAATGAACTTAGAAGCAGATGGTAACGTTCGTGTCGAAGACGAAGTTCAAGGCGGTCACAAATTGGTTGCAGACAGCTTTAGTATTACGACAACAGGTGCTAAACCAGGATACTTCGCTGGTCCAACAGCTATCGAAGATTTCAAAGCAGCATTCCCTGGATCAACCTTCACAGTGGAAGCATCAGGGAAATTCACCATTACGATTCCTAAAGACCTTATCAACAAGACTGGTGTGCTTATCTTCTATAGAACAAAAATCGAAAACGACAGTCAAAAAGACTTCAAGAACAACACTAAAGTATGGTACAAAGTCAAAGGTGAAGAAGCCGTTATCTCTAAAGAAGTAGATGCGTCTGTTGCCAATATCAATGCAAACGGTGGTATTGATGGATCACTTCCAAGCACTACTACGACAACGACAACTACTACTACGACTACTACGACAACGACAACTGAAGCACCTTCGACAACTACAACTACAACTACAACTACAACAACTGAGGCGCCTGCAACTACTACTACAACTACAACTGAGGCGCCTGCAACTACTACAACAACTACGACTGAGGCGCCTGCAACTACTACAACAACTACGACTGAGGCGCCTGCAACAACGACAACGACGACAACTGAAGCGCCTGCAACAACAACGACTACGACTGAAGCGCCTGCAACTACTACTACAACTACGACTGAGGCGCCTGCAACTACGACAACAACTACAACTGAGGCACCTGCAACAACGACAACAACTACAACTGAGGCGCCTGCAACTACTACTACAACTACGACTGAATCAGCTACAACTACTTCTACTACAACTGAAGTAACTACAGCTTCTTCAACAACAACGGAAACTTCTAATACGACTAGTGAAACAACCGTTACTCCACAACCTTCTGTGGAAACAACGACAACACCTGGTCAACCAGAACTTCCAAACACTGGTACTAGTCAAAATGTACTTGTTGTCTTCTCTGCTCTATTAGCAACACTTGGAGCGATGTTCTTCTTAGTAAATAAAAAAGCAGAACAAAACTAATCTAAATAAACCTATTTTAAAAAGCTAGCAGATTTTTCTGCTAGCTTTTTTGTGGTTGACAGTAAAAGAAGTACATATCAAACGAGATTTTATATTTAGTTGTTTTTTACATAATAGGTTGATCTCCCTTTTCCATATCGATTAATATAACCCTCTTCGACTAGTTTTTTCAGCATATTTTCAACGGTTGCTTTACCTATAGTTGGGACCAATTCCATGATATCTGATTTAGTAAACTTACCCAATTTTTTATTGACTGCGTTTCTAACCACCTCAATAGTAGGAATCTTTTCAGCAACATAGTCAACTCTCTCTTCAAGATCAATATAAGCTGCTAATATTGTTCTTAGAATATATTTTATAAAAGGTGTCATATCTTCTTGGCCTTCATGCCAATACAAACCACTTTTTCTTAAAGATGAATAATAACCGTCTTTATTTTGCTCAATTTTACTTTCCAAACTAATATACTTCCCAATCACATATCCTTGTCTATATAAAAGGAGTGTCGTTAACAATCGACTCATTCTACCATTTCCATCATTAAATGGATGTATACAAAGAAAATCATGGATAAATATCGGTATTAACAACAACGAGTCTACTTCATGCTTATCCAAAGCCCTATTAAGTTCTATACAAATGTCTTCAATTGCTTTAGGTGTCTCATATGGAGATAACGGCTTAAATATTTCTATAACATTGCCTTTTTGATCCTGTTCAACAATAGAGTTTTGAGTATTTTTATATCTTCCCACAATTCCTTTTTCACTATATTTATACAATTCTCTGTGGAGTTGTAATATATAATTGCTATTGATAGGAATATACTCATAACTTTCGTGTATCGTATTTAAGACGTCCCTATATCCTAAAATTTCCTCCTCGTCTCTGTTTCTCGGTGTTGTTTTATGAGCTATTAACTCCTTAATTCTCGTTGTTGTCGTGACAATTCCTTCTATTTTATTCGAATCTTCCACACTTTGAACTTTAGCGATTTCTACCAATTTATCTAAAACGGCAGGTTTTTGTTTCAAAAAAAGCTCTTGTTTTCCCTTATATTCATGTATTTTAGTTAGAAGATTCACTACTTCAACATCCCATTGACTTTGGGATAATTTTTCATAATCAAAAACTCTCATTCGCCTACCTCCTTCTTTTTTCTCCTAATTATACATCGTTTTTAGGTGATTTAAAAGTAGTTAGGCGATTCTAACTACTTCCAAGCACCTCTCTCCCTCCGCCGTGGGATTCCAAATGCAATAAGCCGTCTATTCAGTTAACCCCGTTTTCATTGCTATTAAACTCCATAAAAAGTACATCTAAAAGACGATGAAGAAGCCTGCGGATGCTATTTGCCCACTTATTAAAGCTTATAGAGTTATACGCAGTAGCTGATTGTCATAAGCTTCATCATTCATGATTCGCTTATGCCTAATCAGCCTTGCGGGGGTAAGACTACGAAGCAAAACGAACTCACACTGTGAGTTCGTTTTTAGCTTCTGTCTTACTCCCAACGTTATGGGGTGTATAGCAACAATCCGCTGGTCTTCGCAGTCGTCTTTTAGCCCTTCATGCTATTCTTGACCTTACTTTTTTTGAAGAGTATAATTTCCCTTATGAAAAAAACAGCGATTAACTTAACAGACGGACCGATTTTGCGGTCCATTATTGCATTTGCAATTCCTATTGTGATTTCAAATATTTTCCAACAACTTTATAATACAGCAGATATCATGATTGTCGGACGTTTCCTTGGACAGGATGCTCTTGCCGCCGTCGGAGCAACAGCCGCCATCTTCGAACTCATTGTCGGCTTCTCTCTTGGAGTAGGGAATGGAATGGGCGTCATCATCGCTCGTTATTACGGGGCCAATAATCATCGCCTTTTAAAACGAGCTGTAGCCGCCACTTTAGTGATTGGCGCTCTACTCAGCCTTCTTGTAGCCATCATCGGTAGTCTCGGGATGTATCCACTCCTTCAATTTCTAGGAACTCCGGATAGCATTATCCATCAGTCGTATGAGTATATCTCTATCATCGTACTCGGCATTGCGGTGACCTTCGCGTATAACCTCTGCGCAGGACTACTACGAGCGGTTGGCGATAGTCAGGCAGCACTCTACTTCCTGATTTTCTCAGCAGTAGTAAATGTGTTTTTAGACATCTTACTCATTACAACGTTCAACATGGGCGTTGCGGCAGCAGCGATTGCGACCATCATTGCTCAAGGATTGTCGGCTGTCCTCTGCTTTATTTATATTAAAAAACGCGCCAGCTTCTTGATTCCTGAAAGAAGTGATTTTGTCCGCGATGACGAATTATACATGGACCTACTCAGCCAAGGCTTAGCCATGGGACTCATGTCGTCCATCGTCTCGATTGGATCTGTGATGCTTCAATCTTCTATCAATGCACTTGGTCCTGTCATCATCAGCGCGCAAACGTCAGCACGACGCATCTTCGCGTTCTCGACACTCCCATTTGCAGCGATTGCGGCAGCGATGACGACGTTCACTTCACAAAACTTCGGTGCTAACAAACCACACCGTATCGCAAAAGGCATTCGGCAAGGAAGTCTCGTCGCGTTCGGCTTTGCGATTCTGGTATGCATCTTCTTGTTCTTTGCCAGTCCTGCGTTGAATGAACTGATTTCTGGTTCAAGCGACCCTGTACTTCTGGACAACGCGGCATTGTATAATCGTATCGGATCTTGTTTCTACATTCCGCTTGCGCTTCTATTGATTTTACGAAATAGTTTGCAAGGGCTTGGGCAAAAGGTAACGCCATTGGTTTCGAGTTTTATTGAGCTAGTGGGAAAGGTGCTTTTTGTAATTTTTGTCATTCCGTATACTGGGTATCTTGGGGTTATCTTCGCCGAGCCGATTATCTGGTGTTTGATGGCGATTTATCTTTCATATGCCTTCTTACGCCATCCGCTTATTAAAGAAGTAAGGCATGAAATATTTTGATAAAAAAGAGACAAAATAAACCCTCGGTTTCTTCATAGTGTTGATGGTAAGGACATCGGGCTGAGCTTAAATCTCAGCCCTACCAAGCTTCAAACTGACTCTACGGGCTTTCCCCTAGAGTCAGTAATTCACATTGGTGGTTCTTCCTTACCATTCACACTATAGAACCGAGGGGTTTTTGTCTCTTTTCAACTTTTCTACACTTTGTGAGATGCTGTAAGAAGGCAATTCTCTCAGGTATCCACAACGCACCCGGCAAGAGCCGAGGTCTCTTTGCCTATCGAACTTCAAAGGGCGTCATGTTGGTAAACCAACTGACGCCCTAATTCATTTCGATTACACTCGTTATTTCCAGTACTATAGAATCCGCGAGGTCCGGGAAGCCCTATTTTATTTGTACTTCTTTAAGTAGACGGCGGAAGAAAGCTAAGCGATTCCAGGCACTTCTACCATTCACACTATAGAACCGTGGGATTTTTGTCTCTTTTCAACTTTTCTACACTTTGTGGATGCTGTAAAAAGGGTATTCTCTCGGATATCCACAACGCACCCGGCAAGAGCCTAGGTCTCTTTGCCCTATTTCAGTTCAAATGGTGCAGCGACGTCCGAAACCTTCGCACTGTGAAGGTTTCCTATAGAATCCGCGAGGTCTTAGAAGCCCTATTTTATTTGTATCTCTTTAAGTAGATAGCGTAAGAAGGCTAGAAGATTCCTAGCACTTTTCTTTTGAAGCGGAAACTGCACTTGTACGATATAAATTAAATTCTTATCCAAAACGCACCAGTCTACTAATATCGACTGGTGCTTCTTTTTATTTTTTCTTTTCTTTGATAGTTTTCAATGTAATAATGTACGCTGCTGCGGCAAGAACGCTATACATCATAATGGGAGGATATATGATTAAAGCCAGAATGAAACCAACACACTTAATTAGTATATCTGGAATTAATAGTTTTCTATAGGTTTCGGTTTCTTTTAACAGCTCAACCTGATCTTGATTTGGCTTATCGAGTACTTTATGCAAATACAAATTCATAATTGTCGAAACAATGACGACTGAACCATAAAATAATTGTGCGGTATAATTTTCGAAATGACTACTAACGAGTCCTGTCGCGTAGGGCATAAACGATACAAAAAATAACAAATATAAGTTAGCCCAGATAACTTCACTAGAAATACGCTCTACTTTTTCCCACAACGTGTTCAATGCCATCCATAAAGAACCTAACCAGAAAAACGATAGAAAATACGCGAAGAAATTATTTCGTAGCTCCCAGAATGCTTGTAAACTTGGTGTTTCTGGCTTCTCTAATTCCAAAATTAATATGGTCATGATAATTGCTAGAACGGCATCCGTTAATGCAATTAGTCTCTCTTTTTTCATAATGAGCACCTCTTTTTCTTTGATACCTACCGATTGAAATGCACCTAAATTATTCCCCTTTTATCAAAATTCGTGCATAAAAATCACAGCTATTATACTAAAATACAATGGAAACGTCTATCTAAACTCTACCCCAAAAATGATAGTTTCTCTTTTTTTACCAAGATTTTGGCGTATAATGAAGGTGAGAAAGTAGAAAGCGGTGATGAGATGGGACAACTGTTGAATGATTTGAGGCAGATTTTTATTGATCAATTTGGCGATGAACCAAAAGAGAGTTTCTTTGCTCCGGGGCGTGTGAACTTGATTGGGGAACATACCGACTATAACGGCGGGCATGTGTTTCCTTGTGCGATTACGCTGGGGACTTATGCGTGGGTGAAACCACGTACAGATAATAAGCTTCGTCTCTACTCAGCGAATTTTACAAAGGACGGCATTCGCGAATTGGACATGGACGACCTAGGCTACAAGTCAGAAGATTCGTGGGCGAATTATGTCAAAGGCGTTTTCGTGTACTTGGCAGAGCTGGGGTTCGCTTTTCCACACGGCTTGGACATCGCATTTTACGGAAACATCCCGAACGGCTCGGGGCTCTCATCGTCAGCCTCCTTCGAGCTGCTCGTGGGCGTAATCGCTCGCAGGGTCTACAGCCTAGACATTGATACATTGGGACTTGTGAAGATTGGAAAACGGGTGGAAAATGACTTCATGGGTGTGAATTCGGGGATCATGGACCAGTTTGCTGTAGGGATGGGCAAGAAGGACCACGCTATCTTCCTCGACTGTACAACGTTGGAGTATGAACTTGTCCCTGTGGAACTTGGCGACTATCGCATCGTCATTATGAATACGAATAAACGCCGCGAACTGGCAGATTCAAAGTACAACGAACGCTTTTTCGAAACACAAACCGCTTTGAAAGAATTGCAAGAACATATCCCAATTCAGTCTTTGGGAGACCTCACAACGGATACCTTTGATGCCGTAAAACCATATTTATCCAGCGAACTTCTCGTAAAGCGCGCACGTCATGCGGTTAGTGAAAACGAACGAACCAAACTGGCGACAGAAGTCCTCAAAAAAGGCGACCTCGCCCACTTCGGCCGTCTGATGAACGAGAGCCATCTCTCCACAGAACTGGACTACGAAGTGACCGGAAAAGAACTCGACACGCTGGTGCATACCGCTTGGGAACAAGCTGGCGTTCTTGGGGCTCGTATGACGGGTGCGGGATTTGGTGGCTGTGCCATCGCTTTGGTGCATAAGGACCATATCGAAGCTTTTGAAGCCAACGTTGCCAAAGTTTACACTGAAGAAGTTGGCTACGCTCCAAGCTTCTACATTGCAGAAATTGCGGATGGGGCACATTAGAACATATAAAAAAAGACAAAATAAATCCTTCTGTGGCTTCTGTTGCCCTTTCGGATATCTTCATAGTAATGGAAACAACTGTACCGGAAAGAGCCGAAGTCTCTTTTCCTATCGAACTTCAAAGGGCGTCATGTTGGTAAAACCGACTGACGCCCTAATTCATTTCGATTACACCCGTTATTTCCATTACTATAGAATCCGGAAGGCCCGGGAAGCCCTTATTTAATTTTCGCTTCTTTAATATGGGCAGTGCACATTAAGAAATAAAAAAAGAGCATTGGATTTAGACCCAATGCTCTTTCTGGTTTTAGCGTTGTGAGGTATTCATCATCTACACCTTCACTATAGCATACTTATTTTTATAATCAAGTAAATCAATATTCCATGAGAAAAGAGCTAAAGAGCTATTCAGCCCTCGCTTGTGAAGTGTTATACTTATGGTAGGCAACTAGCCTCGTAAGGAGGTGAGGCTTTAGTGGAAATATTCATTATATATTTTCTTACTCCACTACATGTGGGACTAATTTTAATATTAGTAGAGTATTTGCTGAACTCTAGCAAGAAAAAATAGTTGTCACAGCACCAGAACGTTAAACTAACGAAAAAAAGAGCATTGGATGGTCGAGATCCAATGCTCTTTCTGGCTTTAGTGATTTGAAATATTCACTATTTTCTTGCTCCTTTAATATACCATAAATTTCTTTAATGTCAAGGTACGCTCCATTCAAGATAGAAGAACGGTGAGATTCCACTCATACATGAAAAAGGTGAGGCAGTTTAAAAACAGACAAAAGGCCCTCGGTATCTTTATAGTGGTACCGAACAGAATAGCCGGTACTCTTTTTATGAAAGAAAGAAAATGCGAAATCTAGTTGGGGCACCGTTCAAGTTTAAAAACCAAATCATAACATAAGGCTTCCAAGGCCTTTTGGATTCTATAGTAATGGAAATAACGAGTGTAACCGAACTTCAAAGGGCGTCAGTTGACTTGTCAACTTGACGCCCTTTGAAGTTCGGTAGGCAAAGAGACCTTGGCTCTTGCCGGTACAGTTATTTCCTTTACTATGAAGATATCCAAAAGGCACAAGGAAGCCTTCGGCTTATTTTTTGCTTATTTTTGAACCGACACAACTTCTAGGTCGCCGTTTTCGTTCTGAAGGACTTTAAACATAATCTCCATGCCTTCTTTGAGGCCGTCTGGATGCTTCGAGTCCATCAACAACGTGCCAAAGCATTGGTTGCCTTCCACGCGCGAGATGCGCACCCATAAACGCTCAGGATCCTTCGTCTTGTCTTCGTAGTAAAACGCTACGCCAAAGTCATCGGGATGCTCGCGGTGGCGGAATCGGTCGAGTCCTTGGAAGGTTCGTGTCTCTTCTTTTTCTTTGCTCTTTGTGTCATAGACTTCCGCAATGACGCGTCTTGCACGGTCTACGATATACGAATCGACTTCAATCCATTTCATCGAACAGAACTCACAGTCATCGAGGTTCGCTAGACGAATGAGATACATCGTCTCTTCTGGAATGAGGCGCATGTCTAGCGTCGATTCTCCTTCTTTTGCGATCCATAGCGGTTGGAACGAAACACCGGCCTCTTTGTCGATATATCCGTAGAGGACGAGTCCCGTGTCGCCAGCCTTGGCTACTTCTGGCATCACGTCTTCGATGAGTGCTGCACATCGAACGTAGACGAGTTGATGGTAGAAGCTACGGAAAGAGGCGTCTTTCACTTTTTGCATCTGGCTTGCGATTGGGATTTCATTTGGGAAGAGTTCGCCTTTGATGTCCAGTCCTGGCGCAAAACCGCACCGGTCAAGCCACTCCGGACTTGTCACCTCTGGAATCGGTTCGGCGTGGGCCTTGGAGGCGAAACGCTCTCTGCTATCGGCCACGATGTCCACCGGCAGGTCTAGACTCACTTGCTCCATCCATTTCCAACGATAATCATCCGGCAAATGCAAGAGGAGAATCTGCGTCTTCCCTTCATACTCGTAAATGTCCAGCACCTTAAAGTGGCTGTCGCGGTTCGCAACGTGTAGCCCCCAGTTGGTGCCGTGCTCCGCCTTCGTCAGGTCAAAGAGGTGGTTCGATAAAATGCTAAAGCGATGCGTTGTCACCATGCCGCCAATACGACTGGTCGCATCGGTAAAGGCAGCGTTCCGCACAATCTGCCCCACTTTAAACTTAGCCGATTCTTCCGGCGTTAGGTTGATATCTCTAGCAAACAGCTGCAATCCTGGCAGCATCTCATTCATTAGTTGTTCGAGTTGTTGTACTTCTGTCATTCTACTTCTCCTGTCTTACCACGTTGCGCGTGATAGTGTTGCGCTATTGTACGGTTGAAGGTCCACTACGCTTGACTTAATCGTGCCATCCGCGTTCTTAGTCGTCTGTGGCTCTGATTCGCCGATTAAAACCACTTTGCCATTGCCGACTTTGGCAAATACAATCACCGTCGTTCCGGATTCGGACACATAGCACTCCACGATTTCATAAGGGACGTCGCCTTGTTTAAATGTGAGTTCTCCCCATGTAAACTTCGCCTTCATTCCAGCAACAGTTGCATATTGGAAGAGCTGGTCTGGAACGGCTAAATCATAGAACTTACGCTGTGTCGCTGGACTCGTTCTCTCATAGACTTCGCCTTTCTTACGCGCGAAAATCGCCATTGCATCCGCAATTGATGGATTCGCAGACGCCTCAGCGGTCGCTTTCCATGTCGCATTATCGGTAAAGCCTTTTAGTAAAGTAGTATCCTTCGCGTCTTGGAAGGCTGCTTTATCAAGTGTCTCGCGTGTCACATTGGTCGCATGAAGAACGACAGGCTCCCCGTCTTCATACCCAAAGAGGTACGCCTCTTTCTTCGTCGCATCTAGATACGCTTCCACCACCATCACCTTGTAGTCGTTAAAGTGCACAACGCCCATCATATTCCATTTTGTCGCCTCGCCGTTTAGCGTTGCCTGTTCCAAGGAAATCGCTTCGTGCAAGGCCTCGAAGTGTTGCCCAGTAGATGCATTCCAACGCTGCATAAAGTCACCAAATCCATTGGCATTAAAACGTACCAAGAACTCCAAGTCCGAATAAGCATTGTCGATGGCATCCTTGTCGCTAGGAAACTGCTCAAACATCTCGTCACGCACCTTCTTGGCTGCGGCTAACCCTTCCGTAATATCGGTATCCTTAGCCGCTACATTATACGCCAACTGAAGCTTCTCAAAATACGTCTCGTGCTCCACCTCAGCAACTGTCGTCGGTGCTACCGTTGTCGCTTGAACCGTTGTAGGTGCCTGGGTTGTCGTCACCGACTCTTCCGGCTTCTTGTTACAAGCCGCCAGCGCCAACACACAAAGCGCTGTTCCTACTAATTGTCTGCATCTCATACTCTCTCCTCCAATCATGAAAGCCTTCTCTATTCAAGATTATTATAGCATAGGTGGGAAAGAAAAAGCAGGTAATGGTCGAGATAAAAAAGGAATTAAGCCGTGGATGCTTAATTCCTTTGAAAAGTTTGATTATTAAAAAATCTACAAAAAGATTTTTTCTAGATCTATTTAAATGGAATTTTTGATTGACTGAATTTAATATTCTTATCTAAAAGTTGAAGAAGAGGGGTCACATTTTCTGGTTTTGCAAATTTAGGTCCAAAGATAACTTCATCTATTTGAATCGGGTTGTCACGTTCTATATAAAGTTTTGCAAATTCTTCGGAATCATCAATTTTAATTTTTTTATTATCCGCTTCTAAGGGAACAAATTTTAGAATTCTTAATTCCTTTTCATACTTATAATCTGCCGACTTAAATAAGTAGCGTATTTCTTCCAGACATTCATCTACTTTTTCATATAGAATCGTTTCGTTATCTATTTCTTGCACCTTTTCTCGTAAACTAATTAAGGACTGATTAATATCACCAATCACATCTTCAAGTTTATCATTATTCTGTTTTGTTAGTAATTCCTCTGTTTTACTTGAAAGTTCTAAATACCCTATCCGGTAAATATAATCACCCTGTACTAGCTTATTTTCAGAAGTAACTTCTTCTAATCTGTTATTGTCTGAATTTGTATCTGGTAATTCAATGAATCGTTTAGCTGTTATCCACTCCATATCTGAATATGAATTTACTTTCAAAAAGTCACTTGAATCTAATACCAAACAAACTCCTTCCCCTTGTTTCCCATATTGAGCCCACATCTCAAGTCTATCAATTTCAGTAGTCAGACTCATTAAAAACCAAGGACTTGCTTTTAAGGAAATTTTCTGAGAAGTTGTATCTAATTTTAAAAACTGATTTAAAACTTTTCCTTCTGACGGATCATTCATATAATTTACATTATTTAGTCTACTACTATTTTCAACTGCATACTTTTCTTTTTCTTTTTCTTGTTTTAAGAGTAATTGTAGAACCTTAGCAGAAGTATAGTGACCAAATGTTAATTCTTTAGGGTCTTTTACAATTAATTGATTTTTAATCGTTTGTACTAAACTAAATATTTGTACTAGTTTTTCCAAATCTTTTGGAGAAATCTTATTAACATCAAATAGAATACCGTACTTTGTTTGCATTAAATAATCTTTCACATTATTCTGTTCGGCTAAACAAATTAATAGATTTGTGCAATTTTGTAAATCATCTTGATTATTATATAAAAGTTGATCGATATGTTTCACGACTAAATCCGTTAACTTAGGATAAATTCGAAGAATACCACTAATTAATTTGGTAATTACTTCCATTCTAGATAAATCTATTAGTTTCTTCGTTAATGTGATAAGTCCCCCCAGATGTATGCTAGCAATATTATTTGAAGATTGATATTGTTTATAAATTTGACTAGCTTTTTCTATTGCCCAATTTTGTTCAGATTCATCGTCTCGTTTCCACATGTAGTTATTTAAAACCGCAAGATACCAATAAGCTCGATTTTCTGAAGGACTTTCGTCATATATCACTTTCGCTTGATTTAGTTTATTTTTAAGTTCCGGACTATCTTCTTGTTTATTCATATAAATATTTAAAACTTTAAGATATTCGATGGATAGATTCTCACTTGCAGGATTTTCTTCATATATCTTTCCCGCTTCTTCTACTGCCCAATCTTGTTCAGATTTATCGTCTCGTTTCCATATGAAGTTATTTAAAACTGCAAGATACCAATAAGCTCGATTTTCTGAAGGACTTTGGTCATATATCACTTTCGCTTGATTTACTTTATTTTTAAGTTCTGGACTATCTTCTTGTTTATTCATATAAATATTTAAAACTTTAAGATATTCGATGGATAGATTCTCACTTGCAGGATTTTCTTCATATATCTTTCCCGCTTCTTCTACTGCCCAATCTTGTTCAGATTTATCGTCTCGTTTCCATATGAAGTTATTTAAAACTGCAAGATACCAATAAGCTCGATTTTCTGAAGGACTTTGGTCATATATCACTTTCGCTTGATTTACTTTATTTTTAAGTTCTGGACTATCTTCTTGTTTATTCATATAAATATTTAAAACTTTAAGATATTCGATGGATAGATTCTCACTTGCAGGATTTTGGTTATATACTCTTGAAGCTTCATTGACTGCCCAATCTTGTTCAGATTTATCGTCTCGTTTCCATATGAAGTTATTTAATTCTGAAAGATACAAACAGGCTTGATTATCAGAGGGATTTTTGGCATAGGTTTCCTTTAGTGATTTAGTGAACTTTTCGTAACCACTTTGGAATTCTGCCTTCGAAAATAAATCTTCTGTGTCTGAAATTCTATTACTTAAATTCATTATGATTCCTTCTCCTCTTCTTAAGTTTAACTTACAAAATTGCTAATTCCCAGAGAGTTTGTTGATTTTATATTGTCTGTTCAGAAAATCGGAATAAGCTCACTGATATATATGTTGTAAATAAATATATTTCCTTAATTAACTTCATATATACTCTTCCAAAGATAATATATTTATAGTCATGATAACACACAATTAATTAACGCTCTACTTAATTCAGCATTAAAATATTTTGACCTCTTTTTAATACATTCATTTAATTTTCTAAATATCTCAACCAATTGATAATGTAAATTAGAACATAATCGTGATAATCTTTCATCAACACACTCTTTGTATATATCTAAATATGTTATACAAAAATCATCACCATATATCTCCTTGTAATCTCTTTCGATATTAGCGATGATATTAGAAAAGCGCGGATTACTTTCTAATGAGATTAACAAAATAACCTTCTTTCATTTATTTTAAAAAATTTTTTTCTTCATCTTGACAACAACTTCATACCCATTTTGCCTTGCTAGTTCTACGAGACTTAGAATGGTCGGATTATGATGACCACTTTCTGCTCTGTTAAGTACGGTTCGCACAATCCCATTTTTCTCTGCACACTGATCTTGATTTAGACCTTGTTCAAGTCGCATTTTAATAATACTCAGAGCCACTTTTTGAAGGGTTACTTCGTTTAATAAGTCTTTTTCGAAGTCAGGATACTTTGAAGATAACATCGTGAATACTTTGTTCAAAGAAGAAGTCACTACCATCTACCCCCTCTTTAACGTCTGATAATGGAATTCTTAAGTACCACTCCCCGTCTCTCTTGAATCCCCAATGTTCTAATACTTCTGGTGTTACTCCGTCATCCTGCAATATTTTTAACACTGCAGCAAGTCGAATCATTTCATTGTATTCGTAGTTATCTAACTGCCTTGCCATGTCCATTGTAATCTTAAATTTCTTTCCCAATTTGAACACCTCCATTTTCTTAATTGTAGCATATTTGCTACTGTAGCATATATGCTACTTTTTGCTTTTTTATAGCACTTTCTTGCGCTTATAAAACGCTATTTAAATAGTAAATATCATCGTTCAAAAATATATAATATTAGTTGCAAAATATAGATATTTCACTCGTTGTAATTGACTTATCTCGTTCAAAATAGGATTCAAACGTACTATTTCTCAAATTTATTCCAAATTGAGCTCCCCTAACACGATTTATGGATACATCATCTTTTATATAGCATTGTAGAATTTTTATATTCCAAAAGTTTATTCATAGGAATTATTCCTGATTTTTATAGAAAACTTATTTTTAATTTTTTAGTCTAATTATTCGTCTTCCCACATAATTCCATCAGAAAATCGGCCTTTTGAGTACAAAAAAACGAGGCGCTCACCCCGGTTTTCAAGTTTATTCAATTTCTATTTTGTTTTATTAGCACTTCATGATTCCAACGCTTTCTTCAATTCATCCACCGTGTGATACCCCTTTACGTTTGAATCCTTAGCAATCTTTCTTCCTTCTTCAATTGCTGCGACAGTCACTTTATTATACTTTTCTGGTTTCAGAGAGGAAGAGATTTCTTGCTCATTGATTTCCTTATCGATTCGACTCTTTAAATTTAATTTTGTCATCCTTATCACCTCTTTACGTGTAGGTCCTACAGTTATACAGTCCTCTAAAATTTCTACTTTCATATTTGCTAGGGGGCTTGGCCCTTTTAAGTAGTCTACCCGCTCCGTGGTGGAACCTCAACTTTTTTGCATAAAAAAGACTGCAAGTTCTCCCTGCAGTCGGCATATTTACAATAATATTTCTAATAATTCCGCGTAGCTTCTCACTTCCACGGTTGGCTTGATGTCGGTATGATTTTCTTTTTGGTCCAGATTCACCCAGATAGTGTCCATACCGAAGTTGGTCCCGCCTTGGATATCTGCAGTGAGGGAATCGCCAATCATCACTGCTCTTTCTTTTTCAAAGCCTGGAATGTTCTCGGCCACCTCTTCAAAGAAGCGAACACTTGGTTTAGCGGCAGCCATTTCTTCAGAGATGAAGACTTTTTTGAAAAACGGAGCGATGGTCGAATGCGACATGCGCCCTTTTTGAATCGCCGTGATGCCGTTCGTGGCCGCATATAAGTCATAGCCAGCCTCTTGCAACGCTTGGAGTAACTCAAGAGCCCCTTCGTACGTTTGCCCTTGTGTCGAGAGGATTCCTTCATATTCTGCTGCTAAGTCTTTGCCGTCCAGGTTCAGTCCAAAATGGTCAAAAAGCTTGGCAAAGCGAGTATTCACAAGTTCTTCGCGTGTAATTTCATTTTTCTCCAACGACCGCCACATTGCACGGTTTAAGGGAATATAGACTTGTATGTAGGACTCCACATCTTCCACTCCATGATTTTGGAGCAATTGCGACAGCGCAAAATGTTCTGCTGAGGGAAAGTCCCAGAGCGTTGAATCCAGGTCGAATAGTAGTATTTTGTAAATCATGTTTTAGCCTCTTTTTGTAAGATTATAATCCATAAGTGCGGTATTTTTTAACGAGGAACTTCGCGCGTTTGACGTAGTCGTTCTCATTTCCGCTAAGAGTCTCCAGTGCTTCTTCGGCAATCGGCAAGAGCGCGCGGATGTCCTTTTGGATGAAGAGCTGGTTGCGTGTGTATAACGCCTTTGCAAAAAACAGCCCGAACATCCATACGAGGACAAGCGGGAAGAACACGAGCATTTCTTCGTTACTGAGGGTAATCATAAAGTTCTCTGATTTTCCACCGTTGACATGGAAAATAAAGGCCACGAGTCCAATCGTAAGCAGCACGAGGATGCCCACGAGGACGTTAAAATACTTCATGAGGTGCTGCACTCCCTGACTCTCATACGGCAGCTCAATGTCCAGGCCACTCTCACCGACAAGGCGCTCGGTCAATGCGCGAAACTCCTGTGCTTCATTTTTTCGATATCGAATTCGTTGTAAATCCATGGTTTTCTCTCCTTACACACCATCATTAAAGTTTATATTTTCGGTATTCCTCTATTAATTTTTTTGCTTGAATGATTTTATTGTTCATACTTTTACGCCTTTGCTTCTTTAAGACAGAAATAGCTGCCTCCGCAATGTCAATGAGTTCTCGTAATTCCAATCGAAATTGTTCCTGCTCCTCCCTATATAATAGGACGGCAGGAATAATGTTGCCCGGTACACACATTAAGAGGAGCATAGCCCACCCACCCAAAAATATCATCGTTACTTGAATAATAGAAGCACCAGACTCTATGAATATCATCCAAACCACAAAAATACATAGCCCGAGTAAGATAGCTAAAATTCGTAGCCTCCTACCCATGTTTTTTAGTCCAATTGACGGCTCTGTTTCCTCTGGAAATTCAAAGTCAACTCCACTTTTATCGACCAATTCTTCTACGGTTTCGCGGAATTCTCGAATCTCCTTAATTCTGATTCTCTGTTTCCCTGAAAGTAAAAAACGATCCATATCCCTTCCTCCTTAGAACTGGTAATTTCGTTGTAAGTCGTCAACGTAATTTTCTAAATTGATAACATCTTGTGAAACAACGCCATTGCCCGCTTCATATTGGCGCGCAATTTCGTCTTTCGCATGTGCTAAGAGCAGATGCGTTTCTTTCACAAGCGAACGGCGAACGAGCCAGATGACTAAAATTAAAATCGCAAACATAACCACCCACACAATCGGCAACCACCAGTACGGTACCATCCGATCTACGAAATTGGACGTTTTCCCTTGAAACAGCATATATATCCCGCTCAGGATAACCGCAAGAAATCCTGTCGTCATAATCGTATAGAGTGTGACGATTCCAAAGAAAACCATGCAAAAGAGACGAATCTCACGCTTATCCTTCGGCAATATACGCGGTCTTGGACTTTGACGATTCACAATACGAATCAGCTCCCGTAGTGTTGTTGTTTGCCGCTGCCGAATCTTTTTCTTTTGATTCATGACGTTCCTCCTAACCATACTTATGCACTTTTTTCAAAAACAGTTGTAACTCTACGACTTCATCGGGTACGACTGCAGTTTGGCTCCACGTTGCTACTTCATGGTCTGCCAGTGTCAGTAGTTCTTTCCATTCCTTAAAGGTTTCTCTGCGGTGCCATAACCACACTGCAACAAAAGCCGCGATGACAAGGAACCAGATGAAAGTAAGTGGCCAAATGAAGGCAAGATAGCCGAATGCGACCCTTACCTGCAGTGTCACGAGACTAAGGATGAATAATTGTAAATACGCAAAGAACCCAGATAATTGGCCAATCACGATGCCCGCAATTACGACTGCAATAAGGACGTAGATGCGAAGCCAATACGAGCTCTTTGGAAGCTGTTCTCTTCGTCCGCTATTTTCCAAGACAGTCTTCAATAGTCTTCTTAAGGTGCGGACTCTTGAAGCTTCGACGCTTGTTAGGCGCTTCTTTGCTTCGTTTTCCATCGTAGTCCCTACACTGATTGCGGCGGCTTCTACTTTTCCTTTCACCTTAGAAGGTTTACCAAGTGCTGCATGTTCTTGTAAATACGCCTCTAGCGCTTCAACGGCTCTACGGCTGGCTTCTCTTGGTGCAGCTTTCCACGTCGCCACTTCTTCATTTCCTCGAACAACCAGCCTGTTCCATTCCCAACAAACGGATACGTGGCAGCAGTAGAGAACGACAGCAAGGGAGGCAAACATGATGCCAAAGTGGATTGCCAAGATGAAGATGCCCCTGCCTACGTCTGCGATTAGCTCTGAATCCCCCATCGAAAATACCAATTCGAGCGCATGAACGAGGTCCGCTTCAGCCACAACCATGCTTCCAAACACCACCACTCCGCACACCACTGCAGCGACACTAACAACCGTTATAATGACGCGCAACGGTAAAAAGCTCTTTGGCAGTGTGCCTTCGTCTCCATTTTGTTTGACCACTGCTCCAATCAACTTTCGTAGTTGCCCTACATGTCGTTCCTTCACTTTCTGTTTCTTTTTCATTGCCATTCCTCCTGACGTTCAAAGGTCGTATCTTCTATCCCAAAAGATTCTTTTTAAACCGTTATTCCGTATGATTCCGTTAATTCAACCACACAATCATCTAACTCTTGAATGAACTCTTCTGAGAGTTCTAACGGTTGTTCCTTGATTCTTGTCGCTTCCTCTGTTGCTATCTGTAACAATACCACAAGCTCTTGTCTTACTTTCTTTTTCTGGAACTGAAGCAGCCCTTTATAAACAATGATCATTCCTATCATCAGTATAGAAAACAAAGAAAATGTTATTTTGAATGTTAAGGAGATATACCCGCTAAACATCACAAGATAACAAAGAACTGAATACAAAATAATGTCTGCTATCACTATCCAGTTTTGAACAAGTTGTAGCCTTCCCCATTTCGAGTCCGGTATATCTGTTCTTTTTGGGTTTATCTTTAGTAACAGTTGTTTTAATCGACTGATTCTGAAATCTTCTCGTTGTTTTTCATTTTGATTAAAATCAGTCCCACTTTTCATCACACTCATAAAATATTTTAAGGATACCATCTCCTGCGAAAGAGCCTCTCGAGGTTTATTTTTGGATGCCATAAGAAGCCTATTTGCCGCAGCCATTAATTGGTCTGTTTCTCTTTGCTTAGAAAATCGAATAAATCCGTTACAAATAAGAAGTACTATAAGAGGAAGTACCCAAAATATCAATACTACGGGCCAAGCCATTAGATTAGTGAATAGGATATACTTTACTACATCCATCATTCCTAAAAATAAAGTTATTGCCAATAAGAACACAACCAGCGGAAAAGCATGGGTACAAAGTAACCCAATCGATATCAACTCAACAAGAAAGAGAACCTCTCTCCTTTTTCTGAGTGAATGCGGCAATGATTGTGGCGGTCTATTTTCTATAGAAACCTTCTTCAATAGGTCTCTTAATCGATCAAGCTGATCTTCAGAAAGTTTGTAGTAAGACTTTGGTATCTCTCGCTGTTCTTCCGTTCTAAAATCTCTCATTTTTAACAACATTCCTTTTACTGATTTCTATGACAAATCGTAGTCTAATCGTAACTCCTCTAAATGATATTTTAATGCCTTTACAGCATGCGGAATCTCTGCAGATGGAGTGTGTTCCCATTTTGCGAGCTCTGCATCCGCTCTTGCAACCACTGCTTTCACGTCTCCTTTTTGAAGGCGTACTTGTAAGAAGTAGAAAAAGATCATCACTATTGGAAGAACTACGATAACATAAGGTTCATATTGAACATATTTCAGAGCATCATTCACCGCGTATTGATTTCCCTCGTACCAATATTTCAGGAAATTAAAGAACCCGCCTACTTTATAATTTAACCCCCTTATATTATAGATTTCGACAATCATTAAAATGGTAAAGAGTATTTTTGGAATATATCTGGTTCCTCGTATTCTAACCTGCTGATTTTTCTTTCCTGTAAGGTCTAAGACTTCATTGACCAATTGTTGTAGTCGATGTATTCTTTCCTCTTCAAATCTTCTTTTCATCTTTTATTCCCCAATTTTATTTACTTAACCGTTTTTCGGTCGCTTCTGTTTCTACCTTCAATTCTTCCATATAATACTGCAATCTTTCAGCATCTTCAGGCATTGGAACTTGTTTGTATACAGAAAGCTCCTCCTCGGCGAGTTCATATAACATCCCGAACTCTTGATAATAGGACTCTACCCTCAAATAATGAATCAGATAAATGACCCCTATGAAGAGGAGTAAAGTACCCATCCCTAGTAAAATCCCAAACAGTAACAACGGTGGGAAAAAAAGGCCCATTAGAATTAAAGCAGCACCAGAATCAAGTAGGGCTGGATTCGCAACTAGCGAACTTACTACGAAGAGCTCTAGTGCAAGAGCAAGGCCTCTGGAGATTCTTCCATCCTCAGGTAACTGATTCTCACTTCCGTTTTGTGTCATCACTTCACTCAGTAATTCCCGCATCCGTGTGAGTCTTCTTTGTCTAATCCCTTTTCTAAACAATTTCATTTTGTGCCTCCTGGTATATGATATTTCGACTCTAACACTTCTATAAATCTTTGAAGGTGTTTGATTTGTTCTGGAACATCTTCCACAGCAACACCCTTATACATTGCAACTTCTGCACGAGCAATCTCAAATAGGTTATCAAACGCTCTTTTTCGATAATCATGAATGCTAGATGAAATCCCAAAATACAAAACCCAAAGCATTACTATGGGAATTCCAAAGAAAGCAAGCACAATCATGGCATCATAGTTTGACTTAATGAATAACCCGATGATTGGCAAAGTGACAACCAAGCATCCGCACAGCAATACAATCCGCACGATACTAATCAACACGTATGGCACACCTTTCGGCAACTTAGAGGTGTCTTGCTGTTGTTCAGACAAAATAGTCACTAGCTGTTGACGTAGTTCAGAAATATCTTCTTGTGAAACGTTTCTATGAAATAATCTTAATAATGACTTTATAACCGTTTCACGCGGCTCTTCGATGTTGAACGCATCATCATTCCCAGACAAATACTGCTTTAAGTCTTTCACACTGTTAGGAAGCGCAACAACTTCCCCAGTACGTTCTCGAATCGCTGCAATTAGTAATTCTCTTAGTCGTGCCAGCTGAATTTCTTCAATCCTTTTTTTCTTTTTCATAAATCCCCCTAATGTCAGATGCGTTTATATAATTCTTTTAACTCCCGAGCTTCTTCCGTTAAATCTTTATCTTCAATATATTTTCGTATACGTAGTTCTCTAGAAATCAGTCGCTTTATCTGAATCACTTCATCAGAATATGCCTTTTTTCTAATAGAACGAAAAACAAAGAATAAAATGATAGGGAGTACCCAGAATATTAGCACGAATGGCCATCCCATCAGGCTAATAGCAGCAATAAACAGTGCCCCTTGAATATTTCCTGACAACAAACTCCCTAGAAAAGCTACTACTGCTAGTGGAAAGTATGTGCAACAGGGTATGACAATCATTGCCCACTCTCCAATATAGTAAAGTCTTCTTAACTTTCTATTTGCAGTAGGCAACGATTGAGGACTACTATTCTCCATAGAGACTTTCTCTAGCAGGTCCCGTAATCGCGTAATTTCTTCTTCACTAACCCTTTTTCTCAAATCTGTTCCTCCCTACACCCCATATTTGATTCGTAAAAACAGCACGTAATCGTAGAGTGCTTTGATTGGCTCTGGAATCTTGTCCCAAGGAACATCCTTATAGGCGGAAATATCTGCGCAAGCCACATTTAACAATTGTCTTAAGTGTCGTCCACGAATAAAGTAAGAGATGGTCCATCCCATCCAACAAATAAACAGACTGACGAACCCTATCCAGAAATTCTGCCATAGGAGGTTCAAAGCATGATCCAATTGATCAATCAATGCCAATACAAAAATCATTCCAAACGCAAAAAGGCATAAAATCCAGAAAATCAATACTCCAAAAAAACGAGAGTCTTCATTCCACTCCTCCGAGCAGCCTTTCGGTAACGATGCTTTCTCCTCAGGATTTCCAGATGAATCATCCACAATCAGTTGACGGAGTGTTAAGAGTTCCTCTTGAGAGACTTTTGTCGGGAATAATAGCTCCAGTAGCGTATTTTGTTTTTTGACCGGCGCCTCCACTCCGAAGGCAATCTGTTCGGCATTCCATTGCTGTTGCAATTCCTGCTCGCACGGTTGATTTTCTTGTGGATAACTTTCTTCAGAAATTGACTCTGCCTCAACATCCGAAGTTTTCAGTTGCAATAAGCGTTCCACTTCATTTTTGTACAGTCTTTTTCGTATCCAACGAAAGACAAAGAACAAGACGATTGCCGTTCTCCATATCATTGACAAAATTCTTTTTTCCCCTGATAAGAAAGCAGGGCCAATGGTGAACCACATGTATACTCCAAGTGGAAACAGTGTGACGATTAACACCGCAATCATGAATATTTCTCCATCGAAAAGAATCCTTCTGGCGAGTTTCCTTCCTGGTGGTAATGCTACAGGGGTCTTTTCCCTCTGTATTTTTTTGGCAATTCGTGTCCGTAATTGAGTGATTTCTTCTTCACTTACCCTTTTTTTCACGCTTCGTCCTCCTACATCCCATACTGACTTTTATATTCAGAAATGAGGTACTCCGCATCCGTAATTTCATCTTTGATATCTTCGCGTCCAGCTGCTTTGAGCGCTATAACTGCACGTTCCGCAAAGGGGATAAGGGCGACAAGTTCTGTTTTCATGAGCTTTTGAACCCAGACTTGATAGAGAAAAAATCCAATCCCAAACATCAAATACATAAATACAATTGGCAAGATGAAGAAAAGGACGCCCCCGTCTGTGGCTTTACCAATCATTAACTTAACGGGCTCCCAGAAAATTCCCGTACGTCCAAGAATAAAAAGAATAATAAAAAATACAATCACTGCCATCGGCGCTTTCTTTTCGGCTTTATCTGGCATTACCTCTTCCATTCCCGCTTCACTCATTAAGTTACTGGTTAGCTCGCGGAAGTTCACTAACATTTTTCTTGAAATATAATTTTTAAATAGAAATTTAAGCATGCTCTTCTCCTTCCAGGATAATTCCTTTTTGCGCTAAATTTTCAATACATTCTTTGTAATACGCATCATCGTGCTCTTTGTATAATGGACTCACCCACGCACATTCATCTACTTCTGTATACGGCGGACAAATCTTTCCACGATACGAAGCCTCTTTCCAGAGCGGGTCCACATTGTAGCCACGGCGCTCCATTTCATCCATAATCAACGTATGGTACTGATACAACACATACGGGCTATAAGTAAACACATAATCCACCGTCGCATGCTTCTTGCCCCAACCATTGCCTCTGAGCGCACAACATTCGCGGTGCTGCCCTAAGAGTTGCGGACGCGGAAGCTTTCCAATTAAGTCCTCATGCCATAATCTCATCACTAGCCTCCTATAATCCGTATTGCTCGGTGTATTCAGCGATGATTACTTCTGCGTCAACCACGTCATCTAAGTTATCATAGTCATATTCTTTTAAAACGGTCACCGCACGTTTGGCAATTGCCATTAGTTCTCTCAGCTGGCGTTTCCTGTCAGACTGACTCCATAACTCATCCAATCCATTAATAGTCGGAACAAAAATAAATAGCAGCAACAATGGCCAAAGTGAAAGGATATCAAAACGATCAATCAGCGGTTGCATCATCCTTTTGACCCAATCACTAGTAGAAACCCATATTACGAAAATTAATCCTACAACTGTAGGAAGCCATGGCACATTCGCATCATCTTCAGGAACCACTTCATCAGTTCCCGCCATCTTCACGAGCGTCTTCGTTAACTCCCGAAAACTATTCACTCGCTCTTTTGAAATAAAATTTCTAAACAGTTGATTCATTCTTTACCTCTAACAATTACTTTATTCCCATATTATACCATTTCTTGCGCCCCCCGCCTATTCCCTCACGAATTTCTCCCTGATTCAGGAGCACTCACCTCCCAAAGCAAAAAATCTATTGATTCAAAGCGTATTGTTGGCTTAAAAAAGCCCTCTGGGACTCTATAGTGAGAATAGTAAAGAGAAAGTAACCAATGCGAAATAGAGCCACAAGAGAATTTATTCTCCTGTGGCTCTTTGAGGCTTGGTAGGATTGAGACCTTGGCTCAATCCGATGCCTTTACTATCATCACTATGAAGATGTCCCCAGAGGGCGATTTAAGACATTCGCATTGTTTCCTTTCCAAGACCGGAAGGCAAGCACCGCCATGACCTGTCACTCTCACAAGCTCAGAAAGTAACACCCTGCTCATCCCTAGCCCCGCATCCCATCGAAACGCACTCTCCCCCGTCCCATCGAAGCAAAAAATAAAATAACAGGTTGACACTGCACGATTGGAAACGACCCTCCTCGGATTCTATAGTAACAACAATAGCGAACAGTAACCGATGTGAATTAGAGGGAGTTATGAGATGCTCCTTATGGAAAATACTTTATCCAGATAGACGCAGTAGCTGATTGTATTAAGCTTCATCACTTGTGATTTGCTTAATCCTAATCAGCTTTGCGGGGGTAAGACTACGAAAAAAACTGGACTCACACTGTGAGTCCAGTTTTAATTTCTGTCTTACTCCCTCTTTGAAGCTCGGTAGGATTGAGACCTTGGCTCAATCCGGTACAGCTATTGTCGTTACTATGAAGATATCCGAGGAAACGGGAGTTTCCAATTCTCATTTATCTTAGCAGTATCAACCTGTTATTTTATTTTTTATAGTTCTCTTCGTCCTTCGATGGCACGGAAGAGAGTCATTTCGTCTGCGTATTCGATGTCGCTGCCGACCGCTAGCCCATGAGCCAGACGCGTTACTTTAATGCCAGCTGGCTTGATGAGACGTGACAAGTACATGGCAGTCGCTTCACCTTCCGCTGTCGCATTAGTCGCGATAATAACCTCTTGGACTTCCGGATCCTGCAACCTCGTAATCAAGGACGTAATATTAATATCATCCGGCCCCGTCCCTTCCATCGGAGACAACACCCCGTGAAGCACATGATAGAGCCCTTTATATTCCTTCATTCGCTCCATACTCATCACATCTCGGGCGTCTTCCACCACAAGAATCTTCGTACGGTCACGCATTGTATCCGCACAAATTTCGCACGGATCTTCCTGCGTCACATTGCCACAAACCGAACACATATGCAGGTCACGCTTGCAGCTGATGAGCGAATTCGCAAAATTTAAGACGTCTTCTTCACGCATATCCATGCAGAAGAAGGCAAGTCGTGCAGCCGTCTTCGCACCAATTCCGGGCAGCTTCATAAAGCTATCCATCAATCGTGCAATCGGTTCTGGATAATGCATGCTCAAACCTCCAATCGATTAAAATCCTGGGATGTTTAATCCTTTCGTGAATTGACCCATTGTTTGGTCGTTTGCTTTTTCTGCTTGCGTTAACGCATCGTTTGTCGCCATTAACACTAAGTCTTGTAATAATTCTACATCCTCTGGATCCACCGCTTCTGGTTTAATTTCCACGTTTAAGACTTGGCGCTTGCCGTTTACAGTCACTTTTACTAAATCACTTTGAGAAGTTCCTGTGTATTCTGCTTGGTTCAACTCTTCTTGAGCTTGAGCCATTTGTTTTTGCAATTTTTGCATTTGTTTCATCATACCTTGCATATTTCCCATTCCACGCATATTTGTTTCCTCCGTATCTTATTCTTCAATTTGCACGATATCTTCTCCAAAGAGATTCATCGTTTGTTGGACTTTTTCTTGAAAAGCTTGTTCCTCTTCTGATGGTGTCTCAGCTTCTACTGGCTCCTCCGTCACAATCGAGACCGCTTCTTCCTCTTTTCTTCTCTTGCGTTCAAGGTAGAAATCTTCACGGATCTTCTTCCATTGTACTTCTGTGACAGGAATAAGGGCTCCTTTATATTCACATAGGCGCTCTAAATGAGCCTGCACAACCGGTTTGAAATCACTCTTCATTTCAATCACAATGCATGATTGTTCATACCTGAATTGAACGATGAATCCATTTGGCCCTGCCGCAACCACTTTTCCATCCGCCAGCATAGATTTCTCCATCGGTGGAAGGCTATTCATCAAATCTCCCCACACATCATTCATTTGGTAGAGATCTTGCTTCGTCGCTTGTGACAAGATGGCATTGACCTCTTGTAAATTCACCTTATAATCGCGAGAGGCTCTAACCACTGGAGGTTCTTTTGTTTTCGCAGCAGTATTCCCTGTTGGTAGATTTCCTTGTAGGATGCGATTCATTTGTTCTTGCAATTTTTCTAATTGTTGCTGCAACGCTTGTACTTCCTTGGACTCTACAGGAGAATCTCCTGCACTCGTTACTTCTGGCTGAGCCATCTTAATCGTAAGCACTTCTAAAGAAATGGTTGGTTTTGTCGTAAAGCGCATTTCTTGCTGCGTTTGAGTCAGTGCATCGACAAAACGGTACAAGAAAGCAGACGACACTTTATCTTTGAAATGCAAGAATCGTTCACTGCGACCAACCGCTTCGCCACTTTGCTGAGCTATGAGCAAATCTCTAGAAAATTCCATCCATTCTTCAATCAAACGGCTAGCTTCTTTTCCCATTTTGAACAATTGCTGAAGTTTTTCGAGCGCCTCTTCTGCCTTATGTGCTTGTAGGTCTTCCACGAAGTCAATCATCAAGTCATCTGTTAGACTTCCAGACACTTGAATGGCTTCTTCAAGCGTCACTTCACCATCACTAAAGGAAATCATCTGATCCAACAAGCTCAATGCATCCCGCATCCCACCGTTTGCACAACGAGCAACGACACTTAACGCATTCTTTTCATAAGGGATCCCTTCTTGCTCTAAGATATAGCTTAATCGTTCGATAATTTCTTGAGACGTAATTCTTCGAAAATCAAAGCGTTGCGTCCGTGAAATAATCGTCGCTGGAATCTTATGCGGCTCCGTTGTTGCTAGGATGAAGATAACCTTTTGAGGCGGTTCTTCTAATGTTTTCAGTAAGGCGTTAAAGGCCCCCATCGAAAGCATATGCACTTCATCGATGATATAAATCTTATATTCCGTTTGAGTGGGCGCATATCTGGCTTTATCTCGAATATCACGGATTTCTTCCACTCCATTGTTACTGGCAGCATCAATTTCAATGACGTCGCCAATCATTCCATTCGTGATTCCTTTACAAATCTCACATTCATTACAAGGTTCACCGTTTTTTTGATGAGGACAGTTAATCGCCTTCGCAAAGACTTTCGCTGCACTCGTTTTCCCAGTTCCACGAGGGCCTGTGAACAAGTAGGCATGACTCGTCTTTCCATGACTAATTGCGTTCTTTAACGTATGTGTGACGGCGCTTTGTCCGACCATATCTTCGAATGTTTGTGGACGCCATTTTCGATATAATGCTTGATAAGCCATTGCACTTCCCTGCCTTTTTCAAAAATTACAATTCTATTCTAGTATAGTTTCTTTAAAAATTCTACTGTCCGACGTAGCAATGAATCCTTCTTAACGCTCTATAAATCGACTTTGCGTTCCTTCTTCAACAATCAAGGATAATTGGTGTTTTGCACGTGTACAAGTGGTGTAGAGCATCATCTGTTCTTTCATCGTATGGTACGCTTCATCCGAGGCATTCCAAATGATGACTTCATCAAACTCCATTCCTTTGGCCACTTGAATCGTCGTCAACACAAATCGGCTGCCAAGCGATTCACTACTATCTTCTAACAACGCTACTTCTCTAGAAGCAAGTTGTTGATGCAGTTGTTTTGCTTCTTCCATCGTACGACACAAAATCGCCGTAGTATGATACCTGCTAGAACTCGTATCGAGTAATGTTTCTAGTCGGTGGAAGAGTTGTCCTTTTGCTTCTGCATAAATGTTAACCTCTTCTCCCGTTCGTGGAAATACATTCTTATCCAGTGGCCAATTTAAAATACGGTTGGCAAAACGGGTGATTTGCGCTGTACAACGATAACTGATTTCTAAGTTACGATGCGTTAACGTACGGTTTGCAAAGATGAGAGGGACTAATTCTGGATGTCGTTTTTCGAGCGTGAAAATCGTTGTAGCCGAAGAAAACGATTGGAACGTATCTCCCACAACAGTAAATTTAGCTCGGAAATAATAGTTTGATAGGGTCCCCAGCCATAACAGCGATACATCTTGCACTTCATCAATAAAGAGATGACTATACCCCGCGTAATCACGTACCGGTGTCACACGCGTAGCCACATATTGAAGTAACCGAATGCCTTCTGCCGTCACTTGCAGACGATTGCCTTCAATTGTCTTCAGCGGTAAGGGTGCATTATCCGTCTTCCCAAGTTCTTGACGGCGCGCTTTCGCTTGCGGCATCCATTTAGAGACGAAACGGGCAACATCCACAAAAGCAAACATCTCAACTTGTTGCGTTACTTCCCTTACTTCCTTCTCGAATACTTTTTGTCCTAATACTTGGAAATACTCTGACTCGCTCTTTGCTTCGACATCCTTCATCAAGACTTCAATCTGCATCGCATTCATCGATTCATAGACAGCCTTTGCCTTTTGAGACATGAAAAACTTCGTAAGGCGGCGTTTTAAGGTACGTTCTAAGACTGTTTGCATTTGTGTTAATTGCTGATGCAGTGGCAGTGAGAAATTCACGCTTTCGACAAGTTTTTGATAGTCCTTCATCGTGAAAATAGCATGTCCCTTAATCCCAATTGGACGATACGGTAAGTCTTTAGCGGATACCCCCTCTAGCTGACGATGAACAAGTGCAATCCACTCGCTATCTGTTAGATACACTTTACGCGTTGGCACTTGACTTAAGACCGTTGTTTTATGCAAATACATTCTTCGATACAATTCGATGGTATGTTGCGAGAGCGTTTGTTGGTAGAGCTCACTTCCCGTCAAGTTCGGGATCACATGCGAAATATACTTCGCAAACAACTGATTACGCGATAACAAAAGCATATCACTCATCTGCTTGTCCTTTGCTTGATACATTAGATAAGCCATTCGCTGTAATAAAATCGTGGTTTTCCCACTTCCTGCACAACCATTCACAATGAACCAATCTTTTGGATTTAACCGGATGATTTCATTTTGTTCCTTTTGAATGGTCGCCGTAATCCCTTCCAGATGTCCATCTTTATTCGTAGGAGCACTTAACGCCTCCATTAATAAGGACTCTTCATTTTCAATATCATAAACGGATTGTAATTCGCCTTTTCGAATCACGATATCTCTTTTCAAGAAAGCTTGGGCGTTCTCAAACCCATTTGGCGTCTCATATTGAAGCTCTCCTAGTGTTCCTTCATAAAACAAGCTTGCAATCGGCGCACGCCAATCATAGACCTGCACATTATCTTCTTCATCAAAAAAAGTGGCTGGTCCAATATACATTTTTTCAACTTTTTCTTCTTTACCAAACTGAACGTCGATTCTACCAAAGTATGGAGATTCTTTTTGACGCTCTAATTGCTGGATTCCATACTGAATCGTATCTTGCCTAGCAATATCCAGGTCGCGTTCTTGCAATCGTTTCTCTTCGATTGTAATTTTTTGTTCCATTAAATCTTGTACGGCTTCTAAGTGATGTACTTCTTCTTGGAAGCTATGATTTTTCATGCGACGATTCTCCCTCCGCTGGATGTTCTTTTCATAAAAACAGGCTGAACCTCTGGTCCAGCCTGAATCTTCTTCTATGTACATACAGCACATAACGAACATTACTTATAGCTGCTTCCTTCCGGACCTGACTCGATTCATAAGTTCGCTATTGCCATATGGCCTAACGGCACGTACTATTATACAAAACTTCTTTTTGAAAAGCAAGCAGATTTTGCTTGAAAAGAAATAAACGGAAACGTCCCATAGAGAGTGTGCGGATGGGGCTATCCCATCGGTTTTTGTGGTTAGATGCTGGAAGTGCTCCATACATAATTCTCTCTTCTTAAAAGCGCACCCTTGCGGGTGTTGATTTCTTCGAATGCTTGCGGATCACTTCATAATAGCTGTAACCCTTCTTAATCCAGAAGAACTTTTATGATATAGACGCAGTAGCTGATTGGATAAAGCTTCATCACTTGTGATTTGCTTCATCCTAATCAGCCTTGCGGGGGTAAGACAACGAAGCAAAACCGACTCACACTGTGAGCCGATTTTTAGCTTCTGTCTTACTCCCGTTACTGCGATTATAAAATCCGCAAGCTTCTCCGAAATCAACGTGAAGAAATAATATGTCTGCTCCCTACCGCCAACGATGGGGTTGTATACTTTGCTATGTGGTGTTTCTTTTGCAAGTGAATCTGCTTTGTTTTCTAACATAAAACCGTGCCGAGGGATGGCAAACGAGACGCTAAAAAAGATAGTCTCTCCAGAAGGAAAAACTATCTAAGATGTTCGCTCGTGCTTACCGGTTGCCGGCTTCTTTCTTTTTCTTAGCATCCTCTGCTAGGTACATGATTGGGAGGAGGATAAAGATAAAATGCGTTGTGAGTGCAAGGATCAATGAACGACCTATAAAAATATTTAGAACTAGTTGCATGACAAGGGCTAACGCATTAATGACGAGTGCTATAACCATTAGATCTTTTGTAAGTTGGTTTGTGTCTTGTTTTTTGATGTTGATTTTCATGTGAATCGCTCCTTAACTGTTTTCCTTGTCTTTATTAAATCATTTTAAGGAGTCGGGCAATAGGCACTTTGGTCATTGCTTTAGATTACTAAAGTCATGGTTGGATTGATTTCGAAGGACTGCTATTATGAAGAGGTCCGCGAGGAACCGCAGAAATCAACTCAAACAAAAAACAGCAAACCGGATTGATTTGCTGTTGGTAAATGGTAATGAATTTATGCTTTGGATGGTTTAGATAAGAAGAATAGGTAAACTCCAAAGGCTAATTTAATAATGGCATCGATATAGGCGATGGTCACGAGAGAGCTTTGAGGAGAAAGGTATCCGACCGCTGCATTGATCACGCATGCCAATCCTAGGAAGATCATTGATTTCCCATGAACGAAGTAGTACGGGAAGAAATGAATTCCTGTTGCTAGGAGCGCGCCTAACCAGATAAGTCTCCAGTTTTCTGTTTCGAAGAATGGGCCACCTAATAACACTAATAAGATAAATAAAAGAATCACTGAGTATAACGATACTTTTCGTTGGAAAGGTGTTGAAGGGCCATCCGAAAACTTATGAAGGACTTTTTTATTTAGATTGATAGAAAAGAAGCTCACCATATAGCCGATACTGAAGACCTGCATATTAATGATTTGTTCTCCACCTACAACCGTCGCGAGTGCAATCACGAAGGCGACTGCGATGAGCCATAAGCCACACGCCTTTTTGTAGTTGAATTCTAATGTTTCTCCTTTGTTATAACCTAAAAATGACATACGTATTCCTCCAGTTAACTTTGAAACTTTTAACGACATCCTCTATTCTACTCCTATAAATATCGGATTTCAATCGTCGCACGTTTGCCATTGCTTTACATTTTTAAAGTCATGATTGTATCGATTTTGAAGGAACTGCGGATTCTATAATAGCAGTAACGTGTTACGCATTAAATGCGAATTAGGAGGTGTAGGAATTCATTCCGTACATCTCCTTTGAGGCTTTAAAGGTGAGAGACTTCGGCTCGAACCGGTGCAACGTTACAGCTATTATGAAGACATCCGCAAGTTCCGCAGAAATCAAAAAAACAAAACCGCACAACCTCGTAATCGAAGCTGTGCGGTTCATTATTGTTTAGAATAATGCAGTTAAAGCAGATGCTAGACCGAAGAAGATTCCTGGTGCGTTTGCAGCCGCTAGCGGGATATCACGGTTTGGTTTGAAGATTCCGTAGTACACCCATAATGAGCAGTTGATTGCGGCAACGAGCGGTTGAATGAAGTCTCCTTTGTTTCCGGCTAAGTTATTCATAATTTGCGGAATATATGCTACATACATCGCAACAGACATACATGTGGCAATCCAACCTAAGATTGTTGTTTGTTTTTCTGATAATTTCATACTATCTGCTCCTTTGCGTTTCAAACTATGTAAAATAATATATAAAATGTAAACATTTTTCAAGAGTAGATAACCGTTTACGAATATAAGTTTTTGTTAAGACCATTAAAAAGCACAGCTCCTACTCGGAAAGCTGTGCTTCTTTTGCTTCTTGTTTTCTTTGTTTGTTGCGTTCGCGGAGGCCTTTGAAGAAGGTTTGCAAAATTTCTTTGCATTCGTCTTCCAAGATGCCTTGCTCGACTTCGACTTGATGGTTGAACCGCTCGTCTTGAAGGAGGTTCATAAAGGTGCCGGCTGTCCCTGCTTTTGGGTCGAAGGCGCCGAATGTCACCTTTTTGAGCCGTGCGAGAATCATTGCTCCGCTACACATCGGGCAAGGTTCCAATGTGACGAAGAGTTCGCAGTCTTCGAGTCGCCAGCTTCCAAGGTGCTGGTTGGCTTGGCGAATCGCTTTGATTTCAGCGTGAAGGGTGGCGTCTTGTTCCTTTTCGCGTAGGTTATGGCCACGACCGATGATTTCACCATTCAAGACGACAACCGCCCCGATTGGCACTTCCGCTTGGTCATAGGCTTTCTGCGCTTCCTTCAACGCTTCCCTCATAAAGAATTCTTTTTCCTGAAGTTCCATGTTCTTACTGATAGACACGCTTTGTCACGACTAGACTATGCGGTCTCTCAAACTCCTTATCTAAGTAATCTTGGTATGTCCCTGGGGAAATAAACCCTCGGGCGCTTAAAATATCCGTTCCTGCTGTTCCGACAATCGTATCGGCTAGCAGTACGCAGTTGGTACTCATGACAAAATACGTCTTGAATTTTGAAGAGGTGAATTTATACAAGAGTGCATCGGCTTCTTGTTTGAGCTTATAGGCATACATCGGTTCTTCTTTGTCGATTCCAGGACGCTTCGGTTTCACCATTTGCGGCGGATCCCACGGAACCGTCAACGACATCAATTTGGCGATTTTCTTATCGATGGCCGCGAGTTGTTCTGGAGATAACGCCAGTCCATAGCCGAGTAAGGTCTTATGGTTTTCGCGCTTGCAAAATTCAATGTATTTTTCACGGTCGGCACTGAAAAGTACCCCGTCCCCCATCGTTCCAAACAGGCGCTCAGAATTCGTATCGTAGTTCCCGAACGAAATAATGCGACCCTTATAACATAGGTCGACATGCCCGATTGCCCCAAATCCGTCTTTTGTGACGTGAATAAACATTTCTAAGTTTGGTTCTGCATTTTCTTTGGCACGGTCATAAATTTCAGAAGCGGTTTCGCCTTCTCCAAGTTCCAACGCATCATTGATTTTTTTCAGGGTTGCTCGAGGGATCAGTGCAGCAAATACGAGCGGCATCCCACGACGCAAGCGTCTGCGAAGAACTTTCTTTCCAACTTCGGCCTCGAAGAACCAACCGTCTCGAATATTGCTAATCCCATGCCCGATGAAATAAAGCGAAAGGAAGAACATTTGCAAATTGCCGTCACCCCCAAGCGCAATTAAAGTGGCTACCCCGACAACTGAAAGCCAAATGGTATCAAAGAGCAAGCGGAATCGCGGACGGATGCCGTCTTTGACATAAATATAGTACGTCACACCACTAATTCCCGCGTTCATCACTTCATTGAGTCCCATCAAGATGCTCACAATCGCAACCGGCAATGACAGGAAGAATTGATTTCCTGCTAAAAATCCATACAAGATGAACTTTCCTACATTCAGCCATAGCGGGTCTTTTGCCGCCGCCTTACTGAACCAACGAAACAGAAAATTCCATAGTTCACGTAGCGTTAAAAACGTCAAAAACAGGCGAAGCATTAATTCCGGGAAGCTTGGTCCGTATATAAGGAGCAAAATCCCGACAATGAAAAAGCCGAACCCTTCAAAGAGGAGCTTTTTTCCAGTAATGCCTAATTCGCTAATTTTCTTCAAATGGATCCCCTCTCTCGTCGTTTATTCCTAAAATCTAAACTATAATTCCGTTTTTATTTGTTCTAAGAGAGCCTTACATCCGAGCGTCACATCTCGGTACGTCGCATCAAAGTCTCCTGTATACCACGGATCGGCAATATCACGTGCGACTCCAGCCACTTCTAGTAAACGAGCCACCGTCGCATCCGATTTTCCATCGACAAAAGAGTGGATATTACGCACATTCGACGCATCCATTCCAAGAATGTAGTCCGCATCCAAGTCCGTTGCATCCAACGTCCGTGACACAAGCCCTTTTGCGGAAATGCCGTGCTCCTCGAGTTTCTTACGAGTGCCGTGATGCACCGGATTCCCATGCTCCCACGTACTTGTCGCAGCGGAATCTATCGTAATTTTACCTTCCAGTCCTTCTTCATGAACCATTTTTCTAAATACAGCTTCTGCCATCGGCGAACGACAAATGTTTCCTAGACAAACAAATACTACTTTCACGCGCTTCCCTCGCTTTCCATTCTTTCTCTTCATTGTAACAGACGAGCCAACCCCTTCGCAAAAAAATGTCTGTGTAGCGCTCGAATGAAATGAACTGCTCTCGTAAACTCTGTAAAAGAAAAACAAGATTACTCCAAATCCTTGCGGATTTTCCGTAATCTTGTCTGCACTCTTTATTCAATTTCTGCCTTAGTTTTTCGTTCAAATAATCCCTCACATTTTTGAAGGCTTGCTCGTCTGTTACACTGTCAAAAGAGATGAACGCATGTCACGTCCCTTCATCACCGCACCCTGCAAAGACAATTTCCCTGCACCCAACTCTTCTTTCTCTTCTCCCTTTCTTTCGAATGAAGGCAAAATCCATTTGAAATAAGGTCCAAAGGCGAAGAATAAACGGAAGACCAAGGGATTCCATAGTAGCAACAATAAGGGAGTGCAACCAATGTGAATTACTGACTCTAGGGTGAAACCCGTAGAGTCAGTTTGAAGCTTGATAGGAACTGAGACCTTGGGCTCAGTCCGGTGCCCTTATTGTAGCTACTATAGAGACATCCCTTCGGTCTGGAGTTTATTCGTAAGCCCTTTGGGCTATATCCTCTCTTCTTTTCAAATGGATTTTGCGTCCTTCGAAAAAAGCAAAATCCAAATTAGTTATCTGCCCAATTGTTCCTTCATTTTCTCTAGAAATTGATTTAATTCCTTCTGAACTTTCTGTAACAACTCTTTTTCTTGAGAATCAGTTAATTTAACTTCTTTCCTCGTATTGTCTTTTCCAATCGTATGGTAGCTTGAATAAATGATATTCCATTCTTTATCTAAAAGGAATGCCCCGTCTATTTTCTTTCCATCATCCACCGTTGAAAAAAGAACAAGTATTTCGCTATCATCAGGACTTGGAACTCGTACTTTTAAATTCAATTCTCCATCCATTTCAAGCATATCGATACCACCTAAACGTCTAATAACTGAGTCTGATGGGATTCCATACCCTGCTTCTCTAATCTTGTCCGCATTACGATTACTTAGCACGTTGGCAATCAATTCAATTTTATTTTTAGACGAAAAATCTGGTACTACCTCATCCTCATGAAATAACCAATACCCAAAGCCTATCACTGCGATTATTAGCAGTATCACTCCTGCTTTCTTTTTAAGAACCGACATTCTTGTTTTCTCCCCTCTTCAAATACTCATAGAAATCGTCTTTTGATTTACGATTGGTATCTTGCCATAAAAGGTCCCACCTTAGTTCATCCTTAAGATATTTACCACCTAAGGTATCATGTTCAATAAGATAATTCAGAACAGCTTCTCCATTTTCTTGGTTTCCCTCACCTAAACTCTTATAAAACTCGTTAACCCTATTCACCTCATTATTAAATATTTGGCGGATAT
Source organism: uncultured Streptococcus sp. (assembly GCA_963523415.1). Classification (GTDB taxonomy): domain Bacteria; phylum Bacillota; class Bacilli; order Lactobacillales; family Aerococcaceae; genus Granulicatella. The sequence continues at coordinate 51,969 of CAURBR010000003.1, read as the reverse complement.
ACTCAGGTTGAATTAAAAAAACATTATCAACATTTCCATTCTTAACAATTCTATCATACACGTTCATAGCGTCTAAATCCGAATTAAAATCAGTATCATCATATCGCCTAGAATCAACATCCCCCTTGAAGGAACTTTCATATTTTTCTGTGTTAATATACACATCTTCAACTCTCATAGAATTTATATAAGTACTAATGATGTGAGCAGATAACTCTAGCCATCCACTTATTTTTGACAAATCTCTATCGCCCCACGCCTGACCAGTAAAGGTAGATAATTGAACTGCTTCATGAGAATAATCTTTGACACTGCTAGAAGTTGTATGTTGTTTTTGAATTTCTGTAATAAATTTATTTACTTGAACATCTGAAAAACCATATTCTTCAATCAACACTATTCGTAAATCATCATCCTTTAGAGTACCCGCTAAGGCAGACCAAGTTACTCTCCCTGACTTCCCTGCATAGACAGGTGAGGCTACCAATCTATTAAATTCATATAACATTTGTTCTTTCGACCAATTCTTCTTTTTAGATATTTTGATAATTGATTGCTGTAGTTGGTATAATATGTTTGCCATTTCACTATCAAAACCATACGAATTTATAAAATCGGTTGTTATTAATTTTGCTTCTATTTCCTTTTTTGTAACTGGAGTATTTTTATCTAATTCCTCAGTTATAATTTGCTGAGCGTTAAGTTTTTCAAACCAACTCATATCTATACTTTCTAAATTGTAATTTCCATTACTATCGGCAAACAGCTTGTTAAGTTGCTTTGCTCCCTCCATTGCTAAGTTTAAAATTTGCAAACTATCGTTAAAATATTTAGAAACTTGTCTAACAAACCATTCTAATTTTGTGATTTTTTCTTCTATCTGCGTAATATCAAATTCTAGTTGATATTCCACTTCAGATAAACTCTTACTTAATTCTATATAATCTCCAAGATTCAAGTTAAACAAAACTTTTATCTGAGTTAGAAACTCTTGATTTTTTCTTATTTGTTTTTTTATTTCAAACAACTGTCTTCTTCTAACTTCCTCTTGAATTTTCAACTCATCTAAGTCTAAATTCTCAAATTTAGACACTATACCATCAGCATTTTTATATGATTCCAACTCCCTTTGAATATCATATACTGCTAACTGAATTTTTTTTATAGAAGGAACAATGATTTCAGAAAATAAAGTTTTACCCGCATTATATGCAGCGCCTTTTAACTTTCCTGATTCAAGCGCCTCCAACAAGTGATTACTCCCTCTAGAAAGTCTATTTGTAATCTCATTAGCAATTTTTATATTATCACTCAATACTTCAATTAATAAATTCGATTCTATAGCCGAATACCTTATTCCCATGGCAAGCTATTCCTTTCATGTATCATTTGCGACTTTTTAGACTCCAAATTTTTACGTGCCTTTTTTGTCTCAATTTCTAATATTTCTAAATGATTATCTACATATCTTTCGATTTTTAACTCGAACTCTCTAGTGTCATCTTTAAATTTACGAGTCTCCGGTATTTCAGATAATTTTTGCTCCAAACTTCTAGAAATACTTCGAAATTTTTCAACAAAGTTTTCTAAAGATTCTTTCTGTCGATTTTTAATTTTATTGAGAAGCTCCTCTTCTTGCTCCATATTAATTATTTGAGAATATAACCTATCCCGCTCTTTTCTACTAATATCTTTCATTCTATTTCTATTCCCTCCACCTTTTTGCAAGTTCGACATCTTTTTCCTCCAAGACTGCTGCGATTTGAGGGAACTTATTAGCTTGCTCCAGAACTACTTCACTAAAATTAATTAGCGAGTCGAGCATTTGGTTCGCAACTAGTTTTCCATATTCCATTCCAAAAATACCCGACGAATATTTGAAATCTACTTGTTTGTTATCTTTTTGCGACAAATCCAAACTTGTTAATTCTTCAATTGCAGCTATTGCTTCACTATTACTTGATTTAATTTCTATATTCTCCATGATTATCTCCTAAAGCTCTAATTGTTAAAATCATTTTATCATATTAATTGCGCTCACTCATGCATATTAACAAATAGTTGAATAAATTTAGAATATGGTAAACTATTCTTTTTAAATAGATGAATAATCTAAAAGTAGATTGTAATATATTTCATAACTCTCACCCAAATAACAATGTTTTTCACGACACAATGTTCCTTTTTTGTCTCTAAATAACCTATTTTTAAAATTTTATAAAAATAATACCTTAATCTTTTATTTATTTATTTTCTCCCTTTCTTTCGAAAGAAGGCAAAATCCATTTGAAATAAAGCACAAACGCAGCGCTAAAAAATAAACGGAATACCCTTCGGATTCTATAGCGGCAATAATAGCGTTTGTAATCGATGTGAATTACTGACTCTGGAAATTCATTTCCTAGAGTCAGTTTGAAGCTCGATAGGGAGCGAGACCCTAGGCTCGCCCCGGTACAGCTATTATCGCAGCTATGAAGACATCCGAAGCGGTATGAAGTTTATTTTTAGACCTGCGGTCTAATGCTCCATCCTCTTTTTCAAATGGATTTTGCGTCCTTCGAAAACAAAAAATGGTGGACAGCCGTCCACCATTTTTTCTATTCTACTGTAACTGATTTGGCAAGATTACGCGGTTTATCGACGTCTAAGCCTTTACCTAAAGAAGTATAGTACGCAATTAATTGTGTTACCACTACAGATACCAATGGTACTAATAAAATTGGTACCGCTGGAACGATGAAATCATCGCCTTCTTGCTCTACTCCTTCCATCGCAATTGTCGTTACAACTGCGCCACGAGCTTTCACTTCTTGGATATTTCCACGAGTGTGACTCGCAACAACAGGTTCACTTAACAATGCGATTACTGGAGTTCCTTCTTCGATAAGAGCAATTGTTCCGTGTTTCAATTCCCCTGCAGCAAAGCTTTCTGTTTGCACATAAGAGATTTCTTTTAATTTCAATGCTGCTTCCATGGCTACATAGTAGTCTAAATGACGGCCAATATAGAATGCATTACGTGTTTCTAATAAACGTTCGTTCACTAAATCTTGAATCGCTTGTTTGTCAGATAATACTCCTTCAATTGAAGCTGCCACAACACCTAATTCGTGTTTCATATCAAATGGAGCCACTAACCCTTTAGCTGCACGAAGCGCATCCGATACTACTGCCATTACCGTAATTTGAGCAGTGTATGCTTTTGTAGATGCTACGGCAATTTCTGGGCCTGCATGTAATAACAATGTATAAGTTGCTTCACGAGATAATGTAGAACCCTTCACGTTTGTAATCGTTAATGATGGGTAGTTTTGTTCATTTACTTTTACTAACGCTTGACGGCTGTCTGCAGTTTCTCCACTTTGTGATAAGAAAATGAAGAATGGTTTTTGTGATAATAATGGTTGATGATAAGCAAATTCACTGGCTAGATGAACTTCTACAGGGATTCCTGCTAATTGTTCAAAAATCTCTTTACCAACCCAACCTGCATTATAACTTGTTCCACAAGCTACGATATAAATGCGATCACTTGCTAAAATGCTCTCTAAAATTTCTTTATCAACTGTTAATTGGCCCTGTTCATCTTGATAGTTTTGGATGATTTTACGTAATACTGCTGGTTGTTCATCCATTTCTTTCAACATGTAGTGAGCATATGCTCCTTTTTCCAAATCGTCTGCATCTAATTCTGCAACAAATGGTGCACGTTCTACTGGTTTGCCATCAATTGTTTCGATTTCTACAGAGTCTGCAGTTAATGTGATTAACTCTTCATCTTTGATTTCGATATAGTAGTCTGTTTCAGCGATTGTTGCCATTGCGTCTGAACAGATCACGTTGAAGCCTTCGCCAACCCCTACTAATAATGGGCTCTTATGTTTTGCTGCGTAAAGAACTCCTGGTTTTTCACTATCTAATAACCCAAAAGCGAATGAGCCGCGGATTTCTTTCAACGCACGACGGAACGCTTCTTTCCCAGAAAGGTTTTCTTTTTCCGCAAAGTATTCTACTAAGTTTACGGCAACTTCTGTATCTGTTTGAGATTTGAAATCAACGTCGCTTAAGAATTCTTTTTTCAATTCGTCATAGTTTTCAATAACGCCGTTGTGCACTAATGTAAAACGACCTGATTGTGATTGGTGAGGGTGAGCGTTGTTTTCTGTCGCTGGTCCGTGTGTTGCCCAACGAGTGTGCCCAATCCCTGCGAACGCTGGAATTTCTTCATCCACTGCATCACGAAGATTTTGAATACGTCCAACACGTTTCACTAATTGAGTTGACCCATCTTCATCTAACACGAATAATCCTGCTGAGTCATATCCACGATACTCTAACTTCTCTAATCCATTTAAAATAACTGTTTGGATTTTTGCTTTTCCAATACATCCTACGATTCCGCACATAATGTTTAACTCCTTTTCATAAGAGGTCCCTTATTGGCGCCTCCTACATTCTGTAATTTTTAATTATGTTTCTGGTGCCGTTTCATTTTTGTCATTTCCTTTCAAAAATGGTTTGTATGAAACTGTAGACTGCACTGCCTTGAGTCATCCGCCGAGTATTTCGATAAACCCATTCCTCGTCACCTGCATCGAGCAGGCCTGGCGCTATCCATGTCGCTTCCTTTCAAAGCTATTTTTATAAATTTTCAGAAACATAGTTATCATAACCGAAGAACACCCTAAAACACAACTAATTTTCCTTTTTTCTAACCCTTACCATACCAAAGCTTAACCCCGCAGCTCCTAAAACCTCACTCTTATCGCATTTCTTGGCTTCCATTCAGTAGATACCACTTTGTTGTAAATGATGAAAAGCACACATGATGTTCTTTTCCTTCCTTGCCTCTAAAATAGAATACCAGTTTGTCGTATGTATGAAAGGCTCACATGATGTCAGTTTCGTTTCTAGCTGAACTATTCAATTTAAAAAAGCTATTAACCAAGGTTTGGATTCTATAATAGCAATAATAGCGAGTGTACTTGAAACGAATTACTGCCTCTGGGGATTTTATTCCCTAGAGGCAGTTTGAGAGTCAAGAGGAACTGAGACCTTAGGCTCAGTCCGGTACAGCTATTATCGCTATTATGAAGATATCCAAAAACCTTCGGTTAATAGCTTTTTGTCTTTTATGAAATTGAATAGTTTGGTGCTTCTTTTGTGATTTGAACATCATGCGGATGGCTTTCTCTTAGCCCCGCACCACTCATACGCACAAACTGCGTATTCTCACGAAGCTCTTCTAAGTTATGTGCCCCAACATACCCCATACCAGAACGCAAACCGCCGACCATTTGGAAAATAATATCCGCCGCAGAACCTTTGTAAGCGACACGCCCTTCGATTCCCTCTGGCACACGTTTGTTAGCTTCATTTTTTGCTTGGAAATAACGATCCCCAGAACCATTTTCCATCGCTGCTAAGCTTCCCATCCCGCGATAAGTCTTGAAGCGACGTCCTTGGAAGATTTCGAATTTACCAGGAGATTCATCCGTTCCGGCAAGCATGCTTCCTAACATCACCGCATGACCACCCGCTGCGATTGCTTTGGCGATATCCCCTGAGTACTTAATCCCACCGTCTGCGATAATCGCTTTGCCAAATTCTTTGGCCACTGTTGCTGCATCGTAAATTGCTGTGATTTGCGGAACACCAACACCGGCAACGACACGAGTTGTACAGATAGAACCAGGTCCGATTCCGACTTTTACAACGTCCACGCCTACTTCGAATAAGGCACGAGTTCCTTCTCCAGTCGCTACGTTTCCTGCAATCAAGGTTGCGTCAGGGAATGTTTCGCGAATTTCTTTAATTTTACGGATAACGCCAGCACTATGTCCATGCGCTGTATCGATGACAATGGCATCCGCACCCGCATCTAGTAAGGCTTTTGCACGTTCGAATGTATCTGAAGTAATCCCCACTGCTGCAGCTACGAGTAAACGTCCGTGTTCATCTTTTGCTGCGTTTGGAAACTCAATCACTTTTTCAATATCTTTAATGGTAATTAATCCTGCTAAGCGACCTTTTTCATCTACAAGCGGTAATTTTTCAATCTTGTGCTTTTGAAGAATCGCCTCTGCATCTTTAAGCGAAGTTCCAACTGGAGCTGTCACAAGGGCTTCTTTTGTCATTACTTCATCAATCGCAATCGAATAATCTGAAATAAAACGAAGATCACGGTTGGTTAAAATGCCGACAAGATGTCGCGCTTCTAAATCATCTACGATAGGAACCCCACTAATACGGTATTTTGCCATAAGGGCTTCTGCATCTTGTACTTTATGGGACGGAGTTAAGAAAAACGGATTAATGATAACGCCACTTTCTGACCGTTTTACTTTATGCACTTCTTCTGCTTGTTCTGCAATAGACATATTTTTATGAATGACCCCTAAGCCACCTTGACGGGCTATCGCAATGGCCATCGTAGAGTCAGTAACAGTATCCATACTAGCACTCATTAAAGGAATATTGAGATGAATGTTTTTCGCTAATTGCACACGTAAATCAACTTCATTTGGCAAGACATGACTCTCCGCAGGAATTAGTAAAACATCATCAAATGTGTACCCCTCTTTTTGAAATTTTGTATCCCATTTTGACATAGCGCAAACCTCCAGTGATTAAATATATTAACGAATAATATACCACTTTTTGAATAAAAATCAAGTGTTTTCGTCATTAATTCCGCTATTTTTTATATTTTTTATACTTAATTGTTCGTTTTTCAGTTAGTTTTAATTTTTTACTAAAACCTCTGTTCTCCTTTTACTAAAAGTGCTAGACTAAAGAGGATAAAGGAAAGGTGATGGATATGAAAAAGCAACTCTTGTCTTTGGCAGCCCTTAGTTTGATTCTCGTTGGATGCTCGAATAAGAATACATCCTCAGAAAGCACTACTAAAGCCCCACAAACTACGACACAATCAGCAACTACACAACATACAACAACTTCTGCGCAAAAAAGTAATAATGCTAATGGGATGGCAGATACCACTCTTGGGTTTGACATTGTGGTCAATAAAAAGCATGCACTACCAGCAGATTATGCTCCAGGAGAAAATCCAACCGCTGTAGCGCAACTCAAAAAGTTAATTCATAAAATGCAAGAACTAGGATACCCTATCAATAGTTCTTATAGCGGATACCGCTCTTACCAATATCAAACCAAACTTTATAACGAATACGTCGCTAAAGAAGGTCAAGCTGCAGCAGATACCTACTCTGCTCGCCCAGGATATAGCGAACACCAAACTGGCCTTGCGTTTGATATCCTAGATTCTTCAGGGAACCTTTTAGAAGGAGATAAATATAAAGATGCCATTGAATGGCTTCATACTCACGCACACGAATATGGTTTTATCGTTCGCTTCCAAGAAGGTAAAGAAGCCAGCACCGGCTATATTCCAGAAGCATGGCATATTCGCTACGTCGGTGACAAAGCCACAGATATTTATAAATCTGGGTTGAGCTTGGAAGAGTACTTCGGAGTAGAAGGCGGAGGGTATGAATAGCAGGATGTGAGACTTCGCGGTTAGAAATCGACCACTGGACCAAACCAACGCAAGCATCGTAAAAAAACGATGTGCGTATGGTTTGGGAAGTGGACGCGATTTCTGCGAAGGCGAACTCAACTTCACAGAATAACTGCAACAAGCAACAAAAGCTACCTTGTTTTTCTACAAGGTAGCTTATTTTAATACACTTCATAATTTGTAATCAGCGGGGAGTTTTTCTTTAGTAGTTTTTGGAGACGTTTATGATATTGCGCAGGGAAGACCATATTTTTGGCACGCAACGTTCTTTCATGCAGAACCTTTGCGATACGATCTGAGAAACTCACACAGTTCATCGTCCATCCATTGTACGTCTGAAACTTGGAGTCACGAAACTTATAAATTACGACATCCATTTGTTTTTCCATAAAGTAAACATACATTTCCTCAAAACGGTCAAATGTCGGATTATAGTACACCGCCTCGCTTGTCGGATGCCATCTTGTTGTTGCCCTTAGAATTTCGTCCAAATATGCATGAATCTTATCCATCTGCTCATCTGATACGTCAATCGTATAAATATGTAACGCTTTTTGATAGTGGTTTTTACAAAAGAGCATATACTCTTCGCGTGGTGCCTGAATCAATACGCCTTCTGAAAGCCAACCACCTAACTTCAAGTCACGTTCATCATAGTTCCCATAGGAATACACATACCCGTCGATACATAAATCCACGTGCCCCAGCGGACCATTCCCACGCTCAGCCACATGCACGAAAATCTCAAAGCGGCTTTTGGCAAGCGGCGGATACGGTATCGGATACGGCACATGCTTAAGCGGCATATTCACCTTTGGAAAGGTAGCCACAACTGTTCGTATAACCTTCTCCATCACTTTATTTTCTGCCATCACAAACTCCTCAAACTCTCAATGGGTTTATTGTAGCATAAATTTACATTGCATTCAGTTACTTTTTAGAAAAATTGCATCCTTCTTTTATTTCCATTATAATAACAACACAAAGAACATCGAGGATAGAACAGGCAGCTATCGCACCCTTGTGGTCTGAAAGAGATGTGGAAAGGTCACTCCACCAATGTTCACTTTGATAAAGCGGTCTTCGGACTGCTTTTTTTATACAGCAAAAAACCTCCCGTCAAAAACGGGAGGAAAAAAGGATAGAGTTTATTTACTTGGGAGTAAATAATTCTTATTTGGGAATACAGTAACTATACCGAATGTTTTTGAAGAAAATATGATTAAATGTTCCAATTTTAAAGAAAATTACATGTCTAAAGATGCATGCATACCGGCAACGTAACCCGTTACAAAGGCTGCGGTGATATTGTACCCACCTGTGTACCCGTGGATGTCTAAAAGTTCTCCACAGAAATACAGCCCTTGGGTTAATTTTGACTCTAAAGTTTTCGGGTTCACTTCTTTCAAATGAACGCCTCCACCTGTCACAAATCCCTTCTCAATTGGCAATGAGCCATTGACGGTAAAGCGGAAATTCGTCAAGGCTTCTTTAATCTGTGCCCAGTTGGCGTCACTCAAACGATTCACCGCTGTTTGGTCACTAATCCCCACTCTCGCTAGTAAAAACTCTACATAACGTTCAGGAAGTAACCCTTTCAAGTGATTTTTAATCGATTTTAGAGGTGCATCCTCCACAAACGAACGAAATTGTGCGCCGAGTTCAGCCTCGCTCATATCAGGCAACGCATTCAGACTCATCACGACTTCCTTCTTGCCTTCTTTCTCCTGCACTTGATGCACGAAACTGGAGCAACGTAAGACAGCCGGACCACTCACTCCAAAATGCGTGAAAATCATATCCATCTGATGTGTCACAACAGGCTTCCCTTTTCCATTTAAGACACTTAGCGCTACATTGCGAAGTGACAACGCACGAAGCTCGCCCTTCTTAATAAACTCTTCGCCACTCGTTAGTGGAACTTCTGTTGCAAAGAGCGGTGTAATCGTATGGCCAGCCACTTTTGCGATGCCATATCCGTCCCCTGTCGAACCCGTCTTTGGATAAGATTTCCCGCCAGTTGCTAGAATCACCGCATCGGCTTCGAGTTGCTCGCCATTATCCAGCTCCACCACTCGAACGGCTCCATCAATCACACGAATTGTCTTCACTTTCACATTCGTACGGACTTGGACACCTAGCTTCTTAATCTCCTGAATAAACGTCTCTAGAATCGTCTTAGCCGAATCTGTCACTGGGAACATTCTACCGTGATCTTCTTCCTTTAATCGTACACCGCGACTCTCGAAGAACTGAATAATATCCTGATTATCAAATTGCGAAAAGGCACTATATAAGAAGCGTCCATTCCCCGGAATGTGCTTCACGATTTCTTCTGGGGTACGACGGTTTGTCACATTACAACGCGTTCCACCCGTATGCAATAATTTCTTTCCAAGTGTTGGATTCTTCTCGAGCAACACGACTTCGGCACCATGCATTGCCGCACTGACAGATGCCATCAGCCCGCTCGTTCCACCACCAATAACAATAACTTTCATACTTGCCTCCCATTTTCTTTGTCCCCACCATTATAAAACACTTCTTCATTTCGTGCATGACTTCAGTCTATGAACTTCTAAAAACAAAAAGGAATTCGTCTAAAAGACGAATTCCCTATCTAAATAGAATATAAACTTAATAATGACATTATTCAGTAAATTTCTTTAATGTTCCTAAGTATAAGCTTCCGCCTACGATTGAAAGGATTCCACCTACCCAGCCTAACCAAGGCATGAAAGCAATGGCTCCACCAACAATCATCAATACTGAAGGAGCAGCCCCAACACGTTCGTCTCCTTTATATTGAACAGCACCCAAAATTCCAAGCACAAGTACTGCAATAGTGATAATTGTCAACACAGAAACAGAACTTCCACCTTTTGTACCTGTTGATAATGAGTGAATGGCATCACTAAAAATAATATACGGTCCGATTAATAGAATAATCCCTCCTACAAGGCCAACAATTCCATTAACTAGAGCTAATGTTTTAGTTTTCATCATATCTTCCTCCTAATAATTTATAAATACATTATACAAAAATCTAAATTACTTTCAATACTTTTCACGTTTTTTTCACAATTATTTTTTTACTACACAAAAATCCTAGAGAAACTCTCCAGGCTCTACTCTTCTTCGTCTTCTTTAAAGTTCTTCAAGCTGAAGCCATATCCAATCCCACTTATAATCGATAGAAATGCAACTAACTCTACCACTACAAAAATGATAGAAAAGGCTTCTGCTCCGGAAAAAGCAGACTTGAACAACCAATATAGCACTTGATTTAAAAATGGAATACTACCTAGCACTCCGATGAAGATGGGGGTACATCCAATAGTTCCCGCGATTAAAAATAAATTAGCCGCCCATTTATAGACTCTAGTATCCTCTATATAGTAACGTCTACTCTTAAATGCCACAAAGAAAATCGTTACATACGTAAACATTACTAAAAACATTAAGGTACCAACCACCGAACCGTTTGCTGCGATTCCTGCAGCAAGAATTCCCAGCGGAACTACCGTTAAAAATAACCCACCAAAAATCCCCACGAAGACGCACCATATGGCCCATTTTTTATCTTTCATCAACTATAATCCTCTTTTCATCGGTTTACCAAATTTTCTATACCCTATATTCCACCATTATTCTCTGAAGTTTTTCAAGCAGACCGCATATCCAATGCCGCTCACAATCGATAGAAGAGCGGCAAAAACTACCGCTAGAAAAACAAGAGATAGGGCATTCTGTTCAGAAAAAATCGCACTAAACAACCAATATAATAAGTCATTTAAGAAGGGAATACAGCCTACAATCAAAATGAAGATTGGAGTACAGCCGATAGCCCCTGATATGACAAACGTATTAGCTACGAATGTAGAAACTCTGTCATCGCCTTTATAGTAAAGTTTACTCTTCAAAGCCACACAGAAAATCGCCAAATACGTACACAGCATTAGAATTGCTATGACACCCATCGCCAAGCCATTTGCTCCAATACCTGCAGCGAGTAATACCAAGGGAGCCACCATTAAAAATGCCCCTCCAATAATGCCCACAAAAGCGCACCAGATTGCCCATCTTTTACTTTGCATATTTTCTTCTCCTTTAAGTTTTTAGCCCTCAAAATCCTGACCAAAAGCATAGAATAGGCTTCGTTCCTGACTAATCTTCTAAATCTTGAATGCAGCTAGCGTACCCAATACCTCCAACTATTGATAAAACTCCAACAATAAACATTAATGGGAAATAGATAAAAATTGGAATCCACCCTAGAATTCCCGCATAGTAAATTTTAGCTCTTATGGCTACATAGAAAATAGTCGCCCACGTACACAATACTAGAATACTGATAATTCTAGTCAACTGCTCATTCAACGCTGTAATTGCGCTAAACAAAATCATCGGAGATACTGTTAAAAATATACCACCTAGAATCCCTACATTTGCACTTCGTAATGCCCATTTTTTATTTGCCATATTCTTATCACCTTTAATCAATTTTCCTTAGGCACATTGCATAATAAATGCCCCAGACAACGGATAAAATCGCGGATAGAAACATTAGACCTAGCATACGTGCAAAGCCCTCACTTCCGTCGAATATCGCGTCCATTATCCAATCACCGAATCCGCTGATGATTGGAACATTTGCTAAAGCTAGCAGTAAACTTACAACAAACCCTACTGCGCTTGAGGCTACAAACAGCTTGACCATCACTGAATTCACATGTTCATCCTTTTTATAATAGCACGCGCTTTTCAACGCTACTAAAAAAATAATTCCAAATGTCGTCACTAACAATGCAAGGGCCACCATCGCCCCCGAACGACTGGCTCCAATCATAGACGCCCAAAACGCACATATGAAAAAGAGCGATAAAGGCCCTCCTACAATTCCCACAATCGCACTGATTTTGGCCCATAATTTTGTACCCATACGATCATCCTCACTTTCTTTCAATACCTGACTTGTATCCTATCTACGGTTCCTATCTCTTTTTTCGAAAATTCTTTAACGAAATGAGATACCCAATTCCTGAAATAATCGATAACATTGCTGACCCCGTAAACATAAAGAATACTGGGAGTTTTAATACCCCTGTTAACTGTAATTGGTAAATGGTATTTCTAAGAAATGGTACTGCTACTAGTATATACGGAAGGGTTGCGACGACTCCGAGAACGCCAGAAACAACAAGCAGAATCGAAATCCAGCGAGGAACTCGACAATCGTCTCGATAATAGCGTTCTGCAAAAATAGAAATGATTAGCAGTATCCAAACAGCAATCGAAATGATGGATAGCGCAGTGTATCCCCCTTGAAGAACTTCCGCAAATTCTTCCCCATTAAATGTAACTGAAAAGATTAAAATAAACATAACTGCCCAGAAAATTTGGGGTAAAAAATAATACGGTACTACTACCAATAGTATTCCCCAACTAATTCCTACTAGTCCACTTAACAGTGCCCATATAGCTTTTTTTGTTGGTTGATGATTTTCTTGCATCGAACATTCTCCTTTTTTTACTCGCTTATTTTGTATTCAAAAGTATAACTATGAACCCTTTGCACCTTATTTAGTGAGTTCTGGTACAATATCCACAAATACGTATTTTTGCAACCGTCTAAACGATTCTACAACTCGTGCATGAGGTAAGGCAAGATTGATACGAATACAGCCTTCACCGAAGAACATCTTTCCATCTTGCCAGCCCACTCCAACATCCCAACCACGCTTTTCGAGTTGTTCCAGTGTGAGTCCATGCTTTTCCAAGAATTCAGTACAATCAATAAAGAGCATATAAGTTCCTTCTGGTTTTGTAACTGCCACTCCTTCAAATTCTCGATGGATAAAATCGCATGCGTAATCGACATTCTTTTCAATGACTTGTCGTAATTCATCAACCCATGCATATCCTTCTTCTTGATAAGCACCGATAAGCGCATGCATAGACAAGACATTCATTGCATTATAGTGCGGTTTATTCCCTTTCGATTCTACTTTATCTCGTAAGGTTTCATTATAGATGATATGGTAGCTTCCTACTAAACCCGCCAAATTGAAGGTTTTGCTAGGTGCGTACATCGCTACGGTACGCTGTTTCGCGTCCTCAGAGATGGTTTGTGTGGGAATATGTTTATGTCCACTCAAGATAATATCAGACCAAATTTCATCCGACACAACGATAACATCATATTTACGGTAAATCTCCATCGCTTTCTCAATTTCTTCCCGTTGCCAAACACGGCCCGTTGGATTATGAGGCGAACAAAAGATAGCTACATGAATGTGATGTGCTTTTATTTTCTTTTCCATATCCGCATAATCCATACGAAATACACCCTGTTCGTCCTTCACAAGCGGACTATGAACAGCCTCAAATCCATTTTCTTTTAAAGAACGAGTAAAACCTACGTAGGTTGGGGTATGCACTAAAACTGCATCTCCAGGAGCTGCAAACGAAGTAATCGTCGATACAACTCCTCCCAAAACTCCATTTTCATAGCCAATATTCTTTCGAGTCAACCCTTCTACTTGGTGATGACGAGAATGCCACTCAATGATACGATCATAGTACTCTTTTGACGGCATAAAATAGCCAAACAGAGGATGCTCTAATCTTTTTTGCATCGCTTGAATGACCGTCGGAACAGTTGCAAAATTCATATCCGCAACCCACATTGGGATTACATCAAACCCTTTCTTAGGTCTTTCTGGCGACTTCCCTGGAATCAATCCAAGCCCATCAACAGCAAGAGCATCCATTCCATGCCTATTATACTCTGTTGTAAAATCATATTTCATCCATCAATCCCCCTTTAATCTCATTCACTATTATACACTGTCCACAGCATCCACTCAATGCGTGCAAAAAACGAAGTCCCCCTAGGATTCCATAGTATGAACAATAGAGAGATGCAACCGATGTGAAATACTGCCACTTAGAAATAAATTTCTTAGTGGCAGTTTGAAACTCGGTAGGAGCCAAGACGTAGACTTGGCTCGGTGCGTGCTTTTCATAAAAAGCGTGATTTCCAGTGAACGGACACACCCTAGAGTGGCGTTGCAAAAAATCCTTGGACTCTATAGTCATAGAAATGGGAGCAAGACAGAAGAAACTTGTTTCTTCGTCGTCTTGCCCCCGCAAAGACAAATAGGATTGACCTAGCCTAGGAAGGCGAAGGTCAATCCATTTGTCTACTGCGTCTAACTCTATGCAGTTATTTTCATAATGTTCACCAGCCGGTGCAGTTGTTTCTATCACTTTTAAATTCTAATTCCTTTTCTTGCCAAAGATAAAGTGTGGATTCCATAAAACGACACTACGTGATAAGTGCGTGCAAAAAAACGAAGTCCCCCTAGGATTCCATAGTATGAATAATAGAGAAAAGCAACCGATGTGAATTACTGCCACTAAGAAATTTATTTCTAAGTGGCAGTTTGAAGCTCGGTAAGAGCCAAGACGTAGGCTTGGCCTGGTGCCTCTATTATCAATACTTTGGATTTATCCTAGGGGGACGTAGTTCCAACTATTTTCTCATGGCCGAAATCACGCGGTAGCCTTTTTGTGCGATAAGATCCGCCGCTTCATCGGGTTCAGTCGAATCCACATGAAGTACCACTTGCACCTTCCCATCACGGTGAAATACAGAAATCGTCGAAACGTTCACGTTGTTTTCACGCAACACATTTGAAATCTCTTCCAGCGGACCTGGTTTATCCTCATTGATTTCGATGAATAAACGAGAACCTGGCGTATTGTATCCAGAAATGTCGATGAAGGCATCGAAAATATCTTTGTCGGTAATAATCCCTTCAACGTGTCCACGTGCATCTACGACGGGTAATACACCCACATTTTGCTGACGCATAAGGGATGCGGCTTCTTCTAATAATGTATGCGATTTAACCGTTAAGACTTGTTTTTGCATAATTTCGCTCGCAGTCGTCTTGTTTAGTAAGTAGTTCAACTCATGCATCGATAGGCTTGTCGCCATTGAAGGGGAGTGCCCTGCAACGAGTTCCTCTGTTAATAGTCCGACTAACTTGCCGTCTTCTACAACTGGCAAGCGGTGAATGTCGTGCTCCTTCATTAAGTCTAGAGCTTTCATAACCGTTGTTTCAGGTGTTACTGTTATAACATTGGTTGACATATAATCTTTAACTTCCATGATTACCCTCCTAGATATGCTTTCTGAATTTCATCACTTTCTAACAACTCTTGTCCTGTACCGCTAAGGACTACTGATCCCGTTTCTAGTACATACGCACGATTTGAAATCGACAATGCCATTTTCGCATTTTGCTCAATCAATAAAACCGTTGTTCCTGTTTTTTGGATTTCTTGGATGATTTTGAAAATCTCGCGGATGAAGATTGGTGCTAACCCCATTGAAGGCTCGTCTAGTAGCAATAGTTTTGGACGGCTCATTAACGCACGACCCATCGCTAACATTTGTTGTTCCCCCCCAGAGAGCGTTTGTGCATCTTGGTCTTTGCGTTCTTTTAAGATTGGAAAACGCTCGAAGACAGCCTCCATATCTTTTTGAATTTCTTCTTTATCCTTGCGTAGAAAGGCCCCTAGTTCGAGATTTTCTTTTACCGTTAATCCTGGAAATACGTGACGTCCTTCTGGTACTTGCACGAGTCCCTTTTCAACGATTTTCTTCGCAGATGTCGAAGCGATGTTCTCACCTAAGTAGACTATTTCGCCTTCTGAAGGATGGATGAGTCCTGATAAAGTCTTCAAGATGGTTGACTTTCCGGCACCGTTTGCTCCGATAAGAGATACGATTTCCCCTTCGTTAACTGTAAAATCAACATTACGTACGGCTTGAATCATTCCGTAATGAACTGATAAATTTTTAACTTCTAACATCTACTCACCTCCTAAGTACGCTTTAATCACTGCAGGATTTTGTTTAATTTCTTCTGGAGTTCCTTCTGCAAGAAGTCTTCCATATTCCAACACGTAAATGCGTTGGCAAATTTTCATCACGAGCGACATATCGTGCTCGATTAACACCACTGTTAAATCAAATTCTCTTTGAATCTTCGCAATCAATTCGGTTAATTGTGACGTTTCTTGAGGGTTCATCCCTGCTGCAGGTTCATCCAAAAAGAGAATTTTTGGTTTGGTTGCTAACGCACGAACGATTTCTAGCTCACGTTGTTGTCCGTATGCCAAGTTCTTTGCCTGCTCATCTTTTAATGTTTCTAGGCCAAAAATTTTTAGTAATTCAACCGCTTCTTGGCGCATTTTTGTTTCTGTATCATAGTATTTCTTCGTACGGAATAAAGTCGAAAACAATGAATCACTCGAATGAGCATGCATTGCAATCATTACATTTTCCAAGACCGTTAAATCTCTAAATAAACGGATATTTTGGAAGGTCCGTGCCATCCCAAGATTCGTACGCTTATAAGGCGGAAGCCCATTTAGATTTTTTAACTGCCCATCCACTGCTAATTTGACGGTTCCTTCTGTTGGCTCGTACACTCCAGTGAGTAAGTTGAAGAAGGTCGTTTTCCCGGCACCATTTGGCCCGATGAGTCCAATCAGCTCTCCCTTGTTGACCTTCATCGAAACGTTAGATACAGCAGAAAGTCCACCAAAGTTTTTCGTTAGTTCATTTACTTCTAGTAACATTACTTTCCACTCTCCTTCGCTTCTTTTTTCTTAGAAAACTTAAAATTCCCGAGTTTAAATTCCCAAGTTCCTAATAATCCACCTGGGCGGAAAATCATAATCAAGATTAGGGCAACGGCATAAATAATCATCCTTAATTGTCCAAATGGTTGTAAGACAAGGTTGATGATTCCTAATAAAATGGCTGCAATAAACGAACCTGTAAAGCTTCCGATTCCTCCAAATACCACGATGATTAAGACATCAATTGACTTCATGAATGTAAAGTCTCCAGGAGTTACAGCTCCAAGTGTTGTTGCAGAAAGCGTACCCCCAATACTTGCAGTAGCAGCTCCTAATACAAATGCTAAAATCTTATACTTCGTTACTTGAACCCCCATGGATTCAGCTGCAATCTCGTCTTGTAGGACCCCATAAGTGGCACGTCCAGCACTACTGAATGTGTAATTCAAAATTAAGATGGTCGTTAATACAAGGGCAATATACGTAATCGTCCATGTATTTGTTAAAGGCACCCCGCTAATACCGGCAGCGCCATTTGTGATTTTCATATTTGTCACGGCTACACGGATAATTTCGGCAACCCCAAGAGTTGCAATTGCTAAGTAGTCTCCTTTTAAACGAAGCGTTGGTAACCCAACAAGGAATGCAACAATTACGGATATGACTACTCCAACTGCCATCCCAGCAAATAGCCCAGGAAGACCGTTCATCATTTTCCCGAGAATCGCACCGCTATACGAACCAATTGCAATAAAACCAGCATGACCTAGTGAGAACTGTCCCGCAACACCAAGAATCAAGTTTAATCCAACGGCATAGATAATATTGATCATGATATTAATGAAAGTACTTTCGTAGTAGAAGTTAATCACTCCTGTTTGCACCAGTACGAAAAGAAGAGCGTACATCCCTAAAACGAAAGCCGTCCAACGAATATTCTTTTGATGAAATCTTTGCATCTTCTTCACCTACACTTTCTCTCTGACATTTTTACCAAATAATCCCGCTGGTAACACGATTAAAATAATGAATAATAGGAAGTAAACAACTCCGTCACGGTATGGTGAATATCCAAAGAAGCTAACCATTGTTTCTAATAAACCGATGAGGTAACCACCAACCATCGCTCCAGGAATGCTACCGATACCACCAAGTACAGCCGCAACAAAGGCTTTTAGCCCTACGGTAATCCCCATTGTGGTTGAAATCGTATTGTAGTACACCCCAACAAGGACCCCTGCAATCCCGGCAAGTGCTGACCCTAGCGCGAATGTAAAGGAGATAACCCCATCTACGTCAATCCCCATGAGTTGAGCGGCTTGCTCATCGACGGCAACAGCACGCATAGCTTTCCCCATTTTTGTATATTTGACGATAAATTGGAGTAACGCCATTAAGACAACTGTAATGCCGAAGACTAAAATTTGTTTTCCAGTAACAGAAATGTTTCCGAATAAAGTAACGGTCTCTGAACCAAAATCTGAAGGGAATGGACGCGTTTCAGCTCCAAAAAAGTAACTCATTGCATTTTCCAGTAAGAATGAAACTCCAATAGCCGTAATTAACGCTGCTACACGAGTCGACTTACGAAGCGGCTTGTAGGCTACCCGTTCAATGACAACCCCAAGTACTGCACAGGCTACCATTGCAATAAATAGTGCGAGAAATACATTTAACTTTAATACTATTACGGCATAATAACCAACGAACGCTCCCATCATATACACATCTCCATGCGCAAAGTTAATGAGCTTAATCGTTCCATACACCATTGTATATCCGAGCGCAATCAATGCATAAATACTTCCGACTGCAAGCCCGTTCACCAATTGTTGAACTAACAACTCCATAATCTTTCTCCTTTCGACATCTTCCTCTTTCTATTGGAAAAGAGAGGCAGAAGAAACTCTCCGTGCCTCTCTTCAAAAATACTGTTGAATCTTACATTACTCAGCTGAGTACTCTTGAGCACTTACTTCTTGTCCATTTTGGAACTCGATGACTACTGCTGATTTTACTGGCGTGTGGTCAGCACCCATTGAGAATGTACCCGTTACACCATCAAAGTCTTTAATTTCTGCTAAAGCTTTTGTGATGGCTTGTGGATCTGTAGAACCAGCTGTTTCAATAGCTTTCATTAACAATTGAGTTGCATCATAACTTAAAGCTGCAAAAGTATCTGGGTTTGAACCGAATTTCTCTTTATAAGCTTTTACAAACGCTTGAACATCTGCATCATTACTTAATGTTGAGAAGTGTGAAGTGTAGTACACGTTCGATAAGTTTGAGCTGTTTCCTGCTAAGGCTACTAACTTGTCACTTGAAAGTCCGTCACCACCAACGATTGGTTGAGTAATTCCCATTTCACGAGCTTGTTTGATGATTAGACCAACTTCTTCGTAGTAACCAGGAACATATAATACATCGAAGTCTTTAGATTTCAATGTTGTTAATACTGCTTGGAAATCAGTATCTTTCGATTGGTAGTACTCACGAGCAACTACTGAACCACCTAGCTTGCTGTCAGTGTAAGTTTTTTCAAAGGCATCTGCTAATCCTTTAGAGTAGTCATTCCCTGTATCTTGTAAGATTGCTACTTTAGCTTTTCCGAATTTCTTGTTTACGAAGTTTGCTCCTACAACCCCTTGATAGCTGTCAGAGAAACATACACGGTAGATATATTCATATACTGAAGATGCATCATCTGCATTTTTCAATGTTACGCCGTCCCCTGTTGTTGCTGGGAAGACTGTTGGGATTTTTGCTTGTTCGTTGACTGGGATTGATACTGAAGCATCCCCTGTTGTTGCTGGTCCGACTACACCGACTACTTTTTCAGAAGCTAATTTCTTAGCAACAGAGGCTACCTCTGTTTTATCTGATTTATTGTCGTAAGAAACGTATTGTAATTCCTTATCCAATAATTTGCCTTTTTGTTCAACTGCTAATTGCGCTGCATTATTCATAGAAGTACCGTATGTGGCAACGTTCCCCGTTAACTCGAAGTTCCCTCCGATCTTGATGGTATTGCCATTTGCTGCATTTCCGCACCCTGCTAAAATCGCTGCGACCACAGCTCCTAATGTGAATTGTTTTAATTTCATAAGATCCCTCTTTTCATGTTCAAATTTCATAAGATGAAAATAGTATATAATATTCTGACAATTCATTCAATAGATAACTGTTATTTTTTTTTAAATGTTTTCATTCCATTATCAACAGCTCTTGCCTTGCTAAAACCACGCACCAACTCTTGATTGTAAATTTTTGTTTTATTCTTCTTAAAAAATATGATATATTGTAAGTTAGTTCACGAGGGCAACCCCCCCAATTCGGATGAAAAGGAAGAATAACATGAAGGCATTACTTTCAAAAAATCAAAATCGTCAAATTGAAATTGTTGATTATTTAGTAAGAGCAAAATCATGGGTTCATATTGATGAGTTAGCGAAAGCTTTTAACGTATCTACACGTGCCATCAAGATCGACCTTGCTTTTTTACGCGACAAAATTGAAGGATTGAATATTCTCTTCTCAACGAATGGTGTTCGTATCGAAATGGCATGCAATATGAGCACAGAGATTGTCTATCCTTATTATTTTAAACATTCAATCTGTTTTGAAATTTTAGAACACTTATTCTTACATGAGAATACAACTGTTGCTGAAATGACGCAGAAATTATTTATCACACCTTCTACATTGAATCGCTACATTCAAAAAATCAATACGACACTAAAGAAGAAATTCGATTTTCAAATTTCCAAGAAGAATTTACAATTTATTGGTAACGAACAAGATATCCGTTTCTTCTTCGTACAATACTTCTCCGAAAAGAATGCCTTTTTCTCTTGGCCATTTGAATTCGTAGCAGAAGAGCCCCTCGAAAGATTTTTACTAAACCTTTTCAAGTCTTCCAACTTTCCACAAAGCTTTGAAAATTTCCGTATTTTCAAAATGGTTTTTGCTGTAAACTTCTTCCGCTCGTACAAAGGGCATTTCGTTCCGAGCGTTGGTAATACCGATCGCTTTTTTGAATACTACCATTTAATCGATGGTATGGACGACCTTATTGTTCAGTTTGTACGTGAAACCGGACTAGCAATTACCTCAGAAATCTTGCAACAATCCGTTTATATCTTTTTACAACCGCATTTCTTCCTTTCGATTGAAGAATTCGCACAAGCTCGTACGCAAAACGAACGAGATGAATTATCCTACAATACTTTGGAAGAAAATATCAAAGAACTAGAGAAAAAATATCAATTAACGTGCGATAATTATAACGTATTGTTATGGCATCTACATAACACTTCTCAACTAGAACGTGTTGAAATGCACTCGGATTATATTCTGTTTGATAAGAAATTACCGTTACTCGAATTTTTCAAATCACTAAATCCACATCTTTATTATGATGTTGCAGATATGCTGGAAGCTTATCAACACGCAATCAAGAAATCAAATCGTCAACGGAACATTTCGCATTTAATTTATACTTTTTATACACACTGGGAAGGGCTCGTTCCTCAACTTCAGCTCAAACAAGAAAATATTAAAGTATTAATCCTAAACGACTTTGACCCTTACTTCCCTAAGTTCTTGGCCGCCTTTTTAGAACAAAACGCCTTAAAACGGTTTGTCTATGAAAGTTATGAAGGGTTAGAGCTTTCCATTGATTTGTTGAAAAAACATGATTGCCAAGTCATCTTAAGCAACTTTTCTCTACCTGAAATTCCAGGCAAGAAAATTATCTGTACACATAATCTCAGCATGATTGAGTTAGTGAATGAATTGAATAAAATATAACTTTTAGAAACTAAAACAACGAGGCAGGAATACTTCATATTCCTGCCTCGTTGTTTGTCAATACGTTGTTTATTTTACTTCTGTATATCCTATCGCTTCTAATTTTTGAGTTGCTGTAGAAAAGTCCGCATACATTGTTGAAGTTACCTTTGCATCTTTCATTTCCATCTTGCCGTCTTCATTCGTTACAAGATTTGTAAGCCCAACCGCATACACGTTTTTGAATCCAAAGCTACTTTCCACTTGAATCGTCATTACTAAGTTCCCATTACCACTAACAATATCATCGCCATACGTATTTGAATTATTAACGTTATTGGCTAAACCACGATAATAAGTTTTATCAAATGTAATCTTATCATTTCCGCTAAATTTCTTGTTGATTTCTTCTTTTAATTTAGCGATAATTTCGTCTTTATTCTTCACTTCATCTAACTTGTCAGCTAATGTTTTTAACCCTTTAACAGGTAAAGTGAAGCTTCCATCGCCTTCTAATACATAACCTTTATCTTCTAATAAGTTAGTATAATTACCGTTTAACTGAATTTGAGCATCTTTTCCGTTTTCAAGTTGACCATTGTTTACTACTTTGAAACGTAAGAAATCTAAACTGTTATCTGTAACATGTACTTCTGCTTTCCCTTTTTTATTGAATCCCTCTACTTCTAAACTAGTCGCCTTCGCTAAGTCTTCTGCTGTTAATTTCTTAGCAGTACGTAACCCTGAAACCTTAACTTTTTTCTCTGAAGGAATCGTAATGTATTTTTCTAGTTTTTTAGTACTCTTAAATGTGAACGTAATTTCTTCATCATTTGATAAACCTGAAGTTTTACTTGGGGTTACCTGCAATTCAGTTAATGCTACTTTTAGTTCATTTTCTGTCTTAGCATCAGCCTTAGGATTATCCGCTAAGAAAGCTTTGACTATCTCTTGCGTATCAATGTTATACACGAGTGAACCTTTTGAATCTAAGCCAGAAAATGAAGTTTTTAAATAATCTCCGGCATCTACTTTTTTTAGTCCACATGCTGCTAATAAGATAGTCGCTAACACGCAAACTAAGGTTAATAATTTCTTTTTCATAAAGAACCTCCCTGAAATAAATTTTTCTATTATGCCACTTCTGTCATTATAAATTCTTTCGTATTAGTTTTCAATAGCTATCCATACCCTCTTGGAAAGATTATTTTATTAAAGAATAAATGGTCCCTCTTGCCCTATCAAAAAAGCCTCTATACGAAGAGACTTTCCACCACAAAAATTCTTTTTGAGGTTAGGAAACTCCGCTTCGATAGAGACTAATCTATTCAAATTTTGTACGTCTAATTAACCAATTTTTGTAACGCCACCCATGTATGGTACAAGTACTTCAGGGATTGTCACGCTACCGTCTTCATTTTGGTAGTTTTCAAGGATAGCTGCCACAGTACGTCCTACTGCTAATCCTGATCCATTCAATGTGTGCACCAATTCAATCTTGCCGCTGTCTTCACGACGGAAACGGATTTTCGCACGACGCGCTTGGAAGTCCACGCAGTTTGAGCAAGAACTGATTTCGCGGTACGTATCTTGTGCTGGAATCCATACTTCAACGTCATATGTTTTGGATGCTGAGAATCCCATATCGCCTGTACATAACACGATTGTACGGAACGGTAAGCCTAACCCACGTAATACATCTTCCGCATTGTCAGTCATTTTTTCTAACTCATCAAATGAATCTTCTGGTTTTGAGAATTTCACCATTTCTACTTTGTTAAATTGGTGAAGACGAATCAATCCACGAGTGTCTCGTCCCGCACTACCTGCTTCTGAACGGAATGATGGACTAAGTGCTGTGAAGTAGATTGGTAATTGTGCTTCGTCTAAGATTTCGTTTGCGTAGTAGTTTGTTAACGGCACTTCTGCTGTTGGGATTAATGTTAAGTTGCGTTCATCCGTTAATTGGAATACATCCTCTTTGAACTTAGGAAATTGACCTGTTCCAAACATTGATTGCTCATTCACCATATAAGGAGTAATCATTTCTGTGT
This sequence comes from uncultured Streptococcus sp., assembly GCA_963523415.1. Lineage (GTDB taxonomy): Bacteria > Bacillota > Bacilli > Lactobacillales > Aerococcaceae > Granulicatella. The sequence continues at coordinate 27,927 of CAURBR010000003.1, read as the reverse complement.
AACCATGTTTGTTAACATGTAAATCAAGCATGTAGTTATATACCGCACGTTCTAAGCGTGCTCCTAGACCTTTGTAGTATACAAAACGGCTTCCAGATACTTTTGCTCCGCGTTCGAAGTCCAAAATATCTAATTTTTCAGCGACTTCCCAGTGTGGTTTTGGTTCAAATCCAAATTCGCGTGGAGTCCCTTCTCTACGAATTTCAACGTTTTCTGTTTCGTCAACGCCAACTGGAACTCCTTCTGCAGCTGTATTTGGTAAGCGAGAAGCGATATAGTCTACTTTTTCTTCGACTTCAGCAAGGTGAGCATCCGTTGCTTTAATATCTTCCCCTACTTTTTTCATTTCCGCAATTTTTTCGCTCGCATCTTCTTTATTGCGCTTCAATAGTGAAATTTCATCTGTTACTGTGTTACGGTATTGTTTTAATTGTTCTGTTTTTGTAATCAACGTACGACGTTCTTCATCTAAGTCACGTAACTCTTCTACTGTTGCACGGTCAACTCCACGGTTTCCTAGCGCTGTAGCTACTTCTTCAAAATTTTCACGAATGCGTTTGATATCTAACATCATTTTCCCTCCATTTTGTTGTTTTTTCTATAAAAAAATACTCCGTCCCAGACAATTGTCTAAGGGACGAAGTAGAGTAAATTTCTTCGCGGTACCACCCGGTTTCAATGTTTCCATTGCGCTCATTAGTGGGATAACGGTTTTCTCCGGATAGCTTAATCAATGTTTTCGCTCTCGCACTGTATGTGGATTCGCTGGTCTCTCTTTACTAGTTTTCACCAACCACTAGCTCTCTAAGAAAGGATTGCAGGTACTATTCATACTGTATCATTTGTCTAAAATTTTACACTTCTCAGCAAAAAAGTGCAAGCCTTTTTTACAACTTACTGCTCACTCTGTGTTGCAGGATTAAAGATGCTTGTAATTTTCGCCCAAATATTTCCAAAGAAGTCTTGAACTCCTTGAATCATTTGCCCAAAGAATCCTTTCGCACCTCTAACACTTTCTGTCAGTACATTCCCAGAGTCAACATCATAACCGGCTAACGCCTCTATAGAACCATGATCTTTTCCGTCAACATATCCTAAGTTCTCACCAGGCATTTCAAACGTTAACGTTCCTACAGTTTGTCCTGCTTTAACAGGAGCCTTCAACTTACCATCTTCTGTAGTGAGGTCAGAGGAAGGTGTGAAGCCAATTTTAATTTGACTTAATGCTGTTCCTTTAGGTACTGCAGCTACAAATGGCTTTCCATAATCCACACTCAACGTCTCTTCTGAGCCGCCCTCTAGCTGAATCGGAGCTAAGTTTTGAACGGATTTCCCAGGAACTCCGACCACTAAGCCCTCATACTTTTTGAATACTTCATCTAAGATATGAGCAGTAACCTTAAATCGGTGTAGAGGTTCCTTAGAACCCATCGATACAACAATTACCGAAAAGCCATTCTTAGTTGCTGTTGTTGTAATCGACGCCCCACTCGTATCACTCGTTCCCGTCTTCAAACCAGTTACCCCTTCGTATTCGAAGAGCAGTCCTGGAAGTAGATAATTAAAGTTATCCATTTTCGTCGTTCCAGATTCATTTGGTCGAAATGTCATAGTAGGAATCGAAGAAATCTTTAATATCTCCGGAAAATCATTCACTAAATTTTTGGCAATAATAGCAACAGATCTTGCTGACATGCTATTTTCTTCATCATCGGAATAAGCTGTATTTTTTTCAGAGCCGCCATATTTATTAGGAAGGCCCGTAACATTGATAATCGTTGCATCCTGGATTCCCCATTCTGCTAGCTTAGCTTTCATTCGTTCAATCCAATTTGCTTCAGAACCACCAATATATTCAGCAACTGCTAAGGTAGCAGCATTTGCTGAATAAATCGAAATCGCATCGAACAATTCCTTAATCGTATACGTTTCATTTGGTAAAAGAGGAACATTTGACAAATTATAGTTGGCACTCAAATCGCTTGCTCTCTTACTTATAGGGATTTTCGTATCCCATGTAATTTCTCCATTTTTGATTGCTTCTAAAATTAAATATTGTGAAATCATTTTACTCATGGAAGCAATGCCTCGGACTTCATCTTGGTTACTTTCCATCAAGATTTTTCCACTTGTTTGCTCAATTGCGATGTAACTTTTTACATCTTGAATCGCAGTTGCTTCCTCTTTAGCTTTTGCATCATCTTGCGCATAAATCGTCGGTGTAACTGTCGCTGCACTGACAGCTAAAACACTAAGCACACAGACGACTTTCTTCATCCATTTACGAGGGCCTTTCATACTTTTTCTCTCCTAATTTCTCTCAAATCTGCTTACTAATGTTACCGAAAAACGAAAGGAAAAACAATGGTAAACTGATTAATCTTTTATTACAAAATTGGAAGGATTTTTTAATCTCATATTCGCTTTCTGTTCGAGCTCATTTGAAGATTCCCACTCCTATGCGGTTCGTTCTTTTTCTTGTATTACAAAATGATGCTCCTCATGAAATCAAATGAGATGAACATCGATAAGTTTCATATTTTTTGATTTCAGATTCATATTTTTTCCTATTTTTTGCAACATTTTTAATGTAAGCGTTTGATACAATAAAGATACATGAAGGAGGAATTCAAATGAAAGTAGTCATTGCTATTGATTCATTAAAAGGAAGTTTATCTTCGCTTGAAGCAGGACAAGCTATTCAAGAAGGGATACAGGTGGTTTACCCTGATGCCCATGTAGTCGTTCGTCCCCTTGCAGATGGTGGTGAAGGAACCGTTGAAGCTCTAACCATTGGGATGGGAGGACAACTCATGCAAGTCAATGTCACCGGTCCACTAGGGAGTCCTGTTCCTGCAGAGTATGGGATTTTGGAAGCCACTCCAGCTCGTCCAAAAACAGCCATTATTGAAATGTCTGCCGCCGCTGGAATCACACTGGTTCCAGATGAAAAAAGAAACCCAATGTACACAACGACATATGGTGTTGGAGAATTAATTAGAGATGCCATTCAACATGGATGCCGACACTTTATCGTCGGAATTGGAGGTAGTGCTACAAACGATGGTGGGATTGGGATGTTACAAGCACTCGGATATGACTTCCTAGACAAAGACGGTAATCCTGTCTCATACGGCGGCATCGGTCTTCAGTCTTTATCTCATATTTCCACTGAAAATGTACTCCCTGAGTTGGAAGAATGTACTTTCCGTATCGCATGTGACGTTACCAACCCACTTTGTGGCCCTATGGGATCTAGCGCTATTTTCGGGCCACAAAAAGGAGCTACTCCAGAAATGGTGAAAGAACTTGACGAGGCTCTTCTCCACTATGCAGAGCTCTCCAAGGAAACTTTGGAACACGCAGACCGTTTCTATCCGGGGACTGGAGCTGCTGGCGGAATGGGATTTGCATTTTTCACCTACACAAATGCAGTTCTTGAGAGCGGAATAAAGATTGTTCTTGATGAAATTGCACTTGAAGATGTACTAAAAGATGCCGATTTTGTCATTACAGGCGAAGGTCGACTCGATAGTCAAACCGCTCTAGGAAAAGCCCCCATCGGCGTTGCCCATCTTGCAAAGAAACATGGCAAGAAAGTGCTTGCCTTTGCAGGATGCCTCACGCCAGATGCAGGGGTATGTAACGAGAACGGAATCGATGCCTTCTTTCCTATTTTACGAAGAGTCATTACCGTTCAAGAAGCAATGGAAAAAGAAACTGCGCGCGAAAATATGATTCGCAGCGTGGAACAAGTTTTTCGTTTAATCAAAACTATTCAATAGGAGGAAACTACAATGACAGCACCAACCTTTTCAACATTAGGGGCCTTAGTCGGGCTCGTACTTGCCATTATTTTAATTGTTAAGAAAGTTCATCCAGCCTATAGTTTAATTTTTGGGGCTTTAATCGGTGGAATTATCGGAGGTGGTGGTCTTGCCGATACGGTTAAAGCGATGGTCACTGGGGCACAAAGTATGATGTCTCCTGTTCTTCGTATCATGACCAGTGGGATTTTAGCTGGGGCATTAATTAAGACGGGGTCAGCTGAAACGATTGCCGATACAATTGTAAAAAAACTCGGCCAAAAACGCGCGATTGCAGCGATTGCGATTGCGACAATGATTATTTGTGCGGTTGGGGTATTCATCGATATCGCAGTTATTACCGTAGCACCTATCGCGATTGCGATTGCGAAAAAAGCAAACCTTTCTAAAGCAGGGATTTTATTAGCAATGATTGGGGGCGGCAAGGCCGGAAATATCATTTCACCAAACCCTAATACGATTGCAGCATCAGAAGCTTTCGGTATAGACCTTACAGCATTGATGGTAAAAAACTTAATTCCTGCCTTTGTAGCCCTTCTAGTTGCGATTATTTTATCAGGTCTACTCGCTAAAAAAGGAGGAGCTCACGAATTTGATGGAATCGATGAAGTTGAGTCTAGCGGTATATCACTTTCCTTCTTCAAAGCTATGCTTGGACCAATCGTTGTTATTGCGCTTCTTGCATTACGTTCGTTAGCTAATATTAGTGTAGATCCATTAATCGCTCTTCCTATCGGCGGTTTAGTGACCATTGTTGTCACAGGGCATGCAAAAAATACAGTGGAATTTACAGGGTTCGGACTTAGTAAAGTTATCGGCGTATCGATTCTTTTAATCGGTACTGGTACCATCGCTGGAATTATCAAAGCTTCCGCATTACAAGTCGATATGATTGCTCTTCTTGAAGCGATGAACATGCCAGCATTCGTATTAGCCCCACTTTCTGGTATTTTAATGGGGGCTGCTACTGCTTCAACGACTGCAGGCTCAACCATTGCATCTCAAACCTTCTCAGGTCCATTGACAGCTGCTGGCGTTCCAGCCGTATCTGCAGCAGCGATGATTCACGCAGGGGCAACCGTGCTCGACTCACTTCCACATGGTTCATTCTTCCATGCAACAGGTGGTTCTGTCTTCATGGCGATTGAAGATCGTATGAAATTAATCCCTTACGAAGCCATCGTTGGTTTATCTAGCACAATTGTCGCAACGATTCTATACTTAATCGGGTTCTAGACTAGGCACGGTATAAATGATTCCTACGAATCTTCACGGATTTCTTCATAGTAGCTGTAACGTTGTACCGGTTCGAGCCGAAGTCTCTCACCTTTAAAGCCTCAAAGAGGGCGTATGGATTATAAATCCTACGCCCTCTTAGCACAGTGGTTGAATGGAATGAGTTTCGCTGTAAACAGCTATCTCATTCCTATTCAACTTTGTGGGGGAAAGAAAACGAAATGCCATAGATACAATTGTATCTATGGCATTTCTGTCTTTCTCCCTCGTTTTAATACGTATTCACGTTACTGCTACTATAGAATCCGTGAATTCTTCGGAATCATTCAACCTGCTACTCTTCCTGTTACGATTAGCCATAACACGTTGTAGATTCGTGCAATAAAAAAAGAGCCGCATGGACTCTTTTTGTTAAAAGCCTGGATGTTCTTGTAGGAAGGCTTCTTCTTCGGGAGTCGAAGTTCTTCCAAGCACACGATTTCGATGTGGATAGCGTCCAAAACGTTCAATGATTTCGCGGTGAAGGAGTTCGTATTTCTTACGACGCTCAAGCCCTGGTTTGTCAAACCATTTTGCAGCCCAATCATGCACGGCTAATGACTCTGAGTGCATGAACGGCATCACCACAAAGCTACGTTCTTGAAGTGTGAACTCATCCCAATCAGACAGCGACTCTTTGGCAAGCTCCACTGCTAATGCATCTGCAGCGAACGCTTTAGCATCATCCCTAAACATATTTCTAGAAAACTGGTCCAGCACAATAATTTCAGCCAGACGCCCCTGTGTACTCTGACGCCACTCGGAAGTCTCACCACTCACAACGGCTTCGTACGTTTCAAGAAAACGAGTTCGAATGATTTCATCGAATTCTTCTGATTTTTTAAACCAATCGGCGGGCTCACATTCCACAAACCAGAAATTTAGTACCTCTTCTGGAGTAGCAATCATTATTCTACCGCTGCTTTCTTTGTCTTTTCGTCGAGTTGGTCATTCATACGGCCATATTTATATCCTTGAAGGTCGACCGTCACAAACAAGAACCCTAAGTCTTGCATCATCGCATTAATCTCTTCATGATTTTTTACGAGTTTTTCGATTTGGTCTGCACCAACTTCGATACGTGCTAAATCTTGATGAACACGTACACGGACCGGTTCAAAACCGCGCTTCGTGAAGTATTCTTCTGCCTTGAAGACCGCTTCTACTTTTTCAGGTGTGATACGAGTTCCATATGGGAAACGTGAAGCTAGGCTACAAGAAGGGGTCTTATTCCAATTCGTTACCCCTGCGCGTTTGGCTAATTCACGAATTTCTGATTTATATAATCCTGCTTCTTGTAGGAGACTACGTACGCCCTCTTCATTACGCGCCTTTACGCCAGGTCGGTAATCATTGATATCATCCATGATTAAGCCGTCTGAAAGCACCGTAAACCCTTCACTTTCAACATTCTTCTTAATCGTTTGATAAAGCATTTTTTTACTATAGTACCAACTATTTGGTGTATTCGAGGCAATATGTGGATCAGATAGTTCTTCCATTTCAAGCCCTAAAACTCTTGCCCCCATTTCTGTACCAAGGTCAATCGCTTCACTAAATTCACGATCTGAAAACAACTCTGAATTGACCACTGCTGCGATGACATTATCACGCCCTAACGTATCTACTGCAATTTTCAATAAGTAACTACTGTCAATTCCTCCAGAATAAGGAACCACTAGTTTGCCAACTTCCTTTAGCAGTTCACGCAAGCGTGCTTCTTTTTCATCCATTTTTCTTCCTCTTTTCTTTTTTAAACACTTTCTCTTCCTGTAAATTCCTCTAAATACGCCTTATCTAAAATGAGTAACTTCTGGTGATGAATTTCAACAACACCTTCTTCTTTTAAATCATGAATAATTCGATTTACACTGTTTCTTGTAGAAATCCCGCAGAAGCCAGCAATATCTTCGTTAGTAACCGTAAAGTCAATTAGTGTCCCTTCGTCCTTCTCGACACCAAATTGCATCATCATTTTATATAGGAAGGAACACACTGCTCCTTTTTTCCCATTCATTGTCATATATTGTAAGGACTCGATTGTTTCTGATAATTTATCCCGATAATATTCACGGACATAATCTTGTAACTGCTTATCTTCTCTCACATATTCCCAAAATTTAATTCGCGGAATACGATAGAACGTCGCCTCTTCACTCTCAATTCGAACGTTAAACGGAGCAGACGTATAATTTGAGACCTCATCTCTTAACAAAGAAATAATATCAACAGGAGTTACATAGGAAAGATTAAACTCTCGTCCATCCTTCATAATAATACTCGTTTTCACAACACCATCAATAAGAACATAGGTATATGCTTGCTCTAACCCACGATAAGCTAAATACATATGCTTTTTCTTCTTTATAATAGGGGTATTCTGTCTTTCTAAAAAATCAACCAGATAATTTTCTGTATTCAATAGCGTTACTCCTTCAGTCCATTTTCTATACACACTATTATTATATTATCACAAAAAAATACATTAACAAATGTTACTAATAATTGTGTTTACTTATATGGTCAGATTGTTTATACTTATAGTGATAAATATTAATAAGGAGATGTTATCATGGTAGAAATTAAATTACCTTATGACAAAAAAAGAATCAATGCAGTAATTCCTGATAAAAATTTTGCTGGATTACTAGAATCACAAGCTGAAAACTTCCACAATCCACTTTCTGAACAAGAAACAGTGGAAAAATCATTGGACAATCCAATTGGTAGCCAATCATTAGAAGAATTAGCTAAAGGAAAGAAAGACATTGTGTTAATCAGTTCTGACCACACTCGTCCAGTTCCTTCACACATTATCACTCCTATCATCTTACGTCGTATTCGTAGCGTAAACCCAGATGCTCGTATTCGTATTTTGGTAGCGACTGGTTTCCACCGTCCTTCTACACGCGAAGAATTAATTAATAAATACGGTCAAGAAATCGTTGATAATGAAGAAATCGTAATGCATATTTCTACAAATGATGACGATATGGTTAAAATCGGTCAATTACCTTCAGGTGGTGACTGCATCATCAACCGTATTGCTGCGGAAGCTGACTTATTACTAGCAGAAGGTTTCATTGAATCTCACTTCTTTGCTGGATTCTCAGGTGGACGTAAATCTGTATTACCTGGTATCGCATCTTATAAAACAATCATGGCAAACCACAGTGGAGACTTTATTGATTCAGATAAATCTCGTACTGGTAACTTGGACCATAACCCAATCCATGAAGATATGTTATACGCTGCTCGTACAGCAAAATTAGCATTTATCGTAAACGTTGTATTAGATGGTGAAAAACATATCATCGGTTCATTTGCTGGAGATATGGTTGAAGCACATAAAGTAGGTTGCGAATTCGTTCGTGAATTAGCACATGTAACAAAAATCCCTTGCGATATTGCTGTTTCAACAAACGGCGGTTTCCCATTAGACCAAAACATCTACCAAGCTGTTAAAGGTATGACTGCTGCAGAAGCTACAAATAAAGAAGGCGGCGTTATCATCATGGTAGCTGGATGTCAAGATGGTCACGGTGGTGAAGGTTTCTACCGTAACCTAGCCGACGTTAAAGATCCTAAAGATTTCTTAGAACAAGCCATTCATACTCCAAGACTTGAAACCGTTCCAGACCAATGGACTTCTCAAATCTTAGCTCGTATCCTTGTACACCACCATGTAATCTTTGTATCTGACTTAGTTGAACCAAGCCTTATCACAAATATGCATATGGAATTAGCTAAGACATTCGACGAAGCATTAGAACGTGCTTTTGAAATCGAAGGTAAAGATGCTAAAGTGACTGTTATCCGCGATGGATTATCTGTCATCGTTGAAGATAAATAATCATGAAACAAGAAGAAATTTTAAAGCAAGTAAAAGATGGACGCCTCTCAATTGAAGAAGCGTCCGCTTTGTTGAAAGGCATTGAAGACATCGGATACGCGGCTATCGATTTATCTCGTCAAAAGAGAAATGGCTTCCCCGAAATCATTTATGGGGAAGGCAAAAATATCGAGCAATTGACCGGAATCATTCAAGCAATGAACGATCACAAAACAGCTATCCTCGCAACTCGAGTAGACGCAACAAAAGGGGCCGCCCTTAAAGAATCCTTCCCAGAAGGAGTCTATGAACCTCTTGGAAGAACATTTGTCCTTAATCCGATTGCTCCAAAGCACGAGCACTACATCGCTGTTGTTACAGCAGGTACCAGTGATATTCCTGTTGCAGAAGAAGCAGCAGTTACCGCCGAAACCTTTGGAAATCACGTAAAACGAATTTACGATGTTGGAGTCGCGGGAATTCATCGCCTCTTCAATCGTCTCGAAGACATTCAAGGGGCTAGTGTTGTCATTGTCATCGCTGGAATGGAAGGAGCACTTGTCAGTGTAGTTGGCGGTTTAGTGGATGTTCCCGTAATCGCCGTCCCTACAAGCATTGGATACGGTACAAATCTACAAGGAGTTACCACTTTACTAAGTATGTTAACCTCTTGTGCTTCAGGTGTTACAGTCGTGAATATCGATAACGGATTTGGCGCAGCCTATTCTGCAAGTATGATTAATAATATTAGAGGAGGCCTCTCATGAGTATTCTTTATTTAGAACCCTTCTCAGGCCTAAGCGGGGATATGTTAAACGCCCTTCTGCTCGACCTAGGAGCCGACCAACAGCACTTAGAAAATCAACTTCAAAAGATTCCTTTAGAAGGTTATCATCTTCATATTCATCGAATTGAGAAAAGTAGTATTTGGGGAACTGATTTTGATGTTCATATGGAGCATGGCGAAAAAGACCATGGTATTGCTGGTGATTTCGATCACCACCATGAACATCATCAACACGAACACGAACATGAACATGAACATGAACATTAAAACGAGCATGAGCATATACATGCACACGAACATGAACATACTCATACGCACAATCATGGACATCATCACCATCATCATGGTGAAGTTCGTGGATTAGCCGAAATCGAAACAATCATCTCAAACAGCGGGGTTTCTGACTTTGTTAAGAATAAAAGTTTAGAAGTATTTCGGGATATTGCAAAGGCTGAAGCAGCCGTTCATCAAATGTCCATCCAGGATATTCATTTTCATGAAGTGGGTGCTATTGATTCGATTATCGATATCATGAGTTTCTTTATTTTATGGGAAACACTGGATATTGAATCTGTCCATAGCACAGCAATCACTGAAGGTAGCGGTACGATTCCAGTTGCTCACGGGGTGATGCCAGTGCCTGTCCCTGCAGTAATGCAATTAAGACTAGGAACACAAATTCCAATGAAGCAAGACTTCGATATTACAACGGAGCTTGTGACTCCAACTGGTCTTGCCTTATTCAAAGCTATCCATCCAACTTTCTCAGAACCAACTCATGCCACAGTTCAAAAGGTTGGCTACGGTTTTGGTAAACGCGATACTGGAAAATTCAATGCTTTGCGTGGTACACTATTTGGAAAAAGTACACTCTCTGCTCAATCGGTCTCTGGAACGGATGATACTATCGTCCAAATCGATACAACCATCGATGATCAAACCGGAGAACAATTGGGATATATCATCAATCTTCTATTAAAAGAAGGAGCACTAGATATCACTTATACTCCAACTTTTACAAAGAAAAATCGACCTGCAACACATGTTACACTTCTTATTGAAGAAGACGACCTTGAGAGATTTACAAAAATTCTTTTTGAGCAAACTTCTACCATCGGGTTCCGATATCAAACTGTCACTCGAAAAGTTATGAGTCGCTCATTTGAAGTAGTAGAAACCCCTTATGGAAATGTCCGACTAAAACATAATCAATACGAGGATTTTACAAAAACAACGCTGGAATATGAAGACTGCGCCAGCATCGCCGCTCATACAGGGCAATCCATCCAAGCGGTCTACCAACTATTGGAAACAAAAAAAAATAAATTATAAAAGGAGTTATTTATCCAATGGATCAAACATTTATGCACTTATTATTATCAGAATTTATGGGAACAGCCCTCATGATTATCTTCGGGGTCGGCGTACACTGTGATGACGTCTTGAAGAAAACAAAATACGCTGGATCAGGTCACTTATTCGCCATCACAACATGGGCATTCGGTATCACTGTTGCTTTATTCATCTTCGGTGGTGTAAGTATCAACCCTGCAATGGCTCTTGCTAAAGTTGTTCTTGGCGTATTACCTGCGGAACAATTCATTCCAATCTCAATCGCTGAATTCTTAGGAGCTTTTGCTGGTGCGGTTATCGTATGGTTCATGTACGCAGACCACTTCACTGCTTCTGAAGGTCTTGTAGATGGCGTTGCAATCCGTAACATCTTCTCAACAAACCCTAACTGCCGTAACTTACCTCGTAACTACTTTGTCGAAGCATTCGCTACTTTCATTTTCTTAACAGCTATCTTAGCAACTGAAAATGTGAACAAAGAATTATTACCAATCGTAGTTGGTTTAATTGTATGGGCTGTCGGTATGGGTCTTGGAGGTACAACTGGATTCGCGATGAACCAAGCTCGTGACTTAGGACCTCGTCTTGCATACCAAGTATTACCAATTAAAAACAAAGTCAATAACGACTGGCAATATGGATTATTAGTACCTGGTACTGCTCCATTCGTTGGTGCTGTATGTGCAGCATTCTTCGTTCGTTACTACTTAGGTTACTTCATCTAAAATGATATCTGTAAAAAATATGCGGAAGAGAATAATATTCTCTTCCGCTTTTTCTATATCATTTACTGATTCTTTTCTTTTATCAATTGTTCTAACTGAGGAGCCCAACCTCCTCCACCAGAAACTAATTTCCCGTCAGAGTCGTGTTTTTCTAAAAACACGGATACTGTATACTCTTTATGATCATTCACATACAAATACACAATAATCCCACCCATCGGATTCTTTTCAAAGGATGAAATATCATACGATTGAATCACTCCGTTTGGTGTAAAAGCATCTTTATCAATATACTTTAAATCCTTCTCGTATACTTCCCTAGCTTCTTCACTATTTACAATAGAACTCATCTTCATCTGCTCTATGTATCCCATCGTTTTAAAACAAACAAATACAATAGCCACTACCACAAGTAATGCAGCTATAACTTTCCCAATCCGTTTAAATATCATCGTTTTAAACTCCTTTTTATCATCGTCAGTTATAGTATAACAAAAAACTTCTTATACAAAAACAGCCGACTATTTCTAGTCAGCTGTGTCGCGTTTACTGGCATCTATAATTTTCTTGCGGTAATCCTTGTTCCGTCTCAATGTGAAATAATCTGGAACGGGATCTTGGCCACCTCTTATAAATGGATGGCATCTGCAAATGCGTCCGCACCCCATCAATACGCCTTTTAGCGCGCCATGCTTCTCGATTGCTTGAATCATATAACTTGAGCAAGTAGGTCTATAGATACAAGATGGCGGGAAGGCGGGAGAAATCCACTTTTGGTATCCTCGCACGAGTGCAATCATGATTTTTTTCATTTCTATACTGCTTTCTTAATTAAATAATCTGAAGAAGGCTTGTACTCCTTCTGCTGCAATCAGTGTATAAACGTATAATGTAACTGGTTTTGCGATTAAACAAATGGTCACGAATTTCTTAAAGGTCATATGACTAAGTCCTGCTACCATACATAGGAAATCATCTGGGAATCCCGGAAGGACCAGTGCCCAAAAGAAGAACCGTTCGAAATGCTTTCCTTTATCCAAATAACCGATGTATTTATTGTACGTATCATCATCCACGAATGCCTTCGCCAACGTCTCCCCGTAGCGACGAGCTAACCAGAAATTGATACAAGAACCAATCATGATTCCCACAAAATTATAAATCCAGCCGTGAAGAGGCCCGAATACGATATGTCCGATGACACAGGTTAAGCCTCCCGGAATAATCGGGTAGACTACTTGCGTAATTTGAATCAGGATAAAAATCAAAATTCCTACCCATCCAGAGTTGGCAATACTGTCACGGAACGGTCCGTTTATAGCGAAATAATTATTTTTAGCCACAAGCCATCCTAAAATAATCGTTAAAATAATCCCGATAATCGTTACGATACGAATAATTTTACGATTGAGTTCTATTGCTTTTTGAGTGTCCACGATTTACTCCTTTTTTGTTGATACATGCATTATAACAGAGATTGCTAAAAGTTCCTTAGCAACTTTCTTAGATTTTGTTTAAGATTCACTCTCTTCCAAATTCCAAGGCTTCACAACTGTGATATGTTCCATCAAGGCTTCCTGTCTTCGCAACTGTTCCAACCTTGCCTTCCGACGTTCTTCATATCCGCTGCAGATGAATTTCTCTTCGTCGGTTTCTGGAGTGATAGCATCTACTGTAAAATCACCTTCGCCTTCGCGAGGAAGTGCCACAAATGTCCAAAAGCTTGTCGCCGCTAAATAACGTTCTCCGTTCAAGACATCTTCTCCAACCACTTTACAGAAAACTTCCATACTCTTCTTACCTGTTCCTGAGATATACGTCTCTACGCAAACAGAATGTCCTAATGGAAGTGGTTTTAAATAATTCATCGCGTCCACTGATGCCGTAACCGCAAGACGACGGCAATGACGGGACACCGTAATCGACGCACAGTCATCAATAATTCTTGTTAAGTTCCCTCCAAATAAGGTGTTATGCATATTCACATCGAATGGGAAAATTCTACGCGCTTGAATCGCACGTGTTTGGCTACATGTTTTTGTACTCATTTGATTAGCTCCTTGGATAGTTTACGGTTCTATTCTAACATGAATCCAAAATGCGTTCAAAGACACTCAAATTATGACTTCTACGAATTCTCTGGATTTTTAATAATAGCTGTAAAGTTGCACCGGTGAGAGCAGCAAGTAGAAAAAAAGACCCACAGTGTGAGTCCAGTTATTTCTGTTATTTTTTCTTTGAGCGTTTGGCTTCGTTTATCAGCTTCAATGCTCTCTTTCTTGTTTTAATATTTGGGCTCTTCATTTGACGATAAGCCGTTGCTAAATCTTGCTTCATTTACCTTTACCTCCTCTTTTACCAGCTTGCTTTTTGAACTCCTGGAATCAATCCTTGATGCGCTAATTCTCTAAACTTAATACGAGACATTCCAAATTTACGCATCACGCCTCTTGGCCTACCATCGATTTCATCACGACGGTTGAGGCGGTTCGGGTTGGAATCTTTAGGGAGTTTTCTTAATCCCTCAACGTCTCCAGCTTGCTTTAATGCATAGCGTTTTTCAGCGTAACGTTCGATGAGTGCTTGCTGTTTTTGATACTTTGCAATTTTAGATTTCTTTGCCATTTTCTTCTCTTCTTTCCAAATCGGAATAATTACGTTTTACATTGTATCAATTGTTCCTTTTAAAATCAAGTGGTTTACTCAAACAAAAAAGAGAGCCTCACGACTCTCCTTTGTGAATATTCATCAAGAAGACTGATATAATAATTAATCCTCCACCAACAAGTAAGTTTATCGTTAAGTGTACAGGTAGAAATGGTATCGATAATAAGAAAACAAAAATAGGGCTTGAGGTGCGGATTAAATTAGAATTTCGAAAACTGATAAACTTTAGGCTCTCATAAAATAATAGCAGCCCTACAAAACCACTACATAAAGCTGAAATAAAGACAGTACTTACTCCTGAACCAATCTGAATATTCCCCTGTCCTGTAAATAACATCACCAATAGTAACAATATCGATGAAATTAATTGATTGTACAACAAGACTATTTGAGCGTCTGCTTTTTCTAATCCTTTTTTCGCTAAAATATTTGTTAATGCGAAGAAAAATGTATAAGAAACCGCTCCTACAACGCCTAAAATATTGGAAAAGTCTCCATCTATTCCTGCAATTACAAACGAACCTAGAATTGTCATTAATATCGGTAGAATATCACTTCTTTTCATCGGTTCTTTAAGTATAACAAATGATAATATGACAGCAAATACAATATAAAATCTACCTAACAATCCAATCGTAACTGGATCTAAAATTGCAGAGCTATAATATTGAAAGAGTATCCCTAAAGTATTCAGTACTCCAATCATTAATAAATACTTGTTTGTAACCCACTTAAATTTTTTCCGACTCATTAAAGTAAAAACTAATGTAAATATAGTAGAAAAAAATGCATTCAGAAAACTCGCTTGAATTGGGGTTAAAGAGCTTAGAGACAACTTGTTCATCACAGGAGTCAACGCCATAATAATTACTGACCCAAAACTTAATAGAATACCTTTCATGTGTTTACTCATTTGGCCACCCTAATTTTTGAAACACACAGTCATATAATTCGTCTGGAAAAGACAGTAATTCTTTTTCCATTGGTCGTTTCATCATCTTTCTCTCCACTGTCTCAGAGTGTTTAGGAATTTCTGCAAAAGATTCAATTGTAGATGTTGTTATCACCGTTGTGTGCCCATCTGGAAGGACATAATAACCTATATTTCTGAAGTTCTTTTCAGAGATTTCCACTCCACCCTCCTCAAAAGCTTCTCGAGAAGCTGTTTCAAAGAGAGATTCTTCTGCTTCAGCTTTTCCGCCAGTTAATTCCCATTTTCTCTTCATATTCTTAACATAAAGAACTTCATTCTTGTTAAAAAGCACTATTAAAACTGAATCATATTCTTTAATTTTCTTATCAAAATTAATTTCAATCATTATTTTCTCCTTTCGTTAAAAAGACATAAGAATAAAGCCCACATCTTTTAGTAAAAACATTTAGAATTTGATCCAGACTTTTGCAGTAATACTTATTCTTATAAATTACATTATATAATAATTCTAAAAACCGTACAAATAATCGTTCCCAAATATGATTATTCGTTATTTGTAACAAAAAAATAAATCTCTCAAGTTTTACCTTGAGAGATTATTAAATTTACGAACTATACTAATTAGTCGATCCCAACTTCTTTGCGAACAACGTCTGCGATACGTGTTACGTAGTCGTGAACAAGTTCATCTGTTGGGGCTTCAACCATGACACGAACGAGTGGCTCTGTACCACTTGGGCGAACAAGAACGCGTCCGTTACCGGCCATTTCTGCTTCTACAGTATCAATGACTTCTTTAATGGCTGGAACTTCCATGACACCATTTTTATCGCTCACACGGATGTTTACTAATTCTTGTGGATATGTGGTAACTTCACTTGCTAATTCGCTTAATTTCTTGCCAGTTTGTTTCATTACATTCATTAATTGAATTCCTGAAAGTAAGCCGTCTCCTGTTGTATTTAAATCAAGGATAACGATATGTCCTGATTGTTCTCCACCAAAGTTATAATTATTTTTACGCATTTCTTCAACAACGTAACGGTCCCCGACAGCTGTTTGAAGAGCAACCATCCCTTCAGCCTCTACTGCTTTATGAAAACCTAAGTTACTCATAACAGTTGATACGATTGTATCTTTGCTTAGCGTTCCTTGATTCTTGAAGTGCTTACCAAGGATGAACATGATTTTATCCCCATCAACGATTTCGCCATTTTCATCCACAGCAATACAACGGTCACCGTCTCCATCAAAGCTTAATCCAAGGTCAGCACCTGTTTCTTTGACGAACCCAACTAATGCTTCTGGATGCGTAGATCCTACGCCGTCGTTAATGTTTACTCCATTTGGTTTGTCACCCATAGTATAGAAATCTGTATCTAAGTCAGCAAACAAACGAGTTAACATTGCTGCAGTAGCTCCATTTGCTCCATCTAACGCTACTTTCATACCCGATAAAGAATCCACTGTATTTTGTAAGAATTGCCCATATTTAAAGGTACCTTCTAAATACTCATCAGTAGTACCTAATGCATCTGTAGAAGGACGTGGTAATGTGTCTTCGTCTGCATCTAACAATGCTTCAATTTTTTCTTCAGTTTCATCGGTTAACTTGAACCCATCTGCACCAAAGAATTTAATTCCATTATCTTGTGCTGGATTATGTGAAGCTGAAATCATAACCCCAGCTACAGCCCCTTGCATACGTGTTAAATAGGCAACACCTGGAGTTGGAATAACTCCAAGTTGCATAACTTCAATCCCTACAGAAAGTAATCCTGCGATTAAGGCATGTTCTAATAATTGACCTGAGATACGAGTGTCACGTCCCACTAATACACGTGGATGTGCATCTCCATCTGCTTGTTGTAATAACACATATCCGCCATAGCGTCCTAGTTTAAACGCTAATTCTGGCGTTAATTCTGCATTCGCTACTCCACGAACGCCATCTGTTCCAAAATATTTTCCCATTATGTTGTTCTCCTTCACTCATTATTGAGCTTGTGTTGTTTGTTCTTGTGTTGATACTCTTGCTTCAGTGGTTGCCGCTTGTGCCGTCGTAGAATCATCTGAGTCTACTCCGCCCACATCTGTCACTGAAATAGTGACTTCAATCGTCTCCGGCGACACACCATTGACTCCAGAAGGAAGTGGTACCGTAACTGTCTTTGTAGTTGTTCTTGTCACATTGCTAACGTCAACTACAACAGGCAACGCTGTAATCTGATTAAGCGTCGATTGAGCTCCTAGAATTGTAACTTGCTTCGTACTAGAATTCAAAGAATATGAATAACGACCGTTCCCACCTGTTGCTGATAAAACAACTGGGACGCTTTTCGAGCTTGTTGAAATTGGTACTCGTATTTGCACACGTTCTGGTTCAATCTTCACTGCCACAGGTTTCCCTGTTGCGTCTACTGCTTGAAGTTGTGCAGTTGTTGTATAGTCAGATTTTGTTCCTTCTGGTATAGATACGATAGCTACGACTTTTTCAACTTGCTTCAATATCGAATCTGCTGCTTTTACAGTTACATTAGCTGGCGAAGAAAGCCCTTCTCCAACTTGGTAGGTATTACCAAGGCTACTTTTATCGACTTGTACCGTAACAGGAAATGTTTCAACATTCTTCTTTTCGATATTTACTTCTATCGTTTCAGGAGAGACATAACCAGTGACCCCTGTCGGTAACCCTATCACTTGTAAGGTAATGGTATGTTTCCCAGTCCCTAATTCTGTAAGATTTGGTGTTGTCACTCGGTATCCACCGTTTGCAGAGGCATTTAAGATTAAACTACTTGGGCCTTCAAGTCGCAATGCAACTGTATCTGGAAGACCTGTCACAGCATACTCTTCATTATCAATATCCACATAAATTGGGACATTTGTTACCGTATTAGAGCTTGATTGTGGATTCAAAGAGCTCGAACGAAGGCCGCTATTTGCGTCCTTAGCTAATACAAATAAAAAGATCGTAAGAGCAAAAGACATGAGCATTAAAAAAGATTTTCGGTTCATCCAATTAGCCATTTGAACGTCCCCCCTTAAAGAAGTTCCGTAACCAGCGCAAGATTGTCGGTTCTTTTTCTTCTTGGTCTACAACTACTAAATGCTCAGAAAGAACTTGAGTAAGTTCCAAAGGAGTCAACTCCCGATGTAGTTTTTCACGAATAGCCACACTGACCTTTCCCGTTTCTTCGGAAATAATAATCGTGATAGCATCACTCACTTCACTTAACCCAATTGCCGCACGGTGTCTTGTCCCTAATTCTTTTGGAATCATCTTATTCTCTGAGAGTGGTAGATAGCACGCCGCTGCTGCAATCTTGTAGTCTCGAATAATGACCGCACCGTCATGCAACGGTGTATTCGGAATAAAGATATTGGTTACTAGTTGGTTGGAAATATCCGAATGAATTGGAATCCCTGTATTTATAAATTCTTCCAACGAATTGCCTTGCTCGATTGAAATCAAAGCCCCGATTCGTCTCTTTGCCATATACTGAATTGCCGTATTTAATTCCGAAATCATTGTCTCAGCCTCATTAGCACTTTCAAATTTCCGAGAGAAGAAATTTGAACGACCAATATGCTCTAATCCTCTACGGATTTCAGGTTGAAAGACAATCAACGCTCCTACAACCCCCCACTGGATTACAAAATTCATAATCCAATCCAATGTATTGAGCCCTACAAAGAAGCTTAAGAACTTCATTGCAGCAATTACTGCGATTCCCTTCATCAAATGAATCGCTCTCGTTCCTTTAATAATGACTAAAATATTATAGAGTATATACCACACAATCAGAATATCAATCAGATTGCGAAAACTCCCCCATGAAAATAAACTGTTCCAATTTATTTGCATAAAGTTAACCTCTCTTCCACCAATATGTACCCTTCTATTATAGCACAGATAGCCCCTAAACTAAAAAGTGCACGATTATTCAAATAACAATAAAAATCAAATAAATAAAAAGCAAATATTCTCGCAGAATTCGGAAAATAGCCATTTACAAAACCGCTTACATATGTTAATCTGTGCTTGAAATACCACTACAAAATAACATCCATTCAAAAGGAGGAACTATCATGAAAGACGATCGTAAGGGATATATCATTGCTGGAGTTTTAGGTTTGCTCACTTATTTTGTAGGAAGCACCATTTACTATTTATTAACTCATTAATAATTTTGTACAATAAATATTTACAAGAAACGGGAGGTTCTAGAAACTTTTTAATCGAAATGGAACTCGCATTGGTACCTATGATATGTATGGGAATTACCTAAGGCCGTAACAGGAGGTCAACTATGTCAGTTTTTACTCTAGGAAATTATACAGTGCATCTAGGCACAGATTTACTTGGGTTTCAGTTACCTGAAGGGCTAAAGATTTTATCTTCTCGCACTCTTCAAACTTACTTATTTATCCTATATAACTCTGACACAGACAGCTGTGATATTATCAATGGTGGTAACGCATCTTACATTATTCAACACCATCAAATTTTCGTTGAAATAGCGTTTCCTGATGAATTTCAATACATCCTTCACCCTGATTTTGAAGGACACCGTCATCATTTAGGGGGGATAGAATGATATTCCAAAATTTTTTCATTGGAGATTATACAGTTCAAATTCCGCTTTCTTTTGAAGTGATTCATCAAGAAAACGAAGAGCTAATAGTATTAACTCCACCTACTTATCACAGCACTGCACGTATATATATCTGCCCAGAAACCAAAAAATTACACTTCACGAATCTCGGATTGATGAAAGTAAGAATTGCGGAAGAAAACATTCAAATAATTCCGTTAAAAAAAGAAGAGTATTCTTTTCTGAATCTGAATCGTGATGCTATTGATTTAATGGAGGAGTAAAAATGGAAACAATAAAATTAGGAACTTATTCTATTCACATCTCACCTAACATCGACACAGTAATGGATATAAGTAATAAAAAAACTATTGCTTTGTCATAAGAGTGCGTTAAACACGATTGGATTGCTCACTTATAACGAGCAAACTGACACTATAAAATTTAACTGTCGATGGGCTATCGACTTTGAAATGCATGAACAAGATATTACAGTCGTGCTGCCAGAAGGACTAAACTAGAATAAAATAAATAAGCTTTCATCCTTTTCAAGATGAAAGCTTATTTTCTTTTATACTTCCTCAACATTTGCAATGTAATATGAATACCCTATTGTCACGGCCAACGTAATAATCAAAATCATCGTGGCAAGAATTAACGCAATATTATTTCCCATGAAGATTCCTGTAAGCATCATGAGGACACCTGCCACTACAGAGGCGATTCCGAAGAATCGTTGTGTTTTACGGAAGGCTGCATCATTTTCTTTTAGCCATGAAGCACGGAAGCCAAAGTGTTTTGAATTCTCTTTAATTTTTGGTGCTAGATTTCCAACAAGGATAAAGAATACCCCTAGAATAAATGTGATGAAGCGGCTCATTTGTGCACCTGCGGTCATTCCACCTAGGTATAACCAAAATTGGAAGTAAGCAATGACATTCAATAACAGTAAGAGAATCCAGCTAATTGAGCGAGCCGTTCTTACATTGCCCCCTGTTAGTTTTGGAGATGAGCTCGCAATACGAATCCCAAACCCAAGAATCGCTACAAGAATTGGGAAGAGAAAGATTGAAAATCTGCTTGCCTTTGCGGTCACATTGCCCGCCATATCCATGTGCGATACGATGGTCTCTGGTAAGAACCACACAACGAAAAATGCCACAACAAGCGGCGCGAACATCAATGCAAGATAGGCATATTTTTTAAATTGTTTTACTTGTTCCATGTTATTTTCCCCCAATAATTTGATTGATCCATACAATCGCTTCGTCCAGTACAGTCAAATTCAATTCATAATAAATATAGTTTTTATTTCTTGTTTCATAAATTAAATCAGCATGTTTCAATTTTCTAAGGTGATACGACAACGCTTGAGGTGTCATCTGCAATACTTCTGCTAAATCGCCAGCATTAATCTTTCCTTTGCGCAGAATCTCTAAGATTTGGCGCCTTGTTTCATCCGAAAGTGCCGCCATCACTTCGTTCACTGCCATGACTTCATCTTCTTTCTATTTAAATTTATCTTTAAGTAGAGTATACTCCCGTGGTTCGTAAAAAGCAATAGTTATTTAAAAATATTTTTTACTAACTTTGAAATATAAAGATGATACCTTCGGTTTCTTACGGATTGTTTTATCATCGCGGTAACGTTGTACCGGTTCAAGCCTTCGTCTTTCTCCCTCACATTCGATACCCTTTCACATTACAGCGATGATAGAATCCATAAGTTCCTTCGGTATCATCTTTTTAATTTATTTTGCCTCGAAAGCACACCAGAAATTAAAGTGCGTCACTTAAGCGGGCGAACTCTTCAATCGTCAGTGTTTCTGCACGTCTGGACGGGTCAATACCTGTAGCTTCTAGCGCAGCGGCTAAGCTTTCTTTTGTATGGCTATTTCCAACATAGGCTTTGGCCAAATTATTCCATAGCGTTTTACGACGTTGTACAAAACTGTTTTTCACGAGCGCGAAGAATTTTGCTTCGTCTTTTACTTCCACGAGTGGTTTCTCGCGACGTTTCAATACTAAAATCGCAGAATCCACATTCGGAGCTGGATTGAAGACCGTCTTCGGTACGATAAATCCGATGCTCGCCTCGCAGAAATATTGAATCGCAATCGTAAGTGATCCGTACGCCTTCGAATTTGGCTCAGCGGTCATTCGTTGCGCCACTTCTTTTTGCATCATCATCGCAAAACCATCGATTGGTAATTTCGATTCCAATAAGTTCATAATGATTGGTGTTGTAATATAGTACGGCAAGTTGGCCACGACTAATAACGGCTCATTGATGTCGAAATGCTCGCCAATCACTTGCTCTAAGTCAACGTTCAAGATGTCGCTGTGAACGACCGTTACATTATCGTATGGGGCCAATGTTTCATCGAGTACGGGCAATAAACGACCATCGATTTCAAACGCCAGCACTTGTTTGGCTTCTCTTGCTAGACGTTCGGTCAACGCACCAATCCCTGGCCCAATTTCAATGACGTTTGTTGTTTTATCGACTCCCGCCACTTCTAGCATACGCGTTAAAATATTTGGTTCAATTAGGAAGTTTTGCCCTAGACTCTTCTTTACCGTTAGCCCATGACGTTCCATAATCTCACGCGTTCTTTTCGGCGTCGCGATATCCTTTATTTCATTCATATTTGTCCTCATTTTCTAAGACAGCCTCAAGTGCCGCCCTTAATTGTTCTTCAGTAATCCCAAATAATTGTAATCTTTTCGCGAACTGTTTTCCATTCGTATGGCCAATTTTTAGAAAATCCGCCACCTTTTGACGTCTCGTTGCTGAATCTGGTCGTCCGATAAATCCTAGCGTCATCAGTGTTGCCTGTGAAATCACTGGCTCTCCTGTTTCTGTTGAAATCTCATGCACCGATTCGAGTGCTCGCTGAATAGATGCGGTACTAGCGTGTTCCACGCCAAGACTCTTATGATTGTCTTTTCTGACGGCTTCTTCGCGTTCGATAAAGGCATGCTTCACACCAGGTACGCGCTCTTGAATGATGTTGCGAATACGAGTCCCAGGATAATCAGGGTCCGTAAACACAATCACTTCACGCGTTTGCATCGCCTTTTGAATGAGCGCAATCGTCTCTTCATCAATCGCCGACCCATTCGTTTCAATCGTTTCGATCTCTGGATAGATTTCTCTCAAGCGTCTTGTATCGTCTCGCCCTTCTACGACAATGACTGGATTCATAGCAATCCTCTTTCTTCCATGCGGAATAGCTTGATGGCATTTTGTGTTGTTTGAGCTGCCACTTCTTCCCAAGTGAGGCCGCGTTCTTTGGCAATCGTTTCAACCACATAGCGCGTATAGCCAGGTTCGTTTCTCTTTCCACGGAAAGGCACAGGCGCTAAATATGGCGCATCGGTTTCCACTAACATACGGTCGAATGGGACTAATTTTGCGCATTCGCGTACTTGCGGCGCGTTTTTGAACGTCGTCACCCCGCTAAAGGAAATATGCATGCCTAAGTCTAAGAAACGCTTCATAAATTCCACGTCCCCATTATAACTATGCATAATGCCTCCGATGTCTTGAATACCTTCTTCTTTTAGAATCTTATAGCAATCCTCTGTCGCATCGCGGTTATGAATCACAATCGGCAATTTCATTTCTTTAGCAATCGCGATTTGGCGACGGAACACTTTGTCTTGTTCCTCGGGCGTTGAATCTTTCCAATAATAATCTAAGCCCATTTCCCCCATCGCGACTACTTGCGGATTGGCCAAACGTTGCTGTAGCCATTCTTCGATTTCTTTATTGTACTGGTAAGCCTCAGTTGGATGCCATCCGATAATCGAAACGACTTCTTTAAACTCTTTGCTAAGCTCTAGGCTACGCGTAATCGTGTCTGTATCGAATCCCACCACCGCAAAACGCGTTACATCCAATTTTTTTGCACGCTCGATTGTATCTTTTTCTTCCCCTTCGAAGGCTGAAACATTCAAGTGTGTATGCGTATCAAAAATCATCATTTCGCCTCTTATCTTGTTGCGCCATTTAAGAATGGATTTGTCGCAATTTCATCTTTTAGCGTTGTTGGTTCTCCGTGCCCTGGGAAAATCACTGTTTCGGCAGGTAATGGTAATAAGTATTTATGGATTCCTTCCATTAACTCTTTATGGCTTCCGTATGGGAAATCACTACGTCCAACGCTGCCTTTAAACATCACGTCTCCACCGATGACAAATCCATTTTCTCGGAAAATGAAGATTGTTCCACCAGGTGAGTGCCCTGGAATTTGTGCTAATTCTGGTTCAAAGCTTCCGATTTTCCATTTTCCCATTTCTTTTGGGAAATAGCCGTCTGCAGGTTTTGCAGTAATATTTTCGCCAGAGTACAATGAACGGTTCAAATCAGTATTTGTTAAAAACTCTTTCTCCAACTCATTCATATACATTGGAATATTGTACTCTTCACGGAGCGCATCTACGGCTCCGATATGGTCTCCGTGCGCATGTGTTAACACAATCGCAACCGGCTTCATTCCTTCTTCTTTAATGAGTTCTTTAATATCCTCGGCTTGTGCACCTGGGTCAAAAATCACTGTTTCTTTATTATCATCAATTAAAAAGTAGACATTTTCTTCTAAACGTCCTACTGGAATGCTTAATAACTCCATTTGTATTCCTCCTTTAGACTTCCTCTTAACTCTACATAAAATAGTGAGTTCTTGCAATCAAAAAACGCCCGAGCATCACGCCCGGACGTCTGTTGATTAATCATTGATTAATTTTTTCAAATCGATTGCTTTATTTAATACCAACATCAACGGAATCCCCGCTAATAATACGACAATCTCACCAAAGAATGTTTCACCATAGCTGAGCCAGAATGGTAATCCTAGTGCTAAATTCAATTCGATTGCTACCAAGAAAATCATCACACTAAAGACGCACGCTAATACAAACATACGTGTTTTAACGTCTTTCACTGATTTAAAGATTAATGTGCTGATAGCGAATGAAGCAATTGTATGTCCTAATCCGAATACTAAGTCCATCAAACCTAGACCAGATGCTGACATAAATGCTGAGTTGACAAGTAATACACCAGTAACCACACCGATTCCGTATTTTTTGTCAAAAGCGAATAAGTGGTTCAACATTTCTGCAATACGGAATTGAATATTTCCGAATGACATAAATGCGGTTAATGATGTGACAACCACATATAGCGCTGCGATGATTGCATTAATGACAATCAATTTTGTTTTATTATTTTGCATGTTACTGCCTCCTAGTTTTTTATTGAGGGATGGTTTCGAACCTCATCGGCACAAATTCGCCACGAGCTATTGTACTACAAACATTCTTAAAATGACAGCCAAACGACCAATCTATTTCTATAGATTTCTGAATCAACCTTCCCCGATAGAATCTTTAAATTTCTTTTTACATCGCTTATGCGCACCTTTAATCGAAGTGACAGATTTCTGAAAATGAGTGGCCATCTCTTCAAACGTCTCGCCTTCCAGCATCGCCATAAAGACTTTCTTCTCGAATCGAGATAGTTGGTTTAGATATTCTCCCGTTTCTTCTTTTAGAAAAACCTGCTGTTCAAAAGAATCACAAGTCGCTGATAACAGGGCTTGTTCTGCCTTCTCTCCTTTCACAAACAATTGGTACGGAATAACCCGCTGTCGGTGTTCGTGACGTACACATTCGATTGCTAGGTTCCTTAGACTCCGTTGAAAATACCCCGCAAAAGAAACGGAATGCTCTTCATTATAGCGTTCAATCGCTCTCAGCATCATAATTCTTGCCTCTTGAGCAAAATCTTCTTTGTCCATTTCATGAAAAAAATACCGATGAGTCATTGCTGCAATGAGTGGGTCAAATCTTCTCAACAACTCCTCAATAGCTTCTTCATCCTTTTCTTTTGCTAAATGAACGACTTCTACTAAGCTTCTCTCTTCCATAGCATTTCCCTCCATACCTTCACTATAGAAGAGTAGGCTAAATAAAAAAAGACCGTTTTATAGGAAAATAACAGACTTTTTTAATATTTTTTCTTTCGCATTTTTGTCAGTCGATAATTTTAGGATTTTTTCCTATGGCCTCTCTGTTTCCACCTTCGAACTCGCTTTTTATCCGCCTCTTTGAAAATAAAATAAATCTATCCATCTGCAGAAATTCAATTTCAACCAGATAAACCGCTTCAAACTCTTAAACGACATTCTAAAAAGAACATATTCTTCCTTTTTAAGGCTTTGATATCAGCCTGTCTTCTATAACGCAGTGCCCCTCTAACGTTAATAAAGCTTTCTTTCGATGCAATCCACCTGCATACCCCGTCAGCTTCCCAGAAACAGAAATCACTCTATGACAAGGTACAAATAAACTGATAGGATTTTTTCCGATAGCTGTTCCGACTGCCCTTGATGAAATACGTCGTCCCAGTTTCATTTCAAGGCGGCGACCCACTTCTTTATAACTCCATACGTTTTGATACGGAATATCCATTAGAACTTCCCAAACCGCCTTTTGAAAGGGAGTCCCGCCAACAAAAGCAATCGGTACCCTAGAAGATAAGCTCCCCTCCCCTTTAAAGTAGCGATGAAGTTCACTAGAAACTATCTCCCATAACGGTAATTCGTCCTCCCACACAGGATGATCAACAAAAGCGCACTCATATTTTTGTCCTTCAAACCATAACCCAGTCAACGAATCCCCATTACTTGAAACAATGATTTTGCCAATAGGAGTGTCCATTTTTGTTAAAAAAGTCATCACTTGCTCTCCTCTTATTCCATTACAAATTCGCTTTTCTATTATATAATATTTTCTGTTAAACGATAAAAGAAAGGAGCAGTAAGATGCTCATTAACGAAGCAGTTCTACATATTTTAGATAAAAACTCTGGAAATTTACTGTTGTCACAAGCCCCACTTCCACTGGGAGACCCATTTCTTATAGAATACATGACAAAATTGGTCGAAAAAGTGAAGAAAGGAGATCCACATGTCGGGCAACTCTCCCCAAACGAACCCCTTCTCGGTTTTCTAGCAGATGAGTCCCTCTCCTTCCTGGAAAAGACGCAACAATTATCCGATAAACTCTTTGCTATCATCGCACCCGCAGAAGAAATTGGAGCTGCAGATTACTTATTTTTCACAGGAACCAATGATACAGGTGGCTCATTATTCGGCATGATTCGACTAGATTATAGTTCCAAAGTGACTCATTATGTCGACTACGAAGGGGAAACTGTCGTCAATACTCTTTTACAAAATCATGCTATTTTACCAAACGCAACACAAAAACCTTCAGAAGCTTTCCTCGTAGATTTATCGAATGGAAATTACTATCTGATTGAAAAGAAAGTAGTTATTGAAGGTCAAAAAACAGCCTACTTCTCAGAAAAATTCTTAGAAATGACTGCCCCAGTAACGACCAAAGATCAGATTAAAGAAATTAAAAAGGCTGTCACTCATATTGCTAAAAAGCACGATGAGGAACCCTATAAGGCTCTAGCAACGACACAACAGGCCATCTTCCACCAACTGGAAGAACAAGACGAAATCGACGCAGCAGCCATCTTCGATAAAGTTTTTGAAGAAAAACCTCTTGCTCGCCAAGCTGCGCAGCAAGCAATTACGGAAGAACGCGTCCCTGAAAAAATCTCCGTGACAAACGTTCCAAAATACGAGCGAAAATATAGTAAACAAAAATTCAAACTTGATAACGGAATCGAAATTACCATTCCAAGCGAAATCTACGAAAATAAAGATATGGTTGAATTCATTAATAATCCAGACGGTTCAGTTTCCGTACTTATCAAAAATATCGAAACCATTATGAACAAATTTAATGCTTAGGATGCTGATAGATAAGCAAAAAAGTCCTATTAGAACTCATGATATGCTCCCTCTAAAGTAGACACTAAAAAAAGTAAACTACTTTAGAGGGGGT
>CAURBR010000002.1:0-133964 GCA_963523415.1 uncultured Streptococcus sp. | reverse complement strand
ATCAGGGCTATGCCCGAAACTGAAAAACCACCGGCTTAGCCGGTGGATATTTATTTGGCAAGGAAACAGCTACCACTATAGATTGACAAAAAGTTTCAATTTTCCTATCATAAACTTATTACAAATAAAAAGGAGACTATAAATGAAAAAATTAGTTAAATTAACAGCTTTATTATTAGGAGCTTTATTTATCTTGTTAGGCTGCCGCTCTGAAAGTAAGTCTGTATTTGTCTATGAGTACTCTGGAAATAAGGTACAATTGACGTATGTTTACGATAAAGATAAGGATTCAATTTCTTCTCTAAATATTCTAGCAAGCTATGCCCCACAAACAGATTCCCAAGCTGAACTAGGGCGCCAACTTCGAACTAAATTGACTGATGAAATAAAACAATTAGAAGGTGTAAAGGTTTCTGTGTCAGAAAAAGACAAAGAAGCTACAATGACAATTGATATCGATTTGAATAAATTTAA
The DNA here is from genome assembly GCA_963523415.1 of uncultured Streptococcus sp. Taxonomy (GTDB): domain Bacteria; phylum Bacillota; class Bacilli; order Lactobacillales; family Aerococcaceae; genus Granulicatella. The sequence continues at coordinate 133,490 of CAURBR010000002.1, read as the reverse complement.
ACTAGAGGATGACGGTAACCGTAAGAAAGCTCCGAACTTCTATAGCACACTGGATATTGCACTTGTAAAAAAAGGTGGAGTATTTAGTTATGAAGCTTCAAAAGAAAGCATTCTAAGCGATGGCTTTAAAGAACAAAAATAGAAAGAAGGACTTGGTTTTTGGCCAAGTCTTTTTTGATACAAATAATATTTCTGAGATTTTTCGATGGGAAAAATTCATAAGCACCTTAATTACGCATTCCGATGACAGGTGTTACATTACTGGCATAATAACATTTTCGGGGAAAGGTGAAATTTCTGACCGGTGGTATAGTCCACGAGCCAATTGGCATAATCCGGTGCGAGTCCACCAAGTGTTGCAAATCGCGCAACTTATATCCACTACTAATAGCAACGTTGGATTAGACAAGCGTCTCCATCCAAGAGGAGTCGTTTTTTGTTTGCTCTTTTTTAGGACAAAGCCATAGCTAAGGAATGGTTGACAGGGCCTAGTTCATTCCGTATGATTAAGAAAAAGTGTAAGGGAGCATGACTATGAAGAAACTTTTGAAATTATCTATTTTATTGTTAGGAGCAGTATTTGTTCTACTGGGATGTAGCTCAGAAACTAAAAGTGAATTTGTTTTTGATTTAAGTGATATAAAACAAAAAATAACCTATGTATATGATAAAGAAAAAGATTCAGTTTCATCTGTAACATTTAATCTCATCTACGATATTTCAAAAAGTAAAGAAATCGAAGAAAGAGCACGTAGTACCCAAAAACTAATAGTAGACGACGCGAATGGCGTTGAAGGGGTTAAAGTCACTCAATCTGATAGCGCAAAAGAACTAAAGATAACGATTGAAGTGGATCTTAAGAAGTTTAACTATGAGGATGGAAAGGCAGGTGCTAAAGCGCCAGCTCTATATAGTAGCGTTCATACAGCGGTAATAAAGAAAAATGATATTTACAGCTTTGAAGAATCTAAAAAGAGTATTTTAAAAGAAGGATTTAAAGAAGTGAAATAGTCGAATAGAAACTTGGATTACAGTAAATGTAATCCAAGTTTTTTATATTAATGACGAGTGTGAACTTCGACAGAATTTGACAAACGATAGTTCATTTTCTATGATAAAGGCAAGTCAGATTTAAGGAGTATTTGAATGAAGAAAATCTTGAAACTATCCATTCTATTATTGGGGACATTATTTGTTTTACTAGGATGTAGCCAAGAAACAAAAAGTGAATTTGTTTTACAAAAGACGGAAAGTAAGACGATATTAACCTATGTATACGATAAAGAGAAAGATTCGGTTTCCAAACTAACGATCAATATCGCCTACGACATCACTAAAGACGAACGATACAAAGAAACCGTGCGTAGTCAGCGAGACGAGGCTGTAGCGGAGATGGAAGGAATTGAAGGTGTTACATACACTAAGAAGGACGATAATAACTACATTGCGTTAACGATTGAAGTCGACGTTAATAAATTTAAGTTCGATGATGCGGCAAGCCGCAAAAAAGCGCCAATGCTCTATAATACCGTTAATGCAGCTTTAAAAAGAAAGAATAATATTGTTAGCTACCAATTATCTAAAGACGCTATTTTAGAATACGAGTTTAAAGAAGTGAAATAAAGGGGAGTTTTCTAATGAAGAAAATCTGGAAATCATCCATTCTACTATTGGGTTTGCTATTCGTATTACTAGGATGCCGTTCAGAAAGTAAAGCATCATTTGTTTTTCAAACGGCAAATGCGGAGGTTACTTTTACGTATGTATATGATAAAGGAAATGACACAGTTTTATCTCTAACAACGAAATCAGTGTTGAAACTAGCCAATATTCCAGAATACGATACAATAACACGTAAAAATCGCGATGAAATCGTGAATGAAATGAAAGATATCGAGGGCGTAAAAGTTACTACATCAGATGGTGAAAAAGAAATATCATTCACTGTTGAAATAGACATGAAAAAATTCAAATTGGATGACGCAGAAAGTCGTGCAAAAGCACCAAATTTATATAGAACAATGGATGAGGCGCTTATAAAAAAAGATGATAAAGTAAGTTTTACAGCCTCTAAAGAAAACCTTGAAAGCAAAGGATTTATTGAGAAAAAAGAAGAAAAATAAATATAGAAGAACTTGGATGATAATAAAAGACATCCAAGTTTTTTATTAGAGAAACAGCATAAATACAGCTTTGTTGAGGCAGAGAGATTGCCTAAGTGGCGGTGAGGTGCTACAATACAAACATAAATAACATTTTCGGGGCAAGGTGAAATTCCTGACCGGTGGTATAGTCCACGAGCCAATTGGCATGATCTGGTGCAATTCCAGAACCGATAGTATAGTCTAGATGTGAGAAAATGGCACTATTTCAACAGTCTATTTGATAAGCAGTATTGAAAGGTCCATTTCAATGCTGCTTTTTGCTTTGAAACTGAGAAACAGTGCAATTTCCTTCGCCCTATGAAGGAGGACGTACCATGCGTACAGATGAAAAAAAGTCGAATCGAACATCGACTAAAAAAGTTGTTCTAGTAGGAGTTTTTGGTGCAATTAGTACAGTATTAATGCTTTTGTCATTTAACGTACCGTTTATTCCGACGTTTGTGAAACTGGATTTCTCAGATTTACCTGTATTACTTGGGGGGTACATTTTGGGTCCAGTCCACGGTAGTATGATTGCTTTAATCAAAGTATTGCTTAACTTTCTGTTGAAAGGTCCAGTGACGTTTGGAATTGGAGAAACAGTGAATTTAATCGGTAGTTTAAGTTTCATGCTCCCGGCAGTTCTCTATTATCAACGGCGCCGTAACTTTAAAGCTGCGGTGGTTAGTTTGATAATTGGAACAGTGATGGCTACAGTAGTATTACTGGCAGCAAACTACTTCGTGATGTTTCCTCTTTATGCAACGGCAATGAACTTTCCAATGGATAAAATTGTTGCAGCAGCACATGCTTTGAATCCATTGGTGACAGATTTAACCTCATTAATGGCATTCGCATTACTTCCGTTTAACGTTTTAAAATTCGGATTGGATAGCATTCTTGCAATGCTGATGTATAAACGATTAGCCAAAGCTTTAAAGATTGAACATGCATAACAAAGGTCGGGGGGAACCCCGGCCTTTTCGATGGAATAATTTTGCTATTATATAGGAAGAAAGTTTCTTTCAAGGAAATCTGTCTGTATATCAAGATAGAAATCTTCTTTGAAATAAGGTAGGATAGATAAGAACGAGGTGAGCGAATGAAAGGGAAAACATGGACCAAGTTGCAACTATCCATCGTTGCACTGAGCGCCGTTCTCATGGGAATGAGCGGTTATTTAACCATTACACAAGGAACATTATTTGGACTAGCGGCACCGACCGTTTCCATTCTATCCATCTTCTTTAGCAGCCTTTTACTTTGGCTCTTTATCGCAACAGACTGGCCGAGTGTTCTCTGCTATGTGATGTTAGGCATCGGGATGCTTCCTGGAGTGAATTACTCGCAGATTTTCAGTCTGTCGTTTGGGAACACAACCTTTGTCTTCCTATTATTTACATTTTTAATGACTTACGCTTTGGAACAAACGCCTGCACTGAGACGTTTCGTTGCGCGTGCACTTGGTAGCTCCTTTGCAGGGAAGTCTCCATGGCATTTTATTGGGGCTTTTTATGCCAGCGTTCTTGCCATAAGTCTCTTTATTTCGCCGACGATTCTCTTTATGATTGTCTTTCCGATTTACGAGGAAATCATGGCCGTTCTCGGATTGAAAAAAGGAGATAGACAAGCTTCGGTGCTCCTTATCGTACTTTTTGCAACAGTAGCCATTGGTACTGCGATGACGCCAATCAACCACGTCTTCTCTGTGACCGCCATGGCGCTTTACAAGAATGCGACAGGAATCGTGATTTCCAACGCGCAATACATGATGATTGGAATTCCAGCCGGATTAGTGCTCTTTTTGGCAATGGGAGCGGCTCTAAGAACCGTTTGGCGAGTGGATTTATCGAACGTAGAAGTGAAATCACTTGAATCCCTTGAATCCCTTCCTGCCGGATCAAAACGAGAAACCGCAACAGTGCTTATCTTTATGGGAGTGGTCTTATTATGGATTCTTCCAGAGCTTGTAGGTGGATTTTTACCAGAGGTTGCAGACTTCCTCAAAACAGCAGGAATGGCATTTCCACCGATGATTGGTGTGATTGTAATGGCAATCCTATCTTTCGATGGAAAACCTCTTTTGTCGATTCAAGAAGGTCTTCAAAAAGGGGTGTACTGGCCAAGTATGTTCTTGGTAGGTGCCACTTTAAGCATGGGAACTCTTGTCACAAAGCCGGAATTAGGAGTGATTGGTCTTCTTGAGAACTCGCTAGTACCTGTACTAACCACACTTTCTCCAATTCTTGTCGTAATCATCTTCGTCCTTTGGGCAGGATTACAAACGAATGTCTCTTCAAACTTAGTAACCGTATCGGTCGTAACAACCGTTTTAACAACGGTTATTGCAACTGGTTCTGTAAACGTACAAGCTGGAACAATTACCTGCTTGATTGGATTCATGGCGAGTCTTGCCTTCATGACACCACCAAGTATGCCGTATGTAGCGATTTCGGTCGGTTCTGGTTGGACGAATGCAAAAGACGCCTTTGTATACGGAGGAGGCCTATTCTTACTCAGTGCCGCTAGTGCGATTATTGTAGGCTACCCATTAGGCGTCTTCTTTGGAATTTAAATGAGGAGGAAATCTCTTGTTAGAAAAACAACGTGCAGAAATTGATGCCATCGACCGCGAGATTGTAGCGCTTTTTGAACGCCGCATGCAAGTCGTTGTTGATGTCGCTCGTATTAAAAAAGAAAATGGCATTGCGATTTTAGATGCCAGTCGCGAAAAAGAAGTGATTGCCAAAGTACAGTCGTACTTGAAAGATGCCACTTTAAAAGAGGAGTTGGCGGAAGCCTACGAGACGTTGATGAAAGTCTCAAAGGACTATCAGAAAAAAAGAATTAATCATTAATAGAACAAATCTCTTAGATACCCTATGATTACTGTAAATCCTTGTGTGAAGGTAATCCTATCTAAGAGATTTTTTGTATTGTTACTATATTAAAAGGTAATCCTGTTCCTTCAAGAAAAAGGTGTAATTGAAAAGAGAAGAGTGCTAGAATAACATTAGTTGAATGTATTGATGTAAAGGAGTGGAGGGAAATGGAGAATTCTTTAGAAATCATTTTACAAAGGACTGAATGGTTTAGACAAGCTCGATTTGGGATGTTTATTCATTTTGGTCTTTATGCGATTCCTGGAAGGGGAGAATGGATTCGCAGTAATGAAAAAATGACAATTGAAGACTATCAACCCTATTTTGACGCATTTAATCCAAGCGAATTCGATGCAAAAGCATGGGCGAAGGCTGCTAAAGAAGCGGGAATGAAGTATGTCGTATTGACGGCCAAACATCACGACGGATTTTGTTTATTTGATTCCAAGTATACAGATTATAAAATTACCAATACACCCTTTGGAAGAGATTTAGTTCGTGAATTTGTAGAGGCGGTAAGAGCAGAAGGGCTTCGAGTCGGATTATATTTTAGTCTGCTGGACTGGTATCATCCAGATTATCCGAAGTACGCAGATCGACACCATCCTATGAGAGGAAATATCGCTTATAAGGATGAACAAATCGATTTTGACCGCTATTTGGAATTTATGCATCACCAAGTGGAAGAAATTGTAACGAAGTACGGAAAACTCGATATTCTCTGGTTTGATTTTTCCTACGGAGAAATGTTTGGTGAGAAATGGAAGGCAAGCGACTTAATCGAACTCGTAAGAAAACATCAACCTGATGTGGTTGTTGACAACCGGTTAGAAACTTCTGGAGAGGGCTTCGGAAGTATTGCAAGTGAAGAGATTCAACTCTATTCCGGAGACTTTGTCAGTCCCGAACAAATCGTACCACATGAAGGGATTCGAAATGTAAAAGGGGAATTGCTACCGTGGGAACTGTGCCTTACGATGAATAATCATTGGGCCTATAACCCAAGCGATAAACTCTATAAGAGCCCTAAAGTACTCATCCGTAAACTGGTAGAATGTGTTAGTAAGGGTGGAAACATGATTTTAAATGTTGGGCCTACTGCTAAAGGGAACTTCCCAAAAGAGAGCATTGAGATTTTACATGGTATTGGAGAATGGATGAAGAAGAATGGTGAATCTATCTATCGTGGAGGATTTGTGGATTTACCAAAACCAGAATGGGGCTATTATACGAAGGATGGTAAAAATCTTTACGCACATGTTTTCGAACAACCGATTGGCCCAATCGCATTAACCGGGATTTCTAGGGAACAAATTCAACGAATGAGTTTTGAACATGATGGTAGTGAAGTGAGAATCTCCAATAGTTGGACGACATTAGCCTTTCCAAATATTTGTTTTGCAGAATATGGAGAAATAGGGGCCTATACGTATCCGTTACCGGATGCGATAGATAGTGTTATCAAGATTGAACTTAAAGAAGAACTCTAATAGTGTAATGAAAGGAGAACGGGGATGTTTGAACACTTATCTTTCAAAGGAGAGTGGCGAAAGTATCAAAAGCGTATCTTAGAAAAGAGTGATGCGATTATGGCGGATGGCCATATTCATCTGGTAGCGGCTCCAGGATCTGGGAAGACTACACTAGGAATTGAATTTATTCGTCGTAATAGTAAACCTGCACTTATTCTAGTGCTGACCGTGACGATTCGTCAGCAGTGGGTAGACCGAATTCGTGAAGCCTTTTTGGATGATGAGAGTCTAGCCAATGAAATGATTTCGCAAAATTTGAAGCAGCCAAAGACCATCACAGTTGCGACGTATCAAGCGTTGCACAGTGCCATCAATCGTCTGGAAGGCGACGCGGAAGTTGAGGATACGGACGATGTCGTCGAAAACGAGCATTTTGATTTTAAAGACGTGGATATCATTGCACTCTTTAAGCAATCTTCTCTTGGAACATTATGTCTTGATGAGTGTCACCACTTGCGAAATGAATGGTGGAAGAGTCTAGAAACCTTCCGTAAATCCTTTGCGGATATAAATGTGATTTCGCTAACTGCAACTCCTCCATACGAAGGAGACCCCGCATTGTGGGAACGCTATGTAGCCATGTGTGGGGAAATTGATGAAGAAATTACCGTTCCAGAACTCGTTAAAGAGGGAAGTTTATGTCCGCACCAGGACTATGTGTATTTCTCTTTTCCAACGAAGGAAGAAGAGAAACAACTCGATCAGTTTTCTACGCAGAAGAGAGCCTTCTTGAAAAAGTTATCCTCTGATTCGGTGTTTTGCGAGGCTGTGAGAACTAGCCGTGCGCTCGATGGCACGATTTTGGAAGACGAACTCTTAAATGAGCCGAAGTATCTCTCGGCAACACTGATTTTCCTACGACATAAAGGAATCGAGTTTCCTAAACAATTTCAACAATTGCTTGGAACAAGTCGGCTTCCTGCATTTGACTTGGCGTGGTTTGAAATCCTCTTACAAGGAATGTTATTCGACGTGCCACATTGGTATGATTTATCCGAAGAAGACAGTAAAGAATTGAAGAGTGAATTGAAATCTCTTGGGTTGATCGACCGCAAACAAGTACAGTTATGTCGCAATAAAAAAATAGATCAACTATTGAATCAATCTCTTGGAAAATTAAATGCTGTCAGAGATATTTTTAAAGCTGAATACGAAACATTAGGCAGTGAATTAAGACAACTGATTCTGACCGACTTCATTCGAAAGGATTTTGAGGCCCACTTAGGAAATCCAGAAGTTCAATATAGCCAACTGGGCGTATTGCCTTACTTCGAAGTTCTTCGTAGAGAGCTTGTAGAGCAGCAATTAGACGTTCCGGTGGCTGTTTTAACGGGAAGCCTCGTAATTATCCCGACAACCGTAAAACAGCGTCTAGAAGCCCTTTTTGGGGCCGACAAGATTACCTTCCAACCAGTAGGACAATTAGACGAGAAGGATTATGTGAAGGTCCGTTTAGTAGGGTCGCAACATGACTTAGTCAGCGCCGTGACACAGCTCTTCCAAGAAGGGCAAATTCATATCGTGATTGGGACAAAATCGCTCCTCGGTGAAGGATGGGATGCCCCGTGCGTGAACTCATTGATTCTTGCTAGCTTTGTCGGTAGCTTTATGCTCAGCAATCAGATGCGAGGTCGTGCGATTCGTATTTGGCCGGAAAATCCAGAGAAGACAAGTAGCGTTTGGCATCTTGTGTCGATTAATCTTGCGGAGAAAAAACTCTTCAAGAAGAAAGAAGACGAAGAGGAGTTACCAATCGGTATCGATAGCCCTGATCTGGAATTATTGCAGCCCGCATGAAGCAATTCTTAGGCCTACACTATAATGAAAATACAATTGAATCAGGCGTGGATCGACTAGACCTTGGAACAATCAAGTTTACGAAGAAGGATTTAACAAAACTCAACCAAGAAACGATTAAACGCTCGCGTAACCGCGAAGAGTTGAGAGCGCGCTGGAATGAATCCCTTCCGCTTCTAGAAGACATGGAAGTTTCTAATGAAGTGGGAGTGGACAAGACGTTCTTGCCAACCGTTCTGCTAACAGATGCACGGAAAATTTTAACCTATGCGCAAGCAATCGCACTGACGGAACTAATCATCTATATCATCCTCGATTTTGCGAAAGGGCCATCCCAACTCTTATATCCAGTGGGACTCCTATCTGCCATCGTGTTAAATATCGTCTGGTTGAGATATTTCTTATACAAGAGTCCGTATAAACGCTTAGAACTTTTTGCGGAGGCTGTTCGAAGGGCCTTACTGACATCAGGACATCTGGAGACGCAAAACTGTAAAGCTAGAGTCGTTAGCGGTAATAAACAATCTATACAAACGGCTGCTTATCTAAAGGGTGGAACCTTGAGGGAAAAAGAGATTTTTGCACAGGCGTTATCAGAATTCTTTGCACCGATTGAAAATCAACGGTATATCCTTAGGGCGAAGACTTGGGTCAACGACCAAACGAAGTACTTTGCTGTTCCAAGTATGTTTGATAAGCGGAAGGAAGATGCCATTGGCCTACTCTATCACTTGGAAAAATATATTGGAGAGTATGAGTTAATCTATACTAGAAACGCAGAGGGCCGTCATATTCTTTTAGATGCAAGGTTGAATGCTTTAGGGAATAAACAAGAACGTACCTTTTCTAAGAAAAAGGTCACTTCGAAATTGAAGTAGTCGATTGAAGAATCTAGTCGGGGGACTGACTAGATTCTCTTTTACTCTAAAGGTATAGAAAATCCTTGCATTCTATACCAACCTGTTGTAAGATATTTGAGTACGAAATTTTATATAAATGCTGGAGGGGTAGCGAAGTGGCTAAACGCGGCGGACTGTAAATCCGCTCCTTCGGGTTCGGCAGTTCGAATCTGCCCCCCTCCACCATTGGGGTATAGCCAAGCGGTAAGGCAACGGACTTTGACTCCGTCATTCGTTGGTTCGAATCCAGCTACCCCAGTCCTATTGGCACCGATTCCGGTGCCTTTTTTGTTGCCCATTTTTCTGAATCCATCCTTTTCTTTCATTCCATCATTTAAACTGATTCGTATTGTATTTATTTTTATGAACTTCCCTTTAGTATCTCCATTCTTCAAAACTGGACAAAAAGTATGAAAAAATACGAATTGTTTCAAAAAGATTCCAAAAACTTCCTAACAATAGGAAAAATATTTAGGTATAATATCAGTAGGGAATTTGATATAGTGAAATTAAGGTGGAGGGGATTTTTATGAAGCAACGACACCATCAATTACTAGAGCTATTATCTAGAAAAGAGTGGGTAAAAGGGAGAGAAATTGCCGCTTGTTTAGGTGTTTCGACGAGGACCATTCGTTCGGATATTGAGCACATTAATCAAGAGATGCCACATATTATTCGTGCTGATAAGCAGAGAGGGTATCACTTGCAAGCGTTACAACCGAATCGCTACGAAAGTACAGTGGTGCATCAAAATATTCCGAAGGATCATGAAGAACGAAGTACCTTCTTATTGAAACAATTATTATTTCAAGAGGAAGGGATTTCTGTAGTTGACTTTTGTAAAAGTTGTTTTGTAAGCGCTAAGACTTTTGAAGGGGATCGATTACTGGTTCAAGAAAGACTGAGAGAATACGAAGGCCTATCTCTTGAGATGACTCAACAAAAACTACAATTGAAGGGTGACGAATCTAGCAAGAGACAGTTATATCGAGATTTGTTAAAAAGTGAACTAAACGAGGATTTCCTTAATGTGTCAGAGCTTCGTAGTATTTATCCAGAACTAGATATGGAACAAATTCAAAAGAGCGTCTGGCATATTTTACAGATGCAAGAGTATGCCATACGAGCAACAATGATGCCTTTCTTGTTGTTACATATTGGGGTTGTGTTGCAACGATTGCAAGCTGGACAAATGATTAAAGAAGTAAATTCAAAAGGAAAGCGACTCATCTTAGAAGAGGACGTTGCGCAACACATTTTTAAAGCCATTTTACCAAAGAATGAAAAGGTGCCAAATGGAGAAATTCAGTCATTTGCTAAATTATTAAAAGCGTATCATAACTCCGAAGAATTACAATCAGAGGTACTTTTTAGAGGAGAGAGTGTAGAACTTGAAGAAATCATTGAACAAGTAGTTCAGCAGTTGTATCATATTGCGGGAATCTCGTTTGTGGACGAGAAAGAATTTATGGTTCGATTAAAGCTCCACTTACAAGGATTTCTCGAACGTGTCGAAATGAATCTTAAATTGCCAAATGGGTACGTACAAAGTTTCAAACGGCAATATCCTCTCATTTTTGATACAGCTGTATCTGTCAGTCAATCTTTAAAAGCAGCTCTTGGTTGTGAGATGACTGAAGAGGAGATTGGATTTATTGCTTTGCACATTGGAGCTGCCTATATGCAAGGAGTAAAGGATACAAAAATTAAAACACTTTTGATTGCTAATTGTGAGTATCCACTTATTGCTAACAGTGTGATGCGATTAAAAGAACAATTTGGCCATCGCTTAGAATTTGTTGCAGAACAAAGTCTTTTTTCACCGGCACTCTTAGAATTTTATCCATGCGATTTGGTCATCACATTTGATGAAACGGAACTTTATATTACGGTTCCTTCGATAAAACTCAGCTTATTCTTCAATCCACAAGATGAAATTCGGTTGATTACAATTATTAATTCGTTGGAGTCTAAACAGCTAAGTGCACGGATTAGAACGCAGATGGTTCATTATATGGACGAAAAATTCTTTTATGCAGATGTAGAAGCGACAACGCCCAAATTATTATTGGAAGAGATGAGCCAGAAATTATATCAAAATGGTATCGTTACAGAGTCATTTCTCATTTCTGTATTAGAAAGAGAAAGTCTATCTTCTACAGATTTTGACTATGCATTAGCGATTCCCCATCCGTTACATCCGCATAGTCATCAATCTATGGTATCTATAGCAGTGTTAAAGGAGCCGATTCAATGGAGTCATTACCCAGTAAAACTAGTGATTCTATTGGCGTTACGCGAGGAAGAAATGGAATTTATGCAACTATTTCTAAGGTGGTTAGGAAAACAATTGGATTCACCAGAAAAGATGATTCCACTGATTGAAGCCAAGAATGTACAATCATTTATTGAAGCCATTCGATGAGAAAGGGGGCGAGCGTATGGAAGGCATCGAATTAGTTTGTTTTAAAATGATTAGTGCGCTAGGAGCTGCTAAGTCTAGTTTTATGGAAGCAATCCAGGAAGCTAAACAGGGGCACTTTGAAAGAGCACATCAATGTATTGAAGAAGGGGAAAAATATCACGTTGAAGGACATGAAGCTCACTTTGGATTGTTACAAAAAGAGACAGCAGGAGAACGCGTTGATTTGAATCTGCTTTTAGTACATGCAGAGGATCAACTAATGAGCGCGGAATTTTTAAAGATTACGGCTGAAGAAATTATTGCTGTCTATGAAAAATTGGAAGAAAAATGCTCAAAATGAGAGGAGGAAAAACAATGAAACGAATTTATCTATTTTGTAGTGCAGGGATGTCTACTAGCTTGGTGGCTAGTCGAATGCAAGAGGTTGCAGATAAACATCAGTTACCACTAGAGATTAAGGCATTTCCAGATCCTAAGTTGGATTTAATCTATGAAGAATTTCATCCAGATGTGATCTTGTTAGGCCCTCAAGTGAAGTTTAAACTCAATGCTGTTCGTGAAAAGTACGAGCCTAAAGGAGTACCGGTAGATGTGATTAATCTAGAGGACTACGGCAATGTAGATGGCGAACGTATTCTAAAAAGAGCCATTCAATTATTAAAATCTAAAAAGTAGGAGGTAAGTGTCATGTTTTCAGGCTTAGAAAAAACAATGGGGCGCGTTGCAGAAAAATTAAGTACGAATAAAATTCTTGTAGCGATTCGGGATGGTTTCCTAGTAGGTACTCCATTAATTATTGTAGCATCTATCTTTCTAGTAATTGCAAACTTCCCAATTCCTGGGTATGGGGACTTTATGGCGCAATTTTTTGGCCAAGGTTGGGAAAAATCAATGGATGCAGTTATTGATTCTACATTCAGTGTGTTGGCAGTATTAGGAGCTGTCGGAATTGGGTATGCTTATGCAAGACAGTTAGACAGTGATCCAATTGCAGGGGCAGCATTATCATTAGTCTGCTTCTTTATTATGACACCGAAAGTTCATCCTGATTTTGTGAATACAACGACGAATAAAGCATTTGCTGGTTTTTCATTAGGGCATCTAGGGTCAGCAGGAATGTTCTTAGCTATGATTACCGCGATTGTGTCAGTAAGAATCTTTGTATTGATTCAGAAAAAAGGTTGGGTTATTAAGTTGCCAGATGGAGTTCCACCGGCAGTTTATCATTCATTTGCAGCCTTAATTCCAAGTATGTTTGCAATGTTCTTCTTCTTTGCAATTTATATCTTGTTCTCTTTAACAGAATATCAATACGCTCACAACTTTATTTATAAGATTTTACAAGCTCCGTTAATGGGATTTGGTCGTAGTATTCTATTTGAACCAATTTATCAATTCTTGTCTACTTTGTTCTGGTTCTTTGGAATTAATGGACCAGCTGTAACAAATACAGTGTTTAATCCAATCCATTTAGCTCTTACAACTGAAAACCTTGAAGCATTTAAAGCTGGGCAACCATTACAAAACATCTTTACAGGACCTTTTGGAGACTTCTTTGGAAACTTCGGAGGAGGAGGAAGTACCCTTTCTCTTGTTATCTTAATGGTCTTTGTTTCAAAATCAGAACGAATGAAGAAGTTAGGTCGTCTTGCGATTATTCCTGGTGTGTTCGGTATTAATGAAATGGTTATTTTTGGACTTCCAGTTGTATTAAATCCAATTATTGCAATCCCATTCCTTTTAACACCACTTGTCAATATTACTTTGGCAACTGTTGCAACAATGATAGGATTGATTCCTTATACAACAGGAGCCTCACTTCCATGGACAACGCCATTCTTCTTCTCGGGTTGGCTTTCTACCGGAAGTATCATTGCAGGCTTCTTCCAAATTGTATTAATTGCGATTGGATGTCTCATCTACTTCCCATTCTTTAAAGCGTTGGATCAACAATTCTTGAATGAAGAATCAAGTAGTAATATGTTAACAGGCGACGAATTAGACGATATTGACTTGAATGATTTATCATTTGATGATTTATAATACATCAAGTTTATTTTCATAAGGAGGAGGGTGGCATTGGGTGAAGAATATGCCACTCTTTTTCGTAGAAGGAGGTCACTATGAGGGCATTATTATTAATGGATCAGGTTCAGTCGGGCCATGGTGGAAAAGAACTTTCAGAAACGCCGCTAGGACTTGAAAAAGGCGGAGTCGGATCTTATTTAATGTTTAAAGATGAGTTTGAAAAAGCTGGATTGACAGCGGTAGCTACTATTTATTGTGGTCCCGATTATTTCCAATCGCATAAAGAAGAAGTAATTCATAAAATCAAAAATCTGATTTTGAAGACGAAAGCAGAAGTGCTCTTTGCTGGGCCATGCTTTAATTACGATTCGTACACCGCAATGGCAGCAGAAATTGCGTTAGCCATTCAAGAACAAACAACATGCATGCCTTACGTTATTTGTTCAAAGGAAAATGAAGAAACCATTGCTGCATTTAAAGAGAAAATAGTGATGCTTGAGATGCCTAAAAAAGGCGGAGTTGGTTTACGAGAATCATTGAGTGAAGCTATAGCCATCATTCAGCAAAGAAAAACAGAAAGTGAACAACGATTTCGCTAGCAAGAGAGGTGAATAGTCATGTGGGGAATCATTGCGACATGGAGGATGGCGCTTGAAGGAATTCAAAAGGTAACCCCGACTCTAAAAGAAAAAGGAACTGCAGGGGATGCCGTTGAAGCAGCAATCAAAGAAGTTGAGGATTTTCCCTATTTTAAGTCGGTTGGATACGGAGGTCTCCCAAATGAAGCCATGGAAGTGGAGCTGGATGCAGCTTATTTAGATGGGACCAATTTTGATTTTGGGGCTGTGTGTGCATTAAAGCAAATCGCTAATCCGATTTCTGTTGCACGAGCATTGAGTCATTATAAAGTCAACAATGTGTTAGTCGGAGATGGAGCGAATGCTTTTGCAAAGGCCCATCATTTTGAAGAGAAAGAGATGCTTACAAAACGGGCACAGATTCATTATCATAATCGATTAAAGGAATTATCACAGGAACAATTGAGTCCCTATGCAGGACATGACACAGTTGGAATGGTTGCTTTAGACACCAATGAAGATATGGTATCTGGAACTTCAACCAGCGGGCTATTTATGAAGAAGCCAGGGCGTGTGGGAGACTCACCGTTTATCGGGTCAGGCTTATATGTGGATAGTACAATCGGTGGAGCTACAGCAACGGGACTAGGTGAGGACTTGATGAAGGGCGTGATTTCGTATGAAATCGTTCGTCTGATGAAAGAGGGAATCAGTCCGCAAAAAGCTTGTGAGAAAGCCGTGAGGGACTTAACCGACCGATTACGTAGAACAAGAGGACAAGTGGGGGATATCTCTGTAGTGGCTATGAATGCAAAAGGGGAATTTGGAGCGGCTTCAAATATCGAAAACTTTTCATTTGTTGTCGCTACTGAAGGACTTGAACCAACTGTATTCCGTGTTCATCCACAAAGCGACGGCACAATGATTCATGAAAAAGCGACAGAAGAATGGCTCCAAGCGTATTTAGAAGAACGCATGAAACCTTTGGAGGTTAAGTGATGAATCAAGGAGAATGGATTCAAGCATTTAAAGACATTCAGCCTTCCTTATTTGAAGGGCTGAGACGAATGGTCGCTATTCCAAGTATTCGAGGAGAAGCAGCAGACGGTGCTCCGTTTGGCAAGGGACCTAGACAGGCGCTTGATGAAGTGTTAACCATTGCGAGTGAACTTGGATTTCAAACGAAGAATATTGACAACAAGATCGGATACGCGCAGTACGGAGAAGACCGACCAGATGGCGCGTACTATGGCATCTTCGGACACGTGGATGTGATGCCGCTTGGAGAAGGGTGGATTTCTCCAGCGTTAGACCTTACCGTTCGTGACGGAAGACTCTACGGACGTGGTACATTGGATAACAAGGGGCCTATTCTATCGAACCTATATGCGTTATATGTGTTGAAGGAAAAGGGTGTGACCTTTGATAGACCGGTGCGGATTGTCTTTGGGGCGAATGAGGAGACAGGATTTGGATGCGTGAAGCACTATTTAACAAAAGAAATTCCTCCGACATTCGGGTGGACGCCAGACTGTAAATGGCCAGTCGTCTACGGCGAACGCGGTCGTCTCAGAGTACGATTGTCTGTCCCTTCGGATGAAGTATCCGAATTGTATACATTTGCCAATGAAAAACTTCTCCATACAAACCATCGTGGGGAAGAGTTGGGCATCGCCTATGAAGATAGTGACTTTGGGATGATGCAATTGCGAGGGGAAACGTTTGGACTCGAAGATGGACGCCATTATGTCGAATGGACGATGTGCTATCCAGCAAGTTGTACGAAAGACGAGTTGATTGAACACATCCATGCGCATGTGCCAGCAGGGGGCGTGCTAGACGTGATTTCGCATTGGGACCCAGTGCTTTATGACAAGGATTCCGCCTATGTGCAAGCCTTGCAACAGGTGTATACGGAGATCACGCAGAGCGATAGTGTTCCAGTGACCACAACGGGTGGAACCTATGCCAAAATCATTCCGAATATCATTGCGTATGGCCCAAGTTTCCCAGGGCAAAGGGATATTGCGCATTTGCCAAATGAATGGATTGGGATAAAAGACTTAGAAACAGATACGATTATTTATGGATTAGCGCTACTCGCATTGTCGCGCATGAAAGAAGGAACGGTATGACAGTAGAAGTATGTGCTGGAAGCATTACAGATTGCCAGATTGCAGAGCGCGCTGGTGCTGACCGCATCGAATTGAATAGCGCACTTTTCTTAGGAGGATTAACACCAAGCATCGGGACCTTACAAAAAGTACTAGAGTCTGGAGTGAGCCTTCCCATTGTGTGCATGCTCCGTCCTCGTGGTGCAGGCTTTTGTTACACGAAGGAAGAGTTTGAGAGCATGCTAATCGATGCAAAACTCTTATTTGAAGCGGGTGCACAGGGGTTAGCGTTTGGATTTTTATTAGAAGACCGGACGATTGACTGGAAACGTACGAAGCAGATGATTGAGTTGTGTCAGAAGTATCATGCCGAGAGTGTATTCCATAAGGCATTTGACCTTGTGCCGGATGTGGAGAGTGCCATCGAGGGCTTAATCAAACTTGGATGCACGCGCATTTTAACAGGGGGACAACAGGCGCAAATTGAAACAGGGATTCCGCTCTTAAAAGAGTTACAATCTCGCTACGGAAGTCAAATTGAACTACTTTGTGGCGGCGGTGTCAAAAAAGGAAATGTGCAACATTTAATGCAGGAGACGGGAATTTCGCAAATTCATGGAACATTTAAGACGTGGAAGGCGGACCCGACGACTGCAGGAGTAGGGCTCAGCTACGCTTATCATGAAAATGGAGATTACGAACAGACGGATGAAGCATTGTTGAAAGACATAGTGGCGCTTGTTCGTGAACAGGAGGAAACGAAATGAGTAAACGATTGTTAAATTGTGTGGCCAGTGATTTCAGAAAAATGACAGGAAAAGAATTGAAAAAGGCAATTGAAGCAGCGGAAGGAAGAACAGTGTGCTGTGAAACAGTATGTGTAAGACCAAGTTTCTTAAATGAATTATCAAATGCCGAAATCGCAAAAGCTTTTGGTGGAGATATGGTACTGTTGAATGGGTTTGATTGTTTTAATCCGCTTATTTACGGTGCAGAAGAGAGTACTAATCCTGTGAAACGCGCCAAAGAACTCAGCGGGTTGCCAATTGGAGCGAACTTAGAACCGGTGGATATGAATGCAGAAATGCTAGAAACACGAATTGAGATTTCACCAGGACGTACCTGTACGGTAGAAACTGTGAAACGTGCGGAAGAACTTGGACTTGATTTTATCTGCTTAACGGGAAATCCTGGAACCGGAGTAACGAATGAAACAATTGAAGCATCTCTTGCCATGGTGAAACAACATTATTCAGGGCTTGTGATTGCCGGGAAAATGCATGGAGCAGGCTCGAAGGAACCAGTGATGAACGTAGACATCGCCAAACGCTTCATTAAAGCAGGAGCGGATGTGATTCTTGTGCCTGCAGTAGGAACGGTACCGGGCTTTACGGATGAAGAACTCGTGGAAATTGTGAAAGTAGCACATGCCAACGAGGCACTCGTACTTTCTGCAATTGGAACAAGCCAAGAAGGATCTTCAAAAGAAGTCATCGAACAAATTGCTATCCGTAATAAAGTAGCTGGTGTGGATATTCAGCATATTGGGGACGCAGGATATGGCGGATTAGCAACAGTGGAAAATATTTACGCATTATCGGTAGCAATCCGAGGAGTTCGTCATACAGTAGCACGTATGGCGCGGTCAGTCATTCGATAAAACAGAGAAAAATAATAGCACACTAGCCTTATGCTAGTGTGCTGTTATTTTTGTGTTGGTGTAGTGAAGTTGAACTCGAAAAGGCAGAAACGACGTCCACTTCGACAAATATCCGCACGACTGCAAGCAGTCCCTTGCGTTATTTGTCTCCAGTGATTCGTTTCTAAACGCCTTTTCTCGTATCCTAGTTATTTTGCAAGTCTTCTACATCAGCGATGGTGTAGTCTTTTTTCTCTAAACCGTCAATAATTAATTGAAGCGTATCTTTTGAAACACCTGCTGGTAATGTAATCAATAGGCGACGCAAACTTTTATCGTTTTCAGTATCAATAGTCATCACATTGGCGATAGAAGCGTACTTGTTGACGATTTTAGAAATTGTAGCTAAGGCACCCTTTTCTCCACCAGAAATGATGGTTAAAACGTAAGAGCCACTTTTCACATTCCAAGATTCTTGTAACATTGACAATAAGCTGTTATGCGTTAAAATTCCGTAGAAGCGTTGTTGCTTATCTAATACGGCAATATAAGGTAACTCTTTAATTGTGAAGAATACCTTAAAGAATGAACTATCGATACTAATAAATTTAGTAGAGTTCTTAATTAAATGAGTGACAGGGAGACTCATATCACCACCGTTTGCTTTATGGCGATAAATATGCATTTTGTAAATATTCCCTCTGAAAAAAGTTCCTGTTTCGTCTAAGACAGGGGCACAACGATATCCTGATTCTTCTAAAATCTTAATCGCTTCTTCTAACGTACATGATTCTTTAACAACCGTTAGACTCTTTTTTGGAACAACAAGAGATTTTAATAACATACGAATTCCTCCTTGATATAATTCTCCCCATTATAGTACCACTTTTTGAGAGAATTGTAACTATAAAAGTGAGGAAATGATGAGAAAATGAGAAAATTAGCCGTGAAAACAGAGACTCGAGCGTCTTTTGCATTAAAGCAAGGTGACAAAAAATCAGTTAACCTTGATTTTTTAGGAAAAACTGATATGATTACTCTATACCATACAATGGGTAAATACTATAGTCAAAAGGGGTTAAAAAATGATGACAGCTGATTCAGATGGGAGTTCGCTGGGAGTCCAGATTTTAATCATTGTATTATTAACATTATTAAATGCATTTTTTGCAGCGGCAGAGATTGCGTTTGTATCTATTAACCAAGGAAAAATGGCACAAAGAGCGCAAGAAGGAGATAAAAAAGCTGCTAAAGTAATGCGTTTGTTAGAGAATTCGGATGAATTTCTTGCGACGATTCAAGTAGCAATTACGTTCGCGGGATTCTTCTCAAGTGCTTCGGCAGCGACTAGCTTCTCTTCAAGAATTCAACCAATGCTAGGAAATATTCCAGGAGCAGAAGCATTAGCGTTAGTGATTGTGACCGTTGTATTATCTTATTTAACATTAGTATTTGGGGAATTATATCCAAAGCAAGTAGCTCTCCAAATGGCAGAACCAATTGCACTTCATACGGCTGGAACGATTCTATTTGTCAAAAAGATTTCAAAACCATTTGTGTGGATTTTGACGTTCTCTACAGGATTATTAAAACGAATGACGCCCATTGAGTTTACACATGTAGAGGAAAAATTAACCAGAAGTGAGATGAAGTCTTTACTAGCCAATAGTCGTAATGACGGAGCCATTGATGTTTCTGAATTTACGATGATGCAAGGAGTTCTTTCGTTGGATACCAAACTTGCTCGTGAAGTAATGGTGCCACGTACAGATACGTTAATGCTGGATGTTGAAGATGACTTAGCAGAAAACTTAGAGACCATTTTAAATTGTTCTTATTCACGTCTACCACTTTATGAGGAAGATAAGGATAATGTGATTGGAGTGGTACACGTAAAAGATGTTTTCCGTGCTGCTAGAGAACAAGGTTTTGACCACATTGATATTCGTTCATTAGCGCATGAGCCAGTATTTGTTCCATCAACTATTTTCGTGGATGATTTACTATTAGAATTTAGAAAAACTCGCCAACATTTAGCAGTATTAAAAGATGAATATGGCGGGGTTGAAGGAATCGTGACACTTGAGGACTTAATTGAAGAAATTGTCGGAGATATTGAAGACGAGTATGATGAGGAAGAAAAAGAATTCCAAGAGATTGACGAATATAATTCGGTCATTGATGCCGGAATGTCACTCGACAGATTTAATCAAATTTATCAAACGTCATTAGAGTCTGATGAAGTGGATACAATGGCGGGTGCAATTATTGAGAAACTCGGCTACTTCCCAGATGATGATGAGGTAGTGAAAGTGAGATTCGAAGGGTATCTGTTACAACCAACGGAAATCGAGAATGATCGTATTCGTAAAATCCATGTCACAAAGCTTTCTGAAGAAGAACTTGAGCAGCTTCGTGCGGAAGAAAGTGAAACAGACGAAATCATTGAAGATGAGGACTAATCCAAAAGGAGGGGGCAACCCCTCCTTTTTTTGTATACGTAAATAGGTGCTAAAAATTGGAAAGACTAGCGTCTATCTTTCAGATTCCTCGGATATCTTCATAATAGTCATAACGGGGCACCGGAATGAGCCTACGTCTCAATTCCTACCAAGCTTCAAACTGACTCTACGGGTTATACCCTAGAGTCAGTAATTCACATTGGTTGCACTTCCCACTATGACTATTATAGAATCCGGGAATCTTCCAGATAGACCATTTTTATAAGCGTACAAAAAAGAGGGGGGCTCTTATGTATGTTTATAAAAATGGGTCTTCTTTTCGTGAAGCGAAAGTGGGAAGTTGTATGCAAGTATAGGGAAGTAATACTCAATGAATAATTTGTGATATAATAAACAAAATAGGGTTGTAAGAATTAATCCCCATTTAAAAGGAGTATGACAATGAAAAAAGCAAAGAGAATAGTAGGAGGGCTTCTAGCGTTGGTGTGTGTAGTTATTTTTGCTGCATGTGGAAACCTTGGAGCAGAAGAAGTCGCACATTATGATTTAACAAGCCTTGGTATAAGGGTGCTCTCTAATAAAGGGAATGTCTATTATATTGGTCAAGGCGGTGCTATGGAGAATCACAGTAAATTTACCGAATCTCTAACGAAATATCTTGAAAATGTGAAACAAGTAGTATCTTCAGAAGTTTGGATTGATAATAAAAACGATTTGTATATCGGAGGGTTCGATTTTACAAATAGAACATCTCTTGACGAACCAAAAAAAATCGGCAGTAATATCGTTATGGCGCATGGGGATAGCAGGGGACTCCTAGCAGTTGATAAGGATGGGTACTTGTATGTTTATGGGGAAGAAAAATATAATGGATTCGACAAAGCATTTAAAGAATTAACGAAGATTGAAGACATTAAAGATGTCGTCAAAGTATCATCGATTGGAGATGCAACTACAGTATTCTTAACGTTAACGAAGGATGGAACTGTTTATAGGAAGGCGAAGAACGAGGAATTTACAAAGTTAATGGATAATGTGAAAGATATTCAAGGAAGCTATATTATTGATAAACAGAATGTTGTATATTATTGGAGCGGTAAGGATACCGTTAAGATGGCTCCAAATCTACAAATCGCTTTGCAAAACAATATAGCAACTACAGTGTTTGTTGAGAATAATACGATTTCGTATTATTCATGGAAGGGAGAAAAGTATGAGGATACTCCGGATATACAGGCCCTCTATAATCATTATCCTAAAGATATCAAACAGGTGCTGTTCATTGAGTTCCCAAGAGATGTGAATGATGATAGGATTGTCAATCTAAAATTAGTCTATGTAAATACAAAAAATGAAATTGTTCTGTACGGAGTGAATAATGTTTTTAAAGAAGAAGGAACAGTAGATGTAAATACAAAAGTGACAAGAAGTTTAGACGATGTGTCTAAGATTTGGGAATTTATTCGACTACCTAAAAAGAATTAATGGGGATCCCCGTTATCGCTACTATAAAGATATCCATAAAGATTTTACGTCATCATTTATAAAGGAACAGACTTAAAACCATCCAAAGGTGATTTTAAGTCTGTTATTATTTTTGTAGCATTTTGAATGGATTTAACTTCTCGAACAGTGGAATCAATAAGATCCAGAAGATGACATTTCCGATGGCGTGGTACGTATCAAATAGAACACCGTTTAAGTAGTAAATCCAGAAGTTCAGACCAGGCATGCTGTATACCCAGAAAATCGAGATGATAAAGCCATATAAGTAGCCCATCAGTCCTGCAAAGATTGGAAAAAGAATCCAAGTTAGGCGCGGGAATTGTTGTCTCTTTCGCCAAAGTGGACGAAGAAGCAATGCACAAGTGCAGACGAGGGCAAAACTAATCATCTGATAGAGCGTCCACGGCCCCATTCCTACTAAAAGGTTGGAAATCAACATGGAGATGCTACCGATAGCAACGCCGTACAAAAGTCCAAGTTCTAGCGTAATCCAAATGACCACAACGGTAATCGGTTGAACATTTGGAAGGGAGAGAAGTCCAAGTCTTCCAATCACGCAAAAGGCTGATAGTAGGGCGATAAGGGTGATTTTTTTAGTTGAATTGACCATTGGACTATTGAAGTTTATTGAGTTTCCAGTCGATGACGTCGCCTGCTTTTAAGATGACTTCTTTTGCACCGACAGGGCTCATCGTACCGTTCACGTCGAATAACCAGTATTTGTTTTCGGCTGGGACTTGTTCCACACCGTTAATAGAAGAGATAAAGCCGTCTTTCTCAACGATTTTTAGTTGTGCTTTCATCACGTCTAGAAGATTGTCGCCTTCTTTAAAAGTGAGGGTGAACGGGCTACCTTCGATGGCTTGACCGTCTTTTGTGATATTCAGCGTTACGGTAGTTGATTGAGCTACCGTCGTTTCAGCTGTTGTTTCTTTTGTTGTTGTAGTTGTTGGGGCTTGACCGCACGCTGTTAAGAAGAGAGCGGCTGTTAACATTCCAAATATTTTTTTCATGAGTATTCTCCTTTATTCCATAATAAAACCAGCCCCATTCTAGCAATTTTGATAAGGGTTGTAAAGGAATAATTTTTATATAGTAATCTAGCAAAAAAAGCTTGATTTTTTGAGAAAGATGATATACTAAGATGTAGCAAATAATAGGAGGAACACTATGGAACAAACAAGTCAATTTAGTACAAAGGTCATGAAAGCTTGCCAAAAGAAAGAGGCCCTTTTTAATGAAAGCAAGGCACGTTATGCGATTCGTTCGATTTTTGCGGGAGCATTTTTAACGATGAGTACGGCTGCAGGAGCTTTAGCAGCTCAAACGATTGCTGGAATTCATCCAGCTCTAGGTAAATTCTTCTTCGCTTTTATCTTCACATGGGGATTGGTATACATTTTATTCTTGAATGCTGAACTTGCAACATCAAACATGATGTATTTGACAGCAGGAGCTTACCAAAAGCATATTAAATGGTCTAAAGCATTAACGATTTTATTCTATTGCACGCTTTTCAATTTAATCGGAGCGTTAATCGCAGGATACGTATTTGCGCATACTTCTGCTTTCAGTGGCTTAGAAGCAGGGCATTACATTTCAAAAGTAGTCGAAGGAAAATTAGCTCGTCCAAATGAATTAATTCTATTAGAAGGGATTGTAGCTAATATTTTCGTAAACGTAGCTATTCTTTCTTTCTTATTGATTAAGAGTGATAGTGCTAAATTATTGATTGTAATTTCTGCTATCTTCATGTTTGTTTACTTAGGAAATGAACACGTTGCTGCGAATTTTGCGTCATTCTCAATTGTTAAATTCTCAGCTATCGGTAGTGCATTTGATTGGTTAAATATGCTTCGTCACTGGATTGTTGCCTTCTTTGGTAACTGGATTGGTGGAGGAGTCATTATCGGCTTAGCATACGCCTTCTTAAACCAAACAAAATCAGAATACGTTGATTAATAGAATTCAATGAAAAAAGACAGAACTGCTTTTGCAGTTCTGTCTTTTCATTTACGAGTTATTCAATCTGTATATGAATAACCTATTGAATCAGTCTACGAATACGTCCTTTATTCTACTTAGAATGGACGTTTATTTTTTCTTCGTATCCAATATGAACGTCAGGAAATTCTTGACTAATAGCAAAGAAGAATGGTTGTAATAAGTCGTCTGTATCGGCTCCAACATTCTTGATAAGTAAGGAAGTCTTATGTTTTCGATAAGATTTATCTTTACTTAATACAATCAATTGAGATGTACGATTTACAGTAATCCCATATGATTTTTGAGTGTAGATATAATGATAGATTCGCTCTGCTTTCGTTAAGTTATAAACTTGGAAATTCTTATACGTTGTGATGAGATGGTTCTTGTAAAGAATGATTCCTAATGCGTTATCACAATAAGTCGCATCGTCTAGTAATGTATCTACAGAGTGGTTTAATTCTGGATAAGATGCATATAATTCGCCGTAAGCTTTTCCAACAGCTTTACGAGCAAAATAAGCTGAAACAAGGAAAATAATTCCTAATAAGCCTAACCCTGCGGCAATTAGAGTCCCGATGAATGCATCTTGTTGAGCGTCAAACGAAGAAACGTAGAATCGAGTTTCTGCTAGATCAAGATACGAAGCATCAAACTCTTCTAAGAAATCTTTGAAGTTAGAGGCGTAGTTTTCAATGGCTCCATTGGATCCGGATTGTCTGATTTTAGCTAAAACTTTAACTGGATGATCGTATAAATCTTTCTGTTTTGCTTTTAGTTCATCAATGATTTTGTCGCCTTTTTTGACTTCAAGACCAGCATAGCCATGTTTGCCTGTATCCCTTTGAGAAAATTCAATTAAGTACAACTCGGCCTGATCTTCAATGGTTGCGACTCTTTTTGAGAGAAATCCAGTGATTTGAACAGTCGTATAATTGTTGTCTTTCATTACTTTTTCCCCAAAGACATTTCCTTGGTTGAAAAGATTATCTGCGGTATGGTACACGTTGATATAAACGAACACACCAATAGCAGCGACAAAAGAAAGAATGGCACTGACTATAAGGGTGATAAAATTTCTAGTGTTGTGTTTCTCAGTCATCAGTTTACTCCTTTTTATTGATTTTTTTGACAAGGTAAATATATCACAAAAGAATTATTTTTCAAGTGAAAGCGTAATAAAAAAGAGCCCATAGACTCTTTTTTATTATGAATGAATTAGAATGGTCTGTCGCTTTCGTAACCCACTTTAAGAGTAGGAATTTCTTGAAGTAAAGCACGGAAGAATGGTTGTAAGCAATCATCCGTAGATTCGCCAATATTTAAGATGGCAAGTTTTGTTTTGTGGCCACGATAGTTTGCATCATCAGAAATAAAGACTAAAAATGACTCGGTATAAGTCGTTGTTCCATATTTCTTATGGTTGACTTGGTAATGATAGACACGATTTGCTTTTGAGAGATCGTAGATATTCAATCCGCCAAAAGTGGTAATAAAGTGTTTCTTATAAATATAAATATGCAACTCGTCATCAACATAAGAAGCATTCTTAGTAATTAAATCAAGATTACCACGTAGTTCAGGATATGCTTGGTATAATTCATCGTAGCTTGCATTTATTTTCTTACGTTTCCAGAATGCAAGACCGATAAATAGTACGCCGAATGCGATAAGACCGCACATTACAAAAAGGCCACCTTTTTGGGCACCACTTAAAGAGGTTGTAGAAATGTAGAATATTTCCTCTGCATCAACAGATAGTAACTTTCTATTATTATACGCTTCGGTCATTAAGTTATTGAAGTCCTTAATAGCATCAGAATTTTTTAAAGCACTAATAAATGTCCCAGCAACATATTCAGGATGTTCGGAAAGAGTATTGTTCTTCTGAATTAATTTTTTCGCTGTTTCTTCGTTCAATTCCAGACCAATATACCCGTATTTCGAGTCTGCAGTTGGTTTTGGATATTCAAATTGTACGATATAGACAGCGTTTTCCCCATTTTTCGAAGGAATAGCAGGTTGATCTCCGATTTGAGTGACTTTAAGGACAACTGTTTTGTTGTCTAAATCACTCGTTCTTTGATAGACGTTTCCTTCATTATATAGGGCCTGTGCATCAGGCTGCTTAAAGTTCGTATATCCGACAATAGCAGCGGCGATTAATAGAATAATCCCAAAATATAGTCGGAGCTTGAATCCATAATTACGATTTTCTTTCATAAAGATACTCCTTAATAATATAAATATAATACAGTTATGATACCCTAGAAAATAGCATTTTGCAAGTGACTTTATTTGAAGTCTGAAATTACCATATATGGTAATTTCATGTTGAAAAAAATAAGGAATCCTAATGGACTCCTTATCCCTTACTTTCTTTTTTCGCCTCAATCTCAATAGCTGGGAAATCTTGACGCAATTTGTCAAAGAATGGCTGTAGATGTGCATCGGTTTCTTCGCCAATATTTTTAATTTGAATTTTCGTACTGCGAACTACAGCATCTGGATTGCTTGTTGCAAATACAATGTATGATTTCGTGAATCTGCCACCTTCTTCAGGATAAAATGTTTTTTCAAAGTGATGTACGCTCTTCGTTTTGTTTAAGTCATAAATCTCTAAGCCTTTTACAGTAGAACAGAAGAAGTTTTTATAGATGTACACTCCTAAGGTATCATCGATATAATCGGCTTTATTCAATAATGCGGATAGACGTTTGCCTTTCAACTCTGGACGACTCGCCACTAATGCTTCTGTGTTCTCATATCCTGCAAATAAACGGTTGTAGTGTGCCGCAAATTTTTGATATTTTTCCGCTAAATACACGAGTACTAGTCCTGGAATCAAGAGGACAAGGGCGAGAATTAGGAAGAGTTTTTGTGTATCCTTCCCGGGTTTAATCGATACATAGTTTTGATAACGCCGTGAAATTGGGAATTTGATGTATTTTCTCATCGCATCTTGGGTACGAGAGCTATAATCCATCACTTTTTTATCGTGAAATTCTGGCTCAACAAAGGTACCCGCAATTTTTTCAGGATGATCTCTTAAGGTATTCTTCTTATCAATTAATTGTTGCGCAGTGTCTTTGTCTAGTTCTAACCCGATGTATTGTGTCGTTTCGTTCCCGTGGGAATCTTTTTCTAAATAAGAGACGATATAAAGCGACCATTTTCCAAAGTCCGAGTATTGGGCAGGTTGCTTGTCGATACCAGTCACCTTTAAGATAGAATCTTCATTTTTAGTGATGTCATCGAGGTTAAAATATTTATTTTGTAGTTGTAATAATGGAACGTTCAGTCTTGTTAATGCAAAAACAATGCAAAGCATAGCCGCCACGATTAGAGCCACTCCGGGATAAAAACGCTGATTATAGCCGCGAACACGATTCTTACGCATATGAAAAACTCCTTTTTCTTGTTAGTTCTATGGTAATGGAGATGAGCTAGAAAGGCAAGAGGGGGGGAGTTGAGTACTCGAGTTAAGAATCGAAACTTAAAAAATGTATACGGCAATGTCTTATGGGATTTATACTTTTATGCAAATTGTAATGCTCACACCCAAATCCTTCGCACTGTGAAGGATTTTGCAGAACGTTTCACGTTCCTTCCGGCGTTCGAGTCCAACGTTCCATTTCTGAGCGCGATGTCTCACATCCTGAAGTTGAGTTCGAAAAGGCATAGGCTCAAGCCCTTTCTCACATCCTAGGCATTCGAACTCGAAAAAGCAGAAACGCAAAACTTCGCACTGTGAAGTTTTGCTTCCCGAAATATCCGCACGACTTGTTCCAAGTCCCTTGCGTTACTTCGGTCCAGTGGTTCGTTTCTGACCGCTTTTTCTCGTATCATGTAGTTGAACTCGGGCTCACAGGACTGACGTCCACTTCCTGATATGTCCGCACGACTTGTTCCAAGTCCCTTGCGGTGTTTGTTTCCAATGATTCGTCCCTGAGCGTTCTTCGCAGTGGTTTATTGACATTCTTTTCATCACTCGTGATTCAAGAATGTCTAATAAACTTTGCGGGCGAAAGACTACGAAGCAGAATGACTTCACACTGTGAAATCATTCTTGGCTTCTGTCTTTCTGTCTCGTATCCTGTAGTTGAGTTCGAAAAGGCATAGGCTCAGGCCTTTCGAGGTTAGTCCGCAAGGTCTTACAGACCGCTTACGTCTAACTTGCGAACCGTCATCGCCTATGAACGCCTTTTCTCACATCCTATTTAGAATGGGCGTTGTTTTTTATTTGTGACTCCCAAGAGGATATCAGGGAATTCTTGGCTTACGGTATAAAAGAAAGGTTGTAGTAAGTCATCTGTTTCTTTTCCAACGTTATTAATGGGAAAAGAAGTTTTCTTCTTTCGGTAAGTTTTATCATTCGTAAGAATAATCAGTTGTGAAAAACTGCCTGTTGTTATTCCGTAGGATTTATGATTCAAGATACGGTGGTACATTTGTTTTGCTTTTCTTAGGTCATATATTCTAAGTTCCCCTTTTGGAATAATCAGATGGTTCTTATATAAAATAATTCCTAATGCTTGGTCTACATAAGTTGCGTTGCCTAATACCGTATCCATTGAATGGTTTAATTCTGGATAGGAATCGTATAGTTCATTGTATGCTTTCTCTTCTTTTTTTCTTAAAGAAAAAGCACCGTATAGGAAGTATAGTCCAATCAGGATAGTCATCAGAGCAATAGGATAACCTACCAAACGACTTTTATCATATTCATCTACCGAAACATAATATAATGTTTCAGCATAAGGTTTGATATCTTCATCTCGATCCACAAGATTACTGAACATAAAATGATAATCTTGAATAGCGTCTTTAGCGCCAGATTTACGAATAGTGGCGGCCACAATCATTGGGTTCTGGGATAGATTAGGCGCTGACTTTAATTTATCCAGAAGGGGATCGCCGTCTTTAATCTCAATGCTGGCATACCCGAATGGATTTGTATTCATAATTGTTTTTGGTCTTGAAAACTGAATAAAATATAATTTTGTGTTACTTCTAGTGACAGTAGCCATATAATCAGGGGCGAAATACGTGATTTTTACAGCAACCGTTTCTTGGTCGCTCTTGTAAGGCAAACCAAAGACTTTTCCTTCTTTATATAAAGTATCTGCAGTTGGATAGAGTAGTGAGTATCCTACCGCACCTATACTTATAATGAACATAAGAACTGCAATAATGATCATACCGATGAAGGATATATTACTATGCGTTTTTGTCATAATTGTTCTCCTTTAAAATGATGAATTTAATAAGCATAAAATACCATAAAATAGTAGACTTTGAAAGCTTATTTTTTGTGTTTGTCAAAATACCTGGGAAGGCTAACCGTGAAGAAATACATCCTGTTTGTAGTTGAGCTCGCCACCGCAGAAATGGCGTGCGTTTCCTCAAACGTCCGCAGAACGTTACACGTTCCTTCCGGCGTTCGAGTCCAACGTTCCATTTCTGAGCGCGATGTCTCGCATCCTGAAGTTGAATTCGGGCTCACAGGGCCGACGTCCATTTCAACAAACATCCGCACGACTTGTTCCAAGTCCCTTGCGTCATATCAGTCCTGAGCGTTCTTCGCAGTGGTTTATTGACATTCTTTTCATCACTCGTGATTCAAGAATGTCTAATAAACTTTGCGGGCGAAAGACGACGAAGCAGAATGACTTCACACTGTGAAATCATTCTTGGCTTCTGTCTTTCTGCCTCGTATCCTGTAGTTGAGTTCGAAAAGGCATAGGCTCAAGCCTTTCGAGTTTAGAGTTAAAACTGCAAATAATTTATACTGTATTGTCCTATCAACTTATATTCCAATACAATTTGCAATGCCCACCCCCAAATCCTTCGCACTGTGAAGGATTTTGCACGGTCTTACAGACCGCTTACGTCTAACCTGCGAACCGTCATCGCCTATAAACGCCTTTTCTCACATCCTAAGCATTCGAACTCGAAAAAGCAGAAACGACGTCCACTTCCCGAAACGTCCGCAGAACGTTACACGTTCCTTCCGGCGTTCCGGTCCAGTGGTTCGTTTCTGACCGCTTTTTCTCGTATCATAGGCATTAAATTTTGGTGGTTTAGTTATCCGTGCTATGATGGAGCTATCGTGAAGGCGATGGATTATACCAATAAAGGAGAATTGTTATGAAAAAAACAACCAAATTATTAATGACATCACTGTTAGTATCGTTAGGTTTGGCTGCATGTGGTGGCAATTCAACATCGACATCAAGTAATCAACAAAGTTTAACGATTACAACATTTGGAGAATTAGCAACATTAGATAGCGCGGACTACGATGATGTTCCAAGCTCAGATATGTTAGGGCAAATTTTCGAAGGATTATATCGTGTCGCTAAAGACAATAAAGTTGAATTAGGAATGGCAGCAGAAGAGCCAACTGTGAGCGCGGACGGCCTTGTATATACGTTTAAATTACGTGATGCAAAATGGTCTGACGGAACTCCTGTAACAGCAGGCGACTTCGTTTACACTTACCGTAAATTAGTAGACCCGAAAGAAGGACACGTGGCGCAATCAGCAGATGTGTTCAAAAACGCGAAGAAAATTCGCTCAGGTGAATTATCTACCGAAGAATTAGGGGTTAAAGCGATTGATGATAAAACATTAGAAATCACGCTGGAAAATCCTGCTCCATATTTACCAAAATTATTAACAGGTTCACGTTTCTTACCACAATCTGAAAAAGTGGCGAAAGAAAAAGGCGATGGATACGGCTCTTCAGCAGATTCAATCGTGACAAACGGGCCGTTCAAATTAGAAGGATGGTCAGGGTCCGAACTTTCTTGGAAACTAGTGAAAAATGAGAACTATTGGGATGCGTCAAATGTGAAGCTACAAACCGTAACGGTAAACGTATCGAAAGAAGTAGCGACTTCTGTTCAATTATTTGACGGGAAACAAGTGCAATACACAACGATCAGCGAACAATTCGTCGATCAATATAAAGGTCAACCAACATACCACGCGATTCCAAAAGCAACAATGGGATACATGAGTTTCAATGTAGAACGTAAAGTGACAGGAAACAAACACTTCCGTCGTGCGATTGCGATGGCTTACGATAAAGCAGCTCTTGTTAACAATGTGTTAAAAGATGGCTCTATCGTTTCAAATGGTCTTGTTCCAAAAGGCTTTGCAGAAAACCCAGAAACTGGGAAAGATTACGTGGAAGACCGTGGCGACTTACTCAGCTACAATGTAGAAGAAGCGCAAAAAGAATTAGCACAGGCTAAAAAAGAGTTAGGAATGGACACAATCGAAGTGACATTATTAACGTCAGATGCAGGTAGTGCAAAAGTAGTCGGCGAATATTTACAAGCGCAAATTCAAAAGAACTTACCAGGCGTGACATTAAACATTAAGTCAGTTCCATTGAAAAACCGTCTTGAATTACAACGTGCCGATGATTTCGACATCTTCTTTGGAACATGGGCACCAGACTATCAAGACCCAGTAAACTTCTTAGAACAATACGTAACAGGTGGCGGCGTTAACTTTGCAAATTACTCAAGTGAAGCGTACGACAAAGCTGTAGCTGAAGTAAAAACGACATATGCAACTAAACCAGCAGAACGTTACAAACAAATGATTACGGCAGAAAAAATCGTGATGGCTGATGCGATTGTGGCTCCAATCTACCAAGCAAGTCAAAGCTATCTACTTGCTGAAAACGTAGACGGATTCGAAGTGCTTCCATTCGGACGTACCATCAACCTTCGTCAAGCCTCTGTAAAATAATCATAAAAGCAAAAATAAGAGACTCGAATGTTATGATAAATATCCTTTTATTGGGTAACCAGTAAGGGGATATTTATTTTATTAGATTCATAAAAATATTTAATTCATTTAAATAACTGGGAAAGATAGTTAATGATAGGAGAGTGTGCTAGCAATGATAAATAAAAGAATGAAACTTAATTTTTTTTTTGTAAAAAACAGAAAAATATACTTGCAAATAGCACGTGTTTCTTTTATTATTAATTCAATAATAGGGAGGGGATAATCATGGTTGGTATTGTGATGAATGCTAGAATTCAGACCCAAAGTGCGCAGGAATTTCACGATCTTATCAAAAGAATGAAAACTCCTAATAGGTCTGTTGATATCAAAAATAAAATTGAAACAAGAACTCGAAACGTGGAAGTAATTAGTCGAAAAAATACTGGTAAAAAATAATGCTAGAATTATGTCCGATAAGATGCCTTATGTTAGATGATACAGAAATTGAAGCCTTTGATTGTGGAAATGAAAGTATCAATAATTATTTAAAAAAACGTGCAGATGATACCGATTTTAATAATATTGCTAAGACTTTTGTACTGTTGAAAGATAACAATATTATAGTAGGTTTTTATACGTTAACTGTGGGCAGTCTGGATGTTGAAAGTGTGGAGACTCAAACGTTGATTAAACGTCCAATTGTGAATTTGTCTTATTTTGCAATAGATAGTAAATACCAACGACAAGGATACGGGACTTCATTAATGCAAGAAATATTTAAAAGTGTATCTGTAATATCGTACTATACGGGTGTGGAACTGATTTATTTAGAATCCGTTGATGATAGTGTTTGTTTTTATGAATCTCTCGGTTTTCAATTAGTGAGACCTTCATTAAGACCTGAAAACTATCAAGGAATCTCAACAGAAAATATACAATTTCCAATGTATATTTCGATTGAGACACTGATTGATCAGGGATTTGTTGGCTATCTTCATAATTTTTCAAATATAAATATAGAAGAATGATTAGGAATTAGGTAGAGTGTTCTACCTAATTCTTTTTTGATTAGAAAACTTATTTTACTTCATTCTTGATAAAATTAAATCTCTCTTTGAACGATTTTTGACCAAAGAGGGATTTTTTATAAGGCTTTTGTCATATGGTAATATGGATGACCGCTTAATACGTATTCACTCTCAGGTGTGTACCCTAGTTTTTCGTATAATTTGTAGGCTTTCGTATTATCCTTCTCGCAGTTGAGGGCGATTTTTGTGGTTCCTTGTTGGCGTGCTAAGTTTTCTACTTCGATTAATAATTTACGACCGATTCCATGGCGACGATACTCGGGATAGACTGCTAGAATATCAATGTACCATTCGCCAGGCATCGTTTCTTTATCCTCGTAAAGCGGAATTTGATGTTGTATGTGGTAAGCTGCGTATAATTTAAGAAACGCGTCGTCAATCGTGTCTTCTAAGTGCCCATGATAGCCGAAGATAGCCCCGGCTACTTTCCCTTCGTGAATATAGACAAGTGTTTGGTTTGGTCCATAGCGAAAAGAATGATCGAGCATGGCTTCTCCTAGCATTGTACGGAAGACTTCCGGACGAATATGGTCTAGAATCGGTAGCTCCATATCGTGCATAATCAGTTCGATTAGTGGAATGATTTGCGGACGCTCGCTTGAAAGGGGATGTCTAATCATACTTTTTCCTTTGAAAACTGTTCGCGATAGTCAGAAGGGGAGATTCCTGTAACTTTTCGGAATTGTTTTGAGAAATAAGTAGGAGTTGTAAATCCGACAATATCTGCAATTTGGGAAACAGAATAATTAGTGGTTCGCAGTAGAATTTTACTTTCTTTAATACGAATCGTCATCAAGTATTCCATAGGAGAAAGCCCTACATCCTTCTTAAAACTATGGGAAATATAAAAGCGACTTAAATGCGTCATGGAAGCCAAGTCTTCCAGCTGAATACTTTCTCGGTAATAGGTCTTTAAGTAATGCTTGATAAAAGCAATATCTTTCGAAGTTTTATTCTTCGAATCCACTTCTAACTCGAAGTGTTGATGACGTAAAATCTTAATGAGCAAAATTTCGAGAAGATTATGGCAAACGAGTTCATAGCTCATTGCTTGATTAGTTGCTTCTTGTACCATCACGTTTAAGTAGCGCAAAATATCTTTTTGTTCATCTCTTAAGTTGAAAAAGGAAAAAGGTTGGTCACCTTGATCTTGAGTTGTTAAATTGGAAAAGGACAGACCTTGAATCCCTACTACAATATATTCAAGAGGATCTTCGCTTGAAGAAACTTCCGTATGTTCCACATGGGGATTAATAATGACAAAGTCGTTGGCTTTTACAGCAAACCGTTGTTGCTGAATAATGAATTCCCCTTTACCATCTACGACATAAAATAATTCTGTAAAAGGATGTGTATGTAGCGTACTATGCCAATCACTATCATATTTTGATTTTGTGATAGAATCTAGCTGAAACGATAAATTTTTGATATCAGATTCCATCATTAAAAAGCGTTCGTTACTCATAAAAAATCCTTTCTTGAAATAGTCTTATTCAATTATACATGTTGCGGAAAACGGTATCAATAGCAGATTAGGAATAATTCCCAAATCGAACGAAAAATATTTACAAAATAAGAGGGAATAGTAAACCTTTTATGGAAATACGGATGAATTGTAAGAAATTAAGATAAAAATGATGAAGTTCAATCGAGAATTCGTTTTCTTGACGAAGAGAAGAGGAACAGGTATTCTATCCAAGAGTAAGAAAGGAGATTCATGGAAAGTAGGAACTAAATTTTCTAGAACCTAAAAATCAGAGTAGACTTTATTGCGTTAAGTGCCCGGCGGATGGAATGTTGCCACTGGGACGAAAATGGAAACATTGCGGTAATTTAGTCGCATTCGCTGCATTTAAACAACACTAGAAATAGAAGTAGTTAAATGGAGCAACTCTTTACAAGTAAAGGAGATGCTAATATCGAAAATACAAAGAAATACAATCGGAAAAGAACACTGGATCTTACAGTGATGGCGATGGTTATAGCCATTCGTCTTGTGATGGAAATGTTGCCGTCGATTAAATTCGGTCTCTACGTACAAATCGGATTCGGTTTTATCGGAGCAGCCATCGCAGGGGTGATGCTTGGGCCATGGCGTGCAGCACTTGTGGGAATCCTAGTAGATATCCTCGGGAACTTCTTCCGCGGAGAGACTGGACAATTCTTCATCGGATACACATTCACAGCCCTTGTCGGAGGACTCATCTACGGATACGTCTTATATAAGAGACCACTCAGATGGGAACAAATCTTTATGGCAGTATTACTCGTCACCATCTTCTGTAACCTTGGATTGAATTCAATCTGGGTGTATATGATGACGCAAAAAGCCTTCGCCGTCATTATGCCACTGCGAATCCTGAAAAATATGATCACACTCCCATTGAATACCGCCATCCTCACCGTGCTCTTTTCAAACACAACCATGAAAATTTTAATAGAAAAATACAGGATATGAGGGCGAACGCTCAGGACTGAACCACTGGACCAAACCAACGCAAGCATCGTTAAAAACGATGTGCGTATGGTTTGGGAAGTGGACGTCAGCCCTGTGAGCCCGAGTTCAACTACACAGGGTGTGATTCGAACCCAACTCTACACAGGGTGTGAGGCCTTTCCAGCACCCCACCTAGCATTCGCTCTCATTTAGGAGTAGAATAGAACCAAAGAGCAACTATATAAACTAGTTCAAAACGAAGGGAGGCACAACCATGCCATTTATTCATGTTGAAATGATCGAAGGAAGAAGCCGTGAACAAAAAGAAGCCCTTGTCAAAGAAGTGACAGAAGTGGTTTCTAAACACACTGGCGCTCCAACAGA
Organism: uncultured Streptococcus sp.; assembly: GCA_963523415.1. Taxonomy (GTDB): domain Bacteria; phylum Bacillota; class Bacilli; order Lactobacillales; family Aerococcaceae; genus Granulicatella. The sequence goes on along the minus strand of CAURBR010000002.1, from coordinate 97,840 downwards.
ACACATTCATATCATTATTCAAGAAATTAAAGCAGAAAACCTTGGCTAAAACGGCAAATTAAGAGGTTAATCAACTTCATTTAGAAAAAATACAGATAGCTCAATAGTTAGAACGCTTTTGAGCTGTTTTTGTTAGGAAAACTATCGAATGAATGAACAGCAAATGATATAATTTAGCTAACAATAATTTTAATGGGTTCTTCGTAATGATGTGAAATGATTACGAGATGAACAGGATATAAAATAGATGAAAAGACAAGGTTGTTGTAGTCTAAACTATATTATTTTTTAGTATCATAAGTCGACAAAATAAAAGAGAAACTATTGGTATAATATTGTCTTTTTTTGTAACTATGATAATATTGAAGTAAACTAATAAACTCTTAAAGTGAGGGTTAAAAATGGAAATAAAGAAATTATTGCGTTTCATGATAATGGGAGGGGCAATCTTAATGTTATTTGGGTGTAATACAAGAAATAGTAGAGCGTACTTAGAAGACCGAATTGGAAAGGAAGTTAGTCGCGTTTATCCTACTCAGAATTTAGAGGATTTATTTGAACAGTTTCCGAATGGGTTTAAACTTTATCAAGTTTATGATTATAAAGAAAATGAACATAATTATTTAGTGACTGTTGAGATGGACGGAGTAAAAAAAGGAGACCCTATTCGAGGTACTCTTATTCTTCAAGATAGTAATAGTGGGGAAAAATATAAAACTATAAACGTGGAATACCGCGATAACGGATTTGTTTTCGACGATGAGAAAGAAGCCCTTAAACTGTGGCCGCAACAAGGATTTTTATTTCAGAAAATTACTTTAAATAAAGATTTTCTATCAACACTGAAACTGAAAGAGAAACACTATAATTCGATGAATGGTTCTTTTGGGATAAATTATGATGTGAATCTACCAGAAATCAATGAGTATTTATCTTTTCCTACATCAAAGACTATTAAATTATCTTTTGGAGGAAGTAATTCTAATAGAAATTACTATTATTCTGTTGTGGTAGAGGATGAAGAGGGATATTATTTTAGAGAAACAGTATCTGACTAGAAAGAAGGAACTATGGTGACAGCAGTAAATACGACAGGGAGTATGATAAGTACATTAGACGCTTCAAATTTATCTTATGAGTTAGAAAGCGTGAGGATAAAGTCTCCAGATTTAACGGAAGTAAGTAAAGTCTTGGCAGTAGCTCAACAGGAGAAGAAAATACCTAGTAATTTAGAATATATTGATGATTTCTATGATCCCTCCACTGGAACTAGCGGAACAGCGTTCAAGGATAAAACTACTGGAAAAGTAGTTGTATCGTATACTGGCACAAATCCAGATGGAGAATTCATAAAGGATGGGTTAACAGATATTTATAGTATTGGACTCGGTTTTGGATACCACTATGATAATGCTTATACTTTTTATGAAAAGATGGCTGAAAAGTATGGGGCGGAAAATTTAATTCTTACTGGACATTCTCTAGGAGGTAATGTTGCTCAACGAGTAGCATTAAAATATAATGCAAGGATGACAATAGTATATAATCCTGCTCCTTTGTATGTGAGAGCAACAGCTATGTATGAAAATCCATATGTAGTAGAAAATATTCAAAATATAGAAAATGATATCAAAGGCTTTACAGGCCGTGTTCTTCGCATTAATACTGAATGGGATTTTCTCCAGCTTTCGGAATTAGCTGATGGAGTTTATTTAGGGGAAAAAATCACTCTAGTAAATTCTGGTGATCATGGATTAGATTCAATAGTTAATGATCCTGCTCAAGTTGCTGAATTAGAGAGAATTTTAGCAATCGAATTTGGCATGAGTAGCATTATAGATAAAAAGTTGCAATTTATTCGTTCTAGTCGAGAAGGTATATCTGGAGTGACAAAAAGTCAATGGATTTATTTGGATGCACTTCAGGCTCAATTATTATCTGAAGGGATTGCGCAAGCTAATAACGCAGCTATAGAATCGTTCAAACAGTCTCAAGCAAAAGGAATCCAGGAAGAAAATGAACTATATAAAGAATTATCGAAAGTACCAGCTAATTCTAAGTTGTCAGCTGAGGAAATAATGGCTGTGTATTATGAAGAAGGCGTTCATTACGACTCCATTGTTGGTAATGTCGAAGAATACAGTAATAAAAAACTACAAACAGCTGTTGAAATTGCAGAAAATTTTGATACGTTAAGAAAGGTAATTAATGATGGTATTGCCGAATTAGTTGAAAAAGATCAAGAGTTATCAACTTTATTTGTTAAAGGATAGAGATAAATATGGATAAAAAGGGAACCTTACAGAGTAGGTTAAGAAAAATTTGTGCTGAAATTGATGAGATAAAAAATGAGGAGAAAAAAGAATTATCTAAAATAGAAGAAAAAACAAGAAGAGTTAATTCTTTCAGAAGAGACCTTGCTAATATGTTAGAGCAAAAATATCAGGCTTCAGTACAGGAATTAAAGAATAATGAAGATCAAGTAGTGGATTACGAAAAAATGAGTCAATTATTCCAATTATATTATGAAGCGAATGATGAGAAATTATATAGAACTCTAAACTCATTAGACAGAGAATCTGAAAAAATCCAACTGGAGTATAAGACAAAGCTTCGAAAGAAATCAGAAGAGATAGAAGATTTACAAATGAAAATTCATAGATTAGAAGATGAGGGATAGAATGGAAATAGGGTCGATGGCAACACAAGTTTGGGAGACAGTCGAAAATGCTTATCAGAATTTGATAAGAGGAGCAGTACAATCTACTAGTGAAATATTGCTTGAAGTGGAGAAATCACTAGACAGATTGCTGATAAGAGTATATTACGCACCTGCGAAAGTGGCGTTACGTGATAGAATAAAATACAAAATAAATAAAGAGTGTGCTCAATCTGCAAAGAAAGTATATACCGAGATAGAACATATTAAAAATGTGGTAGATAAGGATATTAAAGGTAATTTTTCAGAAGCAATTCAAAAAAATATTACTAGAGAAAACGAAAGATGGAAAAAGTTATCTAATAATAATATAGATTTTGAGACAGTATTTCAAAATAACGAAACTATATATTACTAGAGATAATGTTGATACTCACCGTGAAATTTTTATTTTTATATTGCTAATTATTTGTGAATATGATACTATCGAAATGTAACAAAAATCAATATTATAACTGAAGGAGTTCATTAAAATGGGACAAATTAAAGTTTCTCCAGAGACGTTACAAACACGTGCTCGTGAATATAGCAAAGCTTCAAACGAAGTAAATGGAATTTTATCTAACTTATCAGCTTTACAACAAACATTAGCAGCTGAATGGGAAGGACAAGCTTTCCAAGGTTTTGATAGACAATTTAACGAATTAAAACCAAAAGTAAAAGAATTTGCTGAATTATTAGAACAAATCAACGTTCAGTTAGTTGGAGCTGCTCGTGCAATGGAAGAGCATGACCAAGCTTTATCTCAAAAATTCGGATTAAACTAATGGATAATGGATAGACCATCTATCCTAAGAAGGTGGGAGAGCATCCCGCCTTTTTCTTTTAAAAATTTGAAGGGAGAAGAAAATGAAACATAAGAAAGTCTTCCTGTTTTCAGGAGTTCTTTTAATAGCGGTATTATTATTATCATTATTCGGAGTGGTGAAACCACAAAATACAAATCGTTCGACGTCAGTTCAAGACTCGCAGACAGCTAAGAGTGATGTCACTATTGCTGTTGTGAATGAAGATAGTGGGACAAACTATAATGGAGACAAAGTAACAGTTGCAAACATCTTAATTGAATCATTTGCAAAAACAACTCCGTACAAAGTTGAAACGGTGTCTCGTTCGACAGCTGAAAAAGGGTTAGAAAATGGGAACTATCAAGTGATGGTGATTTTACCAAGTCATTTTTCACAAGACGCCCTTTCGTTAGAAGCAACAGCACCAAAACGTGCATTGTTCCAATATAAAGTAAATGCCGACAAACAAGTTTTAGTGAAACAAGCAGAAGAGGCAGTATCGTCATTAAAGCAGGCATTCAACCAAGATCTTATTCGCATTTATTTTAGTAGCGTAATCGCCAATCTGAAAAATGCACAGAAACAAGTTTCTGGGGTCGTAAAAAATCAAGGAGATACGGTTGACCAATTTCAAACTGGGCTTTTAGAACCGTTGATGCAATATTCTCAAGAATTTAAAGGGATTTCTAGTTCGTCGAATAATGCAGCAGAAGTGATGAATGGATTTAATACAATCATTCAGAATTCAAATGCATCGTTTACACAAATTATTTCCGTAGATAAAACATATGAAAATGAAATTGCTAAAATTAAAGAGTTGCAAGATGCGTGGGCTCAATCGATTGCTAAACGAGAAAATGAATTGGCAGTTTATGATAAAGGCATTTCTAGCATGACGGTGACGGATCCGTTGAAAATTATGCAAGAAGTAAATGGACAAAAGCTTCCAGAATTAAGCAACGGACAAGATTTGAATCAAGTCTTAGCAAACTCAAATGAGTTAAACAAACGTCTGAATGACTTCGTTGAGGATATTAAGAAGAGAAACGAAGAAATTAGTACTTATTTAAATACAACCTATAAAGCGAAAATCAAGCAAGCAGTAGCAGACTCGTTTGCTGATAATAGTAACCAAACGAAGAAAACACTGGGGTTAATGGTTTCAGAGTTACGTAATAATATTGATAAGAAGTTTATTTCAAGCGCTCAACAGATGACGCTTTATGATGATGCTACTATTGATCGTATGGCATTATCAGCTGCAGATAAACAGTTTCTAAAAAATACGGTTCATTTTATTCAAAAACTAAATCCATCAGCAACCACTCAAACAAGTAACCAAGATACTTTTGTTAGCAATAAAGAAAATGATATTAAGAACAAAGTGATTTCAGGACAGATTGCTGTAAATGATATTGCTGGTAACATTAAGAAAATCACTCTAGCCGTTGATAGTCGTTACAGTGTTCAAAGTTTACGCATCAATGGTCAAGGAGCCTCATTCTCACAAAATGGTAGTTCTGTAGAAGTGACTTCAGGGTATAATGCTTCTGCTAAACAATTACGTGTAGATTATGAATTGAAATACAATGGTGGATCAGTCGCAAGCGATAGTTGGTTTGCACCAATCTTATCGAAAATTAATGTTGTGACTGAAGAATCAATTGCTCATCTTAGTGACGAACAAAAACAAGCATTATTAAATAATATTGCTTCATTAAATAGTAGTATTCAACAATCTAATAAAGTGATTGAAGCTTTTAATAATTATCAAGCTTCAGGGAATGCAACTCCTCAAAAATTCAATACATTAACTCCGTTAGATGGAGGAACTCTAACGGTGAATACTAGTTCTCAAGCAATACAAAGAACGTATAGTGGTAGTGATGCACGTACAGTTTTCACAGATTCTAAAGCATTCTTAGGAGAAATTTCTACAGCCGTGTTTAATGATGTAAAAGCGTATCTTGATTTTGCAGGTCAAGTGAAGGCAGTTTATGGATTAGACTTATATTCAAATAATGTAGCAAATCCTAAACAGCCAGCGGGAGATTCATTATATGCGCAGTTGGCGTTTGAAAATCTAGACGAAATTCTAGTCGCTCTAGTAACGAATACATTAACTAGTGATATTAAAGAAAAACTTGTAATTCCAGAAGAATTAAATACACGAATTGCGACACTTTCAACGGATGTAGCCACTTTAAAGAAAAATATGGATGCTTATCAAAAGTTAATGCAGGATGTAAATGCTGAAATTACAAGAATTGTGACGGAAACTCAGAAAGTTAAAGAAACTCTTGAAAGTAAACCGATTTTTGTAGATTCAGAAAAACGTGACAACACTGATTTAACAGGTGTGAGTCTATCAATGAACAAAGACTTATCAACGCTTATGTTAGCAAGTCGTACATTGATGGATAACACAAAATCTCATCAACAAGTAGCTGAAACTATTCGAAAAGAATATAGCCGATTAAACGATGAGGTGAAAACTCTTGAAACAAAAGGAACTGAGTACAAGAATGCTGTCGAATCAATAGACAATGTGATGAACAAAGAATTCGAATCGAACACTGCATTCTTGAAAGAATTTACGAAAGTAATGTCCAATACAGAGTCTGGAAACAATACAAATACATTAGTCTATGATTACCTATCTCATCCAATTGACGGAACATTAGCAGACGGGCGCGGAGGAGACACTTCACGTCAACATACGGATAATCGTACAGGAGTTTTAATGGTATTGATTATCGCAATGATGACTCTTGCATTTGTATACATGTTACAACACGGCAATTGGCAATTACTGGACACAAATCGTTATCTATCTAATGAATCAAAATCACATCTCTTATCTTTAGTTTTACTAGCAGGTGTTGGGGCAGGAATTGGCGCCTTAGTAAGTATTGTGGTAGGTGTGAAATTGAGTTTACCAGCTGAGCAATTATTTGCACTTATCGGAATGGCAATTCTGATTGCTGTAAGTGCTATTTTCATGCACCATGCGTTAATGTCATGGCTAAAAGCCTATGGATTATTAATTAGTTTAGGGTTTATCGTTATTTACGTTATTGCATTGGGACAATTATTTGATACGTATTATGGAAATGTGTCACCAGTATTAGCGTATTTAACACCATTCGTTCCTGCAGAAAATATGTTACATGCAGTTATCAATCAGCAACCTACAGCATGGATTTCAACAGCAGCAATTTCTGTTATTGGAGTCATTGGATTTGTTGGAAGCATGCTACATTATCAACAACATAATAAGGAGTAGACAATGAAAAAAATCGGTCAAGTCATAATGATTGTACTTGGCATGATGGTTGTCCTCACGGGCAAAGTATGGGCTCAAGACGGTTCATTAAAAATCAATGTGGATGTTCCGGTTCAAACGAATGTCAATGAGCAAACTTATTTCGAACAAGACATAACACTGAAACAACTGTTTGATGCCTCTTTGTCTCAAATGATTTCAAAACAACAGGCAGAAGAGTCATTATCTGAAACACAAGATAAGGCTCTTCTTTTTTTATCGACAGACTCTCAAAAACTAAATCCGATTGAAACGGATCAATTCTTCTTATCGCAGTCAGCAACGACTCCTAATAAGGGAGTGACGTTAAGACCCGAAGAAAAGACATCGCCATTAACAATGGTTGGATTCATTGCATTAGGATTATTAATGAGCGGGATATCGATTTATCAATTTTTGAAGAAAAGGAAAACACATCATGCATAATATGTATATTAATTTAACGTTAGATTTAAGAAAGTTTGCATATGGGCAATATGATTTACGAGTTCCAGTAGGCATTAGCATGAAGGAATTATTACATATTGTCGCACAAGCTTATCAATTAGAATTGAATGTTGTTAGTCCTAGTATCCGTGTACATGATAAAGGAGTAGTCCTAACAGCGTTGCAACGAATCGAAGATGTTGGAACTTTACGTGATGGAGTCCAATTCATCGTCGAAACTTTATAGAAAGAGAGAGAATAAAAGTGAGAAGTATTGAAGTTACAAAGGAAGAATTCAAAGGGAATGTAGCTATGGCATTAACGCTATTGCAAGTGGCCATTCCAGAAGCTGTTCCATTGACGATTGAAGAAGTTGAAAGTTCTTATATGATTCATGCAGATACAGCAAACACTCAAGAATTTGAGAAAATCTATCCATTACCATTAGAAGAGCGTCTTCGTTACTTAATTAATGTAGGAAAATTATTTACGTCATTAGAGGCAAGTGTATATACATACTCACTTTCGCCAGAAAATGTAGTGTTTACACAAGATGGAATCGCAAAAATTGTTTTCCGTGGAATTAAAGGGCAAGTCCCTCCTTATGAAGGATTATCTGAAGAAGAATTTTTGAAGCAGTACAAATCAATGATTGTAGCAACGTTAGATTCAAAATCTAAGTTTACGGAATTATCTCAAGGAAAATTAGAATTCTACAAAGGACATAAATTCTGTGAAGAGATTATTGCAGCTCAATCGATTTCAGAAGTGCTAGAAAAAATGCAAGAACATCTAGACTATGAAAGAGAACGGGCAGCCAAAGAAATGGTACGCGTACCCCAACGAAAACTTTTTGTATGGAAATTGATGGGCATTTTATCAGGTGTCATTGCAGTCGTATTGGCAGCCGTGCTGGCTTTCAATTTGTTTGTGGTACAACCAAAACAAACGCAAATTGCAAACCTTCGTTTATCGTTTATTCAAAAAGATTATTCAAAAGTGGTAACGAATGTAAAATCAATCGATAGTAAATCTCTTTCTGCCGAAGATAAGTATATTGTTGCGTATTCAGTGATTATGACAGAATCACTAACGAATGAACAAAAAGAAGTGCTTGGAAAAATTACAGCACAAACAAACGAAGATTACCTAAGATATTGGGTACTGATCGGTCAAAATAAAGTAGATGAAGCAATGGATATTGCGAGTTATTTAGATGACCCACAATTATTAATGTACAGTTTGACGAAGAAAATTGATGACGTTCAACGTGATCCAAACTTAACATCTGAAAAACGTACAGAGGAAATTAACCGTTATAAGGGTAAATTGGAAGAGTTAAAGAAACAATATTTACCAGCACAACAAAAAACGAAAGAAAATTAATACGGAGGCAGTAAATGATTTGTTTAATTAAGATAGATAACACCATCTACGACATTTCAACAGAGAGAGCTTACCGTGTGGGAACTCATCTAAGCGATGATTTTGTTGTGGAAAATGCATTTGCAGATAAATTAATCGTGAAAAATGGAAAAGTGTCGTTTGCGGACCGTATTTACACGAACGGAAAACATAGCCTTCCATTCAGTAATGAGATTGCTGCAGAATTATTTGTTTTTCAATATAGCCTACAAACGTTACTCACAAAAGAGCCATTAACTATCGGACCAGACGATATTCATGCGGTAAGCATTCCTCAAAGCCAGGAATTATTGATTCAAACAAACGCTACTGGATATGAAATTGTATCTGATAAAGAAGTGTTCTTGAATGGGCAGTTGGAAACAACTCCTGCACAGATGAGTGAGGGAGATTACCTATTTTCTACGAGTGGCTATTTTATTAGAATTCAAGGGCAAAAAGTTTTTATCGCTAGTATTGAGCCGATTGAAACAACTCTTGTGCAGTTAGATTTTGAAGATACGCCAGAGGATAAGACTAGTGATTTTCACCGCTCGCCACGTTTCATTTTACGTGAGCCAGATGATGTGGTGAGTATCTTAGCGCCACCAACTGAAGATAATATGCAGAAGCAATCGCTATTAAAATTAATTATCATGCCGCTTGCGATGATTGGGCTTACGATCGCCACGCATTTTCTTACAGGGAATGGCGGGATGATGATAATGATGATGGGGATGTCGGTGATTACTTTAATCACCTCAGTCCATAGTTTCTTCTCAGACAAAAAACAAAATAAACGTCTGAAAGCGAAAAAGATGGAGAACTATAAAGCGTATCTGAATGAGAAATATAAAGAGCTTTATGACTTATCTAAAGAGCAGGAAGAAGCGTTGAATTATCACTATCCATCTGTTGACACGGTAATGGAAATGGCGAAGGCAACGGATAGACGTCTTTATGAAAAGACGCCTCATCACTTTGACTTTTTAACGTACCGTTTAGGAACAGGGAAAATCATTCCAAGTTTTAAAGTCGATTATAAAAAATCTGAGTTAACAGAATACAATGAAGCCATCAGTGAACAAGTAACGGAATTAGTGGCTCATTACCAATACTTGGAAAATCTACCTATTACGAATGATTTGTTATCGGCCCCTACAGGATATATCGGCTCTCGTCGAACAGTCATCGAGCAAGTTCAACAAGCGATTATTCAGTTGGCGACTTTCCATAGTTACCATGATGTGCAATTTGTTCCAGTGTTTCGTGAAGAGGAACTTCCATTGTGGGAATGGAGTCGTTGGTTACCGCATATGAAACTCCAACAGTTTAATTGTCGTAGTTTTGTATACCATCAACGTAGTCGCGATCAATTGTTAACGTCGCTCTATCAAATGATCAAAGAACGCAAACAAGCAGCTGAACAAGCAGGAACTAATAAGCAACTAACTTTTACTCCTCATTACGTATTTGTGATTACGGATTTATCGCTAATGCTAGATCATAATATTATGGAGTTTATCAATGAAGATTTATCGCATCTTGGAATTAGCTATCTTTTTGTAGAAGATGTGATTGAAAGCCTACCAGAACATGTAAACACTGTTGTGGATTTCAAAGGAAATCGTCAAGGAACATTACGCCTCCATAATGGCGAATATATGGATAAACCGTTTGTGACGTTTGAGAAGTTATCCACTGAAGCCAAAGAACAATTCGCAAGAGACTTGGCTCAAGTGACGCATGTTCAAACACTACGAAACGCGATTCCAGATAGTGTCACATTTTTAGAGATGTATGGTGTAGATTCTGTAGAAGCATTAGATATGAACCATCGTTGGGCAACGAATGATACGTACCAAACAATGGCAGTACCATTAGGGCTACGTGGCCGTGATGAATTATTAATGTTGAATTTACATGAAAAAGCGCATGGACCTCACGGACTAATGGCGGGGACAACAGGTTCTGGGAAATCTGAAACCTTACAGTCGTATATTGCTTCATTAGCAGTGAATTTCCATCCATATGAAGTGGCGTTTCTCTTGATTGACTACAAAGGTGGGGGAATGGCGAACCTATTTGCGGACCTACCGCACTTAGTTGGAGCGATTACCAACTTAGATGTAGCGCAAGCCAATCGTGCCTTAGTGTCTATTCAAGCAGAATTGAAGAAACGTCAACGATTATTTGCAGAATATGATGTAAACCATATTAATCAGTACATGAAATTATTTAAAGAGGGTGTAGCCACTGAGCCAATGCCTCATTTATTCTTGATTTCGGATGAGTTCGCAGAGTTGAAAACGAACCAACCTGACTTCATGAAAGAATTAGTATCTGCAGCACGTATCGGACGTTCGCTCGGAATTCACTTAATCTTAGCGACTCAAAAACCAAGCGGAGTAGTGGATGATCAAATCTGGTCTAACTCGAAGTTTAAGATTGCGTTGAAAGTACAAGATGTGGCTGATTCGCGTGAAATTATTAAAACGCCAGATGCTGCAGAAATTACGCAGACAGGTCGTGGATACTTACAAGTTGGGAATAATGAAATCTATGAATTATTCCAGAGTGCTTGGAGTGGAGCCGATTATGAACCAGAAGCGGTACGTTCTACACACCGAGATACGACAGTGTATGCCATTAAAGATAATGGACAGTATGAAGCAATCAATAAAGACTTAAGTGGATTAGATGAAAGTGGGAACCAGAAACGATTGCCAACCCAATTGGATGCGGTCGTTCAAGAAGCGAAGCGTGTATTCGAATCCCTACATCTTCCAAAGGTTGCAAGTCCTTGGCTTCCACCGTTGAAAGAGAGAATCGCAGCAGAGGATATTCAAGATATTCAATTTAAACATTATTGGGGAGCCGAAAAATACCCTGAGTTTTTATTGGGATATCAAGATATTCCGGAACAACAAGCGCAATTACCACTGACAGTTGACTTCAACGATTGTGGCCATATTCTTGTTGTTGGAAGTCCAGGATATGGGAAATCTACCTTTATTCAAAATGCATTGATTGATGTAATGCGTAAAACAACGCCAGAGCAATCGCATATCTATTTATATGACTTTGGAACGAGTGGATTGATTTCTTTAGTGGATTTTCCACATGTAGCAGACTACTTTACCGCAGATGATAATGAGAAAGTAATGAAATCATTACGTCGACTTCAAAAAGAAGTGAAGGTACGTAAGGCAGCTCTTAGTGAAGCACGCTCAAGTAATATGCAACAATACAACAGAGATGCCGTAACACCATTCCCTTCACTATTTATTGCCATCGATAGTTTTGATGGTGTGAGTGACGCTACTTTCAGCGAAGCGTTTTACGAAACCGTTAATATTCTAGCACGTGAGGGAGCCTCTCTAGGAATCTATCTCATTACGACGATGTCTCGTTTCAATGCCATGCGTGTACAATTACAAGCAAACTTTAAAACAAAAATTGCGCTCTACTTATTCGAACAGAGTGATGTTACAAGTATTGTTGGTCGTACAAGCCAAGTGCTCTTAGATATCCGTGGGCGCGGATTAATGAAGCAAGACACAGTCGTTTCATTCCAAGTGTGTGTGCCGTATATTTCTGAAGATAATTCATCGATGATTCAGCAAGTGAAAGCAGAAGCGCAAGAAATGTCTCGTTATTGGACAGGTGCATTACCACAACCAATTCCGATGTTGCCAGAAGTGGTGACACCAGAAATGGTGGAAGCTCAAGTATACCGTTCAGCACGAAACCATCAAGTATTACTCGGATTAACGAGAGAAATGGTCGAAGTGGCTGCATTTACATTAGATAAAGCCATCTCTTTAGTTAGCGATAATGTTCGAAGTGTTACTCAGTTCTACAAAGTATTAGCTTACCAGTTGAACCAATATACGACTCCTGTTCAAGTGGTGATTGTGGACCCATTAGGATTAGTACCGTTAGATCAATTTAAGGAAGCGCATCGTTTCAGCGATACACTGAGCGCTAAAGACGGAATGAATATCATCTTAGACAACTTAAAGGAACGTATGGCGCAACCTGGTGAGTATACTCAATCACTCATTATCATTCCGGATATCCAAATCCTTGGTCAAAGTCTAAATATTACAGAAAATCAGTTCAAAGAGCTTCTGTTAGAAGGACCTAAGTACGGAATTACACCAGTGTTTGTAGGGAACTATAAAGACCTAATGACGAATTACTCAACGCTTGTAACCTTACACAGACAATTGGCGACACAGGTGTTCATGGGAATGCGTATCAGCGACCAAGAATATGTTCGCTTCCCGTATATCTCAAATGAAAAATCTCCACGTCCAAACGAAGGCTATATTGTTGATACAGAAGGTTATGAATTTGTACAATTAATGAGTATAGAAGAATAAAGGAGGCGGAAGGATGAAGAAGGTATTAAAGTTAGTTGCTATATTATTAGGGATAGGAATATTAGGAGGATGTATGAATAAACCATCAAAAGAACGAATGAATGAGGAATTAAAGAAACCAGAAGTGGTTGCAGTAATAGAAAAAACAATAAAAAATATTGAGAAAAATATTTCAGGTGAGAATAACAAAATTATAAATTATCAAATTGATTATGAAAAAACTCATCAGAATGCTGGTGGGGGAATCGAAGTTGAAGTATATATTAATGGGAATAGAGATTTTAGAATAAGCTTACTAGTTAATAAGAACCAAAATAAATATAGAGTTGGAACTTCTGTTGTGTCGAAAGAGCTAGCTAATTTCTTGGAGCAGTAAGATGAATAATAGTATATACACAGATAAACAATTGGTTGATTTAGCGAATAAAGAATATGACCCAAACAACAAGGTGGGAGAAAGAGTCTTTATAGATGACGGGCAAACCTTTATTGGTCATATCTCAGAAGTGAATCACGAGGCTTGGGGAGAAGATTCTTATGTTGTTACTGATGAGAAAATACCCGAAAATCCTAGCGCCGAGGATTATGCCAAAGTAAAAAATGTAACAATTCTATATGAAGGGTCTACAGCAAAATTAATAAGTCATCCAATAAAGACATTGACAGATTGGGTACCAAATAATTTTGTAATGGGTTTTACAATCTTAGCTCCTGAGGCATTAATTCCTCAAAGAGCACCTCAAATGGAAGAAGCCTCTGAAACTCTACAAAAAGCTATGAAAACATATCCTAATGCTAAAATTGACATTCTTGCTCATTCATTAGGCTTAATGGATGGATATGGAGCCTTAGCAGACGTAAAAGCGGAAGATGCTCATCGAATTAGGGGAGTTTATCTTTATAATGGCCCAAATCCATATAAATCATTTGATAGTATTCAAAAAGAAAACCTCAGAAGGCTAGCAGATAAAATTAATGTTTATATCGATACAAACGACATTGTAGGATTTGGATATAATACAACAAATGTAATTGGTAATATTTATCGGGTACAAACAAAGAGTTCTAATCTCATTGACCAACATATGTTTGGTGGATATGAATTTGATGCTGCTGATAATTTAGTCAATGTAGATGGTACTTTAACAACGGAAGATATTCGTCTAAAACATATCGATATTAATAACGATGGAGTTGTTGATTTTAAAATTGATAGTATTGATATTCGGGTTCGTGATCTTTTTACTGATGGAATGTTTCTAGCTACTTCATCCCAAAAGATTCAACTTAATGAAGGCATATTAAAGCAATTGGCAGATAATTTAAAGGATACTTCAAGCGTTGAGCTCGCAGATATTAAGAGGATTACAAATTTATGTATTGAAAAAAACAATAAAATTAATAGTTCGTTTGATTCAAGAAAGAATCAAGTAACAGAGCAAGTGAGAGAAGTAATAAAACTTTCAGGGATGTCATATTTGATAGATGGTTTATATGATTCAGTAGGAGTGATTATGAAGAATAAAGATATCCTAGAAGAAGGGGTATCGCATTCAGAATTGGAGAGAGAACGATTTAATTCGTCTCAAACTCCACTTGTTAATGGGGAAGTTTTAAGTTTCAATAATTATAATTATCAATTAGCTAAACTGAGAGATAATTGCAAATCTTTACTGGAGCGAGTGAATAAAGAAAAAACAGTGAATGTACAATCTATCTTTAGCGGAGGAACGCCTTCGATAATGAAATCATGGCAAGTTATCGAAGAAGCTTCAAAAGAGTTATTAAGAAAAAGTGATGAGTTATTTGAAGGGGAAGGTCTTCGTGAGGGAAAGAAAGATGGAATCAGTGAATCTTTATCAATTGTTTTGAATGTAATAGCAGCTAATACTGAAGAAATCTTAGCATCTCTAAACAATGTCGTGTCATTAGTTAAAGGGATTGCTGAAAATTTTGCTGATGCTGATAAGTGGATTGGACAAAAATTAGAAAAAGGTGAATTTGTAACCGAGTTTCGAAATGGAGTTTTCCCAACTAATTATAATGCATATCTAGAACGAGATGAGATATTTGACGACGTTAAAGATGTCTTACAAGCGTTTGATCGACAAGTTGAAAAGCGTAGTTCCGAATATGCGAAGAAAATTGCAGAGGTCTATCAGAATGTGCTCGGAGAGTTCGAAGAGGGATTACAAGATTTCCTATCTTTTAAAGGCGATTTGAATCGTTCTCTTTTGCAAATAACAGATAGTTATGGATTAAATGTTTATGTAAAAGAAGAACAAATAACACATGAATTATTAAATGGTAAGAGTGTGGAAAAGAAAACATACCC
The DNA here is from genome assembly GCA_963523415.1 of uncultured Streptococcus sp. Taxonomy (GTDB): domain Bacteria; phylum Bacillota; class Bacilli; order Lactobacillales; family Aerococcaceae; genus Granulicatella. The sequence goes on along the minus strand of CAURBR010000002.1, from coordinate 82,455 downwards.
TGAAACATATTGGGGAACATTGGAACAACTCTATCCATATCGTACTAGAGAGAACATTGCTCGAATAAGAAATGTGATTATTCCTGCGTTAATCCAGATTCAACAAGCAATTTGGAGATCTCAGAATACACGTCATATGCTAGGAAATCTAGGGACGAAATTAAAACCAATTGTTGAAGATGGTGTGTATCATGCTTTCGATTTGGATGAGATTGTTAAAGGACAGAAGTATGTGGCGGCTATCGCGAATCGACTTGGGCAAGAGTTAAATCACGTGATTCAAGTGATGGAGGCAGAGGGAATGCAAGCTAGTGCGATTTCTACGTTAAAAGCGAAACTTTCCCAAACACATCAACTGATTAGATACTATGTACGATTTGTGAATGACTGTTTCGGTGATAATGAATTTAGTGACTATGTAGCCTCAAGCGCAGGTCCAAATACCGAAGCTACTTTTACTTTAAATTAGCAAGACAACAAGGAAGGAATTAAGCGATTTGTTTAATTCCTTCTTTTTTATAACTTATCAAGCGCTGAGTAGATTATTGAATTTATGCCATAACGATAGATCTTTATTGGTTTTGGAATGAACCAAAAATGCAATTGTATCATTTTTGATACATCTCAAAAAATTTTTTTTCGTGATATATTTTAATGACGCATATGGAGATAGTGTCTCAATGATTCAAAAGCTAAGTGTTCTACTTAATACGAGTATTCGTTAAAAGGGTAGTGCTTTATAGAATAAGTCAATTTTAATTAATAAAACTATATGAAAAATTAATGAAATATCTTATAATACTGGTAAGAGTAGTATCTTTAGACAATTAAATGATAAGAAGTAAGTATAGAAGGTTGGAGGGCGGAATATGAAGAAGAAATTAGCCATTATAGGAACAATCGCATTATTAGGTGTAGGAGGTGTAACGGTGTTCAGTTTAAATAATCCAGATTGGCGTGCAAATACAATTTTTGCGACCGCCAGAGATAAGCAACTAGCTTGGTTGAAAGAGCATGAAAAACAAATCGTTGCATGGGTGCATTCAAGATATCCAAAAGTTGAAACTATTCAATTTGATTGGAAAACTCTAGAAGTCGGTTCCGTGAGCAATGGTGTAATGAATATTGGATATAATTTATCAGTTGAAGGAACGTTTAATGATATTCCTGAAACCATTATTTTTGTAGATTTTCGTATGGAAACAGCTGATAGTATTCCAAAAATGTCACAAATAAGAATGAACCAACCGCCAAGTATCAAAAAAGATGACGGTGGAGTATATGATTATGAATGACTTAACAAATTTTAATAATTTATATTTTAACTTATCACAAAGTACATATGAGAATAGACCGTATAGTTATTATAAACGTCTACAGAATTCGGAAAAGTTTGTAAGAGTCAACTATTCTCGGGATTATCAAGAGGAAGGGAAAAATATATATGGTGGAAAAAACCTCCCAAATAATGGAATCGTATATGTACATAAAGATAAAAATACAAGGTTAGTTCCAAAGGATACGCCGAATGGGAAAGTTTTTATTAAGACACCATTATTATCTGATATAGAAGAGGGCTTCAATTCGTATTTTTTAACAGATACTCCTGAGTTGAGCAAAGATACAAAGAACGCCTATCTAGCTGTAAAAGGAAGTGATGTTCCAAGTTTAAATAATGTATGGCCTTTAGTTAATGATTGGCTGGGAAATAACTATCCTTTTACTATGCACGATGAATATATATCTCAGGGAAAAATAGTTGAAGAGGCTCTGCATGTAAAATTAGCAGAATTACGAGAAAAAGCACCCAATGCAAAATTAAATATCACAGGACATTCCCTAGGGTCGATTGCTTCGGTACAAGGAGCAGCTCATCTTAGTGTAGAAGAATTAGACCAAATTGGTGAAATTGTTGTTTTAAATGGGCCAAATACACTAAAGAGTCTAAGAAAATCTGGGGTTTCAGAAGAAGTAATTCAAATTCTTAATGAAAAAGTAACTTATTACGTAAATCCTTTTGATATTGTTTCGATGTTAAATCGAAATACAGATGAGCAATTAGGGAAAGTGAAAGTAATAGTACCGTTTAATTTTGCAACCACGTTTGAAGATCCTAATGCTCATGACTTCGGAGAGTATAGAATTCATTCGGATGGAAAAGTTCTAGAAGCAACTGAGGATTTCTTTCCAGATTATTTGAGAGCGGGCCAAAAGCTAAGTGAGTTAATTAAAAAGTATATTGATATTATTAAAGCACAAATGGGTGGTTTTGCTTCATTGTTAATAGAAGGCGGAAAATTTCTTGTTAAAGAGTTGTTAGGTTCACTAGATATACCTACTGACATTAAGTACATCTTTCCAGAATTTATGAAAGAATACAAAGCTATTGTTGATGAGACCAAACAAGCAGTAATAGCATGGGGGAATAAAAACATTCCAATTCTGCAAGCTGCTATTCAAGGTGCTACAGGTGCAAAGAAAATAGAGTTACGAAGTAGATTGTTGCTATGTATTTCTCATTTATCAAGAATAGAATCAGATGAAAAAGTAAAACTATTGAAAAATGAGTTAGAAAATTATCGCCAACAAGTAAAAGAAGTGGTAGAAAAGGCAAATAGCGAAGCCTATCGTGCAGGGATTACTTTAGGAAGAAATGAAGTGTCTCAACTAGTTTCTCAATTTCAATTTTCGACGGTTTGGGATGAAGGAATGTTCAGCTATAATGTTGATGAATTGAATCGATATATAGATAAAATATATCGTTTTTCGGATAAACTATTTACTTCTGTAGAAACATTAGAAGATATTGACCGAAAACAAAGTGAGATATTTAAAGTGGTGTCGAATAGTTCGTTTAGTTTAAATAGTTATAAAATAGAAAGGGGATAGTTTTTGGGATGGTCTTCACTGGGAATGCAAAAGATTATATTGATGAGGATTACTATAAAGAAGCTTATATTCAGTATATAAAAACACAAGAAAGAATTGCGATTAGAGCAATTTTAGCAAAACATGAGATGACAATTCAGGCTCTTCAAAAAGAGTTAGGATCAAAACTATCTAATGCTTCGAAAGAAGTATTTTCTTATCACTCTGAAAATCTTGTCACGCAATTAAAAGGAGCTTTTGAAGGGAAAACGGCAGATTCTGCAGCACAATATCTCAAGAGTATCCCTAAATTGAACTTGCAAAATCCGATTAAATAAACTGAGGGATAGAATGTATGGATCGTAAAAAGATTGAAAAAGTAGAAAAAGAATATTTAGATAAGCGTAAAGAATATCAACAAATAAAAGAACAATTGGAAGATTATCGTCGAGTTTCTAAGCGTAAAACAGAAAACCTCGTGGACTACATTCTAACGATATATCGAGATGTTGATATTGTTCATGCAAAGCCTTTTTTATCTGAATTAGAACAGAATGAAGAACAGATGAATAAAGTTTATCAAAGGCAAATAGAAGAGATAGAGCACCAAATGTTAGAGGATAAGAAAGCATATCTGAAGCAAATAGAATTGTTAGAGGCAGAGAATCAGGAAGAAGAAACAACGTCGTAGAAATTAACGTTTCATACCAAACATTTCAGCTAGTAACAAAGGTTTATATAAGAAATACAACCCCCATCGAAAATTTTTCGGTGGGGGTTTATGCGTGGGATAAGACTCTTTCGATGAATTATTTTTGTGTATTTTGAGAATTATAACAGGGAATACGGATGAATTAGTGAATGTGCTTATGCTATAATAAAGAAAATCATGCAAAGAAATAACAAAAAAGTTTGTTATATTCAGGGAGGTTAAAGAATGTCAGAAGCTAAAATGTTACCTTTGGGGAGTGTAGTTATTCTAAAAGGGAACGTCAAGAAAATGATGATTATTGCTCGGTTAATTGCATTGCCTGTAAAAGGACAAGTGTATCGTTTCGATTATGGTGCTTGCCTTTATCCAGAAGGAATGGTTGGAGATAGCTTAATCTATTTCAATCAGGAAGATATCTTTAAGGTGGTTCAAGAAGGATACACAGATGATGACAATGAAATCATGTTAGAGAATATCGAAGCGATGTTGCAGCAAACAGATATTCCAAAAGGGAATGTTTCAGAATTAAAAGAATCTAACGGCATTGGAGGATAATTTATGGGGAAAATTGACTACCGCGAAATTGAGGGCCTTCAAGGCCAAGTCAGCTCCCATTATAATAGTATTTCCGAAGCTACCGCAACGATAAGTTCGATTGATGCCAAGTTGGCAAAACTCCGTTCGGCAAAACAATCTGTTGGGAACATCCGAAGCGAAATCCATGAGATTAAGATTTCTGTGATGGGTAAAGATGACCAACCCGAATGGAAAGGCCAGCAAAAGGAAAACTTTGGGCATCAATGGGAGGGGTTCAGGCAGGATTTTAGTGCTTGCCAACGAGAACTAGATGCGTTTCACGATGCGATTTGTGATGAGATTACACGTCTAGAAAATCAAAAATTAGACCAACAGAGCTTCATTGGTTGGTGCCAAGCGCAAATTAACAATCTTGGGAATTTTATTGAAAAGTTATTAAATTAAGGGAGGAGAAATATGTACGGAACGATTCAAATATCAGAAGTTATTTTTGGAATGCGTATTAACTCTCTTTCTAATTCAAAAAATAGCTTAGCGAGTGTAAATAAACCTAGTCTACAAAAAACATCCAAATCTGCAGTTCTGGATCTTTATCAGGAGCAATTTGAAGAATTATATCAATTAGTAGTGAACTATAATGCGCTGTTAGAGAAAGATATTGCTCAGTTGGAGGAAACAGGACAAGAGCTTAAACAGACAGACAAAGGACTAGGATTTGTTTTGTCAGGACTAACTCGGCTAGGAGGACAATGAACGATGTATCAAGTAAAATTTAACGACATTACCTCCATGCAGGGCCAAACGAATCAAACCATCCAACAATGGGGAGAATCATTAAAAAATCTACAAGAGTCGATTGCCCTCCTCGCAAACCAGAGTGAGCTTCAAGGGAAAGCGATGACGAGTGCGAAGAGCTATATGACAGAAGTTCATGGAACATTCATACAGACACTGACGCTGTTAATGAATGAGTATATCGCAAGTTTCCTACTGTATAAAGATGGCTACTATCAAATTGATACGCATAACCATGCGGAATTGCCTGAAGATGTCTATAAGGGGCTATACTCTGACCTAGGTAAGTCTAAGCAACGATTCGAACAACAGTTGGAGCAGTTAACAACTGCCAAGCTCAGAGTCGCAGGATTAGTGAATTACCAGGGAACAAGTCACTCAAAGACGAAATTCACGTATGAGAAGCTGATGAAGGATATCAGTCATCTAGATGAATCCATTACACAATATGAAGAGATGCATGCTCGCCAAGATTTGCAGGCGTTTAAGGAATTGCTAGCAGCAACAAAGAGTTTATTGGCGGAGCATTCAAGTAGAGACCGCAGTTTGGGAAGTTATCAAGTAAGGGACTTTCGTCAGTTGCCGTCGATGAATCGATTCAGGATGGCTGTGCAACAATCTGCAATCTATTTGAACGATCATATGCCTCAGTTTCAAGCTGCGCAAGATCGGGAAAAAGTGCGTGTACACGCAGAAGAACGAACCAAGCAAGGGCTTATGAATCTCGTCTTTGGTGTCTTAACCCTCGTTGCTGGTGCTACTGCTCTAGTAATGCCGGTTGGGGCAATGTGGCCCATTGTGGTATCAGCTTTCAAGTATGGAGCATTGGTTTTGTCCATGTCTGGGGCTTCAAATTCTATCGAAGCTGTACAGAATATTTATTATGGATTGTCTGGCGACGGAAAATCCTTTGCGATAAATGTGGTTCGAGATATATTTTTTGGCAAAAGTGAAATATACAACACCGTTGAGAGTGTTTTAACTCTTACAACAGGGGCATACTTACCGATTGCGCAGACAAAAAGTATTGCCCAAGGGTTATGGCAGTTTGCATGGGGAACAATCGGAGGGCTAGCAACTGGTCAAGCAGCCTATCATGGAACAAAGCTTCTCGGTGGAAACGAAGAAACCGCACAGCTGATGAACCTATTTGGGAACTTAGTGGGTGGTGGGTATGCAGCCTATAAAGCAGCCAACAAGTTTAGCCTCAATAAGGTGAAAAATAACGTATCTGAACTAAATTTTGCTAACTATAAAGAGTTTTCAACTACAAAGATTGATGTGATTTCCAAACAAACAGACAGTTTTACAATTGATAAAGTAAGTGGTAAGAGTTTTTAGAAAATCGAATAATTCAATATTTTTAGGAGAACAGAGAAATCTGTTCTCTTTTTTGTTCGCTTAAAATTCTATTTGAGAGGAGTACAACGATGGTAGGATTAGAGATTGTAATGAATTTAGACACGTTAGAAATCTTTGACGTTATCGATCATGATGAGAATGGAAACAGCGAACAAGCGCCTACAACCATCCAATTAAGCTTATTTGACTCAATGACGTGCATTTGACAGAAGGAGATAAATTAGGATGGACAGAGAAGCGCTATACAATGAATTAATTCAAAGCGAACCATTAGGTTTCATTGATCCGTTTTCTGACCTTGGCGAATTCGACCCTCTTCAGCTGAAATTTAAACAACCCGTAAAAGATTTAGTGAATCGATATTCAGGAGAACCTTACAGCTTAGCATGGCAACATAAAATTATGGAGATGCGGAAGTTGTTTATTGATTATCAGATAGCATTAAATGAAGAAGATAAGCAGATTAACTTTCAGCGAAGAACAAGAAGCGAAGAGTCCAAAGAACATGCTACAACTATTGTAACAACCTACTTGAAATTGGGATTTAGTTTTAAAGAGATTGAGAAGCGTGTTTCTTTATCTTATAAACAACTCCGTCGAGGATGGAAAAGAAGTGATCACATAATGACAAAAAGTCCTGAATTTTATAGTAAACAGGACTTATCTGAAGGTTACTGTTTACCAAGTAAAAAGTTACCTAAAAGTATGAGAGTCAATGAGGAGTAATTATCTTGAAAGAAGAAGTATCAAAGAAAGGTATCTGTCAAAAATGCGGATGCACGTGGGAAACACCCTGTATTGATGAAAAATGGGGTTGCTGCTGGTGGATGGATCATGATGAGACTATCTGTAGTCATTGTTTTTGGAAATTAAACGAAGAAGAAATCAGACACTATGAAGAAGATTAATTTACAAGAATGCTTTAGCTTAATCACAAAAGACGGATTAAGAACTCAAAAATTTAAGAATAGCCATCTACAGCTCATCTCTTCAGCTGAAGAAGGAAGACGAGGCTCTGTATTTGCTTATCGTTCAAAAGCGAATATGGTGAAAGCACGTGGTGTTGTTTTAACCTCTGTCGAATCATTGCTGGAGAATCAGGATCAGTTTACACACTGGACTCCTAACGTCTATTGCTATGGAAGTTATAGCGATGCTGGACGACGGATTACACGTGGCCACTCTGAAGATAATCTTAGACAGATTAACACATTCTACATTGACTTTGATATTACTTCTTCAGCTGAAGAAATGACGACAGGAGATATTTTAACTGTTTCCCTGGAGTTAGGTTTTATGCCGACGTTGATTCTAAAATCTGATAAGGGATTTCAAGCCTATTTTGTCCTCTCAGAATCAGCTTATGTTACAGTTCATTCTCAATTTCGAGTGGTGAAGGTGGCCAAAGCTATCTCTCAAAATTTGAGAAATTACTTTGCTCAAACTTTACCAGTAGATATGACCTGTAACCATTTTGGGATTGCTCGGATTCCTCGAACTGATAACGTTGAATTCTTTGATGCTGACTATACCTATTCGTTCCAGGAGTGGTTAGATTGGTCAATGAAGCAATCAGACCTTCCCTTCCCAAGTAAAAAGCCAAATTTGACGGTTATTTCAGGTTCTGAAGGGGTAAAACAGATTGATGAACCCTGGTATCAATTGCTGATGAGAGAGGGAAATATCAAAGGTGGAAAAGCCTTGATGGGAAGAAACAACGTTCTTTTCACGCTAGCTTTAGCCAACTTCTCTTCAGGAATCGATCAGGAAGAATGTGAGGAGGTTCTTTCTAGTTTCAATGCAAATCTAGACGAACCACTCTCTTCAGCTGAATATCATAAGATTATCATAAGCGCCTATTCAGGAAAATATGAAGCTGCTAGTCGTGACTATGTAATGACTTTATGTAGAGCATGGGTCAATCAGGAACTAAAGGCTTCAGATCTCTTTGTGAAGCAACGTTGGTACAAGTTTAAGAAGAAACGAGCGGACAGAAAGAATAGTCATCTTCATGAATGGAAAACAGACGTAATGGCCTATTTAGAAGGTTTCTATCAATCCGAGGATCCATTTATCCAGACGACAAAAAAAGAGATACGAGAGAAGTTGAACATCCCTGAGCGCTCATTGGATAAAGTATTGAAGGTTCTCAAAGCAGAACAAAAGATCTTCTTCACAGTTAAACATGGCCGTGGAGGAGGCATCAGATTAGCCTCTATCAAAGCAATCTTCCTTTTCCTTATCCAGGTGAAGAAAGAACGTCAGGAGGCTTATATGGCTAACATTGCCACTTTCTTTGAAGAAAGTATAGAGTTCACTCAGAGAGTGATAAAAAAGGTTAAAGATGGGTTTAAACAAACACAACAACTATCTCTATTTGAACTTGATATTGGATAATTTAAAAAACCCGCAAACTGCCTTACATTTATATCTACGATTATTACAAGGATATACATGTACATAAAATAACCTATGGAGGAATGATATGATTTTGATTTTAGTTGGATTGTTTAGTCTTATATTTGTAGGAGGATTTTTCTTAGTTCTCTCACTTATAGGGATTCGTCAACAAGTTCGTTTTGAAAACGGATATGATGATGAGTTAGAGACAGATCAGCTGGCAATGATTGCCCAAAATAGAAAGTGAGAAGAAGAATGAAGTATGTAATTTTTAGTTTTGAATTAGGTGACTATATTTGTAATGGGGAGAATAAAGTTTTAGTTTTTGATACCTTGGGACTAGCTTTTCAGTATCTTCAAAAACATTATCGTAAACCACTTCCTGAACAAAGAAAAAAGAGATTGATTCACTATCCAGATGTGTATCAAGCTCCGTTTAGACTTCTAAAAGTTTGTTAGGAAGGAGACAGGTCGATGTCAGAGTTATTCAAAATTATTCGAGGCTATTACCTAACAGGAGTTGGACAGGAACCATTGGCTTATTATTTTAAACTTTCATCGGATAACTTAAAATTTGAGTCTATTTCTGCAGGGGATGTAGCTTTAACTTTTTATCAAAACGAGGAGAGTATTACTAGCATTCCAGCGATTATTAGAGTAGATAGTGTTATCTCGAATGATAAAATGATTTCAGATTACCTGCAGGAGCAGTTGAGAGATCATTATCCAATGTTACCAATTGTCCGTGTATTGGATTCCGAGGAATTTGATCCTTTGCTTTTTCAAGAAGTGATGACAACGTTCACTAACTTGAAATCAGAAATAAAAGAATTGGCCAAGATTGATTATGTTCAAGGTTCCATATTTGATTTTATGGATGAGGAGGAAATAGGATGAGAGAGCTTTTTAGATACATCAAGTTAGCTGTTGGTGCTATTCTCGTTATTTTATTTGTGAGTCTCGCAGTTCTAGGAGGATATAGGATGTATAAAGATCATTTTATCTTAGATTATGATCCTCATCTTACTCAGAAGGAATACCAGAATACTGTACTTGATCAAAATGTAAATCTAGTATTTTATAGAAAAGATTGTCCGTACTGTCAGGTTGGAAAAAGTGTAGTTGTAGATGCAGCCAATAAAGGTTCTTATCCTACATTTTACATTGACATTCAGACAGAAGAAGGTCAAAAGTTGGTAGAAAAATACCAGGTTGAAAAAGCTGCAACTATCGTCAAGATTCGTAATGGAAAAATAAAGAAATATCTATATGCTTCGAGGGATTCAGAGGAAAAGATTGTAGCAGATGAGAAAGCAATCCAGGAGGCCCTAAATGACTAAAAGAATAAAGCTGAGTAAGTGGGCCGAGACAGCTTTTCAAACAGATTGGGAAATATGGCGTGCTAAAACAAATGAAGGAATGGTTGTTTTAGGAAAAATACCAGATGGGACATTTACTCTACATCGTTTTAATGATGAGGGGGGAACTATAACACATGTTTCCAAAGAAAAAGCGATCTGGTTGACCTTGGAGTTAGCACCTGAAAGATTGAACTATGTTTAAGGAGGTAGTATGTATCAATTTTTAAATGCTATTGCGCATGGCGTGGTTGGAACTATCTTGATTGCGATCTGGTTCGTACCGCTCTTCAGGATAACTATATGTGATAAATTTGGAAATGAAATCAAAACGAAAAGGTTGCCATTAGCCTTCTTAATGTTACTAAAAAGTGTTTGGTCTAAAAGTAGGGTTTCATTTATTTGGAAAGGATATAAGAAGCATGGGAATCAGAGATAAGCCATTATTATAAAACCATAAATAGATACTATTTAGAATTAGAAAGGTGAAAATGAGAATATGGAACAAAAATATTACGCTGTCCTTATGCAAATCAATGTTGGAAAAAGTGTCTGGTTAGTCCCACAAAAAAGTGGGAAACTAGCTTGGTCAGATGAAATTAGTGGAACAAGGGTTTTTAATAGTTATAAGGAAGCTAGGGAAGCTGTTGAGAATCATTTTCTCGAGAATTTTAGATTTATTGGTTCATACAAAATTATAGAGTTCACTCATCAAGAACTGTTAGATTTTGAAATATTAACTGATGACTAAATAGTCCAAAATATCTTCATAGCTTACGTCGGGATTAATGTATTTCTTAGAACTATGCTTAACAAACTTTCCAAAGTAAAATAGTTTAAGAGGTTGTTTATCTTTTGAAGCTTTTTCTAATATTTTCAGCTTTCCTTTAACTCCATGATGGTTAGCGAGGCTTTTGTTAATTGTTATAGTTGGATAATTAGAGTCTTGTTCAATTGTGCATAAACTATGGAATCTAACTAAAAAATAACTTTTTTCAGGGTTCTCTTTGTTGTCAATAGACTTTACTGTTGCAGTATCATAATAGATATGAACATCTTCTAGGTTTATTCCTCTTTGGTTTGCTTCTTTTAGATTGACAAAGTATCTTTCGAGTTGGATTTCTCTTTTATATTTATCATAGAATGTATACTTCTCTCCAGACTGGTATTCTAAAAAATAATTGACTAAGTCTCTGAGTTGTTTCACATGGCTACGGAAAGTCCTCTTGTCCTCATCAGTACAAGAGGAATGAGAGCTCTGACGATGAATTTCATCTTTATTTGACTCAGAAGAAAAATTGGATTCGTCTTTCTGTCTAGGTTTAGTTACAGTAGCCAAGCTCCCTTTAACAAGGTCTAAGTCAATAATCAGTTTATTTTTCTCACGGTAAAAAGAGATATGATTTTCAGACGTTACTTCTTGTTCCCTTTGTTGATAATGTTCAATCATACGTTGACAATTATTAGGGTCATGTTTTTGATTTCTTGCCCCAGGAGTAAAATAGGGAGTTTTATTAAAGGCTGGATTATTGAAGTTAGCTAAGGTTAATTTGAAGGAGCATTTTTCTCCACATTGAAATTTTTTGGCATCAGTTAAATGATTAGGAGTTCCGATTAGAGAACAGGAAAAATCAAAGGCTTCTTTTGGAGTTACGTGTTGTTTTAATTCTAAACTATAAGCAGATTGAAAAGACATAAATAATTACCTCACTAATAATTTTTATTTTATTTTATCATTATTTCATATAGAATAGAAAGGATAAATCTATCATGATAGAGACAGCAAAACGATGGATTGAAAAGATAAAATCTAGCCCAATTTTGAAACCATTTATTAAGATTAAAGTTTGGTTTCAAGAGAATATTATTAAGAGAAAACTAGTTATTTTCTCAATGTTGTTTGTGACCTGGTTGACCCTTTTGATGGGAGCAATTTTCTCGCCACAAAGACAAACTTATACTTCAGAACAACTCAAAACAAAGCAGGTTTTTGCGAATGGCAGTGGTGAGATGAAACTGGTCAGCCAGGAATATTCACCAGATACTGGAATTATTGTTTTACAATTTGAGACGAAAGATGCTACGACTTCGGTAGATCGGGGCATCGATGCCAAACGATTGAAATGGAAACTCTATGCGCAACATAAAGATTCAAAAATAGAAATGGATGTTGTCCCAATCATTGATAATAAAGTATCAGTTATTATTAAAGGAGTTCCGAAAAATTTTGGTGCATTTGCGATCGATGTGACAAATCAGACAGTCGCTTCTAGTTCAATTGATGTGAATATTTCATCGCCATCCAGTGATTCTAAAAAGGTTTCTCAGAAGAAATCTGAAGAAGATGACACTGTACAATTCTTTGTAACTCCTCAAAATACTCAGCTTGAAATCAAAGCTATCGAAGTTGTCTCCAGAGAAGAATTTACTCTTCAGGAGATCGAAAAAGAGATCAATTTCCAGAATGAACAGTCTCAAAAATTGACAACCTCAATTGCTCAATTAAAGGAATCAATTGAAGATGATAATTCACGAAAAGCGAGTCTTCAAGCGGAAGCAAAATATTTAACAGGTGATGATCTAGAAGCCAATCAAAAGAATATTGCTACGCTGGATACAAACATTGAAACGAAGAATAGAACCATCGAAACAGCCTATAAAAACATTGAAAAGTTGAAGGCTAAATTGGAGTCTTTAGACAAGAAAAAAGAAGCTGTTAAAGATGGAACATTTGAATTTTCAAATCCTATTGAAACTGTAGAAATGAATTAAAGTGAGGTAAAATAAAATGAAAAATTTAATTAAAATGGTAAAAGAAACTGATAAATTGGGATATAAATTATCTGCCATTTGTGGAGTGAATTGGCTTATTAGACAAGCCTTTAAATGGTTATATTTATTTTTTGTAATGGTTACAGGCGCTGTTTTTATAAAAGAAGCTTCCGTAATACTTGAGGTTGATCCAAAGATTTTTGGAACAATGATGTGTTTGATTATTTTATGTGCGCCTTTTACGAAGTTACGTTTAGGGGCTGAAATGCAGGTTATAAAGATGTTCATAAGAAATTTTGTACTTGTCATCATTTTTACAGTTGCATTAGAAAAACCAATACAAGAAAATGAATCATCTTTCTGGCTTTTAGCCACAATCTTTAGTATCGGTATTTATTATTTCATGAATTGGTTTCAAGCAAAACTTTTTCAGCGTTATCTATTCAAAAATATCTTAAATAAGGACTACCTTGGAATCCGAAAATTAAAAGATAAGCTACCTCCTAAAATCAATCTTTTTACAGATGCTGATGAAGGTGATGCAAACCAACGAATGATTACGATTAATCAGCGAGCAGTGAAAAAGGATTATCAAGATATTGTAGAATTAAGTTTTTTGAATAGAGAAAAACAGACAGGTATTTCCTATTATAGAAAAGCATGGAATGGTTCTGAAGCTCCTCTTGAAAGAGAATTTGTAGATATTGAAGAATTTTATCATCCAGTATTTTATGTCTTTCCGTTTGGGAAAAAACATGATTTTAGTTTCTGGTTGATTCGATTTGATGTGAGTAAAAAGAGTGCGTTTTCTATGACAGGTGAGTTCGTGTTTACTAACAAATAGTAGTCAAAAATCTCCTTAATTTTTGAATTAAGGGGATTTATTTTTTATGATTGTCCCTTTAAAAAATAATTTGAGATTTTCGGTTACAATTGGATTAATTAAATAAAAAGGAGAAGTGATCATGGCTAAAAATGATTTAACAAAAATTGATAATCAACTAGAAGAGGCAAAGAAAAAAGTTGCCCTTTTAGAAAAGGAACGTAAAGAAGCAGAAGAGAATCTTCAAAAACAAATTGGTAAAATTTATGTTCAAATTCAATTGAAGAAAAATAAAAATCAGTCGTATGAATCAATTTTTGAAGAGTTAAAAATGGAATTAAACCTCATCAAAGAAGAGGAAAAAGAACAACGTTTAGCAGCGAAGAAAAATCGAGAAGAAGGAAACTTTCCAGCTGAAAATCAGTCTTGATTTTTGGATTTTGAACTTCAAAACGAGGTCTAAGATGGTGTAAGCAAAAGTATGTAAAGAACAAAAACAGTGTAAGTATAACACCTATAAAGTGTGTAAAGGTAAGTATAGTATGTATGTGTAAGTAGGTGAAACCGAGAAAATTGATATCATTGGAAACGTTGATACTATCAACATATCACGGCACGTGATATCAGTTTCCCTTATGCTCTTTTCTACCACAACACACCTAAAAAGGACCTTAGTCCCTCTGTGTGTGTTAGTGTGTTGAAAAACCGCAAAAATAGAACCGTGTCGGTTCGTGATGTTGCGAGGTTGAAGTTTTCTTTTTTGCTTCTTTTGGCTTTTGCTTCGACAAAAGAAAAAAGAAGTCCTGTTTTTTTGGACAATAAAAAATAAGATGGAGGATACAGATGGACATTCTCATTAGAGGATTAACACAGGAAGAGGTTAGCTATCTAAAAGCTCTTGCTAAAAAAAATAAAGCTAAGTCATTTAATGATTTTCTGCTCTCAATCTGTCGTGAAAAAATTGAGTACGGAAAATTTAATCGTGCTCAAGATTTGTATGTTGCTCATTTGGAAAATATGAAATTAGCTTCTGACCATGTTCTGGAACAAATGAAAAAACAGACCAGGATACTCTCTGAATTTGAAGAAAAAATGGATCGTTATGGCGGTCATATTTCACGTTGGTTAGAGTATGAAGGAGAGGTGGAAAGTGATGACTAAAAATTTTTTAATTCGAAATGTTCCCGACGATATGTTTGAACAACTTCAGGCTATTTCAAAAAAATATAACTATCCAAGTTTTAATGAGTTTATGTTATCGCAAGTTCAAAATATCGTAATGAATGACGGATTGAATTTGTACAATAACCAATTTGCGGAAACATTATCTGTCATCAAAGAACAACAAAGTCAGATTTTAGAATTGATGTTGAAGAATGAAATTTCTCTTTCAGCTTTAAATGTTAAACAAGATATTGTAAATGATCTAACTACAAATTGGTTACATTTTATGGATGATGTATCTGCACTTGATGCTGAACGACGGTCAGGTGGTGTTTAAAAATGAAGAAGAATAAATCTCTGTTCATCATTCTCATTTTTCTTGCAATCTTTGTCGTGCAACCTAACAATTTTAATGCTATCAAATCTGGCTTGACACAAAATGATATCCCGACTCAATTGAACATAGCCGATTCAGCTGAAGAAAAAAATTCCGACTCAAATTTGAATCCTACTCTGAAAAATGATGCTTTGAAATCGAAGGAGTATGATGGAAAAAATCAGGTGATTGTCGTCAATGAAAAATCACAATTTACAAAAAGCGAATTGAGTTTAGAAAATGGTAGCTGGGAAAAATATTCTGATCTAGATTTTTTAAATCGTGTAGGAATTGCTGAAGCGATGTTGGGAAAAGAATTGATGCCAACTGAAGATAGAGAATCTATTTCGTCTATCACACCAACAGGATGGAAAAATAAAAAAATAATTTTCAACGGGAAAGAAGATTATTTATATAATCGTTCTCACTTAATCGGTTTTCAATTAAGTGGAGAGAATGCGAATGCTAAAAATTTATTTACAGGTACACGTGCTTTAAATGCAAATTTTGAAGATGAACAATCATCAATGGTCTACTATGAAAATAAAATTGCTAACTACATAAAAAATACGAACCACCATGTTCGCTATCGAGTAACTCCCATCTTTAGAAATGTGGAATTAGTTGCTAGAGGAGTTCGTATGGAAGCACAGAGTATTGAAGATGATGAGATCTCATTTGATGTATATATCTTTAATATTCAACCAGGATATAAAATCAATTATTTGACAGGATCATCTCAGAAAATTTGAGGAGGGAAAAATGAATCCAAGACTTAGCTTATATTTTAGCGAAGAAACACATGAAAAATTTAAGGAAATAAAATCCTACTTGAAAGAATCGTCTGCTTTGCAGAAACAGTATCGAAATAATTCAGCAACGCTTGTCACTTTGATTGAAGTTTTTTATAAACTTTTTATTGAGTTAGGAGAAGGAAAAAACTTCTATGAGCGACTGACTCAGCTGGAAAAAAATTTGGGGGATGCCTTTGATTCTGGAAATGACAATAAGGCAATTCATCGTCAACTTGATCAAATTCTCTATTTAACACTAACCAACTTTCATGCTACTACGAAAGATGATTTTGATGTTCAAGAATTGGAATCTATTCATTCACGATTGGATCCTACACAACATGAATTGATGGCACGAATCAACGATATTATTCAAGAAGATATTGCACGTGGTCAAACTATCAAACATTCTCATTGAGGTGAAGTAAATGGTAGATATTGTTGAGATCTATTTAGAAACAGGAGATTTTCATGAAGCGGTGAAACAATCAGGGCTGCCTACTCATATAGCTCATTTGAAATTAATAAAGAGTGGCTGCCTTAAAATTCAAGATAAAATTCAGTATGGTTCTAAGACAGCTAAGCTCGGGGGAATGGCCGAGGAGCTTTTTCAAAAGTATGTTCCAGATGCAACGGATGCGAATAAGTATTTCAAGAAAAATAATCCAGTATATGATTTTTGGCTAGATGGTCTAACGATTGATGTAAAATACAGCTCATTGTATAAAAGGAAAAACGGGAACTCCCATCACTGGCAAGTGAGGACAAAAGGAAATCAAGATTTTATTGTCGCCTTTTTAGAACGAGAAAGTGGTTCGGAGTTAGAAAAACCAAATATCTTGTTGATTCCCATGCAATTTGTTGAAGATCAAAAAGAATTACATATTTCTCAATCAGGACGGTGGATCAATGATTTTCAAGTTGAACCTGAAGAATTACAACCGTTATTAAAAGACTATGCTCTTTTAAGAAAAAATGGACTATTTTAATTCAAAGAGAGGAAAATAATGAACGTATCTTCTAGTCCAAGTATTACCTTCATGCTGCAATACACTGAAGCAAATAGTGGCTTTGTAGACTACACTAATAGAGACGAAGCTGTTGAGGTTGATAACGAATTAAATTTAGAAACACACAGACAAAATATCGAGTCTCTAACTGAAGATGAACTACAAAAAATCCAAGCTGAAGTCCCAGAAACAAAACTTAATTTCCAGGAGTACATCGATTATATGAATCGTTCTTATGCTACTGAAAATCAAAATGAAGAAATGACAGCGATTTTTACAAAAGAAGCCAATTACTTGCAGCGTAGCAAAGTAACTGAATTGAAAAGTAAGTTAGAACAGGCTTATCAAAATGGCTCTCTTCTATGGCAGGGTGTTATCTCTTTTGATAATGATTTTTTGGCCAAGGAGGGATTATATGATCTGGAAACTGGGAAAGTCGATCAGCAAGCTATTAAGTCGGTCATACGTGAAGCATTGCCGAGGTTGATTGAAAAAGAAGGCTTATCTGATTCATCATTTTGGTGGGCCAACATTCACTTGAATACGGATAATATTCATGTGCATTTTGGTTTATCAGAAGTCGAGTCTGCAAGAGAAAAAATTTTCTATCGACCTCGTGGACGAATGGAGTACAGAGGAAACTTTTCCCAGAAAACTATTGAGCGTTTTAAAAGCGATGTTTTTCATGGCTTGTTGAATGAACAGACTAGAGGAATGATTGTTAGAAGAGAACAAATCTTGGCCAATATCAGAAGTGAGTTGATCAATTCTGTATTTAGAGATCAGAAGGTTCGTTCTTCAGCTGAAAAAAATTTTTTGGAGCAGGCTTATAATCATTTGCCTATGGATAAAAAATGGCGCTATGGATCAAATGCAAGAGATTTTGCAGTCAGTAAATTCTTCCTTGACCGCTATCTGGACTCCTATTTAGAAAATGATGGGAAAGATCTCTATCAAGAATTTCTGAAAGAAACGAAGGACTTCCTAGAAACCTATAGAGGAGCTTATTCGGCTGGGAAAAAATCAACCTACGAGAAAATTCGGAAACTTGATGGTCGTGTTGAGAAAACACAACAGGAGGCTGCAGGCTATCATCTGCAGCAATTAATAGCGAATCGAGAAAAAGAGTTGAGAGAACGACTAGCAAATAGAATCTTGCACTTATTTCGTGAGAATGCTCCTGAAATAGCTGACGTTCGGCTGGAAAAAAATTTGGCCAATTTCTCAGTAAAGAATCAAAAATTAATTTTAGCCCAGGATCCCAATGCAAGTGTTATCAAAACACTAGATGCCTGGAAAAAACTGGGTTATGATCTAAAAGATGGGGCGAAACCTCTTGAAATCACAAAACCAGTCTATGCTACTTATGACAAACATGGAACAGGTTTGGGACGTCCTGAATATGTTACGGAATTAGTTTATGATGTGAGCCAGATGAAAGAAGACTTACTACAGAAGCAACTTAGTTTAAGGGACTTATCACTATTTTCTTCAGCTGATTTGAAAGAACTTGTAGAAGCAGCTAAAAAGAAAAGTGATCGATCATTAAAAGAGCGCCAGGAGCTAGGAACATTTCGCTATGCTTTAAAATTGAGTTTATTGGAAGAAAAGCAGAGTAGTCTATTAGTACGTAAAACTCTTTTTGATCAAATTCAACCACTTGAAACCGATAAGCCATTTGTTGAATTGAAAAAGAAAGAAATTCAACAAAGACTGAAGCTGACTGAATTGCAACTGACTCCAAATTATAAACTAGGTGAAGCAGACCAATCTCTAAAACAATCTCTTGCTAACCAATTTGAAGATAGTGTTTCATTTTCAGTAGAAAAGGCTGATTCATTAGCAATTCAAGCACCTATTAAACGTCTGAAGGGAGAATTAGCAGCAGTTCAACCTCTTCAAGATGAAGGAGTGCTAACTATTCTAAAGGGCTATCCTATTACGAAAGATGGCTATATAGAAGAGTTACAAACCCATATCTCAATTTTTCAGCTGAAACATCAGATTTACAGTCGAAACAAGGAAATTTCACAAACGACTGATCAAGCGACTATTCAAAAATTAAAACGGGAGAATGCGAAAGGATTTTCTGAACTCAAATCACTTTATCAAAAAATATTGCCAGAGGAAGAAAGCAATCAGAAAAGTCAGTTAGTTCAAGCTGTTTCACATAAAATGCAAGAAAGGAAGAACTTGCAAAGAAAAAACGTCCAACAATCCCAAGGCAAAGCAATCATCAATACAGATTTCATGAGAAATTTGACCAATTCTCTTCAAAGGGCCCAACGTGCAAATAAAAAAGCCCTTATGGAACGTGAGAGAAGTGATGAGAGACAAGAACTTGAGGAAAAAGGACAAAGTATATAAGAGTCATTGTAAAAGCAATGGCTTTTTTTGTTGAAAATGGAAATCTATTGTCCCTTTAACTGGAATTTCTTGGTTATTGCATAGAATAGAAAGATAAAAAGAGAAAGGAGAAGAAAAATGAAGCTATTATTTCCAGATGTTGCAGTTGAAGACTTTGACTTTTCAGCTGAATGGTTAATTACGGCAATGAATGCCGATAATAAGCAAGTGCATTTTGAAGGTCAAGGAAGAAATTCTGATTTAGAAATGGTTCTAGATTTTAAGGAAAATTCTGAGCTATTTGAATCTTTTTCAGTAGGGGAATTGGTTCACTTAGACCCAGAAACGTTTCTACAAGCAGAGAAAGAGCCGTACAAACCACAGTATGAAGGATTTTAAGGAGATTTTATATGACAGAACAAGAATCAAGACGTGGGAAAAGCCGTAGAGAACGTGTTGAATTTGCACGTTCTAGAGATATTTTGGATGTTGCAAACGAGCTTCAGATGGAGCTGGTTCGATCTGGACGAGACTATCGATGGAAAGAACATGATAGCCTAGTTATTTCACCTGATAAAAATTTATGGAAATGGTTTTCTAGAAATACAGGTGGTGATGCGATTTCTTTGGTTGAGACGATAAAGGAAGTAGATTTTAACCAATCGGTAGATTTTTTAAATGATGGAAATTTTAAAGAGTTTCAACTGGTTGAAAGGCCTCAAGAAGATTTTAAATACTATCTTGAGAAATACGAGCAACCGTTATCAGCTGGACGAGACTACTTACGAAATCAACGTGGTCTATCAGATGAAACGATTGATTATTTTTTTAAACAGGGTGTTTTAGCCCAAGCTAATGCCAAACTTGACTACTTTGCGAAAGGTAATAGCGGAAGTTCAACAAATGCGATTGAGCCAGTTGTTGTCTTCAAGTCCCTTTCTTCTTCAGGTGAAGTTGTTGGAGCCTCTTTACAAGGAATACAGGAGAATTGGGAGAAGTGGCCAAAACATGGATATGCTAAAGTGATTATGAAAAACTCCGATTCTATGACAGGTATTCATGTTGATATTGGCAGTCCAAAACGATTGATTTTCACTGAGAGTCCAATTGATTTAATGTCCTACTATGAATTGCACAAGAATAGTCTTCAGGACGTCAGATTAGTTTCTATGGATGGTTTGAAAGAATCGACTATTGGCTGTCATCTATCTCAAATTCAAGCTGAAATTTCAGGAAAACCACTAAGATGGACACCTGAACAAATGGCAGACGGACTTCAAGTCGCTATTGATCATCACTTTTTTGAAGATGGGGAAAATGCGGATTTAATCACTCTAGCTTTAGATAATGATAAAGCAGGTAGAACATTCATTCAAGAATTGGAAGCAAAAGGAGCTGTTATCAATTCGGATCTACCAGAACTAAGACCAGGGCAAGATAAAACGGACTGGAATGATGTTCTAAAAGGTCAGCATGAAGAAAAATCTGATAGTCGAAAATCAGAATATGAAGAAATAGCTGAAGCAACTTTATCAGAATCAAGTCACTTTCCTGATACCAGCCACCTTTCTCCTGAAGATGCGGAGTGGCTTAAAGAAAATTGGAACAATATTTCTTTCTCTGTTCAGTCAACTAGACCCTCTGAAACAGATCTAGCTGCGGAAGAAAAGAATTCTCCAGGCAATCAAGAGTCTATTAGGAATATAGAGGAGAATGCTGGAAGATTGATGAGCTATGAAGAAGTAAAACGTGAAAATGAAGCATTAACAAAGAGTTTAAATAATCGGATTCAATCTGGAGAATTATCAATTGAATTTGCCCCAGATTTCTATCTATATGATGTCTTTGCGAAGTTAGGAAATAGCCATCCTACCAAATATCTCAATGATAAGCGAATGGAAGTGTTGTCTCCCATTCATTCACTTTTGACCTCTATTGATGATCAAACGATTGATTTATACAAGAAAAAAGGAACTCCTGAGCAGGATTCCTTGTATCAATCATTGAAACCTCATCAGAGAGCTTTGGGAGTAGATATTTCAACCCAGTTTATTGGTGAACTGGCTATAGCAGCCTATAATACCAACAAGCAGCTAGAGAGCCTTTCAAATGACAGTTTTGGCGCCTATTTTGGTGAAAGAACCCTTGATAATCTATCACAATCGGTTGAGCGAATGCTAGAATATCCATTGATTGAATCCGGAACAAGAGATTTTGCCCATGATTTTGTGACAACACCAAATATATTGTTTCACTATTTGGATGAGCAAGAGGGAGAAGTGGTGTTAAACCATGAATTATTGGATAACTTGATGGCACGTCTTGAGACTCATCCTATTAAGATAATGGAGACTTCAGAAGAAAAAGCCCCTGAGAAATCTCAAGAGCTAGATGTGATTTTGGAGCAACAAAAAAATGAGAGGACCAGTGGTAGTCTGGGGTCTTTACAGCCCGAAGCTGAAGGCAGTCCCACACCCGTACCAAAAGCTGGCACCTTTGAACGCTCTGTTACCAGTCGTCCTACGACATCCTCTCATTTACTTTATTTTACCATAAATGAAGAGTTTCAGTCAAGTAATGATGGCTACTATCACTCTATTTCCTTGGATGAATTAACTAAATTAAATCGTCCAATCCGTAGACTAGCTTTGCAAAATGCAGCACAATATTATTTGGATGAGTTGGCAAACTCAAAGATCTATTATGTTACCCCTGATAAGACTGTACAAGTGAATTTTGAAGAAAAGCATTTCATGCATCTAACAGGAATTAAGCCAATCGCATCAGGGCAGACACCTGAGAAAACTTTACATGATTTTGCAGAAGGAAATGGGCATTTTGACAATATTTTATTGGCTAATAATGATGCGGCTTTTGACAAACTAAAGGTCTTATCAGATCTTTCAGTCGCAACAGAAAGTACATCTTTCTATTTTGATGATTTAACTAATCTTAGGCGATATGATGGACGTTTTGATAGTCTTATAAAGTCTGATGATAAAGATATTATCTTGTTATTCAAAGAGTTAGAGGAAGAAAACTATATTCCAATATCAGTTTTTAAGTCTCGGACAAAACTTACCAAGGAACTGGAGACGGTAGATAAAACACCTATTCTTGGCGTATTCCGTGAACGTGATAGCCAGATTGAACAGCTATCGATTAATGAGGAATATGTTAAAGATGGTGGCGAGGAAATGTTATCTATCTTAAAAAATAAGCAGTATGAGGAGGTTTCTGAAGAACCTGAACCACCAGCTCTAGAGAATACACTGAATAACTCCCTACTTGATGCGAATAAGTTTACTCAAGTCTTAGATACTGTCTATAATTTAGGTGTGCCAAGTGATATCTCAAAAACTCCAGAAGAATTTCATCAAGCCTGGAATCAGTATCTTGACTATGCGAAACAGTACAATGATAAATTTGATCAGATTGTAGCTGCAGCTAGAGAAAATCATCTCCTAGATACAAATTCAGATTTTTATAAAGAATGGAAACAAGATCATATCTATAAGGAAAACTATCATGTACGCCTTCAATGGTCTGAGGAGCGTACAGATGGGCCTAAATTGCCTTTTAAAGAAACAGAGCTGATATCTTATCAAGACTTTGCCAGAGAGCTATACAAGGCCAATCAGGACTTTTATCCAATTCATCAAGAAGGAATGAAACAAGTAACAGCTGGCAATACTGAAGGCTATATCCCTCCTACCAAAATTAAGTTTGATGTTTATGCTCCAGGGGGTGAAATGATCAAAGAGGGAATTCGATATGATATTGGAGATGAGACTACACCTATTTCACAAATGTTAGGGCTAGGATATCGTCGACTAAACGGTCAATCTGTACTGGCATCGATGGATGAAGAAATTCTTTCTCAGCTGGAAAATAGAGAGGTGAATAAGGAAATTTCCCAGGAAGCAAATGAATCGACTCGATTGACAGAAGAAGTAGCAGGTCAAACTCCTGATACAAGAGAAACGATGGCTTTTCGATCTTCTAAGCAAGAAATTAAAACTAATTTGCTTCAGCGTGTAGAGGAGATTCTGAAAGAGGAACCTATTTCGGATTTGGAGACCCCTGAAGTAAACTCAAGTAGTATTGATTATGCTGCTTTAACGCCTCATGAATTGAGTGAGGTTGCTTTCCAAAAAGTGAGAGAGTACACAGAAACACCAGAACGATTAGAAGAGTATCTGAATTTTATGAGTAAGTTCCCAGAGCTCTCACCTAGAAATGTCGCTTTGATTCAGGAACAGTGGCCAGGAGCGAGTGCTGTCGCAACCTATAATCAGTGGCAATCAATGGGGGAAGTTCTTGGAATTACTTCAGATCAGGTATTTGAAACGAGAAATACCTACACCAATAAAAAAACAGGTCGAACAAGAGAAGTTATCCATAACAATCTTTCGGTTAAGACAGGAGAAAAATCACATATTACCTTGTTTAGACCTATGATGGTTGAAATGATTCCTGTATTGGATGAAAATGGGAACCAGGTAAAAAATGGAAAAGGCAATCCGAAATATAAAAGACTTTCTGAAGCGACACCTGAAGAAATGGCTTTAAAGAAAGAAGGAAAATTGAAATCTCGCTTCTTCCAAGAAAGAGATTCAAATACAGGCTTAGCTAAATTCGCTACGTATAAAGTATTTGAGTTATCCCAAACAACCTTGAAGCCTGAATTTTATCCCAAAGCGATGCCAAATCGTCACTATAACTTTAATATGGATCATATTCGTACAAAAGAGGTGCTTGAGGGACTTTCAGACTATGCTAAGAATATTGGGGTAACGATCTATCAAGACGATGCAAAAGAGTTGAGAAGTGCGAAAGGATCTTTTTATCCAGATGAACAAAAGATACTTTTGAATCCAGATAATACTCCTGGAGAAGTCGTTGCAACCACCATTCACGAGTTGGCGCATGCTAGTCTACATAATCCTAAATTTGCTAACTCGTATAAGGAAGATGTCTCAAAAGATCGTAGAGAACTTGAAGCTGAGATGACAAGTTATCTCGTTTCTAATCATTTTGGGTTAGATACCTCTGAGAAAGCCATTCGCTATATGGCAATTTGGACTGATAATTTGACCTCTCTTGATGATCAACAACTAGCGCAATCTATGAAACGGATTCATGGAACAGTATCTAAGATTGTAAAAAGTGTTGAACAACATACAAAGCCTTATCAGTTGAATAGACAGGTGGGACAAAATCAAAATTTTATCCAAAGCCCAAAGAAGGGGCTTAAAGTATAGAAAGAGTGCTCTTTGTGAGCCTCTTTTTTGTGTAAAAAGTTATATAACTTTTTGTGTTGTTCTTTGATATGAACTCGTTCTACTCTGTGTCAATGTCCCTTTACAAAAGATTTTTTAATTATAGATTACAATGACAGAAAATGAAGTAGAAGGAGAATGATATGGTTATAGTTATTCTGGCTGAAAAAGAGAAACAGGCAGAAGCTTATGCTACAGCTTTGGGACAATTTAGTAAAAAGAAAGGTGTCTATGTTATCAGGCAATCACTCTATTTTCCAGCTGAAGTCCATGTGGTGGCTGCTGAAGGGCACCTATTTGAATACAGTGAACCAGACAACTGGTCACTTGATAAATTACCTCTGACAAATGTTTCATTTAAGCAACATCTCAAAGAGGATAAGAATTCCAGAGAAAAATTTAAGAGAATTTATGATGAAGTTGTAGCAGCGGATCAAGTGATTATTGGGACGGATGCTGATAGAGAAGGAGAGCGGATTGCGTACTCTATTTTATCGCACATACCAGGAGGCAAGGAGAAAATCTGGAAACGGCTTTGGGCAAGCTCCTTGACCAAGAAAGCTCTTCAAAAAGCTTTTCAGGAATTGAAGGAACCTTCAGAGACCTATAATTACTATTTGGAAGCTGAAGCACGTGCACAAAGTGATTGGTTGGTAGGCATGAATTTATCACCTCTTGCAACGATTGATCTTCAAGCAAAAGGACAGCTACCCCGAACAAAGGGAAGTCATTTATCAGTTGGCCGAGTTCAGACACCTGCAATTAGACTAGTCTGTGAAAATGATTTAGCGATTCGTAACTTTACTCCAGAAAAATATTGGAAACTTCAGCTGGAGGATAAGAAAAATGGGGTATTCTTCACCACAAAAAATAAATCTAAGGATAGTGAGGCTATTTTAGCTTCTTCAAGGGGGTTATCAACCACCTCTGTTGTTTCTTCAGTTGAGGCAGAAGAACATCAGAAATCCGCTCCACAGCTATTTACCTTGTCAGAATTACAAAGTTTTGCGGCAAGTGCCTGGAAATTTGACTCAAGCAAAACAGAGAGTATTGTTGAGGGACTATATTTGGAAGGTTTTCTCTCCTATCCACGACCGACCTCAAAATATATCAGTCGTTTTGAATTTGACGATTTAAAAGAAAATCTATCTGCCTATCAAAAGGCTATTAATTGTCATTTTCAGCCAGCGTTTTTGGAGCCTAGGGAAGATTATGTCAATGATGAAAAAGTATCTGGTACGAGCCACTCAGCCTTAATTCCGACTGAAAGAATTCCAAACCTTTCAAATTTAAAAACTGATCAACGACTGATTTATGAAGCAGTTGTGAAGCAGGCAATCTTGATGTTTGCGGATGATTGTTATTATTCAACCAAAACTATTGAAGTAGAAAATAATGGTCTTGTTTTTAAAACAAAGGGTAGAACGCTTCATAAATTAGGATGGGCTGAATGGAGTTCACGAAAGGTACGAGGTCCTGTTGAAGTTCCTAATTATCAAGTGGGAGATGAAATTGATACGCAGGTTCAGATTGTAGGGGGTGAAACAAAACCACCTAAACGATTAACTGAGAGCCAATTGATTGGCCAAATATTTCCTAAATATGGCTTGGGAACACAGGCCACTAGAGGAGAAATCATTAAAAAAATTCAGAGCAAGGGCTATGTTGTCAAAGATAAAAAAACAGGCCAACTAACTCCTACCAACAAGGCCTATCTACTGATTAATTATCTCTATGACAACGAATTCTCCAACCCAGAGACAACAGGAGGCTGGGAAATGTTTCTATCTCAGATTGGAGAAGGGACAATCAATCCACAAGAATTTGTGGATGCAATAAAAGATAAGCTCACTCTTCAAATCAAAGAAGTAAAAGAAAGAGGTGATTAAGTGTGACTACTGAAGAAAAGAAAAAAACACCCTATTTAGATCGTTATACAGATAATTTGACAGAAAAAGTTTCAAAAAAAGCAGAAGATTATCAGGTGTACGGCCGTGATAAAGAAGTAGAAGCCGTTCAAACCTCCCTTCTCAGACGAACCAAAAACAATCCAATTTTGGTAGGAGAAGCTGGGGTTGGTAAAACAGCTATTGTTGAAGGATTTGCTTTAGCCATTTTACGAAACCAGGTATCTCCAAAATTAAAAAACTTGACCGTACGCTCTCTGGAATTATCTAGTTTAATGTCAGATGAGGATGGAGGATTTATTGTTAAGTTTAAGAAAATTATTGAGGAGATGGTAAAAACCAAAGGAGAAAATCTTCTCTTTATTGATGAAATTCATACGATTGTTGGAGCTGGTAGTTCAGATAAAGGCGCTCTGGATGCTGGAAATATTATTAAGCCAGTTTTGTCACGTGGTGAGATTCAATTGATTGGCGCAACTACTTTAGATGAATTTCATGAATATATCGAAATGGACCGAGCGCTGGAGCGAAGGATGCAACCGATTATGGTTCCTGAACCAACAACTCCTCAAGCGATTGAAATTCTTGAACAAGCTAAAACTATTTACGAAAACTTTCACCAGGTGTCTATTAGTTCGGATGCTGTAAAACAAGCTGTACTGCTATCTGTCCGCTACATACCTGATCAATTTTTACCTGATAAAGCCTTTGACTTGATAGATGAAGCAGCGACTATTTGTTCTACAAATGGATTGGTTCATGTCGGGAAGCAAGAAATTGCAGAGGTGCTGAAAAAGAAAACAGGTATTCCTGTTACGACGATTTTGAAAGGTGACAAGGAAAGATTAGATGGTTTAAAAGAAAAGCTGTCACGACGTGTTAAAGGCCAAGATGAGGCTGTAGAGGCTGTTGTGGATGCTATAACTGTTGCACAAGCTGGTTTACAGGATCAAAGAAAGCCCTTATCTTCCTTTTTGTTTCTGGGAACTTCTGGGGTTGGAAAAACGGAGCTTGCATTGGCACTAGCAGAGGGAATGTTTGATGATGAAGAGGCAATCATTCGCTTTGATATGTCTGAGTATAAACAAAAGGGAGATATCACAAAGCTGATTGGTGATCGTCAAACTAGAACAAAAGGACAATTGACTGAGAAGGTTAAACAAAAACCTTATAGCGTTATTCTGATAGATGAGGTGGAGAAAGCACATTCCGAAGTTGTAGATTTATTTTTGCAAGTGCTTGATGCAGGGCGCTTGACTGATTCAACTGGAAGGCAAGTGAGCTTTAAGAATACAATCATTATTATTACTACGAATATTGGTGCTGAAAAAATTGTTAAGCAGTATGAATTGAAAGGGAATTTTAAAAAACTAACAGATAGGGATAAAGTTCAGTTTGAAAAGAGCATGACGTTGGAGTTAGAAACTAAATTCCGACCAGAATTTCTCAATCGAATTGAATATAAATTAATTTTCAACATGTTAGACGAGAAAGTGAATAAGAAAATTATTGTCAAACAACTATCAGGAATCGAAGAAAGAATGAAAAATCAAAAGTTGACTCTATCTTATGAAGAAAGTTTGGTTACTTATTTATTGGATGTAGGAACCAATATAAAGGATGGTGCCCGACCTCTGGAAAGAGTGATTAAACATAAGGTGCTTCCTTTAATTTCTAAAGAGTTTCTGAACTTATCTGATCACAATCAAGAGTATCATTTTCATCTTTGGGTAGAAGGTGATGCGCCAGATGAGCATCACCGTGAAGATAAAAGAGAAATATTATTCGATGTTGAAGCTGAAAAGACGTCATTTGGTGAAGCTTTATTTTCTTAAAGTTTAAAATAAAAAAATGATTGTCCCTTTAAAAAATTTTTTTCAATTATCTATTATACTAACGTTGTCAAAAAACAAAGGAGGATTTCTATGAAAAACTATTTGACAAACCAAATCCAACAAGTAAAAACAAAATCAAAATTGTTTTTATTAAGTCTATCACTATACTTAACAGGTTCAACCGTTTATGCAGATGATCCTTTTGCTAAGTCGGATAACTTGGCAAGACAAGGAATTACAAAAGTGCAAGGGATCGGTGTCGTACTATTTGGCCTTGCTGCAGTTGTAACGTCATTGATTTACGCTTTTGGTGGACGTGAATTAAAAGCAGCAATGAAAAAACACTGGGTTGCTATTGCAGTTGCAATTATTGGTGTTTCTGCAGGCCCAAGTATCGTTGAATGGTTCTTTGACTTTATTAAAAACTAAGAGGTGAAAACAATGGTTTTTTCACTTTTAAATAAAAATAAATGTTCGATTACAGATGACTTATTTCTAGAAATCACCTGGGAAGATGGAAGAGGTCCAGAGGATGATAGTGAGTTACTTGCTATCATTGAGTCATTGGATCATCTTTCTGATTTTTCTCAGCCGATTTCAAAAAGTTTGCCCTACCTAACATTTCAACAGGCCGAGTTGTTATTTAGAGAGTTGAAACAGATGTATGGTCAGTTTCAGCTTAAAAAAGTGGCAATTGCCCATCTGGAAGGGAAAAACGTGGTGACAGAAGGAGAGGTTTATGCTAGTCCGTTCCTTATTACTGAAGACTATGAAAACCTCTTGCTTCCACTCATTCAATCGATACTTACTCGCTCTGAATTTGCGAATTACAGCTATTTAGAAAAAAGGGAGTATTTTGAGAACCAGATTTATCCTGTATATAAACAAAGTATGGGATTGTCCGATTCTTCTCTTCCTCTTTTCCCAGCTGAAGGTGAGACGGCGGTTCTTTCACAACTAAATCGTCCGTCATATGATCTAAAAGTAGGAGGTCAAACAGCTGTTGTCCCCCCTACAACTCAAAAGAAGTCAGTTTCTCTGAAGAAAATTTATCTATTTTTAGGTGTTTTAGGAGTGCTTGCAGTAGTAAATATCGTTGGTGTATTTTTTGCTTTCGCTCATCTATCAAGCCAGTCTGAAAAAGTAAATTTCTTATATCAGGAACAAAAAAATACTCAACATCTTATCTCAACAAAAAATGAAGTTGATGTATTTAGCAGATACTTTCTACCCTCTTATTACTCAGGCAAGAAAGAAAACCTAGTAGACTTTCTTTCTGAAGGTGATGCAAAATTTACCAAACCAAAAGAAGGGATTTTACAATCCGTTATTTTAGAGAAATTGAATTATGATTCAGAAACTCAAAAATACACAGTTTCCTATATCTTGTCCGTAAAAAAGGGAGATAAATCATCTAGCATCAGATTAACTTTTGATGTGAAAGCTTCTGATTCTTCAAAATATGGATTTGTTGTAGAAACAGAACCAAAGGAATCAAATTATCTTAAAAATTAAAAAAGGAAAAATCAAAATGAAAATGAACAAGAAAAATTTATTAGCTACACTAGCACTTTCAACTATCGCACTTGCACAGGCTGGTTATGTATCAGCAGACGAGCTTGCACCAATTGATTCTTCTGCTCCAGCGACAGAAGTTGTTACGCCAACAACACCTAGCGCTTCAACAGAAACAGAGGCACCAGCAACTCAGCCAACAGAGCCTTCAGTTACTCCAGTTGACCCAACAACGCCAAGTGTACAAGACAAAGACAATGCAGGAAGTCTTGACGGGGTACCAACAGACAAACCAGCACCTTCTGATAAGCCACAGGATAAAGACAACGCAGGTAGCCTCGATGGTGTACCAACACCATCAGATAAACCACAAGACAAAGACAACGCAGGAAGTCTTGACGGAGTGACAACTGATAAACCAGCACCTTCAGACAAGCCACAGGACAAGGATAATGCAGGTAGCCTTGATGGAGTCCCAGCTGAAAAGCCAAAAACAACTGATCAAGCGAACCAGCAAGGTAAGTCACAAATTGGAACTACTTCAACTTCAACAGGTCAAGTAGTGCATGACGTGACAAAAGCGCCTATTCAGACGAATACGGGAGCCTCTATCGTGAGTACACAAAATGGTAACCTTGTTCTAGAAGATGGCTCTGTGGTTGCTCCTGAAACTATTGGAGCTGTATCAAATGAAGATAAGACAATTACTGTCACAAAGGCAGATGGAACAAAAGCTACCTTGCCTTATACAGGTGAAATTGAAAGTTCTCTAAAAGCTATAGGTGTTGGTTTGCTTACAGTAGTTGGTTTGCTATACAAGAAAAGATATTTGTAAGATAAGGAAGGTGTGATCGAACTATAACAACAGCCTGATCAATAATTACAGACTACAGTTCAAATTATTTAGAGATTCCAAACTGCTTGTCAGTTAGAAAAGATAGCTTATTAGTAGATGAAGTGTTGCTACTAAAACTTTTTTTAAAGTTTATTTATTTTATCAATCCTTTTTAATTTTAATTTTAATTTTTTAACATTTTCATCATTATAAGAAATCAATTTTAACTGGCAGGTGGTTTGGAGTTTCTAAATAAAATAGTGGGTATATTTTTTAGAAAGGTATCAGGAATGTTTGTATTTTTTTGTAAAAACACGTTCTAGTTCCCCTTCCTGAATGAGATTGCTAAAATAAATATTTATATTAAAAAGGAGAAAAGAAAAAATGTTTAAAACACAAGAAACTAAAGCGTATGGTTCAATCCGTAAGACAAAAGTTGCAGGTACTTGTGGAGTAATCTTGGCGCTTGCTATGTTGGGTATGGCGTTTAATGGTACTGTATCGGCTGATGAAGTTTCAACTAATAAACCTGTTGCAGTAGAGAAGAAAACAGAAGTAGAAGTTCCTATCTCTCATGAAAATCTTGACAAAGCTGTAGCAGAAGCTAAAGACGCAGGTGTAAAGGTTGAAGTTGGAGCTGTTCAGGACAAAGGTGTTGCAACCTCTGAAACAGTCGCAGAAAAGCAAAAAGAAATTGAATCTGATTATGCGAAGCAAGAAGCAGAAGTTAAAAAAACAACTACTGACTACACAAATGCTAAAACTAACAATGAAGCCGAGCGCAAAGCGATTGAAGCAGAAAACAAGCGTATCGCAAAGGATAACGCTGAAAAAGAAGCTAAATACAATAAAGATTTAGCAGACCAAAAAGCCTATAATGAAAAGGTCGAAAAAGAAAATGCTGACCTAAAAGCTGATTATGACAAAAAACAAGCAAAATATGAAAGTGACCTTGCTAAGTACAACAAGGAAAAAGCAGAACTTGCTAAGAAGGGGGTAAAAGCTGAAAAACCACATATCACGGTTTATGGCGATTACAACAATAGCAAGCGTGGTAGCGTTGGTTATTACAGCGATTTAACAGCTTCATTTGAAGGTGTTGACGGTCTAACTGCTGTAAAAGACTACATTGGATTGCACTCTGATACAACTATTAGTGGAAGTCGTGCGAACTTACTTGCGAAAAATCCTGACTATTTTGCTGAAATTGTAAATCCAAAAGCAGGCGATTCATTCACGCTTCATAACGTTGCTGAAAGTAAAGATGGCAAGAAAATCTCTGCTAAGTTTACTTTCAATAGCGCAGAAGCCGAGTGGGTTAAAAACGGTCAACCATTAAGCGACACGAGAATCTATATTCGTAAAGATAACGGAAGTGGCTCTGTAAACTTTGTTTTCGGAAACTTAGTTCAATTTGACACTAAAATCCATTTCTTTTATGAAGAAACAGGGAAAGACGTTGCAATGGCGATTGCTTCAACTTTCAACGATATTGACTACGGACAAGAGCTACACTTTACTTACCAAGATGGTTCAGAAGGGATCGTCCTTAACCCTAACAGTTCAGAAGTAAAGAAAGTCACTCGTGATGGCAAAGAATACTACAAGGGCGAATATAAAACAGCTTGGACGTATGATGTACCTGAGTTGGGTGTAAAAGCAGGCGACCTCGGATATGCTAACGTTAAAGATGAAGCTGATATTCCACTTGGTTCGCTTCTTTCTGTGGGATATGGCTCTAGCGTCAACTTTTCTTACCACAACGGACAAGGGGTTCATAGTGAAAAAGAACTTGAACCAAAACGTCAGGTGGTAATCAGTCAAAATGGTGGTAAAAAACTTGCAGACAAGGATATTTTCTATCAAGATGGTTGGGCTGTTGGTATCTTTGGTAAAGCAAGTGCAACTGTTCCTGTAACAATCCTAACTACACCACCTGTAAAACCTGAGTACGCTCCAAAAGACACTAAGGAAATTCCTAAACCTAAATTGGAAGATCCAAAAGAATTGCCTGAGCGTCCTGTAGCTCCTAAAGTAAAAGTGAACTATTCACGCTTGAGAGTTGCTCCTACAACTCCAAAACCTGTGAAGGCTATCAAAGATACTTTTGAGCGTAGTATTGATGGTGCAAACACATTTGATAAAAATGTGAAATTCAGTCTAACAACTGACTACAAGCCATACTCAACATTTACTACAGATTCAAAAACTTATGGTAAGACATGGGCTATGGCAGATGATGTTCAAGACGGTGCATACAAGGTAGATGACAGCAAAATCACTATGAAGGATTCTACTGGTAAAGACGTTAAAGCGCTCTTTAATATGTACCATGTTCTTTCTGAAAAACAACGTACAAAAGAAATTCAAAACATTTTGAAAGAAGCTGGTTTGAACCCTAAAGGCGAGTTTTACCTTTGGGTAGCGAAAGATTCTGCTTCTTTCTATCAAAACTACGTTAAACAAGCTAAGAATATCACGATTGACCTTCCTGCACGTTTGCTTGTAGAAAAAGGACAAATTGTTAAAAATGATTTCCATCAAATCGACTTTGGCAATGGCTTTGTTTCTAACTTGGTAACAGTTCAAGTTCCTGATTTGAAACCTGAAAAACACGCTTTGGATCACAAAGATAACTCTAAAGTCCGTGACGGTCAAGAAATCCAAATTGGCGAATACCTACGTTATCTCTTGGACGGTGTGACTGTACCTTCTAAGCACGATTCACTTTATCAATATGACGGTATTGATATGCTTGACTTGAAGCACGACCGTTACACAGGTAACTGGTCTGGTGTCATTCGTGGTACAGAATACGTTGCCGAAAAAGACCTTACATTGCCTTATGATGTAGTCTTGTCTGACGGAAAAGTGGTTAAGGCAGGAGATAAGATTGCTAAAGGCTCTGCTTATGCGTTCCAATTTGAGTTTAACCAAAGTACAAACTCTGACTTTATCAAGAAAATTGTTAAAGTAACATGGAACGAAAAAGACGGTAAGTGGGCTTACACTATTGACAAAGAGTTCTTGAACTCTCTAGGTGTTAAAGGCACGTTTGACGCTGATTTCTATATCGAAGTTGAGCGTATCGCAAGTGGCGAAATCGAAAACAAATTCGTGAACATTGTCAACAGTCAAGAAATGGTGGCGAAGGTAACAACACATACACCTGAGCCTAAGAAACCAGAAGAACCTGGAAAACCAAATCCCCAACCATCACTTCCAAATACAGGATCAGCAGCAAGCGTGCTTCCATTTATTGGAATTGTTTCTGGCCTTCTTGGTTTAACTGGTTTGAAACGTAAGAAAGACTAACAATTAGGTCTTAACTAAATAAAACTGATGACCACAAGCTGGGGTATAACTCTCTTGTGGTCTTTATTGAAAGGAGAAAAAATGCAAGTATTTATCGCTTCTGGACGTGTTGCATTCATCCCAAGCGATGCAGTAGGTCAAACTAAAAATGGTCATGCCAGTTTCAAATTTGAGTTTGTTTGTGATTCGAGTATGAATGATGATACAAATAAACCAATTTCTAGTTTCTTCCATGTGCAAGTATACGGAAAACAAGCAGAGTTTATGGCTCAGAGTCTATCTAAGGGCTCTCCAATTCTCTTAAAAGGAGAAATTATCCAACGACCATATAACGATGAACAAGGTCAACGTCGGACGTATCAGTTTATTTCCCCAAACCAACAAGGAGGAATCACTTTCCTTGAAAATAAGGAAGCATCTAATCGACGTAAGCAGGAACAACAGGGCTTTTATCAGCCGACATCAAGTTCTATTCCTACATCCTATCCTGAACCAATGGATGCGGATTCCCCATTCTAAAGGGATTAAAAGCATACAAGAACACTTGTGTGCTTTTTTATTGTCTATTTATTGTATAAAAAGTTATATAACTTATGGTACAATAATATCTTTTGTCCCTTTAACAAAGAATTTGATATTATCCCTTAGAATAGAGGGGAATTAAGAAATAATAAGAAAGGAGTGCAACAATGGCAAGACAAAAATACAATTATCTGTCTGATGAATTGATTGCGGAATCTCTTCAGGTGACCAATTACTTAGAACAGAGTCGATCTAGTCGATTGAATATTCTTCAGTTGGATGGAGAGAAATGGTTAGAAAATTACTTTCACCGTTATGAGAAAGCCTCTCCAAGGCTACAGTTTCACATATTTCTCTTTTCGAGCTTCTATACTCGAAAAATGGAATGGTTTTTGGAAGGTGTAAGGGGGTAGTAGTTTGTTTGAGTTATTTGAAGTAGTATTTTATACCCTCATCCAACTGATTCGAGCCAGTTGGATTAATACCTTCCTTTTTTTAGGGGGCGCAGGTTATTACCTATTCAAACTCTTCCAGCCGTATTTTTTAAGAAATTATCAAAGGTTACTAGCAGGTAAGAGTAGTCTAAGCCAGGCAATAAAAAGAGGTTGGAAAAATCGTAAAGGAATTGATTGGAAACAAGTATGGAGACAATCAGTTAGAGGGCTAATCAATGGGATGAAGTCATTCTTACCTAAACTCTTGGCGCTTGTCTCTCTCATTCTTTGGAATGTTTTCTTCAGGATATTCTATACCCTCCCTTTTGTTAAACGAGAACGGAAACGTTTTGATAAAGAAATGAAACCCATTCTTTATTTTAAAAGTTACCGTAGTTTTGTTTATATGGGATTAGGTTTTAGCTTTATTGCTTTTATCTTAACCAATTACCTGGTTACTGTTTTGAGGGCTACAATCCGCTTTCTCTATTTTAGTATTTGGTCGTTTAAAGATGTTAGTAAGGCCGTAAACTTTGACTTAAACAGCCTCTTATTTCAAAGTTTATTGAACGCTAAAGTCTTCTTGATAGCACCAATTTTAGCATTTCCACTCTTTCTATTGGGTTTAGTTATCGCCTGGAAATCTGCCTGGGTGAACTTCGAGCAGTTTCGAGACTATAACAACAATGAAGAAGGAGATGACCGTTTTGTGACGATTGATGAAATTCGTCGTCAATACAAAAAG
This sequence comes from uncultured Streptococcus sp., assembly GCA_963523415.1. GTDB lineage: Bacteria > Bacillota > Bacilli > Lactobacillales > Aerococcaceae > Granulicatella. Next base: position 46,748 of record CAURBR010000002.1, on the reverse strand, counting down.
ATCCCCAATAAAGATTTAACTTATCCAGGTGAAGGTGGAGCTCCTGTACTTCATGAACTGACTCATGATTTAGCAGGACAAACACTGAGAACTCAAATGTTATGGCAAAATAGAAAAATGAGCCGATACGTGACTAATGCGGAGCGGATTTTAGGCACGTTAGCTTTTCCTTCAGGTTACTACTATATTGAAGATAAGCCGACGAATCTGTTAGGAATTGGGATGACTCGTTCAGGTAAAGGGGAGGGGCATATCACTCCAGCAATTGAAATCAATAGCCGTGCGGAGTTGCAACCATCAATGGTTCTAGGAGACCCGAAAGGGGAGCATTATCAAGCCTCCTACAAACTCATGAGGCAACGTGGCTATGATGTCAATGTTCTTTCTTTCCAAAATATGGATTGGTCCATGTCCTTCAATCCTCTAGCTTTGGCCATAGCAGCCGCAAAGAAGGGCTACTATGAGAAAACTCAAACCTACGTCAACGCAGTCGCAGAATCGATTTATCCGAAACAAAAAGGTGGAGAGAAGGGAAATGCTGAATACTTCCGTAAGTCTTCTATATCCCTGTTTAATGCTCTTACAATGGCTTTGATGGATCGAGCTAATGAAACCGTTCAAAATGGTGAAGACGATGCCTGGGATACCATTACGATCCCTAACGTTGCGAAATTCTTGGCGACAATGGGGTCTGAAGAAGTCTTTGTAGATGGTGCTGGAGAAATCGTCGAGAATCCAAGCAGAGAACAACAAGTGTCGAAAAAGTCAAAAATCACAGTCTATTTTGATAATTTGAGACAAGTCAATCAACAACAATTCTCGAAATTTAGACAAATGGCTGATATCGAATTTCGTGCTTCAGACTTTGGTGGTGATGAGACTAAAGGTAATGTCTACTCTAGCATGATGACAGGAATCAATCTGTTCTTGCAAGACAACGTGGCCAAACTGACTTCTAAAAACTCTATTGATTTAGAGTCTGTTGGCTTCCCACGTCGATTATCTGTTAAGTTCAGATCAAGCACCAACAGTCAGCTTAAAAACGAATTTAAGCACAAAACTGCTAAAGTAACGATTACAGGATTGAAGAAGTGGGGTAAAGTCGAAAAGAAAGTCGATTATATAAAGCAAGCGACAGCTTTAGTCGATGGGGAAGGCTATCTGACCTATGCCATCGAGCCTAAACTTCCAGATCAGTTTACGGTAACGATTGATTTCAATCATAAGAACAATGGGCATTCCCCTGTTCGAGATCAAATCTTTCAATTTTCAGCTGAAAAAGTCTATCGAAGAAACGGAGATAGTCTAGAACTAGATGAGTATAGCAAGAAGCCGATTTTAGATCATATCGATATAACCGTCCTTAAGAATAAAGAAGATACTAAAAATCTTCTTCAGGAGTCGGATATTGAACTGGTCTATTCAGATAAACCGAAAGTCATTTACTTGGTAACACCGCCAAACCGAACAGAGTATAATGGGATTGTTTCGTTATTCTTAGATCAGCTATTCAATGCTAACTATGAGCTTGCTCTCTCAAGTGGTCGTAAATGTATTAATCGGATTCTCCATATCTTAGATGAGTTTACAAATATCCCTGCGATTCCTCACATGGATACAAAAATATCTATTGGATTGGGACAAAACATTCTCTATTACCTATGGATTCAAAATCTGGAGCAATTGGATGATAAATACGGCCAAAATGTTGCTCGAACCATTATGGACAACTGTTCATTGAAGGTTTATGTTAAAACAACATCTTCAGATACCAATAAGAAATTTAGTGCTGACTTAGGTACACGTACCATCACCAGAAGACGGCGCTCCAGTAATATCTTGGACGAAGCTAATCCAAATGTAGCTGTCGAGAATCCAAAACAAGAGTTGTTGACACCAACACAATTGGCCAAGCTCCAGGAAGGAGAAGCGGTTATCTTACGTGGAGTCAAGGGACGGGATAATGTTGGACGTAAGGTCACAACAGATCCAATCTTCGCACATGATAAGAACAGCTTCCCTTACAAATACATGTTCTTACAAGAGGAGTTTGATACATCGATGACTCTTGCGGATATTCCAGTCGAAAGTGCGCACCGTGAGCTAGAACTTCAGGAGATCGCAGTTGATGCAGGTACAGCCTTCAACAACATCATAGACTGGAGGCAACGTTTAACCATGCCTCTCCTCAGCAACAATGGAGAGACTCCCAAACTATCAGGTCGTCATAGTAAAGGACAAAAGGTGAAACCCCAATCATTTGCATCCACAGATGAACTATTCCAGGCAGCTGTAGCTAGTGTCATTCAAGGTGACTATGATTATTATGATGATGGAGACGACTTCTTTGCGGATGAAGTTATCTAAAAAGATGTACAATAAGTTATATAAACACTTGCAAGAAAAAAAGCTGTTTGTTATAATGAGGTAAATAATGATTAGGAGAAAAAATGATGAAAGCAAAGCACTTTTTAAGAATTGTTTTAGTAGGGTTAGCCTTGATTTTACTAGGGGCATGTGGTCAAAAATCACCTGATTCTATTGCTAAAAATGTGCTAAAAGATAGCTATACAGGTTTTTCACAAGAAGATAGTTATGATAGTTCTATTTTTAGTGGTGGAGTAGGATCTACCTTAAAATTTGATAAAGAAAAGCGAACCATTTCAAATCATGACGGTAGAAGTATTAGGTACAGTGTTCTTTCAGAAGAACAAGTGAAGGCAATTCCAGCCTCTTTCAGAGGAACTATTGTTAGTTTAGAAAGTCAACTGAAAGGAAAGGATAATTTTACTATAGCTGTTGGTGATAATGCAGATAAGCCTGAAGAGGCTGGTGCTTACTATCAAGTCGTATTGACTGAAGGTGGTAAAAAAATTAGAGTCATTGAATTACTTCGTGGCTATAAAGAAGACAATGCTTTCTATGATTTCAATGGAACAGCAGATTAATTTACAAAAGTCTCAATTACTTGAGGCTTTTTTTTGTTGTCAGAATTTCATTGTCCCTTTAAAAACGATTTTGTCATTATCGAATATGATAGGGGTATCTTAAAAAGAAAGAAGGTACCTTTAGTGCACTATCAAACCTTTTCAGATTTGGTGAATGAGGTCAAGAATCTCAATGGTGAAATCGCAGGCGAGAATGCAAAAAAGCTGGCGGAATTCTATTCCTACTGGGGAAACTATTTAGAACCGACTCCTGCATTTATGGCATTTCTAGCCTATTTGCCAGGAGGGATTGCCAAGGCTCTTTATCAAATCACTTCCAGCCTAGAACATGTTTTTAATAATATGTTCAAGCTCTTTGGGCTTTTCGGATATTTGGGGGATCAGAAGACAGTTATTGGTCAATTTTTCTACTGGTTTCAGCTATTAGGAACGTCCTTGTTTACTCTGATTTTGGTTGTGTCGGTCGTCGTAGGAGTTTTTACTAAGCCAGTCAAATACAAAGGAGTCATTACGAATTTCCTTTTGGTAACGGCTGTAACTGCCGTATTGCCATTAGCTTTGACCACCATCTCAACAGCAGTGGCACAGGATGCCATGTCTATCCAGACAGTCTCCAGTGAAGCCCCTTCTGGTAGTCAGCCAACTTCCTCCTTGGCTCTTCAGCCCATGAAAAATAATGTGGTAGACTTAAAAGTCTTGATCTACAAGGATTTTTCTACGGAGCTGTTTCCAATGGATCATTATGGCTATATCAAGCCTGTTCAGGAGGGCTCTACCCCTGTCAATAATATCACGGATAACCCTGCACAGAGGGACACGACTGATTTTGCGACCAAGATTGATTTTGGGGCAAACTATGGTACGACAAATCCAAAACTGTTAAAGGATATGCAGAAAAACGACAAAATAGCAGGGATTAAAGGCTTGTTCCTCCACAAGTTGAATTCCAATAATACTGGAGTTGAAAGCATTACAGAACACCGCCTCATTAATCAATTGAATGCTTTTGAATCCGTTTATATGCGCTATAAAGTCAACTGGATAGGAATGTTCCTCCAGTACATTATCCTGATTGTTCTATTGGTCAGCATGATCATTAAGCTCGTCAAATCAGTTTTTGATATTTTGATTGAAGCAATGATTTCTCCAATTCTCGGCTATAGTTCTCTATCAAATTCAAAGAAATATAAGGAGTTGTTAAGAACGATTTGCGGTGCCTTAGCAGGAATCTTCTTTGAAGTTATCATTCTGCGTGTAACACTTGAGATTTTCAGAGATTTACCAATCCTTTCTGTTTCAGCTGTATCTAAGCTTTCTGGCGGATTCTTTGATGGACTAAACATGTGGGAACAGTGCCTTGCAGCTGCCTTTGTCTATATTGGAGTATTCTTTGCGGCAATGCAAGGAGTGGCCATGATTGAGCGTTGGCTTGGAGTTTCAACAGGACATAGTGAAACGGCCCAGCAATTACTTGGGGCTATGATGATGGGGAATGCATTAGCAACTGGAGCAGGAGCTCTCTTTAATGGTGCTAATGGCCTTGCCCAATTTGGTATGGATATGACAAAAAAAGCTCCAGATGCCTTGTCTAAAGGAAGTCAGATTCTAGGAAATAGCCTAGCCAGAACTGGAGGAGGTATTCAAGGTGCTTTGAACTCTGTAAAAGACCAGGGCTTGATGAATGCGGCCAAAGGTGGTGTAAGTAATATGGTTGATTTGGCAGAATGGAAAGCATTTGAAGCCATGCAAAATGGGAAAGGGGCAGTTGGCAATGTTTTAGATAAGCTGGATGATAAGGCTGCCTCTGCTCAAAATGCGACCTATAACGCTCTGAAAAATGATGCGGTTCCTGGAATTGATCAGCAGCCTGGACCAATTGATATTCCTGAGCCTCCAATTGATCCAGGAACAACCGATGCACCTATTGTCGATCCAAATCCACCTGCAGAGGCACCAGTTTCAGAATCGACACAACCACCAGCACAGCCTGATTCTTCTCAACAAAAATTTCAAAAGAGCATGAATCAAATGAATTACATGAACCAACAAATGCAACAAGCAGGACAGCGTATGCAGGGAGGACGTCATATCACAGGTGCTGAGAGTGAGGACGAAGAAGAATAGGCTGAACTATGGATTTAACAGGAAAGAACATTGTTATCACAGGAAGTCTACGTCCTCTAACTCGAGAAGAAGCCATACGCTTTTTAGAAAGTAAAGGAGCTGTCGTTCAAAACTATATATCTTCAAGGACAGATATATTGGTTTTAGGACACAAGCAGTTGGATCTTTTTGATCCAGATAAACGTTCTAAAAAGCATGATGCAGCGCTTAGACGAATATCAGACGGTCAATCCATCACTTTCCTTTCAGAAGAATCATTCTTTGATCTAGTTAAGAAGTCTCAAGATTGAGGCTTCTTTTATTGTTCAAAAAAGTATATAACTTTTTGTGCAATTCTTTCCTGAAAGACAATGGCAAAAATGCTATTGTCCCTTTAAAAGATATTTTCGATTATTCATTATAATGTGAGTGTCAAAACAAATGTAAAGGAGAAACTAATGTACAGTGAAAAATACGGTGTACCTAGAGATATCTATGCCAAAATCAAGATTATAGGCCTTCTTATCCTAGATATTGCTTTTGTAGGAATTACTGGAGTAATCGCTTTGAGCGTTGGCCTAAAGATCTTTCCTAAAAGCCAGTGGATACAGATGTTCGCATTCATTTTGTTGACACCAGTTATGAGTTTATATCTTGTATTGCCAGCCAATGGTGGCAAAAAGAATTGGCACAGCATGTTTCTTTTCTTCAGACGAAGAAGAAAACGTTATATCAGCTTAAATTACATCAGAAGGAGAAAACCATAATGGCGATTAAACAAATTCAATCCCCAAAAAATGAAAAACGTCCGCTGGGACGTATTCAAGAAACAAAGAAACAAACGCAGGAATATTTTGATTTACATTCTTGCGTTGAGTTATTGGATGTAAAATCAATCATTCCAAACAGCCAGGCTTATATCCAGTTAGTTGATTATGGCTATTTGCAGCTGATGGAGATACCAGGTAAAGATTTAGGATCGATGTCTTATAACGAGGTTATGAGAACCATTGAAAATTTTGAAACCTGGTTGACTCGATTTGGACCGAATATCCAAGTGGAGACGACAACTTTGCCAACAAATACAGACACGCAAATTTCAGATTTGCGCCATCATTTGGATTTAGTGCGACAAGATATGTCTAAGCTATTAGCAAATGAGAGACGTTTTTTACAACTCAAGGATCGTGAAATTTGGCTTCAAAGCCAAATCAAAGTTGAAGAAAGCATCCGACAAGAAGTCTATAATACAGAGTTCATTCTGTGGCTATTTGCGCCTACAACAACCGAATTGGACGAATTGGTTCGGAAGGCTAAAACCTATGGAAATAATGATTTTGTTCCACAAGATATCAGCTACAAGAAGAAAATTCAGATTATAAAGCAATACAACAATATGAATGAGAAAGTGTAGGAGAGATAGCATGCCTGATTTATCAAAACGTAGACAAAGACAACTAAAAAATGAAGGATATGACCTTGCCTTTCTTAGCCAGGTTCAACCGCAAGGAAATATTGATTTTCAAAAGGATGACCGCTCCTGGATAAGTGGAGATGGATACCATACGGTCTTACACTATTATGAGTATCCAACTGAAGGAATGGATCGTTTTTGGCTTTCTGAACTGTTGTTGATCCCTGGGACACGTTCCTTCCTGTCACTATACAAGGAGGATAATAGACAGCTTCAAAAAGAGATTGAGGACTCTATTGAAGAGAAGTCAACACGGATTACAAACAATAGCAAACTAACCAATAATCGGAAAGAACTAGATGAAATTGACAATCTGAATAAACTAAGCCGTGAAATTGATAAGCAAAATATAGCTATGTACGGGATGTATATTCGTGTCTTTACGTTTGCATCAACCAAAGAAGAATTATTCAAGAAGGTTGAAGAAGTCAAAGACAAGACGTCGAAATTCAAATCCACTATTCTATCTGGAGAATTAGATTTTGAATACCATGCTCCATTTATTCCAGCCGAATATCAGATTGATTTGCCCAATCATCGAAGAGGAATACCGACTCCAGCTCACTCAATAGCTGGTGGATATTTCTTTAATCATACGAAACTAGAAGATGAGAAAGGCTTCTACCTAGGATGGACTCCAACAAACGGAGCGGTAAATTTCAATTTTCTAGAACGTGACGTGAAAAGAACACGCTCCTTCATGATTCTATCTGGAAATCCAAAGATGGGACAACGATCTTTTCTTATGAAACATACAGACGGTCTCTATGCGAAGGGGCATTATATTCGTAACTTTGATGCTACTGGCCAGTTTCTTGATCAGACACGAAAACAACATGGACTGATTCTTGATTTATCAGGGGAGTCTAACCGTATCAATATCTTCCAGGTATTTCCAACAGTAACCAATGAAGCAGGAACTGAAATTGATAAGAAAAAATCTTACAATCTTCATATCGAGAAACTAAAGAGTATCTATAAACTCCTGAATAATGAAGTGACAGGAGATGATTTAATCACATTTGGAACTCTCTTGAATGAGTTCTATATTGAAGAAGAATTGTGGGCTCGAAATCCTTCGTTGAATCCAGAAAAACTGAAAGCGACGGATATTGTGAAGGAAGAGTATCCTATTCTGTCTGATTTTATCTTATTTGTTGATGCCTACAAACGTCGACTAGAACAAAGTTCTAGCACGGATACGGCTGAAATCAAAGCTGTTAAGCGTATTTACAATACGTTTAACGAACTATTGACAACAAATGCAGAAATTTTCGAGGGAACAACAGAATTCCAAGATATCTCTTCAGAGCAAGTTGTAACATTTGATTTTTCAGGATTGAAGAATGCCCCTCATTTGTTAAATGTTCAAATATTCTCGGTTCTTTCACTTGTATCAGCTGATATTGTTAATAACGGAAAACGTTGTAAGCAATTACTGAAGAGACGGCCTGATTTAACGGAGATGGACATGCAACACTACATTGTCAACATTAGTGGAGCACAAACACTCATTAATCCTAAGCATGAGAGCAGTGTCAACCTCCTTGCAGATATGATTGATACAATGGGGGAGAACTTTGCTGGTGTTGTATTGTCTGTTAATTCATTACGAGGGATTCTGTTTGAGACAGGCATTGGCACTCATAAGGATCCATACGTAACGGCTGTCCAGAGAATTTTTGGTTTGATGCAATATAGAGTTTTTGCTCAGACAGATGAAACAAGTGTGCCTCTACTAGCTAACGCATTATCTGGATCAATGAATCCGTCTGAACTAGAAACCTTGCCTCGTCTAGCGAAAGGTCAGTTGTTCATGAATATTGCAGGGGTAGGAAATCTGGTTTTTAACCAACAGCTGTTAACTCCTGAAGTTGAACGATATGGCGGTATTGAATAAGAAAGGAAGGTAAAGTAGAATGGCCAAAAATAAACTAGGAATGATTGCAAGGACTAAGCAGAGATTTGATCAATACGTATTGATTCGTAAATATCGCATGCAACAAGAAAGAGATTATTTCGCTTCAGAGGGAGAATCTGATCCAAAACGCCTGGAAGCACAAAAAGAACGAGATAAGGAGTTTTTGAACGGTCTCAAGAAGATTGGAATAGGATTTATTGTATTTTTAGTTTTTTATGGAATTTTGCGAATAATATTAGGATTGTGGTAAATAAGCGAGGTATCCATGAAAAAAATATTTAAACTGAAGATCCTCATTCCTTTTGTGGCTCTCCTATTAATTATCAATGTTGGGATAACCATGTTAGTTGGGATAATGGGAGCTGTAACCAATAATGGAAGAAATGATTGTGGTGCTGTAGAAACAACATCTTCAACTGGCGACTCCACAGTTTCTTCAGCTGATGGTTCCATCGATGACTTTGTAAAAAAGCATAAGGAAGCCTATATCCTGTCTTGGAAGGCAGGAGGTTTCCTACCTTCCGCCTCTATCACTCAAACAATGATAGAGAATGGCTTCAATTTTACGAATCCTAATGGAACCTCCTTCTGGAAAGCTCACAATATGGGAGGTGTTAAAACCTCTAGTAAAAGTAATTTTCCAGTTACTCTTGCGACGTATGGTGAAGATAGTGTTGATTTAAGTGGGACAAAGCCTGGAGCGAATGTTGGAGACGGCACAGGAGGAGCTTATACTTGGTTCTCTAGCTATGATGCAGGGATTGTAGGGAAAGCTGAGTTTATGGCTCACCAGACACTTTATAAAGGGGCTATAAACAATACAAATGGTATTGCTAGCCTATCTGCTATAGCAGATGGTGGATGGGCCACAGATGGCACTTATAAGAGCAAACTAATTGATATGTACCAAAAACTAGGTACGAAGTATCAGTGGCTTGATAAGGAAGCTATTGCTGCTCATGGTGAGAAACCTTATGCAGTATCGAATACACAAGATGCCAGTTCTTCAGATAATGCTATTTCTTCTTCAGCTGAAAAAAGTGATTGTGGTGAATCAGGTGGTAGTGTCGATGGAACAGGAAAAGTTCCTTCAGATGCGACTGCGTGGGGGTATAAACCAGAAGATTTACCAGATAGTTTGAAACCATTCATTATCGATCCTAAGAGTTTAGGTATGGATTATGCAAAGTCTACAGGATGGTATAATCCTGGAAGTGACGAGCTTGCTGGACAATGTGTGAATCTTACAATTAGTATTGGAAATCATATATGGGGTCATTCTGGTTCAGTTCAAGGCAATGGGAAAGATCAGGCAGCAGCTTGGGCATCAATATTCGGGAATTCGGTTAAGTCAACTCCCAAAAGGGGTGCTATCTTTTCTACACAGGTGGGAGGCGGAGGCTATGGCCATACAGGAATTGTATGTCATGTTTTTGAGAATGGCTCCATCTTGTTTGTAGAACAAAATACACCTCTGAGTGGTTGGGATCAGTTCAAAACTCCATATACATGGGATTATCGTATTTGGACTAAATCACAACAACAAGAACAGGTAATCTCTTTTGCTTATCCAGATGACAGAGAAGCTAAATTAAGTTCAAATTAAAAGGAGGATATAAGATGATTGATTGGATAAAGGAGAATGTGGTTGTATCGATTGTAGTAGGTATTCTATTGATTTTGGCAGGAATAGGGATTGTATCGAGTTTCAGACCATCTCAAGAAACTAATATAGAAGAAACGGCTCAGGTGAGTTCTTCAGAAACCGCTCAAAACGAACCGTCTTCCAAAGAGGAAACACCAGACGAGAAGAATTATCGTACAGCTAAGCTAAAACTAGAACGCCCCTATGCGGAGGCAAGATCAGAAGACAAAAAAGAAGTGTTAAAAGCCTTTGAAGAAGCAGTAGCAGATATAAAAAAGACGAAGTTTCTGCCAAATGTCAAGGGAACAATCGAAAATCATTTATCTATGACACAAAATGCGATGGTCCAAACTTTTGCGATGGCTCTTCTGACGAATCAGTATGATTTTCAACCTGAACAATTGGAAGTGATGCCAACTGAATCAGATGACGTGATTCAATTTTTAGTTGTTCTAACTAAAAATGGAGAAGAGAACAGCTATTTCGTTGGAAATTTCAATACTACGGTTCAACAAATCCAGCTAAAAGCCTATGTTGGCGGGAAAATAGGTGGTACATACGGATAATAAGTTGCACAAAAAGTTATATAACTTTTTGTGCTTTTATATTGACAAATGAAGTTGTTTTAGATATAATTAAGTATATAAAAAGTTATATAAAAAAATATACAATTACCCAAGGAGGGAATCATGAAGATTCAGACGACAAACTTAGGAAAAGGTGGCGGTGGTAAGACTACAGATACCTTTAATGAAGGGGATTGGTTGGCACGTGTTAAGGGACTTAGAACACTACTCATTGATGGAGCTTGGGAATGTAATTTAACAAGAACGTTTGATGTAAAATGTGAGAAAACCGTCTATGATATATTTACGACTGGAGAGTATGAGATTGTTCCAATATCAGAAAATCTCAGTTTGATTTGTGGTGATGAGCGTTTGACAGATGAGCAGTTAGATCTTGCTAGTCGAAACAACAAGTATCTCCAGTTGTTTATGTGGTTTAGCGAACATTACGAAGAGTTAGAAGCGCAATTTGATGTCATTCTGATTGATACGCACAATGATGAGAGTTTAGTTACAGCAAATTTTATAGCTGTATCAGATATTGTCTTGGCTGTTTCTGATGCCTCTCTTAATGGTTTTCGTGCCTGGTTATCTTTGAAAAATTTTGTAGACTTCATTAAGAGCGAAGCTATCGAAGTTATTACTAAGAAAAGCTATGTTAAAGCAGAACCTTATCTTATTGGAAATAAGATTAAGTACGTTGGAAACAATGTCACAGACACCTGTAAACAATTTTTAGAAGTTGTTGAAGAAGATCAGGCTTACTTGGGATCTATCCAGGAGAAAGAGCTCATGGCCAAGAGTCTTGTGATCAGTCAGAGTGTCTTTGAGCAGCATGAAGAGATGACAGCTAACCAACAAGAGACACATCAGAAGTTTTATGATAATATAAACTACGTATATGAAAATATTTTGAGTGTGTTAGAAGGAGAGGTAGCATGACAGAGAATCGATTCGCACAAGTAAAACAAACATTCCAAAGTACACAAAAGAGAGAAAAGACTCCTTCGTCTAGGAAACAAAATCAGGAGGCTAGAAAGTCTCCTGAAAGCTATAACAAAAAGCAACGTTTTCCTTTTTCTCTACATCATAATGTTCGATACGATATGTTAGATGCTTTAGTAGAGTATCATGGTGAAAAATCAGCTTCATCTTATATTGAGAATCTGATTATAAGAGAATGGGAAAAGATGCAGAGAAAAATTAAGCAATGAGATATCAGGAAGGATGATTTTTTATGATAGATTTTAGTAAAGAAATAAAGAAGAAAAATGATAATGACGATGAAGATCCACAACCAGAGAAAAATCATTTTCGTGATATGAAGAAAAAGAGAAAGAAGGAGGAAGAGTCAAAGAAAAAGTTGACAGATCAGGAATTGATTAAAAAGTGGGAAAATATAGAAGAAGACTCAATTTCAAAAAGTCAAAACCAAGAACTCGGCATGGAAAAATGATAAAAGGAGGTAATTGAAATGATTTTCATTGATATTAAAAGACTTGTTCAGCTGTTCTTTATTTTTATCGGAGCTATAGCTATCTATATGTTCTATAAGACATTTGGTCTTAGTATGGTGTTTATAGTCGTTTTAGGATTGGCCGTTTTAAAATTCGCTCCAGCTTTCCTTCCAGTTGTATTATTATTGTATTTTGGGCTTCACTTTACAGGAGACTTTTCCTTTATTGCAGATGGGATTGTGACAATTTTATGGAGTATCATTTTGATTCCGATGGCTATATTCACTATTGACATGAGCAAATCCTATTTTAGTAAAAAAGAGAAACCCTGGTATGACAAGTAAGAGTTTATCTGAAAAGATAGGCTCTTTTTTTGTCAGAACAAAGGATTATTTGAACATTCAGGTCAAAATTTATTAAAATAAGCGTAATTTTAATAAGGGAGGATTCTGAATGACTTTCTTTGATGAGAGAGAACTAAAAAATCAATTGCTGTTTCAAAATGCAAAAGAATTTTATAACTTTGTTTCTAGGTATGATGAGGAGATGATTCCAGTCATGAAAGCAAAGGGCTATACCTGTATTCATTCAATGGAGCGAACCGTCGCTTTTACATTTGGTGAGTTTACTTTCAGAAGAAGACGATGGAAAAAGGGAGATCATTGGGTCATTCCAGTAGATGAAAAGTTAGGGCTTCAGAAGAACGTCCGCTTCTCCTGGGAATTTATGTATCAGGTGGCTAAATTATCTACTTTAATGCCATATGATAAAGTAACTCAGGTGATCCAATTGACTTATCACATCTCTATCACAAAACCAATTGTAGTAAAAGCTGTAAAAATCTGTGAGAAGTTATTGGAGGAAAGAGAAGTCTATCGATATTATGAAGAGAATAAAGAGGTTAGCAAAAGAAAAGCCCAGGTTATTTATATTGAGGGTGATGGTGTGATGGTTAAAGCACGTGACACAGAGAAGGATAATAAACATTATGATTTATCCCATTTTGTAGTCCATACAGGAAGCCAGAAAGTTGGCAGCAATCGATTTGAACTCCAGGACAAAAAGGAATTTATTGGTCTTGACAATCGCTTAGTGAGGGAGCAGGTAATCGATTATCTATTCAATAATTACGAAGTTACGGATCAGACTTTATTGATTACGAACTCTGATGGAGGTCATGGATATACACCCTATGTTTTCAAAGAAATTGCGAAGGTTTTGCGAATTAAACGACACGAACATTTTTGGGATGAGTACCATGTAAATAAGGAGTTGAAGAATTATTTAAAATTTTACTCTGAAGATCTATTAGAGAGAGCTTTCCAGGCGATTAAGCAACATGATAAGCAGTTAATGAGAACTGTCCTAGATACGACCGAAAGTTATATCGAGACAGAAGAAGAACAAGAGTTATTTGAGAAGTTCAAGAGTAAAATATTGAGAAATTTCCAATACACTAAACCAGCCGAACAAAGGGGATTCAGTCATGCAGGAATCGGGATAATGGAGAGTCAGCATAGGAAGGTCACTTATAGAATGAAAAAAAGAGGAATGTACTGGACCCTTGCTGGAGCTGAAACGATGAGTAGGATAATTGTTTTAAATTATGAAGATTCTTTGAGGGAACTATTCTTTGGCAATTGGAGAGAAGATTATGAAAAATTTATTTCTTTAGAGGAAGTTTCTGCTTATACCATTAAAAAGAGAATGAGTAAAACTGATAAAGAAAATACATCTAGATATCAATGTTACCCTGATAGTAAAAGGTTATCCTACTTCCGAAAACAATAGAAGTACATAATAAAGTATATAAAAAGTTATATAACAATAACCTTTGTAAAAAAAGGTATTTTTGTGCTACAATCAAACATAAAATGCTTGCACGGTATGTAAAAATGTGTTATACTTTACTTAAATTAATCGAATAAAAAAAGACGAAAAGTGCGCTAACACTTCTCGCCTTACCGAGTAAGAATCCGACCTTCTTACTCAGTCTTTAATTAATGATACCTAATAAGTGTATCAATGTCAAGACTGAGCAAGAAATTTGTTCAGTCTTTTTTTAAAACTCGGTGATGTTCTCCTAAAAAATGTATGAATTTAGGCGTTCTAAAAAATTCTACCACATACATTGATAAAGTATCAAGCTTTGACAAGGTGAAGCAGTATACTAGTGAATTATACAAAACTGACTTAAGTTTAGAAGAAAAGATTCAAAAACTTCAAAAGTATTTTACTGAGCTTGATGACATAGTAGATATCAATGTTCCTTCTGATGCACAATATGTTAAATCAATTGAAGATGGTTGGATTTCATATGATTGGCCAGAAAGATTAGGGTTTAAAAAAGGAACTGTACGTCCTATAACGAGAACTTCTGGTTTACCTGAGCAATGGGACCGGTTTGGGCATATGGGAGGAAGTAACTTCTCGGATATTCCGAGTGGTGGGCCGTATACACACAGTCAACGTTCAATTCCATATGTTGAAAATCTTAAAAGTTACCATAAGGGTAACTTTAAAGCCGATAGTTATTTTGATAAAATTGATGCTATCAGTGAAGGTGATATCAAGACTCTTAATAGGATTTTGAGAGAAGAAGGAATTGAAGCGGTGTCACAAGACCAATTTTTAGAGTTGTCGGATAAGTATCGAAAATATATATCCGATACATCTACTTCTTTGAGCATGTCTAGTGATGACATTAAGTATGGTGTTCATGGGAAAGCGGCAGAATGGGGTGATATGTCAGGTGGTGCTGAACAGATTGTAACACCTTTTGGAGGAATTGATATGCTGAATATGGGGATAATGGAGGAATTTTAAATGACAAAACAAGAACTGGTAAATTTCATTAATCAACATAGAGATAAGATGGGGATATTTCATATTGCGCTTGATGAGCGATATGGAGGTCAATTTACTTTGGGATACTATTACGATGAGAAATCTAGTCAATATAAAGTATATGAGGTTAATGAGCGCCAAGATATATGGATAAGAGATGAATTTAAAAATGAGAGCGATGCAATAAATCGACTTTATCGTTTGATAAAAACAAAATTTTGGATAAAAGAACCTCTCATTCAGTTAGATGTTTCAGAAATTGATGCAATCGGAACGAGTGATACAGACTTGGAACTTTTATTAATAGATGGCAATCTTTGGCTTCCAGATACAGAAGAAGAGCATCTCTTGAAACTTCAAGAAAAACTCAACAACTACATCTACTTCCTCGAAAGCAAGCAGTATGTGGCACGATATGGCGATAGCTTTGACAAAAAAGTTATCCATATCACTTTTCAATATTCACCATCTGATAATGGGCTAGCCTTTCTTGCAGCAGTTCAGAAGGTGTTACAACCGACGGATATGAGCTTGAAAGTGGAATTGCCTGAGTGATAAAGAGAGCGAAAGACGCTCTCTTTTTTGGTATAATAAATAAGGTTTGACCCTATATCAAAAACAATTCAGTGATCTCTACCAGCGGGTGAAGTCCTAAACGCCTACATAGTGATTTAAAGGGTTCGCGGGATGCTTTAAAGAATGAGATTGAGATTTTGAATATGACTAAGGGTAAGGTTTCCGACTTGGTGTGTTATTCAGGAAGCAGAATATTTATTATGGATTATCTGGTGATGGAAAATCCTTTGCGATGAATCCGATTCGAGATACCATTTTCTTAGGAAACGGTGAGTTATACCACGGATTTGGACAAGTCTTCACCTTAACAACAGGGATTTTCTTACCAATTGCCCAGACGCAAAGTATTGCACAAGGAATCTCGCAGTTCTTCTGGGGGACAGTCGGAGGTATAGCAACTGGGCAAGCAGCCTATCATGGAACAAAGCTTCTTGGTGGAAGCGAGGAAACTGCACAGTTGATGAACTTATTTGGGAACCTCGTGGGTGGATATAAATTTTCTAAAATTGCTGAGAATTTCAGCTTAAATACGATTCGAGTGCCAAAAGTTGAATCAGCACTTGAAATAGAAAATCTAGTGTTGGAGAATATAAAAGCAAGTAAGACGGCGAGAGAAAGTTCGAGATTTAAGCAGTATATTGAAAAAGAAGGATTTCAACAAACCCTTAATGCTATGGATCCGATAGATCGTCAACGATATCTTCAATGGCATGAGTATGCAGAAGCGGGCATCGATGTGGAAGACCGATTGAAACTAATGTCATGGGATAGAGCGATTGATTCTAAGCTATATCTTGAAAATAAGACAGTATTTGATAATCCAAAATATTTTAATCAAGAAACAGGTTATGAAATCTGGCCAGGACAAAACGGGGACCCTAATATTGATGGTTTTCTTAATGGAGAGTATGAGAAAGTTGTTCTTCAACCTGGAGAAAGAATTGACCGATTCGGATCTGATTATGGACATTACTTTGGAAATATTGGAGAACCTAAAGAAATGCGGTCTATGTCACCTAATTCTGATTTTGGAAATTATAAACAGTATGAAGTGTTATCAGAATTACCAGTTTTGAAGGGTAAAATAGCACCTTGGTTCGAACAGATTGGAGGAGGGAGCCAGTCCAAGTTGGATCCTTCATTTGTTGAATTAATAAATGCAATTCCTTCAGATGAGTCAGCTATAATTAGAAAATTAATTGAATATGGATATTTAAGGAGATTATAATGTTTGAACAAAAATATATCACTACACTGAAAAATTTTGTAGGTAATGTTGAAATTGTAGCTAAACCAGAGAGTATTCAAGTTTATGATGGTGTAGATATTATTTATTCTTTAGTTTCAGAATCAGATGCTTACTTTATATTTATTAGCGAACGCGGAAGTATTTCAGAGTATTGTAAAATTCTAGATCAGCAATTAGCACAACTATACTTTGCTCTCTTTGTTAAAAACGCATTCGTAGATGTTGATTTTTCACTGATTCCAAAAATTGAAGCTTTGGGACATGATTCGAACACGTTACAAGCCCTATTCCAACAAGAAGGGCTATCATCGTTTTTTGCAATTGATTCCAAAGAACCACAAAAAATCAACTTGGATACAACGTCGAATCGCCTTTATTATGTGGATAGCAATCATCGAGAATATGATATTCCCTATTTGCCGAACAGAATTAATCAATTCTTCTATTGGGCTGTTGTAAAATTACGAAACATTCGGAAGTGGATATCTGATTTGGATGATTATTCTGATACAATACAGAAATATGAATCAACCTTATTAGGATTCAGTTCTGATGGGATTATAAAGAACGGACTTCAAAAATAAAGGAATAAGGCATATGAATTTAAATAGTCGCTGGAGTTAATTGGACGAGTTGAGCGTTATTTTGGAGATAGAGTTACTGAAATAACCATTTGTGAATTGGTTGATGTCCCAAATCATTATATTTACGCCTCGTATTCAGGGTATATGACTACTATTGGGTTCAATTTAATTACGATAATGGTTTATGCGGGTTCTCTATTGATTTGGGTAATGAATTTGGAGCGTCGCTTGAAAGTGGAATGAGAAGCTATATGGCGACTAGCGATTGGGACAGCTACTTAAAAGAGATCATGGCAGAGATTGAATTGCGTATCCCGGATGAGTATTTGAAAACAAAGGGATGGCTGTAGAGGTTAAAATACAATAATTGATGATACCACTGGATTACCAGTGGTATTTTTGTGTATTAATTTTGAATAAATACAGAATAAGTTTTTGTGAATATGGTATGATAAGGCTATTAAAGAATTCGTTTTTAGAACTAGTAAAAAAGGGTAGAAGAGGCAAGAAGATGAAGCTTAAAAAAATTTTATATGCGTGTATAATCGGAGGAATTATCTTTGTGTCATTTGGATGCAATCCAAGAAATAATCGTGCGTATTTAGAAAAACGTATTGGAACAGAAATGAGTCGAGTTTATCCAACAGAAAGATTAGAAAACTTGTTTGATCAATTTCCAGGTGGATTTAAGATAACGCAGTCTTTTATGGATGGTGATGATCTATTTACAGTAGAAATTATAGCTAGGAGTAAGGGAGAACCTATTAGCGGCACTGTTTCAAAGGTCGGAGATAATGGCATTGATAAAATCTTTGAAACAAACTTTCAGTATCAAGATGGGAAGTATCAATTTGCCAATGAGAGTGATGCAGCATATTGGCCGTATCGAGGTTTCTTATTTGAGAAATTGACCTTAAATCGGGAGATCTTATCAAAGCTAGATTTACAAGAAAAGTTCTATAGTATGATGAATGGCGATTTTGAACTTCGTTATAAAGTAACAGATGAAATCATCAATTCCTTTTTAGGGTTAGGGGACTCGGATTCGCTGAGTGTATCGTTAGTCGGGAGTAATAGTAATCGTGGGTATTATTATTCGATTGCTATTGAAAATGCAGAAGGCTTATATTTTAGAGAGACCGTTTCAGATTAAACTCAAACAAAAAATGAATAAAGACAGAATCATTTATTAAAAAGGGAGATAACTATGTACGCAATCTATAAACAAAAGAAGTATGATGCTGAACTTAGATTAGGAAAAGATGTTACCCTTTATAGTTATGTAAAGGAAGAAGGGTTTGAAAATTATGTTGATCCATGGGGAAGAGAATCAGATAATTTTTTCTCCAAAAAAATGGATATCCATGAATTAGATTATCTTTATAGAATAGAGTACGAAATTCAATACAAGGGGCATTTTTTTGACGTGATGTCTGCTATGAAAAGAAAGCTTATTGAAAAAGATCTTTTTTGGCTACACGCTGGTATTGAGGAGTACGAATTAATCGAGAAGTTAGGGTTTAAAGTATACGATAAAGGAGAGTGGTGGAAAGAAATCGGTCGTAAAGATATTGAGGCTCTTAAAATCATTGAAAAACCATTGGGAATATTCAAAGACCAAGGATTGAAAATTAAAATTCTCGAAGGGAAAGCTATAGACGAATTCTTAGCTGCTGTTAAAGATTAAAGAAGACAATGTATGAATCCTAAGTTGATGAAACTTAGGATTTTTTTGTTAATTGAAAATACTAGCTTTGCCGATGGATATTTATTTTTGTGAATATGGTATGATAAGTCTATTAATGAATTTGTTTTTAGAACTAATAAAAAAGGATGGAAGAGACAAGATGATGAAGTTAAGAAAAATATTATTTGCGTGTTTAATCGCAGGTTTTCTCATTATGTTTTTGTTATTGAAATACAATCCAAGAAATAATCGTGCATACTTAGAAAACAGAATTGGAACGGAAGTTAGTCGTGTTTATCCAACCCAGAATTTGGAGGATCTATTTGAACAGTTTCCGAATGGGTTTATCGTTTATCAAGCGCGCATGATGAATGAAAATATTGTCGAGCTTAAATTAACGGGAACTGAAAAAGGGGCTCCGATTAAAGGAGAATTGATTGAGGCAGAAAGAAAATCTGGAGAGGATACTAGAGTTGTTTCGGTAGAATACTACAATGGAAAGTATACTTTTTCAGATGAAAAAGCAGCTAGCGAACTTTGGCCGCAACAAGCCTTCTTATTCCAGAAAATTACGTTAAATAAAGATTTTCTATCAACACTGAAACTGAAAGACAAATACTATAGTTCGATGAATGGTTCTTTTGAGTTAAATTATGATGTCAATTTACCAGAAATCAACGAGTATTTATCGTTTCCAGCATCAAAATCCATTGAATTATCTTTCGGAGGTAGTAACTCTAATAGAAATTATTACTACTCTGTTGTGGTAGAGGATAAAGATGGCTATTTCTTCAGAGAAACGGTTTACGAATAGAAATGAGGAATATTAATGTATGCAGTCTATAAACAGCAAAGTTTTGAAGCAGAGTATAAAAACGATGATGAAGTTATTTTGTACAGTTCGGTGAGAGTTGAGGGCTTTCAAAATTATATAGATTCACGGGGGAAGCTGTTTCCGGACTATTTTTCTAAAACAGTTAAGATAGAAGAGCTAGATTACTTATATAAAATTCATTATGAAATTCAATATAAGGGGCATTTTTTTCATATTACAAGCGCAATGAATCAGATGAATATTAAAAATGATTGGTTTGAACTAATTCCTAATATAAAGCAAAATGAATTAAAGAATGAGTTGGGGTTTAAGCAAATCAACAAACTAGACTGGGCAAAAGAAATCGGTCGAAAAGATATCGAAGCCATAAAAATTGTCGAAACACCGGTGGACATCTTTAAAGACCAAGGCTCAAAAGTTAAAATTCTCGAAGGCAAAGATATCGATGATTTCTTAACTTCTGTTAAAGATTAAAGAATAGAATAGACGGATCCTAAGTTGATGAGACTTAGGATTTTTTTGTTAATGGAAAATACTAGCTTTGCCGATGGATATTTATTTTTTGTAAAATTTAAAAACACGGAATATGTTTTTGCGAATATGGTATGATAAAAGAGAAAATGGAGTTAATTCTTATAACAAAAAAGGTAGGAATGGAAAATGAAGAAGAAACTAGCAATTATAGGAACTGTTACGTTGTTGGGCGTAGGAGCAGCGGTGTTAAGCAATCAAGAATGGCGTGCGAATACAATCTTTGCGACCGCAAAAGATAAGCAATTGGCGTGGTTGAAAGAGCATGAGAAAGAAATTGTGAAATGGATGCACTCTACCTATCCAAAAGTGGAAACTGTACAATTTGATTGGAGTACGTTAAGAGTAGGACCTGTGAGTAATGGAGTAGCTAATGTGGAATATAATCTATCGGTAACGGGAACCTTTAATAATAATCCGGATACTGTTATTCATATTGATTTCGGATTAGATAAATCTGATAGTATACCAAATATGTCTGGAATTAGAATGAACCAACCTCCACGAATCAGTAGGGGAAAGGTATTGGAAATCTATGAGTAATGTGAATAATTCATATGCTTTGTAGCAAACAGTAGTTATGAGAAGACTGTTAATGAATAGTTTTATAACAAGCACAAGGATAGAAGAGGCGGGAAGAATGAAAAAAGTATTAGTGTTAGTTACTTTATTATTAGGAATAGGAATCGTCGCAGGCTGTACGAACACACCTTCTAAGGAGAAGATGAACGAAGAGTTACAGAAACCGGAAGTGGTTGAAGTAATAGAAGAGGCAATAAAAAAACGAGACAGTAAGGCCTTTACCGAAGCTGGAAAAATTAAAACATACAATGTTGATTACGATAAAACATACTATAATCCGATGGGCGGGATTGAAGTGATTATTTATGTGAATGGTAATCAGAATTTGAAATTACAATATACAGTTGTTAAAACTAATAATAAATATGAAATTGGAAGTGGTTCAGGTTCAGAGGAACTTGTTAAGTTACTAGAAAAGGAAAATAAATAGCGTAATTCACACAGACAAAAGGAGTCAGGGATGAAGAAAGTACTAAAATTGATTGCTATATTATTTGGAATAGGAATCGTCGCAGGTTGTACGAACTCACCTTCTAAGGAGAAGATGAACGAAGAATTACAGAAACCGGAAGTTGCAGCGGTTATTGAAAAGAATCTGAAGAACCTGGATAATAACGCATTTACGGAAAATGGAAAAATTAAATCTTATGAAATTGATTATAATCAAACTTACTATAATCCAATGGGGGGGATAGGATTTTATATAATTATTAACGGAGATGATGAATTGTCTATCAAAACTACTCTAATGTACGATAATGATAAATATAGATTAGCGACGGTTGCTCTTTCAAGAGACTTATCTAAGCTGATAAGAACAGAGAATTAATTCAAAATTAGGATTTTATAAGTAGATAAAAGGAGTCATGGGATGAAGAAGTTTTTAGCCGTTATCGCAGTAGTTGTGGGAGTTTTTTCTCTATTTGTGTATATGAACACACCATCAAAACAACGAATGAACGAGGAGTTAAAGAAACCAGAAGTTGTAGCGGTTATCGAAGAGAGTGTCAAAAATATGGATAATGCTGCTTTTACAGAAAAAGGAGTTATTCATTCGTATGCTATTGATTACGATCGAACGGAGTATAATCCGATGGGAGGAATTAATACCACAATCATTGTCAATGATAACCCGGACTTATATATTATCTGTGTTGTGAAAAAGAAGAATAACGGTTATACAGTAGGTGGGGGAGTAGTGGCAGGTCCCTTGAACAAGCTGGTAGAGGGAAAATAGATGGTTCTATTACTAATTAAAATAAAAGGAGTCATGCGATGAAGAAGTTTTTAGCCATTATCGCAGTAATTGTGGGAGTGTTTTCTCTATTTGTGTATATGAACACACCATCAAAACAACAAATGAACGAAGAGTTAAAGAAACCAGAAGTTGTGAAGTTAATTGAAGATAACCTTAAGGAATATGATAAGGGCGCATTTACAGAAAGAGGGATTATAAAGACTTATGAGATTGATTATAACGAAACTAATCATAATCCGATGGGCGGAATTAATTTCACAATTTACATCAATGGCGATAGAGATTTAAATATACAAGATACATTAAATAAATATAGTAGTGAATATAGTTTGGAAGCTAAACTCTTATCTGAAGAGTTTAGCGAACTTATTATGAAGAGGTAGTTGATGTATACAGGAGAAAAAGGTATGGAGAAAATCGATGGTTGATATTGAGAACATGAAATATATAGTTGAACAAGAAATTAAAAAACGTCATTTCGAGAGCTTACAGTATGTTTTGTTTGATGAAAACAAACGGTTACCATGGGCATTTCACTTATTCTATAGAGATGGTAAATTTATGATTAATGGTCGAGATGACAGATCATATGTAATGGGGAATACGATAGAGTTTACTCGTTTTGAAGATGCAAAAATAGCTTTTTTGGAAAGATTAGAACATTTTGTAAAATCTAATCAATTCAGAGTACAGATAGGGAAACCACCGTATTATTCCTCCCCACTCTGGGATGATGCCACAGAATAACAAATTTACATTTCAATTAAAATCATAGATTAAGAATGGAATGAAAATTACGATGTATTTAGACTCTGAGAAAAAGATTATTTCAGCATATCCTAGCAGTAAATAGAAAGGGACGTAACAAATGTTAAAAAGACGATATGGAATATTTAAATATCCTGACGGTGATATTAGATTATCAATAAAATTTTTGGATGAAAAATATCAAACTTTAGGCGAGTTTTTTATCACTGAGGTTAATGATTTTTACCCTGATATTTATCAAGAATTAGAGGCGGTTGTTACTGGTCAAAAAGAAGCATCTGATTTTGGCGGTAATATGCTGAATATTGATATAGGCAAGGAGGAAACAGAAGTATACTATCAAATGGATGATGAAAGTCTTGGGGAACCTTGCTTTATTTCAACTGATGAACTATATAAATTAGTCATTGAGTGGAAAGAAATGGAAGATAAAATGTACAGGGGGGAAGATATTTTTCCGCTAATGATAGAGGGTTGAGATGTATTAGAGAGCTTCTATCAGAGATACGCTTATGGGAAATGCCAAGCTGTATCATCAGGTTGGAAAAAATAGTAATGGATTAAAGATTGGAATGTATATAAGAAAATCTGATGGAAAAATTATTACAGTTTATCCAACTGTTTCAGAGTAGAAAGGTTAGTAGATGTTAAGAAGAGAATATAAATTATATAAAAGTATTGAGAACAGAAATGCACTTACGGTTCTCTATAATAGAGAAGATTATGAAATTATAACAACCTTTATGATTACAGAAGTCACGGATTTTTTTCTGCATGTTCGAGAAGCTTTGGAGAGTGTAATTACTGGGAAGATGAAAGAGTATGCTTTTGATGGTAATATGTTGGGAATCGAAATTGGAAAAGAAATAACAGAAGTTTACTTCCAATTTGAGGAAGAAATATTAGGCGGTCCATGCTTTATTCCTACAAATGAGCTTTATAAATTGGTTTTAGAGTGGAAGGAAATGAAAGATAGAATGCACAGAGGGGAAGATATTTTTCCGCTGATGATAGAGGATTGAAGCTGAATAAGTAGAAACAATTATATTCGAGAGGTAGAAATGAAAATTACAGGAACAAGATCAACAATTACTTTTGATTTAGAGAATGGGTTCCTCTTAAAAGCGCCAGGAGAATTGTTGATCAATAAAAAATTTGTTGTTTATAAAGATAGTATGACACAATGGGAGCCCCCTCATGAGAATTTTCCGATAACACAAAGAGAAATAGAAAATATTATTCATACAGCTAAAAAATGGAGAGCAATCAAACTATTCAATTAGACTTTGTATAATTATGTTGTATTCTAAGAGAAATGAATCTCTATACAACGGGTCAGGTTGCCTATCATGGGACCAAGCTTGTAGGTGGAAGCGAAGAGGATGCTCAAACCGCAAACTTTTTAGGGAACCTGATAGGAGGGTATGCGGCCTCCTCAGCAGCCAGCAAGTTTAATCTCAATAAGGTGAAGAAATGAAAAAAATGGAATTACTTAGAGAAAATATTCTGAAAGAAATTAAAGAATTAGGTTATGAAAGTTTACGATACTCGGTTTTTAATGAGCATGGTCTCTCAGAATGGGAAACGCGAATTGAGTTCAATAATGAAACTGAAAAATATGAGGTATATCTAACAAGGGATCGAGCTGGAAAAGGAAAGATTTTTGAGTATACTAATTTTAAAGAAGCAAAAGAAAAATTTATGGAGTTATTAGAACATACTGTTTCAAGAAACAAGTACTATATTTCCAATGGTTGGGCTTCTCAATATCCATCCCCGCTTTGGGATAAAAAAGAGGGTTACTAGAAGATGAGAGACGAATCCAAAGAACGTTTAGAACTGATATCAACCATTCAAGATTTAGGTTACGAGAGTTTAAGATATTCTATTTTTAATGAACACAGACCTTCTGAGTGGGAAACTAGAATAGAATATAATCCAGAATTGGAATTGTATGAAGTTTACTCAACAATGGATCGAGCAAGTGCAGGAGGTATTTTTAAGTTTAAAACATTTGAAGAAGCAAAAGAAAAATTTATCCATAATCTGAAGCTAACAGTTTTTATAAATAAAACTTCTGTAGAAAATGGAGAAGTTCCTGAATACTCTTCTCCATTATGGGATAAATCGATGATTGATATTGAGAATATGAAATATATAGTTGAACAAGAAATTAAAAAACGTCATTTTGAGAGCCTACAGTATGTTCTGTTTGATGAAAACAAACGGTTACCTTGGGCGTTTCACTTATTCTATAGAGATGGAAAGTTTATGATTAACAGTCGAGATGACAGATCCTATGTAATTGGGAATACGCTTGAATTTAACAGTTTTGAGGAAGCCAAGGCGAACTTTATAAACGCGTTAGAAAATTATGTTGAAATGAATATACAAGGCAAAGAGTTAGGATTTACACCAGCTTATCCTTCACCGCTATGGGATGAGGATGGAAAATGATGCAGCCGGGAGGACGTTAAGGGTGAAAAATGATGGATAAAATTCAAAGAGTTAAAACGATTGTTAGAGAATGGCTACTTGAGAATAGCGATGTTCTAGATGCGCATGGCGTTCAGACGGAAATGGTTGCGGATAACGAAGACTATTTAAGAATCATATTGGAAACAGAGGATAGAATGGGAGAAATCGTCGTGGAGGATGCCAGTTTTGCACCGTATAGATTCTTTAAAATCGAAGTTGCTCAAATCGTTGATGATCGGGCTGAAATGGTAATGGCGTGGTATGACAAGGATGGCACAGGCGATGATGCGTATCGGGAGGCCTTGAAGAACGGCGTAGATGCATTGATACATATAGGAGAATAGAGGGAAAAAGGATGAAGAAGAAACTAGCAATTATAGGGACTGTTGCGCTGTTAGGTGTAGGAGCCGTTGCGCTGAGTAATCAAGAGTGGCGTGCGAACACAATCTTTGCCACAGCAAGAGATAAGCAATTGGCATGGTTGAAAGAGCATGAGGAAGAGATTGTTGCGTGGGTGCATTCGAAATATCCGAAAATTGAAACTATCCAGTTTGATTGGAATACGCTAAAAGTCGTTCCTGTAAGCAGCGGTGTGTCAACATCCTACTATAATTTGTCAATAAGAGGAAAATTTAATAATATTCCTGAAACTGTCATTTTTGTAGATTTTACTATGGAAAAGGAAGATAGTATTCCTGAATTAAGACGTATCACAATGAACCACCCACCAGGAATTCATAAAGGAAAGGTATTGTATGACTTTGAATAACATAAAAGGCTTCACTAATATTTATGTTAACTTAGCTCAGAGTTGCAGATTTAGGCGATGTGATAAATGTTTATAATAGAAGTGGAGAAGTAATCCAACAATTCATTTTTGATGAATTCAACAATAGGTGAAAACCTATTAAATAGGAGGTGCCTATATGGACGGGATTTATAAAGGAAAGAAATATAGAGTTGCGAAAATATCTACATTCTATCGGGTTATTAGCAGCGAAAAAGAAGAAGGCTTTGAAGAGTATATCGATATTTTGGGAGAAAAGAGTCCAGATATTTTTGTTAAAGATGTGGATATCCACGAATTAGATTATCTTTATAGAATAGTGTACGAAATTCAATACAAAGGGCATTTTTTTGACGTGATGTCTGCTATGAAAAGAATAAATATAGATGAAGATTGGTTTGCAATAAGGGCTGGCATTGAAAAGTACGAATTAATCGAGAAGCTAGGGTTTAAAGTATATGATAAGGCAACGTGGTGGAAAGAATTCGGGCGTAAAGATATTGAAGCATTAAAAATCATTGAAGAACCATTGGGAATCTTCAAAGAGCAAGGTTTAAAAGCTAAAATCCTCGAAGGGAAAGACATTGATGATTTCCTAGCTTCTGTTAAAGAGTAGCTATTAGTAAAAATCAGGAATCGTCGACGAATTATTATGTTGGAGGAAATTAGAATTGTTTACAGGAGTAACGATTTATTTTAATAAAGATCTAGGGTATATTTTGGGGACCCATTCAAAACAAGAGGGGACGAATGCACCAGTTATTGTGCCACCAGTTTTACGCGTTGAAAAAGGCTGTATGGATCAAAGAATCATTGAAAGCATTACTGCAGCACTAGAGATTTCTAAGAAAACACCTCTTTACACAGGCATTTTATATGAATTTTGGGCAGAATTGGGATGCAAGACTTTTAAAGCTTTTAGCCAAAAGTTTACTTCTGTCAAAATCTTTTTACGCGGTGATGTATGTAGAGTGCAAGGTTTGAAGTTGGCAACGAAAACAGGTGGATATGTAGCAGATAAAGAGGCTGTATTCGAATGTCCTGTGACAGAACTTCATGCACATCTTTCCGAATTTAAGAGACTGTTATCTGTTGAAGAAGTACTGCCGAGTGTGGCACAGTTCTTGACACTTTCTGGAGCTAAGGTGACTTATACGCCACTGTCTGATGGATATAACGATTTAGGGGATGGCCATACGGATGCTTATCACCTCTTTGCAGATACTCATAATAAAAATAACGTTCTATCATTCATGATTGATAGTGGGTATGCAAGTTTTAGTAAAGCAGATATCCAGTCGGCGTTTACGAAATATTATGGCGAACTGTTGGAGTTTCGTTTTGAAGAGTTTACAGATCACCTTTATCTCTATAAAATTTCAGCAAAGACGAGTAAGCGGATGATTGTTTCTTATCTTTTTGAAGAGCAAGATGCGTTATTAGAAGTGTTGTATCAAATAGAGTTGAACGCATCTCATGAAGAATTCAGTAGAGTCCAACGAAATTTTGAGCAATTAGTGAGCTCTATCAGAATCAATTAAATAGATTACACCCAAACTCAAGCTGGCAGAATCGTTGTTGGCTTGAGTTTTTTTTATTCAAAAAAATTTTTTAAATTTTCTTGTTGACATTTGTAAATTACTGGTGTAAACTAACAATATAAATTACAAACGTAAACGAAAGTAGTGAAAGTAATGAGCAAACAAAAAGAGTACATTATTGAAGGAATGAGTTGTGCTTCATGTGCCATGACGATCGAGAATGCCGTCAGCAAAATTCCAGGTGTTGATAAAGCTAGCGTCAACTTGGCAACCGAGATCATGACTGTTGAAGCAAACGATAGCGTGACCCCTGAAGATATCGCTAAAGTGGTCGATGGTGTGGGATATAGCGCTCGTCCTCGTGGCAAATCAGTGGAAGAAGAACTCGAAGAAAAGAACGAAAAGAAAGAAGCGCACTTAAGAAAAATGAAGCGAAACCTAACCATTTCAGCGATTTTCGCCGTGCCACTTCTCTTTTTCGCAATGGCGGATATGGTTGGAATTCCAATGCCAGCCTTTCTAAGCCCAATGCAAAGTCCAGTCAGCTATGCGTTGATTCAATTGGCGCTTGTTCTCCCAATTATCTGGATTGGACGTCGTTTCTTCGTGGATGGATTTAAAGCCTTATCCAAAGGACATCCGAACATGGACAGCTTAGTCGCACTTGGAACAAGCGCTGCGTTCCTATATAGTCTATACGGAACGTACCACGTATTAGAAGGCCATGCGCATTTTGCGATGAACCTTTACTACGAATCAGCCGGTGTTATTTTAACCTTAATCACACTTGGAAAATACTTCGAAGACGTGTCAAAAGGGAAAACATCCATGGCGATTCAAACGCTCGTAGGACTTGCTCCTAAAATGGCGACTGTTTTACGAGACGGACAAGAAGTAGAAGTTCCTGTAGAAGAAGTGCAAGTGGGCGACCTCATTCGTGTCAAACCGGGTGAAAAAGTTCCAGTCGATGGCGTCGTGACAGAAGGAAACTCAACCGTTGACGAATCGATGTTAACAGGGGAAAGTATTCCAGTATCCAAAGCAGTTGGCGATGAAGTGATTGGGGCAAGTTTAAACAAGACAGGTTCCTTCATTCTCAAAGCAACAAAAATCGGGAAAGACACAGCCCTTTCTCAAATCATTCAGTTAGTCGAACAAGCACAAGGGTCAAAAGCGCCGATTGCCAAACTGGCCGATAAGGTTTCTGGAGTATTCGTTCCAATCGTAATCGCCTTGGCTCTTGTTTCTGGCCTTGCTTGGTATTTCCTTGGACAAGAATCATGGGTATTTGCCCTCACGATTACCATCTCAGTGCTCGTTATCGCCTGCCCATGTGCGTTAGGGCTTGCGACACCAACTGCTATCATGGTTGGGACTGGTAAAGGGGCCGAAAATGGAATTCTTTTGAAGAGTGGGGAAGCGTTGGAAGAAGCCAACCACGTAAATATGGTTGTTTTCGACAAAACAGGTACGATTACAAACGGGACTCCTGTTGTCACAGATGTGGTCACTGCCGATTCTACTGATGCAGATGCCCTCATTCGCCTAGCTGCCAGCCTTGAAGTAGCGTCCGAACACCCTCTTGGCGAAGCGATTGTTGCCAAAGCCAAAGAACAAGGGGCTGCGTTTGATGAAGTAACGAACTTCGAAGCCATCCCTGGTTTTGGGATTAAAGGCCACGTTGGTGAAACACTCGTCTTCCTTGGTAATGAAAAATGGATGCGTGAAAATGGTCTTGTCAATGTTGAGATGAACGATAAAGCCAATCATTTTGCCGAACAAGGGAAAACACCGCTCTATATCGGCTATAATGATGCTGTACAAGGCTTGATTGTTGTAGCGGATACTGTTAAAGAAAGCAGCGCGCGTGCCATCCAAAACCTACATGAAATGGGCATTCAAGTAGCTATGATGACAGGGGACCACGAACGAACTGCACAAGCGATTGCCGCTGAAGTGGGGATTGACCGCGTATTTAGTGAAGTTTTACCGCAAGATAAGGCGAATTATGTCTCAAAACTACAAGAAGAAGGCTATATTGTGGCGATGGTGGGGGATGGTATCAATGACGCCCCAGCGCTTGCACAAGCACAAGTCGGTATCGCAATCGGTACCGGAACAGACGTAGCCATCGAATCTGCAGACGCCGTCTTAATGAAGAGTGACTTGATGGATGTACCAGCGATGTTAAAACTTAGCCGTGCAACCATCCGTAATATTAAAGAAAATCTATTTTGGGCATTTGCCTATAACGTGATCGGAATACCATTTGCGATGGGAGTTCTTCACCTCTTTGGCGGACCACTCCTCAACCCAATGATTGCCGGAGCCGCAATGAGCTTCAGTTCCGTATCCGTTGTCCTCAATGCCCTAAGATTAAAACGCTGGAAAGCATAACTATAAAGGAGAGATCTATTATGAAAAAAGAATATAATTTAGAAGGAATCACATGCGCAGGATGTGCCAACACAGTGAAAGAACGTTTCTCAAACGTCCCAGGCGTGACAAATGTTGAAGTTAGCTTAGAAACAAAAGTAGCTACAGTCGAAGGCGACGCAAGCGTCGACGCATTACAAAGTTCATTATCTGGAACCAAATATACAATTGCTTCAGAAAAGCATTAAGAAGACAAAAAGAAATGGGGCTCCCGTTGGTATCAACGGGAGCCCCACTTTTTATATTAGTTGTTTTCGTAATAAAGTTTTCCGTCTAGGAATGTTGCCTTCAGTTGTAAGTCGTCATCTAGTACGATGAAGTCTGCTGCATATCCGGGTGCGATACGTCCACAAACATCATCAATACCAACAGATTTAGCTGGGACAAGGCTGGCCATTGTAATGGCTTCTAGAGGCGTTGCGATACCCCATTTCACAACGTTTTGAACACCTTGAATAAGTTCTAAGATACTTCCAGCAAGGCTTCCGCTATCTTTTAAGCGAGCTGTGCCATCTTTAACGATTACTGGGAATTCACCAAGAGTAGATTCACATTCTCCCATTCCACCGGCACGCATACAGTCTGTAATTAATGCGGTGTGGTCATATCCACAACACTTCATAACGATACCTGCACTGACAGGATGGACGTGATGACCGTCGCAAATGAGTTCATCAAATACATTTGGAAGCGTTAAGGCAGCACCAACGACACCAGGTTCACGGTGATGTAATCCTCTCATACCGTTGTACGTATGAATGAAAATATTGGCTCCTGCTTCTACCGCATCTTTACACTCTTCGTAAGAAGCATCGGTATGTGCAATAGCTACGTAAATATCGTTCTTAGTAGCGTGTTTGATAAAATCAATCGCTCCGTCACGTTCTGGCGCAATGGCTATTTTCTTTACCCAGCCACCAGCACGTTTTTGCCATTCGTCTAGAATTTCAGATTTAGGGTCGCCCATGTATTTCGGATTTTGAGCTCCTTTGTATTTTTCACTAAAGAATGGACCTTCTAGGAAGATGCCTCGAATTTTTGCTCCGTTGATTTCTGTGGCATGGTCGCCAATAGTTTGACACACGTCAGCTAATAGTTCGCGCGAAGCTGTTAAGGTTGTTGGTAGGTATGAAGTAACCCCACATGAAGGAAGCCCTTCTGACATGATGCGAATGGATTCGACGTCGTTATCCATTACATCTGCACCCTTGAATCCGTGAATGTGAGTGTCTACTAATCCAGGAGCAATTTGATAGTCTCCGTAGTCAAGAATGGTTGCGTTTGAATCTGGTTCTTCTGTTTGAAAGGCACCGAATGTTCCATCTTCAAAAATAGGTAAATATCCAGGTCCTTTCACTTCATTTTCGAAATAAAATGCTTTTGCATAAATATAAGTTGTCATAGGATCATCTCGTTTCATTAGTTTGATTTATGCTTTTAGTGGATGGATGGTTACACCTTTAACAACACGGTTCACCGTACCTGTTGGAGAAGGTGTATCTGGTTTGTTTCCAACTTTGATAGAAGAAAGTAGTGAGACGGTTTGTCCAAATACTGCATATGGAAGTGCAGCGTATGCATCAGGGACAAAGCGATATTCTTTATCAAAGTTGAATGATAAGCCCTCAAAGGTGTTTTCAACATCAACACCAACTGCAAGAACGAGTCTTGCAATTTGGTCTGTGTGTAGTTCGTTTAAGATGTCAATGTCATACTGTCTAGTATAGTCATCGTTTGAGACGAATACAAATGCTAGAGAAGACGTATTTACAAAGGATTTTGGACCGTGACGGAATCCCATTGAAGAATCAAAGGCTGTCGCAATTTGTCCAGCAGTTAATTCAAGAATCTTCAATTGAACTTCGCGAGTTAATCCGCTAAGAGATCCAGAGCCTAAGTAAATCACACGGTTGTATTCTAAGTTAACGTAATGTTGGATGACATCTTCACGTTCTAAGACGCTTGTTCCCATTTGACGAATTGCTTTTACCAACTGTTCTTTTTCTTCAAGAGAATGGGCAGCATCAAAGACGAGCAGTGCAGACAGTGTCATACAAGTGAAACTTCCTGTCATTGCAAATCCAGCATCGTTAGAACGGCCAGGCATTAATAAAAGTAAATTGTTCGTGTCGTCTTTTGCTGCAACGGCTAATTTTCCTTCAGGCGCACATGTAATCGTAATTTGATAGAAATCTCGTACGATTTGTTGGCCTAGTTGCACACTAGCTAAGCTTTCTGGAGAATTACCGCTTCTTGCAAAGGATACGAGAACGGTAGGGATATCGGCTTTGAAGTAGTCGTGAGGATTACTTACAAGATTTGTGGTTCCTACGGATTGAAAATCAAATCTGTCTTCATCATTGACTCGCTTCAAGTAAGGAAGGACGGTATCTCCTACATATTGAGAAGTTCCAGCCCCTGCGAAAATGACGCGAAGGCGGCCTTTTGGTAATTCTTCCATAAAAGTAGTAATGCGTTCTAAGTTAGCTTTGTAGTAGTCAAAAGCTTCTTTCCATAATTCTGGTTGTTGGCGAATTTCGCGTGTTGTAATCTCTGCAGATAAAGCTTCTAATTGACTAGTTGAAAATTGAAACATAAAAGTACCCTCCAAATATTTTTTAGTTGTTCGTACGATAGTGCCTTACTTTGTAGAAGAATTGGTCACTTCTGGCAACGCTCACGGTGTATTCGATAATCCGATTTTCGTGATTTAGTGTGGTGCGCATAAACCGTAAGCAGGCGCTATGCGGGTCCACATCTAATACCTCAGCTTCTTCTGGTGAGAGGATGCTTGCACGGAATTCCTCATCGGCATAATGAATTTGCTGATGGTAGTCACTAGCTAATACTTCATATAAAGATTGACCTTCTAATTGTACTTTCGTCAATGCTTTAAAAAGATCGTACGGTAAGAAGGTGGTTTCCTTCATGAGTGGAATACCGTCTGCATAACGAATGCGTTTCAGACGGAAGAGTTTGTCTCCAGCCTGAATTCCAACAAGTGGAGCAATAAATTCATCGGCTTCGTAGCAATCCAACGAAGTAATCTTTGTCGAAGGGACTTTCCCGAGTTCCTTCATTTGCTCAGTGAAACTATAGCCTTCTAGAAGATTTTGACGTTCTTTCCATTGCACTGAAATGAACGTTCCTTTCCCATGACGCTTATAGATATACCCTAGCGTTTCGAGTTCCTTCAACGCAGTTCTAACCGTTGTTCGACTGACATGATAGACTTTGGTGATTTCACGCTCTGAAAGCATCTTTTCATGTGCTTTTCCTTTTGTCTTAATAAAATCAATTAAAGCCAAACTTAACTTTGAGTACAATGGAGAAGGCTTAGCTGCCATATCATTTCCTCCTTTCTGAACATTACTTCTACAACTGGTCACTACCAGTTAAGACCATTGTAAATGGAAAAATCGCTTTCGTCAATAGACTACACAGAAAAAAGAAGGAATAAGGCAACGATTTTAAATAAAATTCCCGAAAATCAGGAACCAATGAATGAAAGGTATAAAAAATAGGAGAGAAATTTCTCTCCTATTTTTAGTTAGTCTGCTAAATGACTATTCAATACGTCTTCGATTTGTTCAGCATTGGTTGCCTCTGATAAAGCCTCTTTCACATCGGCTTTCATAAGCATCCGAGCAACTGTTGCTAATAGTTTAAGGTGAGTGGTTCCTGCTTCTCCATCTGGAATTAACAAACTAAAGATAAATGAAGTTGGTTTTCCATCCATACTATTCCAATCGATTTCTCCAGCTAGTCGAACAATCACAATTTTTGGATTTGTGATGGCGCTCGATTTTGCATGTGGAATGGCAAAGCCGTCCATCATTCCTGTAGTCCCTTGTTGTTCGCGTTCGACAAGTCCGTTATAAACTGCATTTTCATCATTAGAAATACCGAGTGAAACGGCTTTTTGAGCAATAAAATGAAAGACTTCTTCTTGAGAAGATAGCGATTCATTCATGAAAATAGAATCTTTACTAATTAACATACTTAGTCTCCAATCAATTATTTATGATTTTTCAAATAAACCAGATTATTCAGCAAGTGGCTTACGAGTTGCACCAAGAACGATACCACCGATAATAGAACCAATTGCAATGGCTAATACCCATAAGAATGGATGAGTAACGACTGGTAATACTAAGAATCCACCGTGGGGAGCAGGTACTTGTACGCCGAATAAGTACGTTAAAATTGCGGCGATTGAAGAACCCAACATCATTGAAGGCATTGCACGGAGTGGGTCTTTTGCCACGAAAGGAATCGCCCCTTCAGTAATATGTGTTGAACCTAAGATGAAGTTGACTAAACCAGCATTACGTTCGTCTGTGTCAAAACGGTTTTTGAATAATAATACGGCAACCGTTGTAATAAGTGGAGGAGCGATACATGCTGCAGAAACACCTGCCATGAATGTAGTATTTCCTTCAGCAAGAAGAACAGTACCTGTAACGTATGCAGCTTTGTTGACTGGACCACCCATATCAAAGGCACTCATACATCCGATAACAAGACCAAGAAGAACTGGGTTTTGATCTTGGAATCCTTTTAAGAAGTCCATTAAGGATTGGTTAATATCAGCCATTGGACTCACAATAATACTCATAAATAGACCAGTAATTAAGACGCCTAATAATGGATATAAGAAAATAGCTTTAAGACCATCTAATGTTTTTGGTAGTCCTTTGAATAATTTTTCTAAAAGGACTACTAAATAACCTGCGAAGAACCCACCGACGATACCGCCAAGGAATCCTGCACCACCATTATTTGCCATTACCCCTGCGACAAACCCGCTCACTAAAGCAGGACGGTTACCGATACTTTGTGCAATGTAGGCTGCAAGAACGGGAGTCATTAAGCCCATTGCTAAACCACCGATTTCTTTTAATTGAGCAGAAAAGGCATTGTAACTTGGATCGTCTGGTTTAAATGAGTAAATTCCGAATACAGCAAATGAAATCGCAATGAGAACCCCACCACCAACAACGAATGGAAGCATATGAGATACACCATTCATTAAGTGTTTGTAGATTTCACGACCAATAGAGCTTTTTCCGACGTTAGAAGATTGTGGAGTTTGTGAAGCTTCTACAGCTGCATCGTCAGAGTGGTATTTCACAACGCCTTCTCCACGAAGGGCTTGTGCTACTAATTCGTCGGCATTTTTAATTCCTTGTCCAACAGAAACGTCAATAATTTTTTTGTTTACAAAACGTTGTGGTTGAACGTCTTTATCAGCCGCGATGATAACGGCCTTTGCGCTTGCAATTTCTTCAGGTGTGAGTTCATTTTCGACACCGATTTGTCCGTGAGTTTCAACTTTGATGCTAACACCAGCTTTCTTGGCAGCTTGCTCGAGGGCTTCTTGAGCCATGTAAGTATGAGCAATGCCTGTTGGACAGCCGGTCGCTGCAATAATGTCATATTTTGTCATATTTTTTCCTCCTTTATTGGAACCTATCCATTAAGATAGGCGTTTAATTTGTTTCATTAATTGTGGAACATCTGAGAAGTCCGTAAGGCCAGGTCTAAAAGCAGTAGAACTACCTGCTGCTGCAGCTTTTATGAGAGCTTCTTCATTCGATAATCCTTGAAGTTGGCTTCCTACAAATGTAGCAAGAAGTGTATCTCCTGCACAGGCGGTATTCACGACTTTTCCTTCAGGAGCTGTTACGTGAATCGTTTCTGTTGGTGTAAAGAGAATGGCACCATTTTTTCCTAGAGAAACAAGAACATTTTGTGCACCTTGTTCGAGTAGTTGATGTCCATAATCTTTAATTTCCTCAAAGGTGAGCGTTTCTTTTCCAAACCATTCTGCTAATTCTTCATCATTTGGTTTGATGAGGTATGGATGATACTTCAAAAGGTCTGGAACAAACGGAGCCGACGTATCCAGAATAAATCTAGTGCCGTTATTTTGTGCCGTTCGTGCAATTTGTTCGTATGTCGAACGTGTGATGCCTTTTGGATGGCTACCAGAAACGAATAGGATATCGTTGGAGGTCATGCTCTTCACCTGATTCAAAAGGGCTTCTTCTTGTTGCGGGGTCACACTAGGACCTTGGTTTACCAACTTAAATTCTTCGTTTGTTGAAACGACTTGAGTAAACACATTAATTCGAGTAATTCCATCTACATCAACGAATTGTGTGGCAATGCCTCTTTTTTGAAGTTCACTTTCAATGAATTGCCCCGTAAAACCGGCTTTAAATCCTAGAGCAGTACTGGGAAGACCGAGTTCGTTGAGGATGAAGCTGACATTAACTCCTTTGCCGTTTGGCATATAAACCGCTTCTTGTGTTCGGTTCACTTCAGAGGGAAGCATTTGTTGCGTTTTGATGAACAAATCGATTGCCAAATTCATCGTACAAGTATAAATCATTATTTCACCTCCAAGTTCTTTTTTGCTATACTTATTATTGCATACGTCTAACTGTAAATGTTTTCTAAAATGAGGTTAACATTTGTAAATCTTTACAAAATGGAGGGACTCACATGTTCAACACACAAGGCTTAACGAATACAGAAAAATATCTTCTTAGCTACATTGAAGAACATTTGGAAGAAATTCCTTCGATTTCAATTGTGAAGTTAAGCGAAGATGCCAATGTTTCGACTGCTTCGATTGTTCGGACAATGAAGAAAATTGGATATGATGGATTTACGAGTTTTAAACATGATTTAAAGAAGCAGTATCGTTTTACAAATGAAGAATTATCTACTTTTAGAAGTTTAGAAGCCGCTGACCAAAAAATCCAAGCGGTTGTCGTTAAAAATGATCAGGAAGTTCGACGGACTATCGAACAGTTAGATAGTAAGAGTATCGAGGATGCGGTACAAGCTATTTTTGGGGCCCAACGCGTCTATCTATTTTCAAGAGGCCTTAGTGAAATGATCGCCAGTGAAATGGAAATTAAATTCCACTTATTAGAGCGGACTTGTGAGCAGTATGTAGACCCAAATATCATCAAAAAAATCAGTCACCGATTAAATGCACAAGATGTGGCGATCATCATATCATTGAATGGGCATACGGAAGAATTAGTGGAAGCTGCGAAGGTTTGCCAGAAGAATGAAGTACCTGTTATTTTACTAACCGCCAATGGAGCGAGTCAGCTTGCAAAATTGAGTGACATTACATTTGTAGGGTATAAGTCAGAAAGTTCGTATTTCCCCGATTATGAAGTACGGTCGCGACTACCCCTTCAAGTGATTAGTCGTATTCTATTAGATGCTTACGCCATTCGAGTCGCTGACAAAAAATAATTTACAATAGAACTAGATACTGATACGATAGAAAGGCAAAGAAAGGAGCACCAGTATGGAAAATAATAAAGTACAAAATTATAAGAGTTGTTTTGATATTATTGGTCCAATTATGGTGGGACCTTCTTCTTCACATACCGCTGGAGCAATTGCGATTGGAGTTTTGGCTCGACATCTATTCGGTGGCACTCCAAAGACTGTTCGTTGCGACTATTATGAGTCGTTTGCCGAGACACATAAAGGGCACGGAACGGATTTTGCGATTATCAGTGGTATCTTGGGATTTAAAACAGATGATGAACGAGTTCCACACGCCGTAGAGATTGCAAAAGCAGAAGGGATGCATATTGAATTTGTGGAACGGAAAGAACCGAGTCCTGTGAATCATGCGAATACGGCTGATTTAACGTTGAGCGATGACCAGCACTCAATCCGCCTCATTGGAACTTCTGTTGGTGGTGGAGCGGTAGAAGTAAAATATATTGAAGTAGATGGCTTTAAAATGCAACTTTCTGGACCGCTTCCTGTGCTACTTGAAATTGTATCACTTGGAGAAAAACCCGTGCTGTATAATTTATTAAATGAGTATGGAGTTACGATTTCTAGACAACGGGTGGAAATGACAGAAGATCGACAAATGATGGGATATGAACTTGCTGATTTATTATCCCCAGAATTAAGAAAACAAATAGAAACATTAAAGGAAACGCATCAGATTTATCTGTTTGCGTGAAGAGATGATGAGGAAGGAAGTTTGCAATGTTTTCGTCCATTAAAGAATTGGTAGCATTAGCAACAGAACAAAAGAAGCCCATTTCTGAAATCATGATTGAACAGGAAATGGAAATGACCCAGCAAAGTCGTGAGTATATCTGGGAAAAAATGGAAAAAAACTTACAAACGATGAAGAACGCCGTTGAACGAAGCGTCGAGGGAGAAGGAGTCTTTTCTCCAACGGGGCTTACTGGTGGCGACGCCTTGAAAATGAAGAAATATCGTGAACGTGGAAAAACATTATCGGGTGATCAAGTTCTAGCGGGTGTGCAATATGCCCTTGGAACCAACGAAGTCAATGCTGCGATGGGGCTTGTATGTGCAACTCCAACAGCAGGAGCAAGTGGAACCTTACCTGGTGTTGTGTTCTCGATTGCCGATACGATGAACTTGAACCATGAACAACAAGTTCGTTTTCTCTTTACTTCGGCAGCCTTTGGGATGGTCGTAGCCAATAACGCGATGATTGCTGGGGCAACAGGTGGATGTCAAGCCGAAGTCGGAAGTGCCAGTGCGATGGCCGCAGCCGCAGCCGTTGAAGCAGCAGGGGGAACACCTCAACAAAGTTCTGAAGCCTTTGCGACAGCACTTGGGAACTTATTGGGGCTCGTTTGTGACCCTGTAGCTGGACTTGTAGAAGTACCGTGCGTGAAGCGGAATGCGATTGGTGCAGGGAATGCGTTGATTGCCGCAGATATGGCACTTGCAGGCATTACAAATGTGATTCCAGCGGATGAAACGATTGAAGCAATGCGCAGTATCGGGGTAAGGATGCCGCGGGAACTTCGTGAAACGGGACTCGGAGGAACAGCAGGAACAAGAACGGGAGTTGCAATCAAGATGCGCATTTTCGGGGAAGATGTGTCGTTGAACCCGGAAGAAGACTAGGAGGAATACACATGGCAAAAGAAATTGCTACATTTGCAGGAGGCTGTTTCTGGTGTATGGTGAAGCCATTTGATAGCCAACCAGGAATCGAGTCTGTGATATCAGGATACACAGGCGGCCACAAAGAAAACCCGACATACAAAGAAGTGTGTAGCGGGACAACAGGACATACAGAAGCTGTACAAATTACGTTCGACCCGGAAGTATTCCCTTATGAAAAACTTGTAGAAATCTACTGGCAACAAACGGACCCAACGGATGCAATGGGACAATTCGTGGACCGTGGAGATTCATATAGACCGGTGATTTTCTACCATTCAGAAGAACAAAGAAAGATTGCGGAAGCTTCAAAAGCAGCCTTGCAAGCCAGCGGACGATTCAAAAAAGAAATCGTGACAAAAATCGAGCCTGCGAGTACGTTCTATCCTGCAGAAGAGTATCATCAAGATTTCTATAAGAAGGATCCAGAGCACTATAAACGTTACCGCGGACTTTCAGGCCGTGACACTTTTATCGATAGTATATGGAAATAAGAAAGAGCTACGAGGAAGACTCGTAGCTCTTTTTTTGATTCTTTGAAACTCTAAAATTACCATATATGGTAATTTTAGGTTTTTGATGGTTAGATGCTTGCTAAGTAATCAGTTAAGCGAACAACCACTTCTTTAAGATCTTCCATTGAAGCAGCGTAACTGAAACGAACATAACCTTCTCCTCCAGGGCCAAAAGAGACTCCTGGGATGAGTGCGACTTTAGCTTTTGGAGCAAGATCACGAACGAATGCCCATGAATCTGTTCCGCATTTTGCAGGGATTTTTGCAAAGAGGTAGAATGCACCGTCAGGACTTGCTACTTTAAAGCCAAGTTTCTTCAACTCACAAGCTAGGTAGTCACGACGCTCGCTATATTCAACCATCATCTTTGCGCAGTCATCTTGGCCGTGTAACATCGCCGCAAGCGCTCCGTATTGCGCAAAGCTTGTTGGAGCTGTCACCATGTATTGGTGAGTTTTTACGACTTCGTTCATGAAGTGTGTTGGTCCTAAGATGAATCCGATACGCCATCCTGTCATCGCGTGAGATTTTGATAACCCAGTGATTACGATTGTTCGTTCTGGTAAGATGTGTGCAAGTGAGTAGTGTGATTTTTCATAAGTTAGTTCTGCATATACTTCATCGCAAAGCGCCCATAGTTGGTGCTCTTTAATGACTTCGGCTAAGTCTTCTAATTGTTCTTTAGAGTAAGTTACGCCTGTTGGGTTACTTGGGTATACTAGAACCACCGCTTTGAAGTTTTTATCTGGGTTTGCTTCGATGGTTTCGCGTAATTTATCCGCTGTTAAAACAAAGCCGTCGTTACTTGTGTCCACCGTAATGAAGTTCCCTTGGTTCACTAATGTGATTGGCAAGTAGAGTGGGAAGACTGGTGTTGGCACGATGACTGTGTCGCCAGGGTTTAAGATGGCTTGTAAGCTTGCCGCAATCCCTTCTGTGGCTCCGATGGTTGTGATGACTTGGTCTCCAGTGTAATTGAAATTAAATTTCTTGTTGTAATAATCAGCCGCAGCTTGTCTCAGTTCAGGAATCCCTGAGTTTGGTGTGTAGTGTGAGTGGTTGTCTTTAATCGCTTGGATAGCCGCCTCTTTAATATGCTCAGGTGTGTCAAAGTTTGGTTCTCCAAGTGTTAATTTGATAATGCCAGGAATCGAAGAAACTTCTGCGTCGAATTGACGAATATCAGAAACTCCAATACCTTCTACGATTTTGTTAAATGGATGTTCTACTGTCATAAGAATCCTCCTTTATGTGATAGATAAATTGTATCTTTTTTTCTAGAAGAGTGCAATGACGAGTCTATTCAAAATTACTATTTTTTCTCCCTAGGCATTCGCTTAAAAATAGTGTATAATTTTTACTGAGAATATCGGTAAGCAGTCAAAGTGCGAACCCCCCAACAAAATAAGGGTGGAGTGTGCACTTTTTTTGTGCAATAAAATGGAAGTGAGGAGAAGGATGCAGACAGAATTTGATACGATAGCAGCCATTTCAACAGCCCCTGGAGAAGGAGCTATCGGAATTGTACGGATTAGTGGTGATGATGCGATTCGCATTGCCGACGAAGTATATCGATTGAAAGACAAACGATTAAAAGAACAGCCAAGTCATACTATTCATTATGGGCATATTGTGGATCCTGATAATCATGAAGTCATTGATGAAGTAATGGTGACGGTATTACGTGCTCCAAAGACGTTTACACGGGAAGATATTGTAGAGATTAATTGCCACGGGGGAATTGTTGCCATTAATCGTATTTTACAATTAGTACTGAGAAGGGGTGCACGTCTTGCAGAACCCGGAGAATTTACAAAACGCGCCTTCTTGAATGGGCGCATTGATTTATCACAAGCGGAAGCGGTGATGGATTTAATTCGTGCGAAAACAGATAAGTCGATGCAAATGGCAATGCGCCAACTTGATGGAGAACTCTCGCATTTAATTCAGAATTTACGACAAGAAATCTTAAACACATTAGCTCAAGTAGAAGTCAATATTGACTACCCTGAGTATGATGAAGTAGAGGAAATGACCTTGCAGTTGTTGCGTGAGAAGACGCAGCAAGTCTCCCAAGGAATTCGCGCGTTGCTAAACACGGCAAGTCAAGGGAAAATCTTGCGTGACGGATTGAAGACAGCCATTGTTGGACGTCCAAACGTAGGAAAGTCGAGTTTGTTGAATGTGCTATTACGTGAGGAAAAAGCCATCGTAACGGATATCGCTGGAACGACGCGTGATACAATCGAAGAGTACGTGAATGTGCGAGGGGTTCCTCTCCAATTAATTGATACGGCTGGAATTCGTGAGACTGATGATGTGGTAGAACGAATTGGTGTAGAAAGAAGCCGCAAAGCCTTAAATGAAGCGGATTTTGTACTCTTGATTTTGAACCAAAGCGAAGAGTTGATGGATGAGGACGTTCAGCTATTACAACAAACGAAAGACTTCAAGCGCATTATTTTATTAAATAAGACAGACTTACCAACGAAAATTGATATGGATAAGATCAAAGAATTCGCGACAGACAGCGAGATTGTCACAACGTCGATGCTGAAAAAAGAAGGAATTGACCAACTTGAAGAAAAAATCGCCGATTACTTCTTCCAAGGACAAATGAACGAGCGCGACGCAACATACTTATCGAACACGCGTCATATTGCGCTTCTTGAAAAAGCTGAGCAAGCATTGAAAGAAGTGGCGAACGGGGTCGATATGGGCATGCCCGTCGATTTGATTCAAATTGACTTTACCCGTGCTTGGGAGCTCTTAGGTGAAATTACAGGCGACACCGTTCAAGACGAGCTGTTAACACAATTGTTTAGCCAGTTCTGCTTAGGGAAATAAGAACTAAAACTTTAATTCTTTACGGATTCTATAGGAATCCTTCACAGTGCGAAGGATTCGTAATAGCGACTGTAATCGATGCGAATTAGATTCTCTTAAAATTGATTTTTAGAGAATCTTTGAGGCTTGATAGGATTGAAGACTATAGGCTTCAACCGGTACAGCCATTATCGCTACTATGAAGATATCCGTAAAGAATTGAAGTTATAACTATTTCAACGAAAGGCACAAGGAGGGAAACTGATGACGAAACTAGCAACAATCTGCTATATCGATAATGGGAAAGAATTTTTACTGTTATTACGAAACAAGAAGCCAAACGATGTCCATGAGGGCAAGTATATTGGCGTTGGTGGCAAGCTCGAAGCAGCAGAGACTCCGGAAGAATGTGCCGTACGTGAAATTTTTGAAGAAACAGGACTCCAGGCTACAAAAATGGAGATGAAAGGAATCATCACCTTCCCGAAATTTACCCCAGGACATGATTGGTACACGTATGTTTTTCGTGTGACGGAGTATTCGGGAGAGTTGATTGATTCGCCAGAAGGGACGCTAGAATGGGTTCCTTACGATGAAATCCTTAATAAGCCTTCTTGGGAAGGGGACCGCATTTTCCTAGAGTGGATTTTAGGGAATCAACCGTTCTTTTCTGCAAAGTTTAATTATGAAGCAGGAGAATATGTCAGTCACAATGTAACATTTTATGGAGAAAGAAAGTAAAGGAGAGACTATGGTAACAAC
This sequence comes from uncultured Streptococcus sp., assembly GCA_963523415.1. Lineage (GTDB taxonomy): Bacteria > Bacillota > Bacilli > Lactobacillales > Aerococcaceae > Granulicatella. The sequence continues at coordinate 3,390 of CAURBR010000002.1, read as the reverse complement.
TTACGAAGCTGAACAATATGATGTCGTTGTTGTTGGTGCTGGACATGCTGGTAGTGAAGCTGCATTAGCCAGTGCACGTATGGGAGCAAAGACATTACTATTAACAATTAACTTAGAAATGGTCGCATTTATGCCCTGTAACCCATCAGTAGGAGGACCTGCAAAGGGAGTCGTTGTCCGTGAGATCGACGCTCTTGGGGGCGAAATGGGTCGTAATATTGACAAAACGTATATCCAAATGCGTATGCTGAACACAGGGAAAGGTCCAGCTGTTCGTGCTTTACGTGCGCAAGCGGATAAGCATTTATATGCACAAGAAATGAAAAAGACGATTGAAAATCAAGAGAACTTAGACTTACGTCAAGGAATTGCGGAAAAATTGATTGTTGAGGATGGCGTCTGCAAGGGAGTTATTACGAATACTGGAGCAATTTACCGTTCTAAGGCAGTCGTGTTGACGGCGGGAACATCATCTCGTGGGCAAATTATTATCGGAGAATTAAAATATTCATCTGGTGCGAACAACTCACAGCCATCGATTAAATTATCGGAGAACTTACTCGAATTAGGCTTTGAGTTAGCACGTTTCAAAACAGGGACACCTCCTCGAATCAAAGGTTCTACTATCGATTATAGTAAGACGGAAATTCAACCAGGAGATGCGACTCCAAACTTATTTAGTTTTACATCTAAAGATGAAGATTATCGCTATGATCAAATTCCATGCTGGCTAACGTATACGAACGAAAAAACACACGAAACGATTCGTGCCAACTTACATCGTGCACCAATGTTTACAGGAATTGTTGAAGGGGTGGGTGCTCGTTATTGTCCATCGATTGAGGATAAAATCGTTCGTTTTAGTGATAAGCCTCGCCACCAAATTTTCCTTGAGCCAGAAGGAGAAAATACAGATGAGGTCTATATTCAAGGGTTATCGACATCTCTTCCAGAAGATGTTCAAATTAAAATGGTGCAAAGTGTAGAAGGGTTGGAACATGCAGAGATGATGCGGACAGGTTACGCCATCGAGTACGATGTGGTCGTACCGCACCAATTGAAGAACACTTTCGAAACTAAAATAGTCCAAAATTTATTTACTGCGGGGCAAATGAACGGAACAAGTGGTTATGAAGAAGCTGCTGGGCAAGGACTTTACGCAGGAATTAATGCCGTTCGAAAGATTCGTGGGGAAGAGCCATTTATCCTAGGACGAAGTGATGCGTATATCGGCGTTCTTGTAGATGATTTAGTAACAAAAGGAACGACAGAACCGTATCGTCTATTAACGTCGCGTGCGGAATATCGTTTGTTACTACGTCATGATAATGCGGACTTACGTTTGACGCAAAGAGGCCGAGAATTAGGATTAATTGACGATGAACGTTATGCTGCCTTTGTCGCTAAAAAAGCAGCTATCGACGCAGAAATTAAACGGATGCAAACCATTCGATTAAAACCAACCGCCGAGTTACAAGCGTTCCTAGCAGAAAAAGGATCTGCTGAGTTGAAAGACGGGATTCTTCTAAGCGATTTGTTGAAACGTCCAGAATTAAGTTATGACGAATTAGTAGGATTTACCGGTGAGACGGTAGCAGTCTCTCGTGAAGTGAAAGAACAAGTTGAAATTTCAATCAAATATGAAGGCTATATTGCGAAAGCTTTTGAAAAAGTAGAAAAATTAAAACGAATGGAAGCCAAACGGATTCCAGCAAACATTGATTATGATGCCATTAATGGACTTGCGACAGAAGCACGCCAACGTTTGAAATTAATTCAACCAGAAACGATTGCACAAGCGAGCCGTATTAGTGGAGTGAACCCAGCGGATGTTTCTATCTTAATGGTTTATATTGAACAAGGGAAAATTGCGAAGGTGCAAGAATAGGGGTGCGTATGAAACCAGAAGAATTTTATCAGCGACTTCAAGAAGTGCATGGGATTGCATTATCGGACGAGCAAAAGAAGCAGTTCGACCAATATTTTCATCTATTAGTAGAATGGAATGAAAAGATGAATTTGACGGCAATTACGGATGAAGAGGGTGTCTACTTAAAGCACTTCTACGATTCGTTAGCGCTAGGATTCCATCATGAACTATCTGATCAAACGCTATGTGACGTTGGAGCAGGGGCAGGATTTCCAAGTATTCCGCTAAAAATCGTTTTTCCGGAGTTAAAAGTGACGATTGTGGATTCGTTGAATAAACGCATCACCTTCTTGAATACATTAGTGGAGACGCTTGGGTTAAAAGACGTGCAGTGCTTCCATGACCGTGCTGAAACCTTTGGGCAAAATAAAAATTTCCGTGCATCGTTTGATGTAGTGACGGCTCGTGCAGTTGCCAAACTCAGTGTATTGAGCGAATTTTGTATGCCGCTCGTGAAAAAGCAGGGGTATTTCCTCGCGTTAAAAGCAGCGCATACGGAAGTTGAGTTGGAAGAAGCTAAGAAGGCCATCGCACTTCTTGGTGGAAAAGTAGAAGGGGATGTTTCTTTCGACTTGCCATATGAAGGCGGAAACCGTCATGTTGTTACGATTTTAAAGACGAAGGAAACGCCGAATAAATATCCAAGAAAACCAGGCCTTCCATTAAAGAAACCATTGTAATCAGAGGGGAATTAACAAGTGAAGAAAAGAATTTTGGGAATCATTCCAATGATTGCTCTAACATTAGGAGCTTGTGGAAATAGTACGGTGAAGGAAACTTCTTCAGAAACGACAACCGTTGCAACGACAGTCACTACGGCAACAACAACCACAGTAGCACCAAAACCGGATAATAAGGAATTATATAAGACAGTATTTGAAGATATTCGTACACTTATTACTAATGGTGTTGAAGGCTCAACTCAACTTAAGGTACCAATGCAATATTGGGCAGCACATAGTTTAGTTAAAAATAAAGAGACACTTCAATATTTATTTTATGATATTAATAATGACGGTGTGGACGAGTTGTTTATCGGACATCGAGTGAGTAAAGATAATAAGCCGTTTGCTGTAATAGGATATTATTTAGACGGAAAATCACCAAAAATCTTACATCAAAGTTTTGTTGGTGAAGCAGGTGGAGCAAGGAGTGCGTTTAGTATATTCAAAGGCGGTTTACTATATACTGTTGAATATTCATCAGGTACGGGTAATGGGGAAGCCAAAGTATATCGATTAGAAAAAAACGGTGATGTTCTCACTCCAATAAAATCAATAGCCTTTAAAGAAATGAAATTCCAATTAAGTGATTTGGGACTTCACAAAGAAGATATGATAGATTTATCATCAATGGATTGGCAACCGTTCAAATAATATAAAGGAAAAAGTCCTATTAGAATTGATGAAGTGCACCCTGTCAAGTAGACAGGAAAATAATTAAAGTGTATGACGAGTTCT
>CAURBR010000001.1:0-212403 GCA_963523415.1 uncultured Streptococcus sp. | reverse complement strand
AGTTGCTTAATCCCTTCCTAAAATTTCTTCATCAACACTATTTGACAAAGAGCCATTTCTATTAAAGTGCCATTTTCTTTTCCAAATATCTCTGCCCTTGCTCGAAAAGCAAACAAATTAGCCAGTAAATAATCGCCACTAAAATATAAACCGTCATATAGTTTTGTTCACGTCCACCTACAATTTTCGCATTTTGAAAAATATCAGGTAATGAAATCATCGCAACAAGAGACGATCCTTTAATCATATCTAGTAACACATTACTTAATGGTGGAATTGCAATTCGAAACGCTTGAGGAACGATTACCTTTTGTAACGTTTGACGATAACTCATCCCAAGAGACATCGCCGCTTCCCATTGTCCATTATCTACTGCATCCATTGCCGAACGCAACACTTCAGAAATATAGGCACTACTCGTAATACTAAAGCAAAGAAGCGCACAGACTAAAGCTGGTAAAGAGATTTTTAAAAATGGTAAACCAAAATATAGTAAGAATAAAAATACTAGCGTTGGTGTTCCACGCATAAAGGAAACATGGAATGTCGCAACCCATCGTAATAAGCGGAATCTAGAACGTCTCATTAATACGAGAACAAATCCTAAAATGGTCCCAAATACAAAGCTCGTTAACGCAACTCCTAATGTATATCCTAATCCACTAAGGATAAACCAGAAGTTATTCATTGCAATATTGATATCAAAAATTTTATTTAACATATTAGTCTACATCTGAAATATCGATTTTTTCTGTTTTGAAATCTTTAGGTTCTGTTACGTCTTGACCAGCGAAGAATTTTTCAGAGATTTTTTTCAATGTTCCGTCTTTCTTCATCGCATCCATTGCTTCATTAAACTTATCACGTAATACTGTATTGTTTAATGAAATTGAGAAGCTTGAGCTATAAGGGTTTGCATAAACACCTTCGTTAATCTTGATGTCATATTTGTCTTTAGCAAAAGCAACTGCAATTGATTGTAAGTAGTAATCGTTGATGATTACGTCTGTACGTCCGTTTACTAAATCAGACATATATACATCATTTGTTACGTTGTCATAAACGACTAATTCAGCACCAAGTTTTTTAGCAATCTTCATGTAGTTTGTACTTGCAGCACCAGCAGCTTTTTTACCTTTTACATCTGCCCAAGAATAAATTCCTGAGTTGTCACTTCCACGAACAACCATTGAAGTGAATGAGTATTTATGTGGTGTAGTGTGTAAGTATGCATCAAAGTTTTTCGCACCTTCTTCAATTGAATAGTTTGCGATATCTGTCATACCACTATCTAAAGCTGTTAACATTCCGTCAACACCCATTTCAGTAAATTCAACTTTAAGGTTCAATCGTTTTGCGACCTCCTTCATAATTTCCACATCATAACCCGTTAGTTCGTTATTATCATTATGGTATGATTGTGGATATAAAGTTCCTGCAGTTGATACTTTAATGACACCTGATTCAACAATTTTGTCCCAGTTCGCTTGCGCTTCTGAAACTGATACAGTTGTTTCTTGTGTTTTAGTCGTATTCGCTCCGCATGCTGCTAATAATGTAGCCACAGCAACGAAACCAGCTTTCATCCATTTTTTCATTGGTTTAACCACCTTAAATTTAATTTTTTCCAAAAGAAAAGATAGCATACTTAATTTGAAAAATCAATTATTAAAACCGAAAAAGTGAAACAGATTTTAACCCTGTTTCACTTTAATAATTGACCTATCAAACTACTTAACTTATTTTAGTGTCTCTAAAATACAAAGCGCTACCTTATGAGAAATCCCAATCGATTGCAAATCCTCTATCGACGCATTCTGGATAGCCGTGATTGTCTTATAATGCTTTAAGATTTTCTTTCTCGTTTGTGGACCCACTCCCTCAATTTGATCAAGACGGGAGGCAAAAGAATTTTTGCTTCTTACTTGTCTATGGAAAGTAATCGCAAAACGATGAACTTCCTCTTGAATTCTTTGTACTAATTGAAAGGCTTGGCCTTTTCTGTTTAGCTCAATTTCATGGTACTCTTCTCCAAATAATAAAGTAGCAGTTTTATGTTTTTCATTCTTAACCATACCACAAACAGGAATCGTTAATCCTAACTCGTCCTCTAATACTTCGATGGCGGCCTTCATTTGAACTTTTCCACCATCCATTAATATTAAATCAGGTAATGGTGCTTTTTCTCTTAGCAACCTAGAGTATCTTCTTCGAACTACTTCTTGAGTGGTTGCAAATTCATTACTTCCAACGACCGTTCGAATCTTAAATTTCCGATAATGTTTACGATCTGGTTTCCCATTCCTAAAAACAACCATAGCTGAAACAGGATTAGTTCCTTGGATATTTGAGTGGTCAAAGGACTCAATGACAGAAACATTTGAGAGATTTAAAGCTAATGAAAGTTCCTCTAAAGCTCCCATAGTTTTTATTTGATCTTGTTCTTCACGACGGAACTTTTCTAAAAGAGTAATTTCACTATTTTGTGTTGCTAAATCTAACATTCTCTTCTTAGACCCTCGTTTTGGAGTGATAGCTTTTACCGAAAGTGTCTCTGACAAGAGGTTATTATCAATGGTTTCTGGTACTAAAATTTCTTTTGGCAACAAATGATTTTGCTCTTGATAAAACTGGATGATAAAAGACAATATTTCTTCCTCAATCTGATCATAAATCGGAAACATAGCTGCTTCTCTCTTAATGATTGTAGACTGCCTTAATAGAAACACTTGAATCGAAACCCATCCACGATCAACATAATAAGAAAATACATCACGATTTGTAAAATCAGCGTTCATTATATTTTGCTTTTCAACAGTTGCTTTAATATATTGAAGTTGGTCTCTATACTCCTTTGCTCTTTCAAAATCCAGTTTTTGAGAAGCTTCTTCCATTTTGGAAACCAATTCGTCTTTGACTGCTTTGACATCCCCATTCAAAAAATTTTGTATTTTCTTGATTTGTCCTTCATATTCCTCTTTAGACACCTCATGATCACAACAACCAATACACTGCCCTAAATGATAGTAAAAACAAGCTCTAGTTTCATTCTTCCCGCACTTTCTTAAAGGGTATATCTTTTGAATCAATTGTTGGGTAGCCGTTGCTGCGGTCACATTTGGATATGGACCAAAATAGAGGCCTCCATCTTTTTCCACCGTACTTGTTATAATCAGTTGTGGATCCTTTTCATTTGTAATTTTCAAATAAGGATACATCGTCCCTTGCTTCAACTTGATATTATAACGAGGCTGATACTTTTTAATTAAGTTAATCTCTAATAACAGAGATTCCTTATTTGTTTTGGTGACGATATACTCGAAATGATGAATTTCACTGACTAGCTTTTCTGTTTTCGTATCATGAGCTCCTCTAAAATAAGAACGAACACGATTCTTCAGATTTTTCGCTTTGCCAATGTAAATAATTTCATCGGCTTGATTTCTCATAATATAACAGCCTGGTAAATCTGGAAGATTTCTTAGCTTGCTCTCAATCAGTTTGCTAGCCATACAACTCTCCTTTCTAACAACTTTTTATCTTATAATGCTGCTTGGTAAACTTTTCTGGCTTCTTCAATTCCCAAATCTTTCCATTCAGAAATATTCACTTTATGATGTCTGTCTAAGCCTTCTAAAAGTGCAGGGATTACGGTTTCATCTAATTGAACATCACTAAAGCGAATCGGTGCTTCTAGCGATTGGAAGAACATTTCTGTTTTTTGAATAGCTTCTTCAACAATTGTCTCATCACTACCTTCTAAGTGCCATACTCGCTTGCCGTATTGAACAATTTTTTCCCATTTTTGTTTTTTACGAACTTTCATCATTGCTGGTAAAACAATAGATAATGTTCTACCATGATCAAGGCCGTGATTAAGTGTAATTTCATGTCCTAAAGCATGTGAAGACCAATCGGTTGGTACTCCTAAATTAATGGTTCCATTCAAAGCATTGGTAGCACACCACATGAATGTTGCACGATCGTTGTAGTGAATTTCGTTAATATTCACAACTCTAGGAGCTATCTCAATCAGCGTTTGTAAAATACTTTCAGCATAGCGATCTTGCAGCAAAGCTCCAACTGGGTATGTTAAATAATTTTCCATTACATGAATAAATGTATCTAATAAACCATTTACTAATTGACGTTTCGGAAGAGTATATGTTAATTCAGGTTCTAAAACTGAAAATACAGGAAAAGTCTTCGGTCCCCGGAAACTTACCTTTGCCTTCTTTTCGACCAGTGTTATTACGGCTCCTGCATTCATTTCAGAACCAGTCGCAGGTAATGTCAAAATTGTACCAAATGGAACTACTTCTTCTACTGGTAATCCCTTACCTACACCCCAACCAAATAGATCGACAGGATCATGTGAAAATAAACTAACTGCAGAAACAAATTTTGTCCCGTCAATAACAGAACCTCCTCCGATTGCTAATAAATATGTGTAATTTTCCTGTCTTACCTTTTCTACTGCTTTCATTAATGTTTCAAAAGTTGGATTTGCTTCGATTCCTGAAAACTCACCCCATTCTCGATTTCCAAGTGCTTGAACTGCTCTTTCGTACGCTCCATTTTTCTTTACAGAACCGCCACCATATAAAATCAATACTTTCGCATCATTTGGGATTTCAGAATCAATGTCCTTAATTCTATCCTTACCGAATAAAATTTTTGTAGGGTTATTAAATGTAAAATTACTAATTTCAAATTGCATATATCTGCCTCCTTTATCTATTGCATTTATGTTTATTGTAACAAATCTGAAACTTCCTTTCTAAATATAGGACTTAAGATACTACCCTACTAAAAAAACGATAGAAATAAATTCTATCGCTATTTTATAAGCTTTGCTAGTTTAAACATATTTAGATTCTAGATACTTATCTAATCGTTCAGCTGAAATTTCTTTTTCTAGTCTTGAAACTTCTTTCGGACTCAATTCAATCACACAAGTTTCTCTTTCAGTCTCATTATAAGCTACAACGACTTCACCTATATCTTCCCGCTTTTCACGACACACCTTAGGAAATTCCATTGATAATTCTTTTTCTACTTCAGTAGCACAATGTTCCCGAAGTAACAAAAATTGTTCAGCAATCACTGTAGGAATATAATAACAATCTACTAGTGTCATATCTTCCTCTTTATTTAGTTTTCTTTTTTTGTTATATTTCATAGTTTTCCTCGCTTCTTCTACATTTCTAGTATACAAAAAAAGCTTTTTATTAGCAAAAACATTAATTATTTTAAAAATTAAGGACCATATTTTCAAATGAATGAAATTCATGGTAAAATAACCATGAATAACCATTAATAAAGGAGACACTATGCTTACAATCAATATGCTAACTCGTGCTGACAGCGTTAAAGGCCAAGGAGTTATGTCAGCAACCGAGGAACAAATAAATCTTGTAACAGAAGGTTTAGTTGGATATAACGTAGTTGTTAACCAGTTGAAAATAGCCGATATTAACCATATCCATACAGTAAATCCAGATTTTTTACTTAAATCTCTGTTTAACAACAAAAAACAACCAACAATTGTTTCAGTGCACTTTTTGCCAGAAACACTAGAAAAAAGTATCAATTTACCTAAACCAATCAAGGAGCTTTTCTATAAATACGTTTTATCTTTTTATAAGAAGGCTGATTATTTAGTCACAGTGAATCCTAGATTTATTGATGATCTGGAACGCTATGGGGTTGACCGTTCACGTGTAACCTATATTCCAAATTTTGTATCAAGAGAAACCTTCTTCAAAATTGAAGATCAAACCAAAGCAGAATTAAGAAAGAAATTCGGGTTAAATCCTAATCAATTTACGGTAGTATCGGCAGGACAACTTCAAATGCGTAAAGGAGTTCTTGAATTTATAGATTTAGCCACTAAAATGCCTGATATTCAATTCGTTTGGGCCGGTGATTTTGCTTTTAAAGGAATCTCGGAAGGTAGAAAAGAAATTATGGAACACATGGATGATTTACCAGATAATGTGCATTTTTTAGGGCTCGTAGAACGAGATCAAATGAATGAATTCTTTAATATGGGAGATGTCATGCTACAACTCTCTTTTGAAGAGCTCTTCCCTATGACAATTCTAGAGTCAATGAATGCTAATATTCCACTTCTTTTAAGAGACTTACCAGAATACAAACCAATTCTTTTTGATTATTACTTAAAAGGAACGAGCCAACAATCATTTAAAGAGCAATTGACTAAACTTAAAGAAGATTCACAATACTATGAGAAAGCCTGCGAAGGTTCTAAACGCGGTGAACAATTCTATTCAAAAGAAAGTATTCTTAGACAATGGCAACAGTTTTATGATAAAGTTGCAACAGAAAGAAACTTATTGCATTAAGAGGAGTACTAATGACAACAGAAGAAATTAAACAAGGTAAGCCACTTTCCCCTACTGCGCAAAAAGTTATGAGTATCGCTTCGATTATAGGAGCTATCGCAACGGTTGTATTTATCATTTGGGCATGGCAAAAAGGACTATTTACTTCACAAGAGACTTTATCCGCCTACATGCTACAAGCAGGAGTCTGGGGTCCCCCTATTTTTATCTTCTTGCAAATTTTACAAACAGTCGTTCCAATCATTCCTGGAGCACTGACCAGTATTGCAGGGGTATATATTTACGGAGACTTGGTTGGAAATGTCTATAATTATATTGGAATTATCATTGGTTCGATTATTGCTTTCTATCTAGCAAGACAATATGGACAACAGTTCGTAAAATCAATGGTAAGTGAACATACTTATAACAAATACATCAACTGGTTAGATAAAGGAAAATGGTTTGATTACTTTTTTGCATTTATGATGTTCTTCCCGGTTTCACCAGATGACTTCTTATGTATGCTTGCTGGACTTACGAAGATGACTTATAAAAAGTTTATTATTATCATCTTGGTCTTTAAACCATTTACTCTAGCAGCATATACCATCGGATTAAAATTCATTATTGATTGGTTCTGGGCATTCTTCCAACATTAAATCCAAAGAAAAAACCTGAGAGAATTCTCTCAGGTTTATTTTTATTCAAAATCTTTTCTAAATACTTGAATTGTAGCGATAACAATACCACAGATGAATGCACTTACTAATAAAATAATACCAGCTAACATCCACGGATGATGACTAAGACTTCTCATGAAATTAATAAAGCTTCCAGCTTCACTATCCTCATCAAAGGCAAGCGCACCACCTTGATGCTCTTTGTCTTCTGAATGCTCTTCATTGTTTTCTTCGTTTGTTGTTTCTTCTTCAACCTTAGTAATTTTAACTACATTAGATTTAATGAGTTTTGTTACTGTTGGCAGAGTATTTTCTAAAACAATTTCGTCTCCAACTAGTTTATAAGTTGGCTTAGTATCTCCTTTAACAAGAATTTTTATATCCTTATCGACCTTAATCTTTTGGCCATCTACCTCATGAACTCCAGCTGTTAACACTGTTTCTTCATGATATTCTGTGAACGCCTTCTCTAAAAGAGCATTTCCGTATATCGACCGATAATTCGAACTAGTAATGTAATCCCACCAGTCTCCTACTCCCATGATTACTTCAATCACTCTGAAATTGCCCTTTTTCCCAGTTACTAAATGATTTAATTGGGCCGTTGGAGAAGAACCCGTCTTAATCCCGTCAACATCAAAATATCCATATTTCATTCCAGGAATCATATAGTTTAACGTATAGAAGGTTTCTTCCACTTCCGTTCCTTCCATTGTTGTAACAGCAGCTTCCTTGGTGAAATTTAAAAAGTTAGGATATTTCTTGATTAAATTATAAGCAAGAATCGATAAATCTCTAGCGGTTGTCACATTATTTAAATCTTCGACACCTTCTGGATGATATAATCCTCTAAAGGAAGAAATATTGGCTCCGCTCGCATTATAAAATTTACTATTCGTCATTCCTAACTCTTTTGCTTTTTGATTCATCATTTCGATATATTGTGCTTCAGAATCACTAATTGCATGAGATAGCATAACTGTCGCTACATTTGAAGAAGGATACAACATCAAATATAATAATTGACTGATTGGATATTCTACACCAACCATAATCTTGTTATTACTGATATCGGGTATAGTCGAGATTGCACGATCGTTTTCCGTTGCAACAATTTTAGTATCTAAAGTAATTTTCCCTTTTTCAATAGCTTCAAAAACAAGATAAGCTGTCATAACTTTAGTAAGGCTAGCTGGATCTCTTTCTACATCAATATTATTTCCATGAATAATTTGACCTGTTTCCGCATCAATCACAATGCTACTAGCTGGTTTGTAGTTTTCATCGTAATCGTATCCATACTTACTAGTAATCTCATACAAATTTTCTGAATCAAACGAAGTCGAACTCTCTGCTGCAGGAGTTTCCGTTTGCACTTGTGTTGTTTCTTCTTGAGCATTTGAAGTAGTTTCTTCCGCTGATATCGGAGCTAATGCACTTAATACAAAAGCACAAGTAATGGATGCCAAAAACATCTTGAATCTTCTATTTTTCATGTATATCCTCCTTACAATTCATCTTATTTTACAAAGGAATCATTAAGAATTCAAATAGAAAGTCACAATTTTGTAATATTTTTGACACATTTAAAGAATCTGTCTCCACGGTTGTTCAATTTCATCCATTAATTGACTAAAAACGAGTAGACAATCACTACTGATACAAAATAGGACACTGTTATCTTCATCCAATTCAATACAGCATAAAATTTTTCCAATGGACAAAAAAATTTTTGCTTGGAAATCGAGATAACTCGAAGTAGAATCAAAACCAGTCGGAGTATCTTCCCTGTTAAAATCGAAATTCTCCAAAGATGATAACTGTTGTAACTTATTAAACACGGTTACAGGAGTATCACTCCAATACATCCTCACTAGATACAATTCTTTTTCAAGTAATTCTAACAATAATTGCCAATAATCCTTTTCTTCATCTTCAAAGAATGATTCCTCCTCATCCGTTTGAATATCATTCTCAAAATCATCTGAGAAATTGAAGAGCATTTCTATTAGATTGAGGACACGTTCATCCTGATTTGTAATCAGAGATGCTATTCTCTGGTACTGATCCTCCATAGAATCACTTTCAACTTCCACAGATTCTTCGAATAAAGAAAATTCAGAATCAAACTCTTCCCTAGATTGGTTTTTCCGATGAAACAACCACATAATAATCCCTCACTTTGACTGAGTTCTTGAAAACAGTATAACAAACAATTTCCTAATTTTATATATCTTTTTCAAAAAGATCACTGATTTTACTTGCTGAATTCTAATAAAGTATTATGAAACAAAAAACGACCTCAAAAATTGAGATCGTCTTTCAAAGAGGACTAAATTGAATCCCCATTAAAAATAGAATTTTTTACAATAACATAATCGACTTTTCGAATTGCTTCTAAGTCCTTTCCACCAGCATAGGAAATAGAAGATTGTAAGTCTTGTTGCATTTCGATTAATGTATCCATTAAAGAGCCTTTGTAAGGAACAACGATTTTCTTTCCTTCTACGTTTTTACGTTCACCTTTTTGGAATTCAGAAGCACTACCAAAATATTCTTTAAATAATTGGCCGTTTTGTTCTACTGTTTTTCCTGGTGACTCTTCATGTCCTGCAAATAACGAACCAATCATTACCATAGTGGCTCCAAAACGAATAGATTTTGCAATATCTCCGTGCGTGCGGATTCCTCCATCTGCAATTAAAGGTTTGCGTGCGGCTTTTGAACACCAACGTAGAGCTGCAAGTTGCCACCCACCAGTACCAAAGCCAGTCTTAATCTTTGTAATACAAACCTTACCAGGTCCAATCCCTACTTTTGTAGCATCTGCACCAGCATTTTCTAATTCACGAACAGCTTCTGGAGTCCCTACATTTCCGGCAATCACAAAAGCTTCTGGTAAGTTCTTTTTGATATGTTGAATCATCTTAATCACAGAGTTTGCATGTCCATGAGCGATGTCAATGGTAATATAATCTGGAACAAGAGATTGTTCTTTTAATTCTAAAATAAAATCGTATTCCTGTGGTTTAACACCTACACTTATAGATGAAATTAATCCACGTTCTTTCATCCGTTTTACAAATGGAAGACGTCCTTTTTCATCGAAGCGATGCATAATGTAAAAGTAGCCATTTTCGGCTAATAATTCAGCCACTGATTCATCAATAACAGTTTGCATATTGGCTGGAACGACAGGCAACTTAAATGAATGCTTTCCTAACGTTACCTTTGTATCACATTCCGACCGACTATTAACAATACATTTATTAGGGATTAATTGAATATCCTCATAGTCAAATGCATTTAATTCAAACATCAAATTTCCTCCTAAATGGTAAATGTTTACTTTAGTAGTATACTCTATTTGAGAAACTTTTTCATTATCCTTGTTTCTTTCAGTTGAAAACAAAAAACTTAGGGGAATTCTTCTCTAATAGTAGAGAAATCCACCACCCTAAGTTCGTATAAATTATCTTTAATTAGTCTTTACTACTACCACCGAAAATACGAAGTAAGTCTAAGAAGATATTGATGAAGTCAAGATATAATTCTAAAGCTCCTAAAATAGCAATACCTTCAAGTGCTGATTGACCTTCAAAGTAGTTATACATATTTTTTAATTTTTGAGTATCATACATTGTTAAAATTAAGAAGATAACTAATGAAATACCTGCCATAATCAATTCAACCATTGAACTCTTGAAGAAGAACAAGTTGATTAAGCTGGCAATAATTAAACCAATTAATGCACCTAATGCTTGTTGGCCCCAACTTGTTAAGTCTTTTTTCGTTGTAAAACCAACGATTGAAAGACCCACAAATAAAGCACAAGTAGATACAAACGCTTGAACAATACTTCCTAAGTCATACACTAAAGTTATCGCAAATAATGTAAATCCAGTTAATCCAGCATATAAACTATACAGAACCATATAGCGAACAGGACTACCTAAATTTTCATAATTTGGTCTCATCATGAATACAAGAACCAATTGTAAAATTACAATTCCCCACATTCCGTATCCATGTGTTGTCACTAGAAAATCATAAAATGCGAAATTCAAAGCCTTTACCGTACTAAATAAATATGCAACTAGTGCGGAAATAGCAAGTCCACCAATCATCCATCCGTATACTTTCATGAAAAATTTATTTCTGCTATCAATTGTAGATTGAACTCCAAAATGATTATTTTCCATAATATCGCCTCATTTCAATATTTATTATAGATGTATTATAGCATATCTTTTACTAATCCGTAAATATATTGCTCTGGTTCAAATGGTTGTAAATCATCCATTTGTTCTCCTAAGCCAATAAATTTAACAGGAATATTTAATTCATGACGAATCGAAAGGATAACGCCACCTTTAGCTGTTCCATCTAATTTAGTAAGAATTAATCCTGTAATCTTTATGGTTTCACCAAATTGTTTCGCCTGTACAAGTGCATTTTGACCAGTCGTTGCATCTAACACCAATAATGTTTCATCAGCACCTGTTTCAATTTCACGAGAGATAATCCGATTCATCTTCTCTAACTCTTTCATCAAGTTCACTTTATTTTGAAGACGTCCAGCTGTATCGATTAATAAGTAATCAAAGTTCTCTTCTTTAGCCTTCTTAATCGCATCAAATACAACAGATGATGGATCTCCACCTTCACGACCAGATACTACAGGAACGCCTACACGTTCACCCCATACTTCTAATTGTTGGATGGCACCAGCACGGAATGTATCTCCAGCAGCAAGTAACACTTTATTGCCTTCTTGCTTTAATCTCCAAGCGATTTTACCGATTGTGGTGGTTTTACCAACCCCATTCACGCCGACAAACATTAATACAGTTGGACGACCTTCTGCTTTCTTCAATGCAGATAAGTTATCTTCCCCTTTTTCGTAAATATCAACCATCTTCTCAATAATCACTTCTTTGACTTGCCCAGAAGTGGTTGCATTTTTTAAACGAACTTCTTCTCTTAATGCATCCGTAATGGCTAAAGTCATTTCAAAACCAACATCTGAAGAAATAAAGGTTTCTTCTAAATCTTCAAAGAAGTCTTCGTCGATTTCTCTAAAGTCTGCTAAAAACTCATTTAAACGGTCCGAGAAACTACGACGCGTTTTCTCCATCCCTTTGTCATATTTCTCAATGACAATCGACTCTTTCGTCTCCTCGTGTTTAATGACTTCATCTTCACCGGTAAAGGCACGTTTAATTCGATCAAATAATCCCATTCTATCTCCTCACTTTACAGTTGTTTATTCATTTCTAAAATATGATAAATCGCCTTTGCAACACCAGATTCTTCATTTGTATCTGTGATAAATTTAGCGACTTCTTTCACTTCATCAGATCCATTTCCCATTGCAACTGGAAAGCCAACAGTCGTTAACATTGGGAGATCATTTTCTTCATCTCCACAAGCAGCCATCTCTTCCACAGAAATCCCGATGAGGTCACCTAATTTTTGTAACCCATATCCTTTTGAAACTCCTTTAGGAACAACTTCTAGTAAGAACTTTCTAGATTTCATACATGTAAATTTATCAAAGAATTCCGGAGGTAATTTTGATATTCCCTCATCGAGGACAGACTCTTCAATACATAAAACAGCTTTGTTAAATGTGTGAGTTGACTCAAAATCACTCGGATTTTTATCTTCGAATGTAATTTGAGGTTGAAACTTTGTATAAATCGATGGTCTCCCTTCCGGATACGTTGTTTCATATCCTTTTTCCAAATCAATCATTATAAGTGGTAGACCGACTTTATAGGTTTCTTCATAGCAATATTGCATATCCGCAGTAGAATGTCCCTTATCATATAAAATCTCTTTTGATTTTGTTTTTTGAATGACACCACCATTGTAATTAATAGAATAATCATCGTCATTTAATAACTCTAATTCTTCTAACAAATGATAAATACTCATCAAAGGACGTCCCGTACATAATACAACTTTAATCCCCTTTTCTTTGGCCTTCTGTATAGCCTGGACATTTTCTTTAGGAATCTTTTTCTCGTTATTTAATAAAGTTCCATCTAAATCTAATGCTATTAATTTAATCATGCGATTGACTCCTTCATCCCTTTCTACTCATGCAGACATATCGTCATCAGTATACCATAAAATCAGGCATCATACTAAAAAACGATAGGTGCTATAAACACCTATCGTATATGTTAGTCTATTTTACTTCTTCTAATTCTTGAAAATCTTCAAATTTAACGGAAGCTAATTTAGAAACACCGGATTCCTGCATCGTAACCCCATAAAGAACATCTGCTTCTTCCATAGTTCCTCTACGGTGAGTAATCACAATAAATTGTGTCTCTTTCGTAAACTCTTTTAAGTATCTTCCATAACGCGCCACGTTCGCCTCATCCAGTGCTGCTTCAACCTCATCGAGTAAGCAGAACGGAACTGGCTTCACTTCTAAGATTGCAAATAGTAAAGCAATAGCCGTAAAGGCACGTTCTCCACCAGAAAGTAAGCTTAATGATTGAAGTTTCTTTCCTGGAGGTTGAGCGATAATCTCAATCCCTGTCTCAAGAAGGTTATCTGGATCTGTTAATTCAAGTGTCGCACGGCCTCCACCAAATAAGCGAGGGAATGTGCGCTCAAATTGAGTACTTACGGCATCAAATGTTGTCTTGAATCGAGTTGTTACTTCCTCGTCCATTTCCGTGATCGTTTCTTCCAACGTTTGTTTGGCTTCTAGTAAATCTTGTTGTTGCGCTGTTAAGAAGGTAAAGCGTTCTTGTACCGCTTCAAACTCCTCAATCGCTAACAAGTTGACAGCACCCATTTGTTCAATTTGTTGTTTCAAACTACGAACCAGTTTTGAAGCTTCTTCAATCGACATGTCAAGTGTTGTTTTAGCAACTGCTGCTTCAAATGTTAACTCGTATTCTTCGCTCAAGTACGTTAATTTTTGGTCAATAGAAATTTCAAAACGATTCGCTTTTGTTTCTAATCGTGTTTGATTCTTCAATTGATCTTGTAATTGATGATGTGCTTGAGTACGTGAAGCCTCTGATTGTTTTACATGAATTTCAAGAGCAGCACGCTCATCACGTAACTCTTTAATCAATGCATCTAATTCATCCACTTGATTTTTTAAAACATCAAACTCTTCCTGAATCTTCGCATAAATGGCCTCATCCTCTTCTTGGTTACGAGACTGTTCCGATTTCTTAGAGTGTAATAGTTCCATTTGATCTTCTAAACGTGTTTTTTGTAGTTTTGTTTGATGAGTTTCACGTTTTTCTTGGTTAAATTGTTCTTGAACACGAGCACGATTTGTTCCAAGTTCTTGTAATTCTTTCTGTTTTTCTTGAATCTGTTGAGTCTTATCTTCATTCGATAATTGAAGGTAATCCAATTCTTTTTTCAAGGAAGCATTTGCTTTTTGAAGGGCCACTAATTTCTCATGGTTTTCGACATATTGCTCCTCTAATTGTTCATAGGCTTCAATAAGCTCGTCCATTTCAAATTGGTTCGCTTGTTGAATCCGTTCGTGTTTTTGAACCTCTTCAAGCGCAAATCTTGATTGGAATTCTAATTGGTTAAGCGTTTGTCCCAATTGCATATGACTTGCATTTAGTGCACGATACTCTTCTTCTAGCTGGTTCTTTTCAGCGGTTACCTTTTGGAATTGTGCTGATAATTTTTCGTATTCAGCCTTTGCTTCTTCAAATTGCTTCGTCACTGTTTCTAGTTGACTGTTACGTCGAACAAGTGATTGTTGGCCAGAGTTCTTAGAAGCTCCCCCTGTCATAGAACCGCCCGCGTTTACGATATCCCCTTCAAGTGACACAATACGATATCGGTAACCAAGTTGTTTTGCTAACATTTGGGCTACTTGTAAGTTTGTCGTCACAAGCGTTGTTCCAAGTAAGTTTTTGATAATAGAAGCATATTTTTTATCTGATGAAACAAGTTCACTTGCAATCCCAATGAATCCATCGACTTTTTTGGCTTGATTGAGCACAGCATCTGGTACTTGTTTTTCTTTAATAATTGATAATGGTAAGAACGTTGCACGTCCTAGACGATTCGTCTTCAAATACGTAATCGCCTTAGCAGCAGCTTTCTCATCCGTTACAACGATATGCTGACTTGTTGCTCCTAGCGCGATATCGATGGCTGTTGTTAATTGTTCATCCACACGAATTAGTTCCGCTACAGAATTGACAACACCCGGTAAATCCGTTTTGTGTTTGAGAACTTCACGAACCCCTTGATAGTAACCAGCGTAGTCTTCAGAAACTTGTTTTAAGCTTCGAACAGTTGCTTGTAATTGTTGAAGGTGACGTTCTTTTTCCATGCCTTCACCAGAAAGAGCTGCATGTTTCTCATTCACTTTTGCTAATTTTTCTCTTAGCTGCGAAAGTCGTTTTTCAGAAGCGGCTTCTTCTTTAGTGAGTTCTTCAATTTTTTCGACAAAATGATTTGCTTTTTCTTCTAAAGCACGATGTTCTTCATCAAAGGAATCAAAACGCTCTGTCATTTTTTCTTGAGTGTTTTGGTTTACTTCCATCGCCTTCTCAAGGTTCTTCTCTTGGTTGAGTAAACGTGAGATTTCTTGTAATTGCTCAATATAACGATTTTGAAGTTCTTTAACGCTTTCCTCGTTACTTTGACTTAATTGGTCTAATTCTTCGACTAATTGGCTCCAAGCCTCTTCTACGTTCTTTAATTCAACCTTACGCTCGACTTGATTCTTTTCAAGAAGAGCTAATTTTGCTTCCACTTCTTCTAACTCACGTAGAGCAGCAGCGAGTGCTTCTTGATTTTCCTCATCGCTACGTTCCGCAAATTGACGACGTTGCTCGAAGACTTTACGTTGACCATCCAATTGTTCAACTTTTTGAATTAATTCCACGTATTCTTCTTGCTTTGCATCGAGTTCTTCATTACGAGCTTCAAGTTTTACTTGGTTCTCCTCAATGTCTACTTGAAGACTTTCTAATGTTACTTCTGTTTGTGCTAATTGCTCTTGCAATTGCTCGACTTCTTGAAGGGCTACTTTCCACTGTGCATTCAGCGTTTCGATTTCAACAGCTAAAAGGGCTGTTTCAACATCTTCTAACTGTTCTTTCTTAGAAACGTACGCAATCGCCTTTTCGCGTTGTTCTTCCAGTGGTGCTAATTGTCCTTCAATTTCATGAAGAATATCTTCCACACGATTCAAATGATCTTGTGTTTGATTCAATTTACGTTGCGCTTGATTTTTACGGTCTTTGTATTTTAATACTCCAGCCGCTTCTTCGATAATCATTCGACGTTCTTCAGGCTTTTCGTTAAAGATTTGCTCAACTTTCCCTTGAGAAATCAAAGCAAATGAGTCTTTCCCTAACCCGGAATCCATCATTAAGTCTGTAATGTCTTTCAAACGAACTGGTTTCTTGTTAATTAAGAAATCACTCGCCCCATTACGATTCAAACGACGCGTTAACACGACTTGTGTTTGATCCGTTGCCAACACTTTGTCTTCGTTATTGATATACAGATTAACTTCGGCAATATTCACTGGTTTTCTTGTTTGAGAACCCGCGAAAATAACGTCATCCATCCGTTTTCCACGTAAACTCTTAGCTGATTGTTCCCCAAGAACCCACTTAATCGCTTCAGAAAGATTAGACTTTCCACTACCGTTAGGCCCTACAACCGCAGTCACGCCTTTATCGAATTCAATTGTTGTCTTATCGGCAAATGATTTAAATCCCGACATTTCGATTTTCTCTAATTGCATGCGTTAATCCTTTCTTTTTAAGTAAGAGAGTTCTTCTCAAGTTGTTCTAATGTATACTTAGCAGCCATTTGTTCTGCAGCCTTTTTAGTTTTCCCATCAGCTACACCATATTTTTGACCATCCACAGCAACTTGAACCGTGAAGATTCTATTATGTGAAGGACCTTCCTCTTTAAGGAGTTCATATTGAATATGAACTGTACCATTTTGTTGTAAAAATTCTTGTAATTCTGTTTTATAATCAGATATCAATTCATACCGACCGTTATTAATCTTTGGGACAATTACTTGCTCTACAAATCGTTGAACTTCATCCATTCCTTTATCCAGATATAATGCACCAACAAATGCTTCAAACAAGTCACAAAGAATAGCAGGCTTTTCGCGCCCACCACTCATTGTTTCACCTTTACCAAGTAATAAAAACTCATTTAATTTACACTCTTTGGCAAGTTGCGAAAAACTATCTTCGCAAACAATTTGGGCCCGTAACTTTGTTAATTGACCTTCTTTATAATGAGGAAAATGTTTAAACAACCAGCTAGAAATATTCAATTCTAAAACCGCATCTCCAAGAAATTCAATTCGCTCGTTATAAATGCCTTTCATTTCTTTATGCTCATTCGCGTAAGAAGAATGTGTCATTGCTTCAAGCAAGAATGACTCATTTTCAAAGGAAATATTGAACTTTTCTTTTAAGATTGCTGAGAGTGATTCTATTTCTTTCATGGCGTCCTCCTTTAAAATTTCACTATTTTATTATTATAAATGGTTTAAACATAGAATACAAATAACGGATTTAAGAAGCATCGTTTGTATTTCTTCTGTAAGATTGTTCCATTCTCATATAAAAAGGAAGTTGATGTACACAACTTCCCTAACATTGTAATAATTTTTATTCTATTTTCGATAACCTTTGATGCAATATTGATTTTTTTCTTCGACATAATTCAGTGATTCTACAAAGGTTCTTTGTTGATACTGATTTAATGTTTTCGTATCAGAAACATCAACCCATTCTTCGTAATAAGTCAAACTTTCTTTCACTTGTTCTCTTAAAAAGTCTTTTAAATAATCTATGTCTGATCCATTTGCTGCTGAAATCTGAATCGACGGGTATAAGTTAGGTTGAAACTCTCCATTAATCAAATCCATCTTATTATAGACTGTTACCAGCGGAATATTTTGCATATGTAAATCATTAATAAGATTCATAACAGTCTTTTCATGTAATGAAAATTGAGTGTTAGAAGCATCTACGACGTGCACTAACAAATCCACATCTGCACTTTCTTCAAGTGTTGATTCAAACGCATGAATTAATGTCGTTGGCAGCTCTTGAATAAATCCTACAGTGTCTGTTAAAGTCACTTCGAAATTCGGGAACAAGTCCACTTGTCTTGTTAATGGATCTAACGTTGCAAACAATTGATCCATTTGATAAGTACCCGCATGTGTTAATTGATTTAAAATCGTAGACTTCCCAGCATTCGTATATCCAATTAATCCGAGCTGGAACCCGTTTGAACTCTTTCTCTTCTCACGTGACCGTTCACGGTGTTTCTTGATTTGTTCTAACTGTTCTTCGATATCTTGGATTTGCTTGCGAATATAACGTCTATCAGTTTCTAAGCGCGTTTCCCCTGGACCACGTGTTCCAATCCCTCCACCTTGACGAGACAAGCCTTCGCGTTGTCCCGAAAGACGAGGTAGTAAGTAGTTTAATTGCGCGAGCTGAACTTGAAGTTTCCCTTCTTTAGAGCGAGCACGCATTGCAAAAATATCTAAAATCAATTGCACACGGTCGATGATACGACAGTTAATCGATTCGTTGAGATTTTTCACCATCGAGCCAGTGAGTGATTGATAGAATACAACAAGGTCCACTTCTAGTTCATCGACAAGATGACTGATTTCTTCCACTTTCCCTTTTCCAACAAGCGTTCGTCCACTAATCGACTCACGCTTTTGGGTCACAGTAGCAACCACTTCACCCATCGCTGTATCAACTAATTGCGCAAGCTCTTGGTTAGCATATACGAAATCCTCATCCGTTTGCGTCGTTTGTACGCTCACGATTAACACGCGTTCTCTTTGTTCCATTCTATCCCTCCTCTACAAAAGCTGATAGTTCTTCTACTAGTTCTTCTTTTTCTTTTGGATGCTCTAATAAATTCACCCAACGAATTTGTGGAAGACGATTTCTAAACCATGTTAATTGTCGTTTGGCGTATCGTCTTGAGTTTTGTTGGATGCTCGAGATAATAGATTCACGCGACTGTTCACCTTCAAAATACGGAATCCATTCCTTATATCCAATTCCACTTATCGATTGGATATCTAGACCTTTTGATTTTTCATATAACTCTCTTGCTTCTTCTTCAAGACCAGCCTGTGCCATCAGTTCTACACGCAAATTAATGCGCTCGTATAGAAGGGCACGATCTGTATTTAATCCAATAATAAACGCATCATAGTGCGGCGTCTTTTGAATTTCTAGGCTTGAAAACTTCTTACCGGTCGCATGAATCACTTCTAACGCACGAATCACACGTCTAGGATTATTGACCGAAATCTTAGAAGCTGCCTCAGGGTCCACACCGTGCAGTTCATTCCAAAGTGCCTGCGACCCTTTTTCTTCCAGTTCTTTTTCTTTTAACAAACGATATTCCGCATCATTCGAACCCTTGCCGCTATAATGAAATCCATATAATAGCCCTTCGATATAGAGTCCTGTACCACCAACGATAATCGGAAGTTTTTCATGACTCGTAATCTCTGTGATGGCTGCTTCTGCCCTCTCTTTAAAGTCACTTGCTGTAAAAGGTTCATCCCACTCACAAATGTCTAGTAAGTGATGAGGAACTCCTTCTTTTTCTTCCTCAGTCACTTTTGCAGTTCCAATATCAAGCCCTTTATACACTTGAAGCGAGTCTCCATTAATGATTTCGCCATTGAAGTGTTTTGCAAGTTCAATACTGAGAGCTGTTTTCCCTACCGCAGTTGGCCCCACGATAATCATAATTTTTGGTAGCTTATCGCTCATAGTTCTCCTTTAATTGTAATGCCTTTTCCGGATAGTCCGTAAAAATCGCTTCAATCTGTAGTTCAAAGCAACGGTTCATGTCTTCATCTTCATTCACGGTCCATACACGTAAAGGCAACTGATTAGTATTCCATTCAAGCGTCCAATCGAGCAACTTCAAATCAGGATGATACGATTCTTTTTCAAGCATGGCATCTCCTTTATCCGCCCACTCCTTAGACTCAAAGAGAAGTCCGATTTCTTGAGTTGGATTTGTTTTTTTCAGTTCAACGAGTGTATAAGGATTAAAACTAGAATAGACAATTGTAAATGTCCAATCATCGGTACCTTGCAGTGCAAGACATTTCTCAACGAGTCCCTCATATTGAATAATATCTGTTTTTAACTCAATATTTAATTGGCCGTTGAAACCTAACTCTTTTAATAAGTGAAGTACTTCTTCTAGCGTTGGAATCTTCTCGCCTGCATATTTGTTATGAAACCAACTTCCTGCATCCATTGCTTTGATTTCTGCTAGCGTTAAGTTTCTGATTTCTCCAGTTCCATTAGTTGTACGATCAACCGTTTCATCATGAATCACGACTAACTGTCCATCCTTTGTTAAATGGACATCGAGTTCAATACCGTCACTACCGACACGCACTGCTTCTTTAAATGAAGCAAGCGTATTTTCTGGATGAGTCCCTTTACTCCCTCTATGGGCAAAGATTTTTGTCATTTGCGTTCACCTTCCGCTCGTGTATCATTTTCCTGTTTAATCGCGTTTGAAATTTGTAATAATTCTTTTGCATTTTCAAGTGTCAATGCTGTAATCGTCGTGCCTGAAAGCATACGTGCGATTTCTTCTGTCCGTTCTGTTTCATCCATCACTTTTAGAATCGTGTGCGTACGTTCCCCTTCTTCAACTTTTTCAATATGAATATGCGTATCCGCCATACTCGCCACTTGCGGTAAATGCGTAATACTCAACACTTGAGCATATTCAGAAATGTAGTGCATTTTAGAAGCGATTGCCTGCGCCACACGCCCGCTGACTCCTGTATCCACTTCGTCAAAAATAATCGTTCCGACGAGTTGTTCTTTCGTAAAGATGGATTTCATCGCTAATGTTATACGCGACAACTCCCCACCAGAAACAATCTTACTTAACGGTTTTAATGGTTCACCTTTGTTCGTTGAAATATAAAACTCAACGATGTCAACCCCTGTTTCTAATAAGCTTTCTGACGTTCCAAATTGAATGGCAAATTGCGCATTCTCCATATAGAGACCGTGCAATTCACTCACAATATCTGCTTCTAAACGTTTAGCCACTTCACGACGAATACTTGAAATCTTCTCTGCAATTGCGAAGGCTTCAAGAGTAGCTTTCTTTAACACTTTCTCTGTTTCAGCAATCAATGCTTCTTTATTTTCAATCTTATTTAAAGCGTCTCTTGCTTTATCTTGGAAGGCTAGAATTTCTTCTGCATCATCCCCATATTTACGTTTTAATTGGTAGTAAACATCGAGACGTTCTTCGATAAACGCCAGGCGTTCTTCATCAAATTCTGCATTTTCAATTTCATGACGAATCGCACTCGCAGCGTCTTGTAATTGATAGTAAGCCTCGCTCATTTGCGTAGAAAGTGTCTTGAAGCTTGTCGAAATAGATTCTAGGCTTTCAACTTCACGTGTCGCTTCTCCGATGGCATCGACGCTTGAATATTCTTCTCCTTCAAGAGCAGCAAGAGCTGTTTGAAGTGCCGTTTGGATTTTTTGGAAGTGCGTGAAGTATTCTTTTTCTTCGCTTAATTGTTCTTCCTCACCCACATAAATATTGGCTTCTTCGATTTCTTGCAATTGAAATTTCAGCATATCTACGCGTTGTGCGTCTTCTTTTTCTGCTGTTTGTAAGTCTCTAAGTTCTTGTTTAGCGGCTACGACTTTTATGTACGCCTCGTCATATTCGGCTATTAAATCGCCCATTTGATGGTGTGCGAACTCATCTAATAGCCCTAAATGTTTCTCTTCATTTAATAACAAGAAGTACTCATTTTGTCCATGGATATCGATTAAATAAGGTCCGATTTGTTTAAGGAGCGCTACTGTAGCTAACTGCCCATTAATACGACAGTTTGATTTTCCATTTTGCAATAGTTCACGTTGAATCATTAATTCGTCTTCAACAACATCAACCCCGAATTCTTGCAGCTTTTCTACAACAGAAGGATCCTCAATTCGGAAAACACCTTGAATCAAGGACTTTTCTTCACCATAACGAATCATTTCGAGGGACGCACGTTCTCCAATCAATAGGCCAACTGCATCAATAATAATCGATTTCCCAGCGCCCGTTTCTCCGGTTAAAACTGTCATCCCTTTTTCAAACGTACACTGAACTTCTTCGATAATGGCAAAATTTTTAATGTAAATCTCTTGAATCAAGTTCGTCACCCTTTACTTTTTTAATCGTTGCGCTTCTTTAACCTTCTCACGCGCGAGTTCTTCAAACGAATGAACCTCACTTGGAGCCGTATTTTTCAAATGCGCTAAAAATTCAATATTCCCACTTCCACCAGTGATTGGTGAATACGTTACTTTTTCAACAGTGAATCCAATTTGTTCACTAAAGCTTAAAATATCCACTAATACATCTTCATGGACTTTTGGATCACTCACAATCCCTTTTTTCCCGATGCGCTCACGACCTGCTTCGAATTGTGGTTTAATCAACACGAGCACGTCTCCGCCCTCTTTTAGAATTGGTTTTAATGGCGGCAAAATAAGCTTCAATGAGATAAACGATACGTCAATCGAAGCCACATCTGGTTGCCCTTTTGTGAAATCATCTGGAGTTGCGAAGCGAAAATTCATACGCTCCATGACAACAACACGCTCATCTTGTCGAAGTTTATAATCTAATTGATTATACCCTACATCGAGCGCATAACTTTGTTTAGCCCCATTTTGTAAGGCCGCATCTGTAAATCCTCCTGTAGAAGCACCAATATCTAATAAAATTTTCCCATCAACACTGACATCGAATTCTTTTAAGGCTTTTTCTAATTTCAAACCGCCACGAGACACATATTTCAACGGTTCCCCTTTAATCATTAATGAACTCGTCACAGGAATTTTTTCTCCTGGCTTATCATATCGGTTATGGTTCACCGCATCCACAATCTGTCCTGCCATAACAAGACGTTTGGCTTTTTCTCTGGAATCTGTCAGTCCTTGTTGGACAACTAGAATATCCACACGTTCTTTTTCCATTTGTTACTCCTATATTTCTAAATACGTTAAAAATTCAACGAGTAGCGCCTTTGTTTGTTGGTTTTCT
Organism: uncultured Streptococcus sp.; assembly: GCA_963523415.1. GTDB lineage: Bacteria > Bacillota > Bacilli > Lactobacillales > Aerococcaceae > Granulicatella. The sequence continues at coordinate 189,240 of CAURBR010000001.1, read as the reverse complement.
GGAGTGAAGGCCACTTCTTCCAATGCATGTTTACAAGATTCGATTTCGCTTACTAAGGCGTCTTTAGCGCCTTCTACTCCTAAGAGACTCGGATACGTATTTTTACTTAGTTCTGAATCCTTACCTGTTTCTTTACCGGTTTGCTCAGTTGTCCAACAAACATCTTGCAAGTCGTTTTGAATTTGGAACGCTAGGCCAAAGTGAGTCGCATACGCAACAAAAGCTTCTTTCATCTTCGCATCATGGACAAATAGATTTCCAAGACGTACTGCAGCTAGTAATAACTCGCCTGTTTTCTCACGATGGATTTCTTTCATTTGTTCTAAAGAGATTGTCACTTCTTCACTAGCAATATCTTTCATTTGGCCTGAAATCATGCCGCTCATACCAGAAGCTGTAGATAAAATATTCACGGCTGCTACTAACTGATTTGCTTCTAATTTGGCATTCGCAGCAACCTCGAATGCTAAAGTAAGTAATGCATCCCCTGCTAAAATCGCAGTCGCTTCATCAAAAGCTTTATGCACTGTTGGACGACCACGACGCAGATCATCATCATCCATTCCTGGTAAGTCATCATGAATCAGAGAATACGTATGAATCATCTCTAAGGCACATGCTAAGTCTAAAGCTCCTTCATTTCTCGACGTACCAGAAGCCCCAACTGCTAGTGTTAGGAGTGGTCTAATGCGTTTTCCACCGGATTGAACAGCGTATAGCATCGCTTCTTTCAATCTTGTATCTGATGCTCTTTTTTCAATCAGCTGCGTTAAGTGAATAGCTACCTCTTGTTGAAGTTGTTGAATAACATCCTTCACCATACGACTATGCCTCTTTTCCTTCTGCATTCACTGTAATCATTGCACGAACGGTTTCTTCTGCTTTTGTCAATGTTTCATTACAAAATTGACTTAATTCCATTCCTTCTTTAAATTTATCAAGTGCTTCGTCTAAAGGAACATTTCCACTTTCTAATTGGCGCACGATTTGCTCTAAGGCACCCATTGCTTCTTCGAATTTCATTTCTTTTTTAGCCATTATAAACTCTCCTTATTTTTTGCTGTGACAGTAGCATTCACTAGACCATCACTGAGTCTGATTTCAATTGTTTGTTTTTCTTCAATTTGGTCAACAGATTTTACAATATCGCTGTCTTTAAACACAATTCCGTATCCACGTGTCATAATCTTTAACGGACTGAGTAAATCTAGCTTCTCCACTAATTGTTGGAATCTAATTTGCTTATCCTGCAAGTAGTTTTGATTACTATCGAGTAATTGCTTATGCAACCATTCGAGTTTTTGCTTTTGTTGAATTAATAATTGTTCTGGCGATACTAGTTGAAGACGGTGCGTAAATTGCATCGACTGTTGTTTTGCTAGGTGAAGTCTTTGTTGCATGCCTTGCATTAGCTTTAATCGCAATTGATCGACTTGTTGTGCATAGACTTCATACATCCGCTCTGGTTTTACAAAAATACCAGATTTCTCTAATTTACTTAATAACTCTTTACGGGTATTCAACTGATTAAGCATCGTTGTTTGTAAGCGACCCGTTAAGTTTCCAAGTGTTAAATGGATGTCATTTAAGACCGGTGTTGCAAGTTCTGCTGCGGCAGTCGGTGTGGCCGCGCGCTGGTCTGCAGCAAAGTCAGTTAAGGTTGTATCTGTTTCGTGTCCTACACTTGAGATAATAGGTAGTGAGAATGAAGCGACACGTCTTACAACCGGTTCCTCATTAAAGGCCCATAAGTCTTCGATGGAACCTCCACCACGACCAATAATCACCACATCGGCATCTGACTGTTCTACTAAGTCTAAGTTTTTAAGGATACTTGGAACAGCGTGTACTCCTTGCACAACGGTTGGATATAACACGAGTTGCGCAATAGGAAAACGTCGTGCAACCGTTGTTTGAATATCTCGGATAACAGCACCTGTATCACTGGTTAGAATCGCAATTTTCTTTGGAAATACTGGAATTGGTTTCTTAGGTCCAGCAAATAATCCTTCTTCCATTAATTTTTTCTTCAACTGCTCATAGGCTTGATAAAGAGCGCCGACCCCATCCGGTTCCATGTGCTCGATAATCATTTGGTACTTTCCAGATTTCTCATATACCGTCACGCGCCCAATCACAAGAACCTTCATCCCTTCTTCTGGTTGGAATTGAATTTTCTTGTACGCTCCTTGGAACATCGTTGCTGAGATAATCGCATTTTCATCCTTCAAGTTGAAATACTTATGCACACTATTTTTATTAAAGTTCGAAATTTCTCCCGTCAAATAAACACGGTCTAAGTGCGGATCACGGTCAAATTTAGTTTTAATATACTTCGTCAACGCGGTAACGGTTAAGTATTCTTGTTCCATGTCCTACTCCTTCTTACTTTTTGCATTTTTTACGGTTTGCGCTAGTAACATCGCAATCGTCATTGGACCTACGCCGCCGGGTACTGGTGTAATAGCAGTTGTGAGTGGCGCCACTTCTTCAAAGAGGACGTCCCCACAAAGTTTTCCTTTTTCATTACGGTTAATGCCGACATCTATGACAACGGCCCCTTCTTTCACGAAGTCTTTTGTAACAAGACCTGCTTTCCCTACTGCACTAATCAAGATATCAGCGCGTTTAGCAACGTTGGCTAAATCTTTTGTACGGCTGTGGCAAACTGTAACCGTCGCTCCGTGATTCAACCCTAAGAGCGCCATTGGACGACCGACAATCGTACTTTGGCCGATAATCACCATCTCTTTTCCAACAAGGTCAATATTATATTCTTTGAAGAATTCCATGATTCCTTGCGGTGTACATGGAACGATCGATTCATCCTTTTGCAGTAACTTCCCTAAGTTCACTGGATGGAACCCGTCCACATCTTTTTCAGGAACAATCGCTTCTAAGACAGCATCAGTATCGATATGTTTTGGCAAGGGCAATTGCACCAAAATCCCGTGAACGCTAGCGTCATGATTGAGCTTATTCACGTATTCTAATAACTCTTCTTGTGTCGTTTCTTCGCTGAGGCGAATCACGTTTGAATGAATGCCTACTTCTGTTGCTGCACGTTCTTTGTTACGCACGTACACTTGGCTAGCTGGGTCTTCTCCAACGAGAATGACCGTTAGTGAAGGTATGATTCCACTCTTAGAAAGTTGTTGTACTTCCTGTTTTAGTCCTTCTCTTATTTTTCCAGCTAATGCTTTTCCATCTAGAATTCGCGTCATAGAAGTCTCCTTTTTCTTAAAATAATGTTGTTAAATTGATAAAAATAAAATATGTATGGTGAAATTAACAAATGTGTGAATTAACATATATGTTAATTTTTTATTGCATTCAATGGGATGTGCCTTGACTTAGACGCAGTGGTTTATTGACTTTCTTTTCATCACTCGTGATTCAAGAAAGTCTAATAAACTTTGCAAACGAAAGACTACGAAGCAGAATATTCTCGCACTGTGAGAATATTCTTAGCTTCTGTCTTTCTGCTTCACATCCTTGAAGTTGAACTCGGGCTCAAGAAGTCTCACATCCTTGGAGTTGAGTTCGGGCTCGTAGCTTTCGCGTTCCTTTCCGACAATTATCCGCACGTCCTTATCGGACGCTTGCGTTAATTTCGGTAAAGGGTCGAAAGCTGATCACTCGCCCTCACATCCTGTTTTAAAAAAGAGTCTGAAACTGTTGCTTCAGACTCTGTTACTAGAATCTTACCCGTTGACTAAGTTTGATAAGATACCGTTAATAAATTTTGCTGATTTTGAATCACTGTAAGCTTTCGCAATTTCAATTGCTTCATTAAGTGCTACAGTTTGTGGAACTTCTAATTCAGGAGAAGTCATTTCAAAAATTGCCACTCGCATAATCATTAAGTCTAAACGAATGATTCGGTTAAATTTCCACCCTTTTAAATGAGTTTCGATTAAACCATCAATTTTTTCAATATTCTTTTGTACTCCTCGTACTAATGCTAAGCAATAAGCCACTTCAGGGAATTCTTCAAGTAAATCTTCCTCTGAAGTTGCATTGCTAGAATATAATGAATCTGAGCATTCCAACGCAAGATTGAGCGCATCTATTACAGGCATTTCGGGAGTAATATCTAACTGATACAACGTTTGAATCGCCAGCACACGAAGCGCGCGTCTCTTTAATGGTTTACGACTCACTATTCATCCCCCAATTCGAATAATTCAGTTTCTTCCTGTTTCACTGGCAAAATTTCTTGGATATGGACATTTACATGAGAAATAACCAATTCACAACTGAACAATAATTGTTCTTTGATTTTATTTTGTAATAATAATGCTGTCTTTGGAATAGAAACACCGTAATCTACATTTCCGTAAATATCAATCACATATGAACCATCTTCTTCTGTTAAATATGCTCCTTTAGATAATTCTTTACCACCAAAAATAGTGTTTAAGAAACCTGGAACAGGATAAAAGCCTTTTACTTGTGCCGCTACTATGCCAGCAATACTTTCAATAACTTCTGGTGCAATTTCAATTGCGCCAAGATTTTCATCTTTCGGATATGACTTGATTTGTTCCATTTTTTATCCTCCTATACTCTTTGAAAATAAGTGTAATACACTCTTTCTAAGTCTTAACTAGTTTATCATGAATTACGTATTCCCTCAACTACCTACTATCCTATAAGATAATGAGTTCACGAGGAACTGTTTGGATTACTTCTCCACCAGTTTCATTAATAATAATATCATCTTCGATACGTACGCCACCAATTCCTGGAAGATAAACACCAGGTTCATTAGTAATTACGTTTCCTGGAACAAATGCTTGTGTAGCGATTCTTGAAACATTTGGAGCTTCATGGATTTCAAGACCAATACCATGCCCAGTTGAATGTGTAAAGTATTCACCATAACCACGACTAGCAATATAATCTCGGGCCACTTTGTCTAATTCTACCCCTGTTTTTCCAGGACCTGCTGCTTCACTAACTTTTAAGTGTGCTTGTAAAACGACATCATGAATTTCTTTCAATTGATCGATGGGTTCACCCACCGCAATCGTTCTAGTCATATCTGAAACATAGCCGTCATAATAGCAACCAAAATCAAGTGTTACTAAATCACCTTTTTCGATGACTTTATCACTTGCAACTCCATGAGGCATTGAAGAACGAATTCCACTCGCAATAATTGTGTTAAATGAAACGCCTGTAGCTCCAAGTCCACGCATATGAAAATCTAATTCGTTTGCTACTTGAATTTCAGTGACTCCTGGTTTAATGAAATTCAAAATGTGTAAGAAAGCTGCATCAGAAATACTACAAGCTTTACGAATAATTTGAAGTTCTCCTTCATCTTTTACTTCACGAATTTTTTCAACAACATTTTGAGTTGGTACTAAGGTTGTATCAAATGCTTCCTCAAAAATTTTAAGTTGAGAAACAGATACATGATCCGCTTCAAAGCCAACTCTCTTTAATTGATTATCACGAATTAATTTTTCAAAAGCAGGTACCCATCCTGTTTTATGTTCAATTACATGGAATCCTTTTGCTTGCGATTGAGCTTGTAATGTATAACGCGCATCTGTTACAAAGTATGCATCTTCTAATGTTACAAGTGCAAAGCCTGTTGTTCCAGTGAAATTGGCTAAATAACGTAAATTATATGGACTATATACAATTAAGCCATCAATGTCTAACTCTTTCATGGAATTTCTTACTTTATCTAAACGTGTCATAAATAATCCCTCCAATGGAAATAGTAACTTAAGTATAACAAAAAAAGAGCCTAACAACAAAGTCAGGCTCCTTGAAATCAACATTTCTGATTAATATTGGTTGAATCTATCAACTCTTTGTTGAACAATTTCTTCTTTGGACTTACTTGACCAAAACTTTAACCGTGTTAAGAGCTGTTCTCGTAAATCGGAAGCAATTTGTTCATTTGTTTTTTTCTTCTCGGGAATAATCCGATCAACAATCTTCTGTTCTAGTAAGTCGGCTGCGGTAAATTTCATCAACTCTGCCGCTTGAGCAGCTTTTGAACCATCTTTCCATAAAATGGATGCGAATCCTTCTGGAGATAAAATGGAGTACATCGCATATTCCATCATCCATACTTCGTTAGCAACGGCAAGAGCTAATGCACCACCACTACCTCCTTCTCCACAAAGGATTGCAATAATTGGGACTTTAAGATGACTCATGATTCGTAGATTATCCGCAATCGCTTCACCAATTCCACGTTCTTCAGCAGTCGCTCCACAAAAAGCACCAGCAGTGTTGATGAAAGTGATAACAGGTCGATTAAACTTTTCAGCTTGCTTCATCAATCTTGCACTTTTACGATATCCTTCTGGATGAACCTGGCCAAAGTTCGTTTTTAAATTTTCTTGAAGGCTATGACCTTTTTCCATTCCAATAACAGTAACTGGAGTTCCCGCTAATGTTGCGATACCACCTACCAATGCCTTATCATCCGCAAATTTTCGATCTCCATGTAATTCGATAAAATCATCAAATACTGCTTCAATCCATTCCTTAGTAGTTGGTCTCTTCACATCTCTTGCTAGAGAAACAATTTTCATTGGTTTCATGAGTTCGACCCCTTTCTATGAAGGACAAGAAGACGATGAATCATCTTCTTCATTTCTTTACGATGAACAACCGCATCAATAAATCCTTGTTCGAGGACTGTTTCTGCACTTTGAAAATCGTCTGGTAATTTCTGATTCATAGTTTGTTCGATTACACGTTTTCCTGCAAATCCCACAATCGCTTTTGGTTCGGAGAGGATTATATCCCCTTGCATTGCAAAGCTTGCAGTAACACCACCTGTTGTTGGATCTGTTAATACAGTCAGGTAAAATAATCCTGCTTGATGGTGCTGTTCAACAGCACTAGAAATCTTTGCCATCTGCATCAGTGAGAAGATACCTTCCTGCATTCTGGCACCTCCTGAAGCAGTAAAAATAACCACAGGCAGTTCGCGTTTAATTCCTTCTTGGAAAGCTTTCGTGATTTTTTCACCTACTACTTGTCCCATTGAACCCATCATGAAGAAAGAATTCATAACGCAACAAATAAAAGATTCTTCTTCAATAGTAGCTATACCAACTGTTACAGCTTCATTTTCTTTTGCCACTTTAGAAGCTTTTTCTAATTTTTGTTCATAACCTGGAAAATCTACAGCTACTTTTGGTTTTTCATTTTCAAATAACTCTTCAAACTTATCAACTGTAATCGCTAGTCGCTCAGCCGCACTAATTCTAAAATGAGCATCACAGTTCGGACAAACTTTTAAAAGTCCGAGGTCATCCTTATAAACTGTTTTTCCACAAGACGGGCATTTGACCCATTTTCCGTCCGGTACGGTTGGTAACTCAGACTGCTCAGATAAGTCTACTTTTGTACGATTAATCGTGATATATGATCGCTTTTTAAACAGACCCATCTAATCACTCCTTTACTAAATCATTTTATTATTCTTGAGACTGATTCCACTGTTTTAAAAATTCAGATTCAACATATGCTGTGGTATAATCCCCACGTCGAAAAGCTTTAGAATCTAACAAATCTTCCACAAATTCTTGATTCGTGTCGACACCCTCAACATCTAGCTCAAATAACATCCGTTTCATTCTTAAAATAGCTTCTTCACGAGTTTTTCCGTGAGCAATTAATTTTGCAAGCATTGAATCATAGAATGGTGGGATTTGATATCCCGCATAGAGAGCTGATTCAATACGAACTCCCATTCCACCCATTGGTTGATGTAAAAAAGTTACTTTACCAGGAGAAGGACGGAACCCTTCAAATGGGTTTTCAGCATTTAGGCGGCATTCAATTGCGTGCCCCGTAATCTGAATATCTTCTTGAGTGAATGGTAATACTTCTCCTGCAGCAATCTTAATTTGTTGTTGAACTAAGTCAACATTTGTAATCATTTCAGTAATTGGATGCTCTACTTGAATTCGTGTATTCATCTCCATGAAGTAAAAGTGCTTTTCTTCATCGACTAAGAATTCAATCGTACCAGCATTTTGATATCCAACTGCCTTTGCTGCACGAACGGCAGCCTCTCCCATTTCCTTTCGTAATCTAGGAGAAAGTGATGGACTTGGAGCTTCTTCAATAATTTTTTGATTTTTTCTTTGAAGCGAGCAATCTCGTTCGCCTAAGTGAACTACATTCCCATGTTGGTCCGCTAATATTTGGAATTCAATATGTTTAGCAGGATAAATAATTCGCTCCATATAAACATCTGCATTCCCGAAGGCTTGCAATGCTTCTTGACGAGCCGTAACAAATTGATGTTCAAAGTCTTCTACTGTTTCGACACGTCGGATTCCTTTACCTCCACCACCGGCAACCGCCTTAATTAAGAGTGGGAAGCCAATACGCTGTGCAAGTTCAATACCTTCTTCAACCGTTTCAACTACATCATCACTACCAGGGATAACCGGTACGTTTGCCGCAATCATTTGCTTTCTTGCTTCTGCCTTATCCCCCATTTGTGAAATCACTTCACTGGATGGACCAATAAAAGTAATTTGACATTCAGCACACATTTTGGCAAATTTAGCATTTTCTGATAAAAATCCAAATCCTGGATGAATCGCTTGCGCTCCTGTAATGACTGCAGCGCTCAAAATATTTTCAACATTCAAATATGAATCTTTTGAAGCAGCTGGCCCAATACAAACAGCGTGATCTGCTAATTGTACATGTAAAGCATCTTTATCAGCTTGAGAATAGACTACCACCGATTCAATATTCAATTCACGGCAAGCACGGATAATGCGACAAGCAATTTCTCCACGGTTTGCAATTAATACTCGATTAAACATAGGCTTATCTTCCAATGATAAAGGTTAATTCTGCTTCAGCGACTTTCTTTCCATCGACATAAGCTACGCCTTTACCGATTCCTGCATATTCTTTTAATTTTACGATATCCACTTGAAGAGTTAATACATCTCCTGGTGTTACCTTTTTACGGAATTTAACATTGTTTAATCCACCTAAATAAGCTGTTTTTCCTTTGAAAGAATCTAATTTCAACAAAGGAATTGAACCTGCTTGCGCTAATGCTTCAACGATTAACACACCAGGCATTACAGGTTCTCCAGGAAAATGTCCTTGGAAGAAGCTTTCGTTAAATGTCACATTTTTACGTGCCACAACGTGTTCACCAGGGACTAATTCATCCACACGGTCAATAAATAAAATTGGGTAACGGTTAGGAATTAACTCAGCTACGTCAGTTACAGTCATAATGTTCATAATCATTTCCTCCTAAAAATTGGGTTTTAGCGAATTGCAAATAATTTTTGTCCAAAGTCAACCATTTGACCATTTTCAACAAGGACTTCAACGACTTCACCATTTAAATCACTCTTGATTTCATTCATAATTTTCATGGCTTCAATAATACAAACAGTTTCATCTGCATGAATTGTTTTACCAGGTGATACAAAAGGATCAGCATCTGGCGAAGATTGTAAGTACACAACCCCAACAATTGGACTAGTAATATATTTTGCATCAACTGCATCTACAGGTTTTTCCTCAGTTGAAACTGGTTGAGAAACTTCAACACTACCTTCTTGTTGTACAGGTACCACTGGTGAAGCGGTAACCGTATTTGATACCACTTGAGGGTACTCTTCACGTTTACTAAATTGCACTTCGAACTCATCACTACTCAAATGAAATTCTGTCATATCAGAATCATTAAATACTTTCATAAGTTCTTTGATTTCTTTCACATTCATGAGTTAATCCTTCCATTTCTTCACACAAATAACGGCATTATGTCCACCAAATCCAAGTGAGTTACTAATCGCTACGTCAACATTTGTTGCTAGACCAACATTTGGTGTCACATCTAAATCGCATGCTTCATCCTGTTCAGTTAAATTAATCGTCGGTGGAATAAAGTTATTCTGTACAGCTTTCACACAGGCAATAGCTTCAATTGCACCAGCTGCTCCTAACAAGTGCCCTGTCATTGATTTCGTACTCGAAACATGAACTGTATCGGCTGCTTCTTTTAGAGCATAACGAATTGAAGTTGTTTCCGCTGAATCGTTTGCTGGAGTACCAGTACCGTGAGCATTCACATAATCCACTTCACTTGGAGCTACTCCTGCTTCTTCGATAGCTTGTAAAATAGCTTTACCAGCACCACTTCCATCAGGATTTGGGGCTGTCATATGATATGCATCTCCTGTAGCACCATATCCAACGACTTCTGCGTAGATTTTAGCGCCACGTTTTTGTGCGTGTTCTAGGCTTTCAAGAACAAGAACTCCTGCACCTTCCCCCATTACGAATCCGCCACGTTTTTTATCAAATGGTAATGAAGCTGCATTTGGGTCTTCACTACTTGATAATGCAGTCAAAGCAGCAAATCCAGCAATACCGATTTCACAGATAGAACCTTCAGCACCACCGGCTAAAATGACATCTGAGTAACCATGTTTAATATTACGGAATGCTTCACCGATGGCATGAGTTCCTGTTGCGCAGGCGGTTACTAACGATGTACATATTCCACGTGCACCGATTTTCATTGAGATGTTTCCAGCAACCATATTTCCGATTGCCATTGGAACGAATAATGGAGCTACACGAGTTGGTCCTTTATCATGCATTTTGATAATTTGGCTTTCCATCACTGTTAACCCACCAATACCAGAACCAACCATAACACCAAAACGGTCGTAGTCTGTATTTTCTGGAGTAATTCCGCTATCTTCAACAGCTTGGATAGCTGCAGCAAGACCATATTGACAGAATAAGTCCATGCGTTTTGCTTCTTTACGGTCCATGTATTTTGTAGCATCGAAATCTTTTACTTCAGCAGCTACATAAACATCTAAATCTTTTTTATCAAATTTTGTAATTGGAGCAATTCCGTTCTTACCTTCTTTAAGGCCTTCCCAGAAACTATCAACATCATTTCCTAAAGGAGTGATGGCTCCCATACCAGTAATAACTACACGATTCATTCTCTTCCTCCTCTTGCAAGATTACATGTATAATCCACCGTTAACGTTTAACACTTGTCCGGTAACGTATTTTGTTTCCGCTAAGAACACACAGGCTTCAGCAATATCTTCGACGGTACCGAAGCGACGTAATGGGATTTGTTTTTGCCATTCATTACGAATCTTTTCAGGTAATGCTTGTGTCATGTCTGTATCAATGTATCCAGGTGCAACTGCATTCACTGTGATTCCACGAGAGCCAATTTCTTTAGCAACCGATTTTGTTAAACCAATAATTCCGGCTTTACTTGCAGCGTAGTTCGCTTGACCTGCATTTCCTGTAACTCCAACGATACTTGTAATGTTAATAATGCTTCCTGATTTTTGTTTTACGAAAACTGGAGTCGCAAATCGAATCATATTGAAGTATCCTTTTAAGTTGATATTCATTACATCGTCAAAATCAGATTCACTCATACGCATTAATAAACCATCACGCGTAATACCAGCGTTATTGACTAACACATCGATACGTCCAAAACGTTCTTTTACTGCGTTAATAAAGTTTTCAGCTACGTCGAATTTCGAAACATCTCCAACAAACGTCATTACTTCACCAGGATAAGCATCAAATTGTGCAAGTGTTTCTGCATCAATTTCACGAGTACCGTTTAAGACAACATTAGCACTAAGTTTAGCGAATTCTAATGCGATTCCAAGACCGATACCACGACGGCTACCTGTTACAACAACTGTTTTATCTTTAAATTTCATTTCGTTATCCTTTCAATTCCTTTACTTTTTCAATGGTTTCTGTCATTGCTTTAAGGCTATCTGTTTGGAATAAATGAACAGAGGCACCTTTTGCTTTAGCAATTTGTTTTACCATTTGAGTCAATGTTTTTCCAGGACCTACTTCAATAAAGACCTCTACGCTGTCTTGAAGCATCCACTCTACATTTTGTTTCCATTTCACAGCATTTGTAATTTGATCACAGAGAACATCTTTTGAAGGAATGCCTTCATGTGGTGTGCCAAGCGTATTGCTTAATACAGGGCATTTGCTTTTCTGTAACTCGGCTACCTCCATCACAGGAGCAAAACGACCTTTCGCCTCTTCCATTAATGGTGTATGGAAAGGTCCAGATACAACAAGTGGTACAGCTCTTTTTGCACCAGCTTCTAAGCATTTTTCGCTTGCTGCGTCTACTGCAGAAGCGTGACCACCAATGACTAGTTGTCCTGGGGTATTGTAGTTTGATGGGACCACAAGTGCTTCTGGGGTTGAGACCTCACGGCAAATGTCTTCGATAACATTATCTTCAAGACCTAGAACAGCCACCATTTTTCCTTCGCCTTCTACAACTGCTTCTTGCATATATTGACCGCGTTTAGCGACTAAATTTAGAGCTTCCTTGAAGTCAAGGACTCCAGCTTCAACAAGTGCTGAATATTCACCAAGAGATAATCCAGCCGTCACATTCGGTGTGATTCCTTCTTGTTCTAATACGCTTGCTAATGCATGAGAAGCCGTTAATAAGAGCGGTTGCGTATATTCTGTTTGATTGATACGTGAGGCAGGTTCTTCTGCAAGAATGTCAGTCACACGATAGGACAGAACGTTACTCGCTTCTTCAAAAACAGCTTTTGCTACTTCGAAGTTGTCAGCAATTTCTAAGCCCATCTGTGCTTTTTGACTCCCCTGACCCGGAAATAAAAATGCGATTTTCATGAGTCTCCTCCTACTGCGCTGTAAAAAAAATGGTGGAAGTATGCTAAATAAGCATATTTCACCATTCCCTTTTTTCATTTAACTAAAAACGTGCAAGTTCCTTTTGAATCACTTCATGGGACTCAGCCATCAATTCTTGAATAATTTCAGAACAACTTTGTTCTTTCGAAACTAAACCTGCAATTTGTCCAGCCATCATTGAGCCCATTTGAGTATCTCCTTCGACAACGATTCTACGTAAGGCACCACGTCCAATCGCTTCCAAGCGTTCAAAATCAGGATTTTCTTTACTTGTTTCTTCTTTTTCTGCTTGTAAGTATAATTTTGTAAGTTTATTACGTAAAACACGTACAGGATGTCCTGTAATTTGTCCGGTAATAACCGTGTCAATGTCGCGAGCTTTTAATACTGAAGCTTTAAAGTTATCATGAGCTGTACATTCTTTTGCTACTAAGAAACGAGTTCCTAATTGAACTGCATCTGCACCTAGCATAAGTGCAGCCGCCATTCCGCGTCCATCACCGATACCACCAGCACCAATTACTGGAATATTTACTGCATCCACTACTTGAGGTAGAAGTGCCATTGTAGTTGATTTACCGATGTGTCCACCAGCTTCCATTCCTTCTACAACCACAGCATCAGCGCCTTCTTTTTCCATTCTCTTAGCAAGAGCAACAGAAGCCACAACTGGAATTACTGTAATTCCAGCAGCTTTAAATTTAGCCATGTATTTGCCAGGGCTACCAGCACCAGTACAAACCACTTTTACGCCAGCCTGACAAACGACATCCACAACTTCATCCACAAAAGGACTTAATAGCATAATGTTTACACCATATGGTTTATCAGTTAAGCGTTCCATTTCTTCAATGAAACCTTTAACGACATCGCCAGGAGCGTGTCCACATGCAACGATTCCTAAACCGCCAGCATTGGACACAGCACTTGCAAGCGCAGGATTTGCAACCCATGCCATTCCTCCTTGGATAATCGGATATTCAATTCCAATCATTTCGCAGATTCTTGATTTCATGTGTTACCATCCTTTTTAAAATTATTTATCAGCTAATTGAGCATCAACGTAATTTACTAAATCTTGAACTGTTCCCAGTCCTTCTTCAGTATCAATTTTTACATCGAATTCATCTTCAATATCGTTGATGATTTGGAATAAATCTAAGCTGTCTGCATCTAATTCATCTTTTAGACGAGTTGTTAATTGTACTTCTTCTTCTTCCTTACCTAATTGATCTACGATAATTGCTTGAATTTTTTCAAATGTCATTTTCTTTTCCTCCAAAAATTTATTTTTTTATAGTGTTATTACTAAACTTCCCCAGGCAAGACCTCCGCCAAAACCTGCTAGAAGTAATTTTTTATTTTCTCCGATTTGTAACGTTCCTGATTCTACAAGTTCGTTTAGTAAAATCGGAATGCTTGCAGCCGAAGTGTTCCCAACTCGATCAATATTCATAGGGAATTTTTCAATCGGTTGTTTTAATTTCTTAGCCACTTGTTCAATTAGTCTCCGATTGGCTTGATGTAATAAGTATTCATCTACATCGTCGACTGAATACCCCGCTTTATTCAAAGTATCTTGGATATTCTTTGGAACAGTTTTGCTGACTAATTCATAGACACCTCGACCATCCATTGCCATGGTAGAAAGTGTTTGATTTGTCATTCTCTTTCCGGCGACTAACGCCTCAGATTTTTGTCCATCATTTTGTAATGTTTCAGCCAATACAAATGGCTTTTCATCCTTCTCTAAAAGAACAGCACCAGCTCCATCTCCGAAGAGAATTGCTGTAGAACGATCCTTCCAGTCTAGCGAACTTAGCATCGTTTCTGCTCCGATGACAATACCGTATTTTCGTTGCCCATGCTCTAACATTTTTAACGCTGTTGATAAAGCAAAGACAAAACCACTACAAGCCGCACTTACATCAAATGCAAATGCATTAGTAGCTTGGATAGCACCTTGTACCAAAGATGCGCAAGAAGGACTTGCTGCATCAGGTGTCATTGTTGCCACGATAATAAATTCAATAGATTCAGGTGAAACACCGCTCTTTTCAAGCAATTGTTTTGCAGCAATCGTTGCAAGCTCGCTTGTTGTCTGTTCCTTAGCCCAGTAACGGGTCTTGATTCCTGTTCGCTTTACGATCCATTCATCAGAAGTATCTACTCTTTTTGCCCAGTCATCATTTGAAAGAACATAGGCAGGGAGATAGGAACTTGTCGATATCACTCGAACCCCCACAATGTCTACTTCCCTTCTTGATTTGCTAGTACAGCCTCGTGTAAGAAGTCATATAAATTATGAAGTCCCTTTACAAGAACTGCCATCTCATCAGCATTCATTCCTTCAATCGTTTTTAAAACTAATTTTTCATGGAATTTGCGATGAAGACGATAAAGTAAGCGACCTTTCTTGGTCAGACCTAAAATTACAATTCTTCGATCGGATTCACTCTTTAAGCGAACTACGTATCCCTTTTTCACTAATGCATTAACGGCTACTGTTAGCGTCCCAACAGTAATGTTCAATTTATTAGCAACTTCGGTGGTTGTATGTTCACTATACATTCCAATCGCTTCAATGGCATGCATCTCTTTAATGGATAAATCATTAAATTGGCTTTGCGCCAGCGAAGATTCTTCAATATCGAGCATTTGATTAAAGACGTCCACCAAATACCCATTTATGGTCTCTAGAGTTGGTTCCATAAAAGATTTCTCCTTTAGTTTGAATATCAAATCATTTGATGTTCAAAGTATATTTTATTTTACTTTGATTGTCAAACCTTTTTTTATATTTTATTTTGATATTCAAAGTATTTTCAAACTTTAAAAAGCTTACATTCCACTTCTTACAGTAATCTTCGAAATCTACTTTCATAAAAAGAACTATTTTTTTGGTTACTTAATTTATGCAAAAAAATGGGAAACCATTCAAAAGATAGGTACCTTTTGAATGGTTTCCACTCTGATTTATTTTTGATAAACGCATTTCCCAGACAAATACGTAGCTTCTACACCCACTTCTAGAAGACTCGTTGGGCCTTCTTCTAAGATATTTCGATCTAAAACGACAAAATCTGCCAAGTTGCCAACTTCTAGTGTTCCTATATCGATTCGGCTAAGCGCTTTTGCAGCACCACTTGTATGTGCTATTAACGCTTCTGCGATTGAAATTCGTTGTTCGGGCATCAAACAGGGCATCGGTAATTGTTCCTTTGTTTGACGTGCGACTGCATTGAACATGGATTCAAAAGGCGTCACATCTAACACAACTGGCGTATCTGTTCCAAATCCAAGTGTTGCTCCTTCTTCTAGAAATGATTTGAAAGGAAACATATGGCGTGCCCTTTCGTCTCCAACCTCTTCATCCAACGTTTCATATCCAACCAATAGATGACTTGGTTGAACAGAAACAATTAACGATGGTTGAGCTGTTAATGGAAGGTCGTCTGGATCCATCACTTCTAAATGTTCAATAGTATTAAACTTAGAAACATCATTAAATGGTGTGAGTTCTTGAGCTTTCTTGAAATTCTTCAATGTTAATGAAATCGCCTTGTCTCCAACTGTATGGATACGCATCGGCCACCCCTCTTGATTGGCCAGTAACGTTAACTTTTCCATCATTTCTTCAGATAATAACGGACCACCGACATCTCCTTCGAAGAAAGGCATTGGGTATGGTTCTTTTAGATATGCTGTATGAGAACTAGTGACTCCATCATAAAACTGCTTGACACCACCCATTTGTAGCATTTCTGAACGATAATTTGCGTACAATTCACGATTTCTTTTCACTTCTTTGCGCATCGCTGGAAAGAAACTAATTCGAACAGTCGCTTCCGGTTCAATTTCTCGATATAAGTTAGGATATACAAGGTCATCTGGGCTCTCTCCAGTTAAGGCAACATCTCCTACTGCAGTGACTCCCATCCGATTCAAGGCGTGCATATACTCTTTTAAAGCATCTTCTTCATCTGACTGATACACTGATAAAACTTTAGACAAATAATAAATTGCTTTTGCTTCTAAAAATACCCCAGTGAGCTCACCATGTTCTACAACAGCTTCTCCGCCAATGGAATAAGGAACACTCTCTGGTGTTAAATTCAAAACTTCTAGTGCTTTTGAATTGAACCAGATGGTATGAGCATCTCCCGCAATTAAACAAATCGGGGTTTCTATAGAGGCACGATCTAAATCTTCTTTTGTAGGAAGTACTTGTTGACCAAAATCACTCGCGTACCAACCAATTCCTATTTTCCATCCATTATAAGTCGGAATCAAAGCTGCTTGTTTAACTACTTTATCGATTGTAGTAGCTCCTACTGCTTTCATTTTTCCTAAATGAATCAATGCTGACAAGTATAGATGCACATGCGCATCTATAAAACCTGGAACTACCAATCGTTGTCCAACATCAATCACTTCACCACTTATGGGAGTATCATAATTATAGAAATCGACAATACGGCCATCTTTAATCTCTAGTATTCCTGAAGTCGTTTCTATTGTATTTCCGACAAATAAATTTTTCGCCTTTAAATAATAATGCATATTATAACCCCATCTTGAAGTTTAGGAAGGCATCATTATATTTTGTAATCCAATCCTGCCCTAAATATTCATAATGCTCTAATTTGTTGATTGTTTCCTCAGATGGATAATAGGTTTCATCTGAAGTAATTTCTTCATCCATTAATTCTTTCGCTTTTTCGTTTGGTGTAGAATATCCTACAAATTCAGCGTTTCTTGCTGCATTTTCTGGACGCAACATAAAGTTAATAAATGCATAAGCTCCCTCTATGTTGACAGCAGTATGAGCGATTGCAAAGTTATCCGTCCACACGGCACTGCCATCTTTAGGAAGCACATAGACAACATTTTCATTTTCTTCTGCAACAGCAGCAGCGTCTCCAGAATATCCCATCCCAATTGGAGCTTCTTCTAATTTCATCATTGTTTTAATTTCTTCATTTAGAACTGCTCGAACATTCGGACTTAATTCTTTTAATTTTTCTTCGGCTTGTTTCAATTCAGATTCATTTTTTGAATTTAGGGAATAACCTAAAGATTGAAGTGCCATTCCTAACGCTTCGCGATTACCATCAAGGACAAGAACTTTATTCTTAAATTCTTCTTTCCATAAGTCACTCCAAGTTTGGATACTTTCTGGATCAATATATTTTTTATTGACCATAATTCCAACTGTTCCCCAGAAATACGGAACAGTATACTGATTTCCTTGGTCAACTGGACTATTTAAGAGGAAAGGAGAAATATTTTCTAGACCTTTAATTTTAGAATGATCTAACTTTTGAAGTAAATGTTCATTGACGAGTTTTGTAATGCTAGATTCGCTTGGAAAGACGATATCATATCTTGTCCCTCCTTGTTTTAGTTTAGCCTCCATCGCATCATTTGAATCAAAAGTCTCATATACAACTTGAATTCCTGTTTCTTCTTCAAATTCTTTAATCAACTCAGGATCAATATAATTTCCCCAGTTAAAGAGAAACAATTGTTGCTTTTCTGATGAGCTTCCTGTTTCTTCTGTTGCCTCTTTGGCTTGAAGAAAGTTTTTTACTCCAAATAGAATTCCTACCATTACTAGAATGGCTATCATTAAAGATACTAGTTTTTTCAATTTATAACCCCTTCTCATAAAAAAACTGCTTTTAATATCATTCATTTATTAAAAGCAGTTTTCATTTTTATTTTGATTTTACGTAGTTCTTACCGTTAGCGGCTGGTCCTTCCGATTTTCCAATGAATCCTACCAATACAATGATAGTAATCAAATATGGCGCAATCGTCAAGCCAACTGATGGGATATCTTTAATCACTGGAATGTAATTACCGATGACTCCTAAACTTTGAGCAAGTCCAAAGAGTAACGCTGATAGCATAACACTCACGGAGTTCCACTTACCAAAGATCATTGCTGCCATTGCTATGAATCCTTGTCCAGCAATGGTGGTTGCAGAGAAATTCAATGTGATTGATTGTGCTACGATAGAACCGCCAATTCCAGCTAAGAAGCCGGAAACCAAAACTCCTATGAATCTTGTCCTATATACGTTAATCCCTAACGTATCAGCTGCTTGTGGATGTTCCCCCACTGAACGTAGTCGTAAACCAAATTTTGTACGATTCAGTGCAATCGAACAGATAAATGCTAATCCAATCGCTAAATACGCTGGAACAAAAGTGTCTGTGAAAAATATTTTTCCGATAATTGGAATTGAACTTAAAATAGGAATCGTTGTTTTCCCAAAATAGTTCGTGATAATCTCCGTTTGACCAACCTCATTATACATTAATCGACAGAGAAAAACTGTTAGCGCTGGAGCCAATAAATTTAATACGGTTCCTGATATAATATGGTCTGCTCTCAAATACACTGTGGCAAAAGCATGAATCATCGAATAAAGCAAACCAGCTATAGCAGCTACAAATACTGCAATCCAAGGAGTCAAAGCACCGAATTGAGAGGCAAAGGCTAAGTTAAAGACCGCTGATGCGAAAGCACCAATAACCATCGTACCTTCAAGTCCAATATTTACAATCCCGCTCCGCTCAGAGAAGATACCACCTAAGGCCGTAAAAATTAAAGGAGTGGAATAGATCAGCATATTCCCTACTACTACTTGTAAAAGAGTCATTAAATCCATCTTCTATCTACCCCTTTCTCTTTCCCAAATTCGGAAACTTATCTACGATAACTTCCATTAGATAATTTGCACCAACAAAGAAGATAATAAAGGCTACCACAATTGAAACAACCTCTGTAGGAATCTTTGCTAATAGTGGCATTGAAATTCCCCCAATTCGAAGGATTGCAAATACTAATGAAGAGAATAAAATACCAAACGGATTATTTAAACCTAATAGCGAAACGGCCATGCCATCCCAACCTATACTTGGAAGGCTTTCAGAAGCAAAGGCATTTTGGAATGTTCCTAAGCCTTCCATAACACCACCTAGTCCAGCTAATGCCCCTGAAATAATCATTGCTAGTATAATCGTCTTCTTCGCACTCATTCCGGCATATTCGGCAGCATGCTTATTAAGCCCTACTGTTTTTAATTCAAAACCTGTCGTTGTTTTATTCATCAGCAACCACACGACAAAGACGGAAACAATAGCTATAAAAATGCCCCCGTGTAGTGTTGACTTACCAGTAATTTGATAAAGGAAACTCATTTTTAAACTTGCGGCTGCGGGAATTTGTGCAGTCATCTCAGATTTTTCCGTTAATATCTCTCTAATCACATAATTAACAATATGCAAAGCAATATAGTTCAACATAATCGTTACAATCACTTCGCTTGTATTAAAGTAAGCTTTTAAATATCCAGCAATTCCCGCCCAAATCGCACCAGCAAGCATCCCAACAAAGATACATAAAGGAAGTAGAATAATCTTAGGTAAGTCAGGAAATACTAATCCTGTCGTCACTGAAGCAAACCATCCCATCAATGCTTGACCAGCCACTCCAATATTAAAGAAGCCAGCATAGCTCGCAAATGCGAATCCTAATGCAACTAAAATTAATGGAGTTGCCTGACGTAATGTTTCCCCGATATAGAAAGGTTTCCCCAAAGATCCTTTTAACAATGCAGAATATCCTTTGGCTGGATCGAATCCAAAGATGTACATGATAACGGCTCCAACAAGTAAACCTAACATTACAGACAGAACTGGGATAATTAATTTTTTATAGTTTGCACCCTTCATCTTATAGCACCCCCTGTTTCATGGCTTTGACTTGTTCTCTAGTAGTCCCCGCCATTAACAATCCTAATTCTGTTTCATTCGTTTCTTTTGTTTCTAATACATCCACAATCCGTCCTTCATACATAACCGCAATACGATCGGATACATTTAAGATTTCATCTAATTCAAAACTCATGAGCAATACAGCTTTACCCTTATTTCTTTGGTCAATCAATCGTTTATGAATATATTCAATCGCCCCGACATCTAAACCACGTGTTGGCTGTGCAGCAATTAAAAGGCTTGGATTTCGATCGATTTCACGCGCAATAATCGCTTTTTGTTGATTTCCTCCTGATAAAGCTCCAGCAGCTACTATTGGACTAGGAGTACGTACATCAAATTCTTCAATTAAACGATTGGTTAAGTCGACAAATGCTTTTTTATTTAAGAAACCATTTTTTGACAAGGGTTCTTTATAATACGTTTGTAGTCCAATATTTTCATCAAGCTCCATTGGTAAAACTAAACCAAATTTATGGCGATCTTCAGGAATATGTCCTAAACCACTTTCCGTTCTCTTTCTAGGAGATAAGTCTTTTATTTCTGTACCATTTAATAATACAGAACCACTATCTATAAGTCTTAGTCCCGCTAACGCTTGAATTAATTCCGTTTGTCCATTCCCGTCTACACCGGCAATACCAACCACTTCCCCATGGCGAACCGTTAAGTCTAAACCATTCACTGCATTAATCCCGCGAGCATCTTTGACCACTAAATCTTTAATGACTAAAGCATCATCAGTTGGTTGGGCAGGTTCTTTTTCTGTTTTGAAAGATACGGAGCGTCCAACCATCATATCCGCTAATTCCTGATCACTGACACTTCCAACATCCACCGTTCCAATGACATTGCCACGGCGAATGACTGTACAACGATTTGCAACAGCTTTGATTTCTTTCAACTTATGAGTAATTAGGAAAATTGATTTTCCTTCCTTTGTTAGTTGTTGCATAATGTGAATCAATTCTTCAATTTCTTGTGGAGTTAACACCGCAGTTGGTTCGTCAAAAATTAAAATGTCTGCACCCCGGTAGAGTGTTTTAAGAATTTCAACCCTTTGTTCCATTCCAACTGTAATATCCTCAATTTTCGCATCTGGGTCAATCGCAAGATGGTACTTTTTCGACAATTCCATAATGTCTTTTTTTACAAGATCTTTTTGAATAAAACCGAATTTAGTTTTCTCTTTTCCAAGAATGATATTTTCAACAACTGAAAATTTCTTTACTAACATAAAGTGTTGGTGGACCATTCCAATTTTCAATCGATTTGCTGTATTTGGCGAATCAATTTTAGTTGGTACTCCATTGACTTTAATTTCTCCTTCTGTCGGTTCTAACAATCCTGAGAGAATATTCATTAATGTAGATTTTCCAGCACCATTTTCTCCTAATAAGGCATGAATTTCTCCCTTTTTAAGTGTTAAATTAATTTGGTTGTTTGCCACAAAATCTCCAAATCGTTTTGTGATTCCATTCATTTCTATGACAAATGTTTCTTGAGCCAATCGTTTCACCCCACAAATTTATCTATGTATGAAAAAGTAGGAGAGAAGAATTTTTTCTTCTTCATCTCCTACCTCATTTCCTATTCTATCAGATTAAGGTTTAGAAGGAACTTCTTGTTTTCCATCAATAATCGCTTGCTTGTATTCAGCAACTTTAGCTTTCACAGAATCTGATAATTGACCATCTGTTAAGCCAACACCATTATCAGATAATCCATATACCACTTGTTCTCCTCCATGATAGTTTCCTTGTAACGCATCATCAGAGAATTTCTTGATTGCTTGTTTAACTCCTTTTAGAGTAGAAGTTAATGTAACATTGCGACTATCGTTCACTTTACCTTCAGCTTGTTGATCTTGGTCAACACCGATTACCCAGATTTGACGTTCTGGAGTTGCTTCAACAATCGATTTTGCAGCAGCGAATACTCCAAGTCCTGCACCACCGGCAGCTGCATAAATAACATCGAAATCTGAAGCGTATAAAGCTTCTGCTAACGATTTTGCTTTAGCAGCGTCAGAGAATGATTCCACGTATTGAATTTCTACAGTTGCGTTAGGATTCACAGCCTTCACACCTGCTTTGAAACCAGCTTCGAATTTGTCGAGTGCTGGTCCGTGCATTCCTCCAATAAATGCAACTTTGTTTGTTTTCGTAGAAGAACCTGCGGCAACCCCGGCTAGGAATGCTGCTTCTTGATCTCGATAGTTAATTGAGGCAACATTTGGTTGTTCTACAACACTATCGATAATTGCAAAGTGAGAGTCTGGGTTTTGTTTTGCAGCTTCTTCAACTGCCTTTTGTAATTTAAATCCGATTCCAAAAATAATATTATATTCATTTAAAACTGCTGTATTGAGGTTTGTTGTGTAATCTGATTCAGATTTAGAAAGAATGTAATCTACACCATTTCCTTTAGTCTTACCACCATTTGCTTGACCCCATTCTAGTAACCCTTCCCATGCACCTTGGTTGAATGATTTATCATCAATCCCACCTGTATCCGTAACCATTACTGCTTTGAAGTTCTCAGTTGAATTTGAATTAGATGCGTTTGAAGCACTTGAAGATGAACCACCACAAGCTGCTAAAACAGCACTAGCACCAACTGTAAGGGCAAATAACGCTAAACTCTTTTTAGTTTTCACAATAAAAAACCTCCAATAAATGATTTTATGATGTCATTTTAACACAAATAAAACGGAAATCAAGTAAAATCTTTCTATTGGAGGTTATTTTTATTAAAAATGTTCGGTTTTTACACCTTTACGCATTAGTTTCGCCTGGCTCAGAAGCTTCATTTTCATCAAAAACATGAACATTCACTTTTCTTCCTTTACTTCCATCAGCAGGCCCAACATAGCCACGCGCTTCTAATTCATCAATCATACGCGCTGCACGGTTAAATCCGATACGGAATCTTCTTTGTAAATAAGAGGTACTAATCGTTTCTTGTTCTTTTAATAGTTCAATGACTTCATAGAATAGTTCGTCTTCTGGTTCACTTCCACCAGCAGAAGTTGTATTTTCTGAAGGCATCATCGCTTCATCATACTCTACTTCTTGTTGATTCTTAACGAAATCAACGATACGTTCGACTTCTTCGTCTGTTAGGAATGCCCCTTGAACACGAATTGGTTTATTTTCGCCCATTGGCATATAGAGCATATCCCCACGACCTAGAAGTTTCTCAGCACCATTAGCATCGATAATCGTACGAGAGTCTGTACCACTGGATACCGCAAAGGCAATACGAGAAGGAACGTTGGCTTTAATAATCCCTGTAATAACGTCAACAGATGGACGTTGTGTTGCAAGAATCATATGAATACCAGCAGCACGAGCCATTTGAGCTAGACGAATAATCGCATCTTCCACTTCATTACTTGCGACCATCATTAAGTCCGCAAGTTCGTCTACAATCACGACAATATAAGGAAGCGTTGGGTTATTTTCGCCAGTTTCACGATTATATTGAGCTACATGGGCATTATACCCGTCGATATTCCGCATACCCATTGAAGCGAATAATTCGTAACGTTTTTCCATCTCAGCTACAACTTTTTGTAAGGCTTGGGCGGCTTTTCGAGGGTTCGTTACAACCGGAGTTAATAGATGCGGAATGCCATTATACACATTCAACTCTACCATCTTCGGATCAATCATCATTAATTTTACTTCATGTGGTTTTGTCTTCATTAAAATACTGGTGATAATACCGTTAATACATACCGATTTACCAGAACCTGTTGAGCCGGCAATGAGCATATGTGGCATTTTTGTAATATCACAAAGGCGAACATTACCAGAGATATCTCTTCCTAATGGTACGTCTAATGGTTTTGGCGATTGAATCGCTGATTGAATCACATCGCTAAAGGAAACAAAACTTGTTTGGCTATTAGGAACTTCAATCCCTACATAAGGCTTTCCTGGGATTGGAGCTTCGATACGAATATCTTTAGCCGCAAGAGCAAGCGCGATATCATCACTTAAGTTTACAATCTTACTTACCTTCACACCAATGGCAGGTTGAATTTCGTATTTTGTAACGGCTGGTCCTAGCATTGGATTTGGCATAACTTTAGCATCCACCCCGAAACTTGCAAATGTACGCTCTAAAATACGCATGTTGCGTTCGACAATCGTACGTTCGTTTGATTGGTCAGAATGTTGAACTGGATTTAAAAGAGTCACAGGAGGTAATTCATAATCTTCATCCCCTTGTTCGCCTCCCATTGCTAAGTCACCAATGTCTTCTCCATCATCTTCAAATTCGGGTTCTGGTTTCTTTGGAGTCGGTAACGGTTGTTCTGGAGCCGCCTTATAAATCGGATCTACTATCTCAGTTACAGGAAGTTCCTCCATCGTTACAGGAGGTTCTGGAACGATTTCACTTGGTGAATTCTCTTCTAGGCTTTCATCTTCATAATCTTCAAAGAATGCATCTTTCATTCGATCTAATATAGAATGTGGTTTTCTTATTTCCTTTTTCTCCTCTGATTTTGAATCTAACACTGTAGCTGGTGTTTCGTCTTCAACTGAACGAACCGAAGAAGAATTTTCTTCCACCGATTCTTCAAGCATTCTTTCTTCTTTTTCCGCTTTACGTTGTGCTACCTTTTCTGAAGCTGCTTTTGTTTGAGTTCGAATAAAATCCATCACATCACTAAGGTGTACATTAAAAATGAGCAATCCGCTACAAACTAATAATAAGAAAACTAGTAAATAAGTCCCCCATTGAGATACTAGGAAATACGTACATGCATATAGAAGTGTTCCTAATATACCACCACCGAGACGTTGAGAAATCGTATTTGATGAAAAATCTACCATGAAACGACTCATCATTTCTTGGGATACAGGTGAACCTGAGCTAGTAAAGCTGCTATAGGTCATCACTGATACAAATAATAGTAATGCGATACTCGAACAAATTGCTGCAGCCGTCCATCTCCAAATAATTTTTGGCATTCGTCCACGGAATAACATTCCAAATCCAGCAAGAATACCACAGAATCCACCAAAAACAAATAAGTCTCCTATAAAGAAACGAATCAGATTTGCGAAAAATTTCCCTAAGAATCCTAATTGAAATACTGCTAATAAACAATATACGATGATAAATACTGCAGACGCTTCAATAGATAAAAATGGATTTGTATTCTTTGTATTTTTTCGTTGTGTTTTTTTTCTCGTTTGTTTAGCCACGATGTTCTCCCTTCCATTCCACTAAAGCATCCTTTTCATCGACAACAATAAGTCCATGAAACAGCTGTACATCACATTCGCAAGCCACACAATAATCTATTTCTTTTTCCGTCCAAAATGCAATGGCTGTGGCTCCTTTTTCTCTTTTTTCTGGATATTGATGTTGTAATCGCTCAGCATGTAACTGGAATGATTGAATAGCATCTTCCAACTGTTCAAATTCCTCACTAGCAATAATCATTTTTTTCCAATCATCAAAAAACCACCAAGGTTCATCGTAACCGGCAGTTTCAATTACTTTAAACATGTTTTCACCTCAACTGTTAGTATAC
Organism: uncultured Streptococcus sp.; assembly: GCA_963523415.1. Lineage (GTDB taxonomy): Bacteria > Bacillota > Bacilli > Lactobacillales > Aerococcaceae > Granulicatella. Next base: position 163,175 of record CAURBR010000001.1, on the reverse strand, counting down.
CAAATTTTGTGAAATCATGGTAATCTTGTTTCATATAGAATAGAAATAATTTTCAATAAAGGAGAATCAATCATGATAACACATCAAATTCGAGTATGGGGACGTGTTCAAGGAGTCGGTTTCCGATATTTTACGCAGCAATTGGCTAAGTCTTTGCATGTTACAGGATTTGCTCAGAATAAACTCGATGGTTCTGTATTAGTTGTTGGTCAAGGAGACCCAGAAAACGTTTCTCGTTTTATCGAAAAAGTAAAGGCTTCTCCATCCCCTTATGGATACGTAGATCGATTTGAAGAATGCTTGCTAGAAGAACAAACCATTTACAAAAGATTCGGATCTTTGTAAAGAACATTGCACTTTATAGATAATACGTGTACAATAAATCATGTTATTAAATGAAAAGGAAAGTGATTATGAAACTAACTAAAAAATCTCAACTACTAGTAGTGGCCACTATTCTACCACTATTACTTGCTGGATGTGGTGTCCAATACGATGCGAATCATCAACCTGTCGGATGGCTCTATAATTACTTAGTCGTTCCAACGCAATGGTTATTAAACCAAATCGCATCGATGTTTAACGGAAACTATGCAATAGCGATTGTCATCGTATCTGTACTCGTTCGTGTAATATTGATGCCAACGCAATTTCATCAAATGAAAGCCATGCTTGTACAACAAGAAAAAATGGCGGTATTAAAACCCTATATTGCTGATATTACTGCTCGTGCAGAACAAGCTTCAACGCAAGAAGAAAAAATTGCAATCCAACAAGAACAAATGGAACTATACAAATTAAACAATGTTTCTCTAATGGGAGGTCTTGGTGCTGGATGTCTTCCAATCTTGATTACCTTACCAATTTGGAGTGGTTTGTATAATGCAATTAGCTTATCTAACGAAATCTCAACGAGCGTCTTTATGGGAGTTCCTCTTGGAGAATCCTTCATTCCACTCGCACTAGTTACGATGGTAGCCTACTATATCCAATCGCTAGTAAGCCAAATGGGGATGGACGAAGATACTAAAAAACAAAGTCGTTCAATGAACTATGTTTTACCTGTAATGATGTTCATGATGACATACTCTTCACCTGCTGGGGTCGGTATTTACTTCTTAACTTCTGCTTTATTACAAATCTTACAATCGTGGATTCAAAACACATACTTAAGACCAAAAATTAAAGCACAAATTGACGAAGAATTGAATGAAGACAACATTGTATTACCACAAAGAACAACTCCACGTAAAACAGCTCAAAAAGTTGCTAAGCAAGAAACATTTGCACAACGTCAAAATAAAACTGGTGGACGTAACGCTGGTAAACAAAATCGTAGACCTTAATCCAAAAGACCTTTGAGAAAATTCTCAAAGGTCTTTTTTTATACGAGTTGTATCACGCATGAACCGTATCACAGATGATACACTTTTAATTTTCAACTGCTTTTGTATCAATTTTGATACGTATCATTTTTGATACATTTTAGTTTTTCCATTTAGGATGTAACAATTATGTTACGTAACAAAAATGTTACACTCGCAAAAAAGACATAGCGACTTTTCGCTATGTCTTTCACTATTGGTTTTATTCTTGCATCATCCCTGCTTGGAGTTGATACATCTTATAATAGAGCCCTTCTTTTTCTAAGAGTTCCGTATGCGTTCCACTTTCTACAATTTCTCCTTTATCGAGCACAAAGATTTGGTTGGCATCTTGAATCGTCGATAATCGGTGGGCAATCGCTAAAGTCGTTCGTCCGTTTCTCATTTTCTTAAGAGACGTTTGAATCACTTCTTCTGTTTGCGAATCAATATTAGCAGTCGCCTCATCCAGAATCAGGATTTTCGGATTAGCCGCAATCGTTCGTGCAAAGGCGATTAATTGGCGCTCTCCGCTTGAGAACGTTGAGCCCTTTTCAGAAACTTTATTGTCATACCCTTGTGGCAGTTGCTCGATAAAATGATACGCATCCACGAATTCGCTTGCTTGTTTCACTTCTTCGTCCGTGATGTCTTGGTACATACGAATATTAGAAGCAACCGTTCCATGGAACAAGAATGGATCTTGAAGCACGAGTCCGATTTTATCGCGAAGGACTTCTTTTGAATACTGTTGAATGGGAATATCATCAATCAAGATCTCTCCTTCTTTGAAATCATAAAATCGTAAGAAAAGATTCATGATAGACGATTTCCCTGAACCAGTCGAACCGACAAAGGCGACGGTCTCCCCTGGATTCACCACAAAGTTAATATTCTTTAATACATTCCGTTTTCCATCATACGAGAAAGTGACATTCTTAAATTCAATCTTCCCGTCTTTAATCTTTGTAACCTTCCCAAGTTGTTCAGGTTCGTAATCCGTATTATCGATGACTTCAAATACACGTGTTGCCGCAATCATCGACGTTTGAATAATTGCAAAGTTTTGTGTCACATCAATTAATGGATTAAACAACTGATTCGAGAATTGAATAAAGGCGTACATCACCCCTGCTGTCACTCCTGCTACTTCCCAAGTAAAGCCAAAGTATAAAATAATGACTGCATAGGCAACAAGCTTCAATAGCGACATCGCTGGACGAAGGAACAGACTATTCACGTTAATCGAACGATTCGAGAATTGCACATGCTCCTCGTTAATTTGTTCGAATTCTTTTCTTAAACGTTCTTCTTGGTTGAATGCCTGAATCATCTTCATCCCATCAATACTCTCTGCTAGCTTCACGTTAATCTCGCTGAGCTTCTCACGCGTCTTACGTATCACGCTATGAGAGAGACGGTTATAGACTTTAATGGACGCAAACATCACGGGAATAAAGAGAACCATTAATATCGTTAGGCCTACATTCATACTAAACATCGCAGATAATGTGGCCACGACGATAAATAAGGTACTTAAAAAGGTCGAGAAAATTGAACTAAACATATCGCTCACAGCCTGTGTATCGTTGGTTAAGCGAGATACGATAGCTCCAGCTGGTGTTGTATCAAAGTACGTCATATTGAGTTTTTGCATATTGGAAAAGGCCTCTTGACGTAAATCGCGAACAACACTATTGGATACATAGCTAAAGGCATAGGTCCCAATATACGTTAATAAAACGCGCAGTAGGAATAGTGAGTAGTAAACAATAAGGAGCCAGTACCCTTCATTCCACACGCCATTATCAATATACATATCGATATAATAACGAGCTATCAACGGAATCACTGTTGCAGTCACACTGGATAAGAGAATAAATAAAATCGCAATCGTACTCGACTTCTTATAACGCCATAAGTAGGCGATGAGTCGCTTAAATGTTTTCAGATTCATTTGCGTCTCCCCCTTCCTCCAGTGTCGCTTCAAGCTGTTGATGTTCATACGTTCTTGCATACCAACCACCAAGCGCCATTAACTCGTCATGTGTTCCTTTTTCAGTAATGCGTCCATCTTGAAGAACAATGATGATATTGGCATGCACAATCGCTGATAGGCGGTGCGCGGTAATCATCGTTGTTTTGTCGCTGCGTTCACGTTTTAAGTTTTCTAAAATGAGATGCTCAGTCTTCGCATCAACAGCCGATAACGAATCATCGAGCATTAAGATTTCAGGGTTCACAACCAGCGCGCGTGCCATCGATAGACGTTGTTTTTGACCGCCTGATAAAAGCACACCCTTCTCTCCGATTAACGTATCGAATCCGTCCGGCATCGCCATGATATCGTCATACAGTCCGCAGATTTTTGTCGCTTCTATAACGGCTTCATCAGGAAGAGTTGGATTCCCAAAACGGATATTGTCTTTAATCGACATCGCAAATAGAATCTGTTCTTGCGGCACATAGCCCATAAGTGCACGCAAGTCTTTAATGCGATAGTCTTGAATGGAATGCCCATTAATCAAAATTTCTTCTTTTCCTGCATCATATTGACGAAGGAATAATTTTAAGAGCGTTGATTTCCCAGAACCTGTTGGGCCCACAATCCCCAGCGTTTGCCCTTGACGAAGGCGAAATGCTACGTCTTCTAACGTTGGTACATCTTCGTATTGGAAGTTGTGAATTGCAACAACCATCTCGAGAGCTTCTGTAATTGGAAGGGCTTGTGGAGATTCTTTGACTTGGCTTGTTTCTTCCATTAATTTTTCAATACGACGATACGAGATACTTGCACGTTGACCGATATTCAGGAGCCAACCAATGGCTTGAAGCGGCCACACTAGCATATCTAAATACGTCATAAAGGTAATCATTTCCCCAACCGTAAATTCGCCGCGTTGGATTAAATAACCTCCATAGCCCAAACTGATTAAGTAGCTGAGACCCACGAAAATAAGAACAATTGGATCGAATAGATTATTATATTTTGCAGCATGGTTGTTCTTCTTCCATGCATCTTGATTCGTTTTCCAAAACGATGCGGTTTCCTTTTCACCATAGCCAAAAGATTTCGTCACTTTTATCCCAGAAACACTCTCGTTTACATGATTATTCAGTAAGGAGAAAGCTTCTTGAGATTCCTTAAAACTCTGATGCTCTGCACGAACCACGATATTCGTCGCAATCGCAAGTAGTGGCAATGGAATAATCGCAACGAGTGTCATCCGCCAATCCAGCATAAAGAACATCGTCGATAAGGTCACTAGTGCTGTAATTGAAGCATCTACTGCCGACATCACGCCTCCACCTGCTACCATGACCACAGCATAAACGTCATTGGTCGCATGCGCCATTAAGTCCCCAGAACGATACTTTTGATAGAAGCTCGGAGACATGCTTGTAAAGTGTACGTATAATTGATTTCTTAGTCTTTGACCTAAAGAGTTCGCAGTCCCAAAGATAAAAAGGCGCCATACAAAACGAAGTCCGTACATGGCTACTGCTGAAAGGAGCAATAACAGTAAGTTCCATAATAAAGACGTTGTTGTTAGCGTCTTGAGGTCGATGGAATCGACGACTTCCCCAATCACTCTTGGCGGAATAAGATTGAATACGCTGACTAGAGACAACGCGATAATTCCAATCGTGTATCGTTTCCACTCTAATTTAAAAAACCACGATAATTTCTTTAATAAATACATATTTCTCTCCTTTCACACGTCTATCTATTGTACTATAGTCGCCTTTCTATTTCATATGATACGTTCTAAAAAAGGCAATCCTTCTCCAGTTGGAAAAGGATTGCCTATTACTTTAATTTTTCTTTTGTGTTTGCGGATAAATCCATAAGAAGACAACTAATGCAATGACTGCAAGTGTCGTTACAAAAATGATACTTGTTTGTCCTGCTGTTACTAAATTAGAATCAAACGAGCTGAAAATACGAGCGATAATCGTTGTTGAAATCGCACCAGTGAACTGTTGTAAGGTATTCACAATACTATTTCCATCCGCTTGAATTTCTGGCTTCAACTGAGCTAACGAATACGTGACGTTACTTCCCATTACAAAGCCAATCCCTGTCATAAAGATGACGTTAAGGGCTAATAAAGGATAAATCGTTAATCCTGGGAAGAAGAAGCTGATGGCCGCTCCGCCAATCACTGCAAAGATTAACCCTGTTAAGATTGGTTTTAGTGGACCTGATTTATCATACCAGCGACCAGATAAGGCTGAAAGAACGGCTACCATCGTAGCTCCTGGGAACATAAAGAGCCCTGCCACTGTAGCAGTTTTGCCCCACGCTAATTGAATGTAATTTGGATAAATAAAGGATAATCCTAGTACAATTCCTTGGAAAGCCAAGACGATATATAATGTTGCGTTGAATGTCGCAAACATGAACGGTTTGAACGACAAGAGTGCATTTTCTCGGTTAAAGTAGAAGAACGCTGCAAATGCCACAACTACTACTCCAAGGTAGATAACTGATAGATGTTCAATCGCCATCAGTAAGCTTGCAAGTCCAATTCCTAATGTCACAAACGCCATTAAGTTAAAAGGTTGTTTCTTCGGAGATTCTTCAGTTGGAATCGCCCAAAGTCCCATCACTAAAGAGAATACTAAAAATGGAATCAATGCGAAGAAAATTGCACGCCATCCAAATGCGCTTGAGACAACCCCACCAAATGTTGGTCCAATTGGTGGAGCTAGTGCTGTTGTCATTGCTCCAATCCCAATGACGGTTCCATGCTGTTGTTTTGGTACTTCGGATAATACGATATGGAACATTAGTGGAAGTGCAATCCCTGTTCCTATCCCCTGCATAAAACGTCCAAGTAATAGAATGATTAGATTAGGCGAAATACAGTCAATAATGACCCCACCAATAAAGAATAGATTAGCCGCTAAAAAGAGCTGACGAATCGTATAATTTCGTGTTAAATATGCTGTTATCGGAACAACAATTGCGATAGCAAGTAAGTATCCCGTTGTGACCCATTGAATCCCAGACGAATCTGTTTTAAATTCCGTCATTAATGTCGGGAAAGTCACGTTCATTGCTGTTTCAATAAGTACTCCACAAAAACTCATAATAGCCGTTGCGACTACTGCTGGAATGACATGCCAAGTTTTAGTATCGGTTCCCATTAAATTCCTCCTTCTTATTACAATGCACAAAGCATTAAAAAAACCGCAACCTTACTCGAGAGTAAGATATTGCGGTTTAATTTGTTTTATAACGCTGTTTCCTAACGTTTTTTCTTTAATTTTTTCAATTTATTTTGTTTTTGACGGCGTGCGTATTGTTGCATACCGATTTGAGCGAGCTTGTTTCCACGTCCGCCCATGCCCATTTGGTTCATCATGCCTTCTAGGCCTTTCATATTTCCGTTGGACATTTGGTTCATCATCTTCTTAGATTCATTGAACTGTTTAATTAAACGGTTCACTTCTGCTAAAGGACGAGCCGAACCTGCCGCAATCCGTTTACGACGAGCTTGTGATAAGATATCTGGATTTTCACGTTCTTCTGGTGTCATTGAGAGTACAATCGCCTTCATACGTGCCGTATCTTTTGGATCCACTTTCAAATCTTTCATACCAGCTAATTTATTCATCCCTGGAATCATCTTCAAGATATCTTCAAGTGGCCCCATCTTATTCACTTGGTCTAATTGGTCGATAAAGTCATTAAAGTCAAAGGTATTTGCCTTAATTTTATCCGCCATCTCTTGTGCTTTTGCTTCATCGAAATCTTGTTGAGCCTTCTCGATAAGGGTCATCATATCCCCCATACCGAGAATACGAGAAGCCATCCGTTCTGGGTAGAAGATTTCGAAGTCTTCTAATTTTTCCCCACGACCTGTAAACTTAATTGGTTTTCCTGTAACGGAACGGATAGATAGAGCCGCACCACCACGAGTGTCCCCATCAAGTTTTGTAAGGATAACCCCTGTAATGTCAAGCCGTTCATTAAACGTTTGCGCTACGTTAACGGCATCTTGCCCTGTCATTGAGTCGACAACGAGTAAGATTTCGCTTGGGTTTGCGACTGCCTTAATGTTTTGTAATTCTTCCATCAAGGTTTCGTCAATATGCAAACGACCAGCCGTATCGATAATCACTAAGTCGCGACCATCCATTTTTGCCTTTTCAATCGCTTGTTTGGCGATTTCCACTGGACTTACTTGATTTCCAAGTGAGAACACTGGGAAGTTTAATTGTTGTCCTAATGTTTGTAATTGGTCAATTGCGGCTGGACGGTACACGTCGGCAGCAACTAGTAATGGACGTTTTTTCTCATGTTTTGCCATGAAAGAAGCTAACTTCCCGGCAGTCGTTGTTTTACCGGCCCCTTGTAGACCGACCATCATCACTACCGTTGGCGGCTTGACTTCAAATTGGAATGGAGCTTGTTCGCCCCCCATTAATTCTGTTAATTCTTCGTTAACGATTTTAACGACTTGTTGCGCTGGTGATAATGCTTCTAACACATTGGCACCTAACGCACGTTCGTTCACTTTACGTACGAAGTCTTTTACAACTTTGAAGTTTACGTCGGCTTCTAAAAGCGCAAGACGCACTTCACGCATCATTTGTTTTAAGTCAGCTTCCGTAATTTTTCCTTTTCGTGAAACGGAAGTCATCGCATTTTGCAGGCGATCTGATAATCCTTCGAATGCCATAATTTCACTCCTTGAGTTTATTTATTCATCTCTTGTAATTTTGAAACGATTGAAGCAAGCTGTGTTGCCTCAGGATAGTTCTTTTGAATTTCTTTTTCTAATTCATCATAGTGCTCTTGGCGTTTATAGAAATCAGCGACGAGATGTAATTTCTCTTCGTAGTTTTCTAATAACTTTGCCGAGCGGCGGATATTATCATATACTGCTTGACGACTCACGTCAAATTCTTCGGCGATTTCACCAAGCGAATAATCATCCCCATAGTAGAGCTCCATGTATTCGAGTTGTTTTTTGGTTAACAGGCATCCATAGAACTCAACAAGCAAGTTCATTTGCGTTGTTTTTTCTAATTCCATTCGTTGCCCTCCCTTAAACTCATATCCTTTATTATAGCAAAGTTCCAGTCTTTTCGCTATTAAAAATAAGCGCTAGAATCACTTCTAACGCTTTTTATAAGCTTCAATCAACGCTTCAATTTCCACTAAACTTTTCGCAAAATGAATCTGACTTCTGTCTTCTGTGCTCAGTAAGTTTGTTTCCACCATTTTGTCGAAAAAGGCCTCTAAATGATCATAGTAACCTTCCATATTATAGAAGATACAAATGCCATTAGTTTGGCCTACACGTACCCAAGAAACCACTTCTGCAATTTCTTCGAGAGTTCCTGGACCTCCTGGAAGCGCAATGTACACTTCACTGAGTGCAATCATCTGGTTTTTACGCTCGGACATCGTATCGACAATATGAAGTTTCGTGATATCTTGTTTCGCAATTTCACGGTCTACAAAGAACTGCGGCATCACGCCAATGACTTTGCCGCCTTCATTCATCACGGCAGTCGCAACGAATCCCATTAGTCCAGTATTTCCACCACCATAGACGAGCGTGTGGTGATTTCTTGCTATCCACTTTCCTAGTTCTTCTGTCTTTTTGTCAAATGCAGGGCAATTACTTTGACTTGCCGCACAATAAACTGCAATATTCATATATTCTCCTTTATAAAGAAAGAGGCGTAAGATTTTACGCCCCTGCATTCTTCCTTATTTAAATGCTGCAATAATTTCATCCGCAATATCTTTTGAACAGATAACCCCTGTTGTCTTCTTGTTAGGAACTAAGAAGTCCACTTCTTTTCCATCCACTGTACTATAGTGTAGACCTAATTCTTTAGCAATAACCATACCAGCTGCGATATCCCAAGGAGCTAATAATGTTGAAACATACGCTACAGATTTTCCTAAAATCACTTGGATATGTTCAATGGAAGAAGCTCCATAAGTACGAGTTACCATCGCCTTGCGAATCATTTCTGCTTCTTTTTCGTTAGCTTCAAGCAACATGAATCCATTCACATTGATAGAGCTATCGCCAATACTATGAATTTCAGGAGTAGAAAGACGACGACCATTGCAATATGCACCGTAATCTTTAATTCCGAATACTAAACGGTCGCGCATGACATCGTAAATATAACCTAAAAGTCCAACACCATCTTTATATAAAGCAATCATAATTCCGAAGTCTTCTTGACGTTTCACAAAGTTCAATGTTCCATCGATTGGGTCGATTAACCAAACGTATCCATCCATTGATGTTAGTTCATCACCGAATCCTTCTTCTCCCATGATTTTGTGCGTTGGAAATTGTTCACGAATTTTAGCGATTAAGAATTGTTCGATTTCTTTATCTACATTCGTTACTAAGTCATTACGACTTGTTTTTGTATCTACTTTTAAGGGTTCACCAAAGCTGTGACGAATTTTTTGTCCTGCCTCCATAATCCAGTCATTTACTAATAGGTGTGTTGCTAATAAATCCATTATGATTACATTCCTTCCATTTTTATAAATTTGTTATTATCTTTACTTGCTTGGACTACACGATAGAGGCTATAACCAGATACTTCTTCAAATTCACGACCAAGTCTCTTCTCTTCTCCGATGCTACGGACTACCGTTTTAAATTCTTGGTAGGCTTTTTTGAATGCCTCAACTTGGATTCCTTTTTCGTAAGCCTCTTCGACCGCATTCCAAAGTTTAATGACTTTATTCATCTCTTCATGCGACCATTCCAAATCTATTGGATAACTATAACCTGCCATCTTGTCACCTCACAATCATACTAATTTAGTATACACTTTTTCTGCAAGAGTTTCCATTTATGCATAACAAAAATTTCTTAAAAAAGAAGATGATTCCTGCGAATCCTTGCGGATTTTTTCATTGCCGTTGTAATGGGGCACCGGCTCAAGCCTTGTGTCTTTCGCCTTTAAAGCCTCAAAGCTGGAGTAAGAAATAAATTTCTAACTCCAGCTAATTCGCATTTAATGCACTTTCTCATTACTACGACCATGACATCCGCTAGATTCTTCGTCATCATCTTCTTCTTGGTACTTTATATGTATTAATTCAACTCTTCCAGAATTTACTAAATAGGTTGATTCCTCGATTATTAGACAAAATCGCTCTAACTTCATCACTACTTTTCGGTTTGTTTTGTTGATAACACGTTCTTAAAACTAAGTCGCTGCACTCTCTAATTCGAGAAGCATCGGTCCTTTCTCTTAGGCACAAACCCCAAAAGAAAACCAATCATCTATGGATTACGTCGTATCCACGGATTCTATATTAGCAATAACGGGAATAGCATTAAAACGAGGGAGAAAGACAGAAATGCCATAGATACATTGTATCTATGGCATTTCGTTTTCTTTCCCCCACAAAGTTGAATAGGAATGAGATAGCTGTTTACAGCGAAACTCATTCCATTCAACCACTGTGCTAAGAGGGCGTAGGATTTCTAATCCATACGCCCTCTTTGAGGCTTTAAAGGTGAGAGACCTTAGGCTCGAACCGATGCCCCGTTATCGCTAATATGAAGATATCCGTAAGGAGACAGAGTACTCCATAAGAATACTTTTAAGTACTGAATTATTTTCCTTCTTTCATTTATGGATTACAGAGAATCCGCTCGATTTGTTGATAGCATGCCCTTCAAACTTAGTTCCTGTACTCTCTATCTCAAGAAGCACAGGTTCCTTTCCTCTTAGGCACAAACCCCAAAAGAAAATCATTCAATTATGGATTACAGAGAATCCGCGGATTTTGTAGTTGCAGTGACAGGAAGTGCATCAAAACGAATAAGAGGGCGTAGGATTTTGAATCCATACGCCCTCTTTGAGGCTTTGAAGGTGAGAGACATCGGCTCGAACCGGTGCCTTGTCACAGCAACTACAAACAAATCCGCAAGGATTCGTCGTAATCCATTAAGCATTTGCCTTTGATTATTTTCCTTCTTGGTATTCTTTTGCGATTTGCGCACCAAGTTTCGCGTTATTGTAAACAAGCTGAATGTTCGTCTTCAAGCTTTCCCCGCCTGTTAACTCAACGATTTTCGCTAATAAGAATGGTGTGCTGTCTTTACCGTGAACACCTTTTTCGTCCGCTTCACGAACCGCTTGATCGATAATCGCATCGATTTTTTCGTGTGGAATTTCGTATTCAGCTGGGATTGGGTTTGTGACTAAGATTCCACCTTTAAGTCCTAGTAATTCAGAGTAACGAATCATTTCTGCTACTTCTTTTGCTGAGTCAACACGGCTGTTTAATTTATACTCAGAAGTACGTGTATAGAATGCTGGTAAGTAGTCAGTTTGGTAGCCTACTACTGGCACCCCTTTTGTTTCTAAATATTCAAGAGTACGTGGTAAATCAAGAATCGCTTTTGCACCAGCACAAACAACTGTTACTGGAGTTTGTCCTAATTCATCTAAGTCTGCTGAGATATCCATTGTATCTTCAACGCCACGGTGAACCCCGCCGATACCGCCTGTTACGAACACTTTAATTCCAGCTAAGTGCGCACCAATCATTGTTGTTGCTACTGTAGTTGCTCCTAGAACACCTTTCGCAAATGTTTCAGCTAAGTCACGACGAGATACTTTTGCAACTGGTTTTTCTTTAGCTAAACGTTCTAAGTCTGCTTCTTCTAAACCAATTTTATATTTCCCGTCCATTACAGCGATTGTTGCTGGAACTGCCCCATTGTCACGGATAATTTGTTCTACCGTTTTAGCCATTTCAACATTTTGTGGATATGGCATTCCGTGTGAAATGATTGTTGATTCTAACGCAACGACTGGTAGGTTGTTATCTAATGCGTGTTGCACTTCTTTACTGATTGATAATAATGGATTCATGATAAACCTCTTTCCTTTAATTGTTGATATTCTTTTTCAAATGACTTAGCATTTAAGTCTTTTCGAACGGTTTCAATGGCTTGGACTGTATAGTACGAATTTGTTAATCCATACCCAATCGCCTCTTCCAAGCTTACTCCCTTAAGAGCTCCATAGAGTACCCCAGAAGAAAATGAATCTCCTGCGCCTGTCACATCGGTAACACACTCTGCTTTTATGGGTGTAAAGGTTTTTACAACTCCTGTAGCATCTGCAAAGACACCACATTTTGTTCCTTTAGTTATCACAATATTTTCTACGCCATCTTTCTGCCATAAAGTGACTAATTCAGCTAGCGTATGTTCTCCGTATCTCGTTTTGGACTCATCCGCATTGACGATAATCCAAGTCACTCCTTGTAAATTGTCTGGGATTCGTTTCATCTTCGGTCCGCTCACTGGAATAATCGCCAGTGGAATCTTCTCAAGACTAGTCAGCTGTATGAGCGTTTCCACTGTTGCTTGCGGAAGATTAAGATCTGCTATGACTAGAGCTGCTTGTTTTACTTCTACTTCGTGAGAAGTGAGCCACTCGGGTGTCATCTCCTCACAAATCGTCATATCGGCTAATGCTAAACACATATCTCCTTCTAAGTCTAAAATCGCAGTATAATTCGACGTTGTTTTCCCTTTTAATCGGTCTACAAGTGAAAAATCGATAATACCTTCAGTCTCTTTTTCAAGCCAAGTAAAGCTTTCGTCAAGTCCCGCTACTGATAACATCTTAACAGGCAACCCTAAGCGTCCTAGATTTTCTGCAATATTTCTAGAAACACCACCTGCACTCAGCGATGAAACCACAGGATTACTCGTTTCTAGCACAAGATTTTCAAGCAATTGAACTTTCTTGTCCACATTCATACCGCCGATACAAAGTACATAGGAATCTTTAAATTTCTTGTCTTTTGACATGAAACATCTCCCTTCGGTTACTAAAGGTTCGATTAAATGGAGGAGGATAAAGTTTTTCCTTCATTCTGTCTTATAAGCTTCATTATAAGCGATATTCCCTAATTCAATCAAGTTATTTTTGACAAAACCACAAATAATTAAAAGATATTTTAGAGAATTGTTCGGGTTCTAGACTAGAGCTCATAAAATCCTCTTCAAAAGTAGCAAAAAAAGGACTCGAAAAATCGAGTCCTCTTCCAACTTAAATAGAATTATACGTGAATTGGCATACCTAATGCTAATTCGGCAGTATCCATAACTACTTCTGATAATGATGGATGTGAGTGGATCGTTAATGCAATATCTTCTGCATTCATTCCTGCTTCAACTGCTAAGCCTAATTCAGCAATAATATCTGAAGCATTCACACCGGCAACTTGTGCACCAACAAGTACGTTACCTTCTTTAGTCGTAATTAAACGAACGAAACCTTCTGTAGCGTTCAATGATAATGCACGACCATTTCCTGCTAATGGGAATTTAGAAGCTTTTACTTGTAAACCAGCATCCTTAGCTTGTTGTTGAGTATATCCAACAGAAGCTAATTCTGGATCAGTGAAGGCAACAGATGGCATTGCGCGGTAGTCAACAGCCACTGCTTTACCTGAGATTGCTTCTGCAGCAACTTTTCCTTCGTAGCTTGCTTTATGAGCAAGAGCTGGTCCAGGAACGATATCACCGATTGCGAAGATTGATTTAACGTTTGTACGTCCTTGATTGTCAACTTTAACTAGACCACGGTCAGTCATTTCAACACCAGCAACATCTAAACCAATTTCGTCAGTGTTAGGACGGCGACCTACAGCAACCATTACGTAGTCAGCTTCAACAGCTTCTTCTTTTCCGTCTACTGTATACTTAACAGTTACGCTACCACCATTGTCAACAGCTTCTTTAGCCATTGCATTTGTTACGATAGTAACGCCTTTTTTAGCCATGTTATCTTCAACAAGTTTAACCATGTCTTTATCAAACATTGAAAGGATGCTTGGAGCACCTTCAAGGATTGTTACTTGTGAACCTAAGTTAGCATATGCTGAACCTAATTCTGAACCGATAACCCCACCACCGATAACAACTAATTTTTTAGGAACTTCTTTAAGTGCTAAACCACCAGTTGAATCGATAACGCGTCCGCCAAATTTGAAACCTTTGATTTCGATTGGACGGCTACCTGTAGCTACGATAGCATGATTGAAAGAATAAGTTTGAGCGCTCTTTTCCGTAACAACACGTAAAGTATGTTCGTCAACTAGGAATGCTTCCCCTTTAATAATTTCAACTTTGTTTTTCTTTAATAAGTACTCGATACCTGAAGTTAATTTTTTAACAACTTGGTTATCTTTCCATTCTTGAGTTTTAGCAAAGTCTAAAACGACTTCTTTAGCAGTTACACCAAATACTTCAGAGTGTAATGCTTCTTGGTAATGATGTCCAGCTGAAATTAAAGCTTTAGAAGGAATACATCCAACGTTTAAGCAGACACCACCAAAATATTCTTTCTCGATAATCGCAACTTTTTGGCCTTCTTGAGCTGCACGAATAGCTGCAACATATCCACCAGGGCCGGCACCGATTACGACTGTATCTAGTTCAATAGCGAAATCGCCTACTACCATTTTTTTCACCTCTTAAAAGTTTTCAAATAAGGAACCGACGTAAACATACGTCTACGCCGTTCCTAACAATTTAATGAATTAAGCTTCCATTAATAATAATTCTGGATCGTTTAATAGACGTTTGATTTCATTCATTGCTTTTTGAGCAGTTGCTCCGTCCACGATACGGTGGTCAAAGCTTAATGATAATTTCATGTTACGTCCAATTACGATTTCATCGTTTTCGTTGATAACTGGTTCGCGAACGATTGTACCAACACCTAAAATCGCAACTTCAGGGTAGTTGATAACTGGAGTGAACCAACCGCCACCTACTGAACCGATGTTAGAGATTGTAATTGTTCCTTGTCCCATTTCTGCAGCTGTTAATTTACCTTCATGAGCTTTTGCAGCTAGTGCGTTAATTTCATCTGCAATACCGAACATGCTCTTAGTATTCGCATCTTTGATATTTGGAACGAATAAACCTAAATCTGTATCTGTAGCGATACCGATGTTGATGTAGTTTTTGTAAACAATTTCTTGAGATGCATCATCAATAGAAGCATTCAATACTGGGAATTTCTTCATTGCTACTGCTAAAGCTTTAACAACGTAAGGTAAGAATGTTAATTTAGTACCTTGAGCAGCTGCAACATCTTTGAATTTCTTACGGTGATTCCAAAGTTTAGAAACTTCAACTTGGTCATGTAATGTAACGTGTGGTGCAGTGTGTTTACTGTTAACCATTGCTTTAGAAATTGCTTTACGCATTGGAGTTAATTTAACGCGTTCTTCACGTTCAGCTGATCCAACAAATGGTTTAGCTGGAGCAGGAGCCGCTGCTTTAGCAGGTGTTTGAGCCGGAGCTGCAGCCGCTGATGCTTGTGCTGGAGCCGCTGCTGGTGCTGCTACTGGTGCACTACCGAAGTTATCAATATCTTCACGAGTTACACGTCCGCCTTTACCAGTTGGAACAACTGCTGTAATATCAACACCTTTTTCACGTGCATATTGACGAACTGAAGGCATTGCTAATACTAATTTACCAGGATTGCTTGCTGCCGGAACTCCTGTTGGAGCTGCAGGCGCTGCTGCTGGTGCAGATGCTTGAGCTGGTGCTGCTGCAGGTGCATGTGAACCGCCTTCAGTAGCGATTTCAACGATTACATCGCCAACGTGAGCTACTGTTCCTTCAGAAACAAGGACTGCAGTAATTGTACCACTTACTGGAGAAGGAATTTCTTCTACAGATTTGTCATTTTGTACTTCAAATAAAACATCATCTTCAGCGATTGTATCGCCAACTTTGACATCAATTTTAACAATTTCACCTTCTGCAATACCTTCACCAATATCAGGTAGTTTGAATTGGAAAGTATTAGTTGCAGCTGGTGCAGCTGGTGCTGCTGCTTGAGCTGGAGCCGCTGCTGGTGCTGCATCGCCAGAACCATCGTCGATTACTACGATTACATCTCCTACACGAGCTACAGTTCCTTCTTCAACCTTAACTTCAAGTACTTTACCACTTACTGGAGAAGGAATTTCTTCTACAGATTTGTCGTTTTGTACTTCGAATAAAATATCATCTTCTTTAATTGTATCTCCGACTTTAATGTCGATTTTTACGATTTCGCCTTCTGCGATACCTTCACCGATATCAGGCATTTTAAATTGGAAAGCCATGCTTGTACATCCCTTCTTATTTTTATAAAACTCTAAAGAGCACACTCATACGAGAGGCTCTTTAGAATGAAAATTGTTGAATTAGAAGTTCACTGTTTCGCGAACTTTAGCTTCAATATCACTAGCATTTGGTAACCAGTCGTTTTCTGCTTGACCAAATGGGAAGATTGTATCTGGAGCTGCAACACGTCCGATTGGAGCTTCTAAACTTAAGATTGCACGTTCAGAAATTTCAGACATTACCATTGCACCGATACCAGATTGACGTTGTGCTTCTTGAACAACCACTACGCGACCAGTTTTTTCAACTGAAGCTAAGATTGTGTCTAAGTCTAATGGAGAAACAGTACGTAAGTCGATCACTTCTACTGAGATTCCTTCTTTTTCTAAGTTTTCAGCAGCTTTAACGGCTTCACGAACCATTGCACCGTAAGTAATAACAGATACGTCTTTACCTTCACGAGTTACTGCAGCTACTCCTAGAGGAACTGTGTATTCTCCTTCTGGAACTTCTTCACGGAATGAACGGTATAATTTCATATGTTCTAAGTAAACAACTGGGTCGTTGTCACGAATAGCTGAAATTAATAACCCTTTTGCATCGTATGGGTTTGAAGGAATAACCACTTTCAAACCTGGTGATTGAGCTACTAAACCTTCTAAGTTATCTGAGTGTAATTCAGGAGTGTGTACCCCACCACCAAATGGCGAACGGAATACGATAGGCATGTTACGAGTTCCACCCATACGGTAACGTGTACGAGCTGCTTGAGCTACCACACTATCCATTACTTCGAATACGAATCCGAAGAATTGAATTTCAGGAACTGGACGATATCCTTCTAATGCTAAACCAATTGCTAAACCACCGATACCAGATTCTGCTAAAGGAGTGTTGAACACGCGGTCTTCACCGAATTCATCTTGAAGGCCTTGAGTAGCACGGAAAACCCCACCGTTTTTACCAACGTCTTCCCCGAAAATTAGGACATTTTCATCACGTTTTAATTCAACAGCCAATGCATCAGTGATGGCTTGAATCATTGTCATTTGTGTCATAATTATTTATTCTCCTTTGCTTTAAAGTGTTCAATTTGTTCTTTAATCACGTTTGTTGGTTCTTCAAACATTGTTTCTAAGAAGAATGAAACTTTTTGTTTTGGTTGTTTATCTGCTTCTTTGATAGCTTCTTTGATTTCTTCTTTAGTTGCTTCGATGACTTCGCTTTCTTTTTCTTCTGACCATAAGCCTTTAGCTGTTAGGTAGTTACGGAAACGAATTAATGGATCTTTCTTAGCCCATTCATCTTGAATTCCTTCTGGTTGGTAACGAGTTGGGTCGTCACCTGATAATGTATGTGGACCATAACGGAAGCAGATTGTTTCGATTAACACAGGGCCGTTTCCAGCAACTGCGTATTCACGAGCTTTTTTAGTTACAGCGTAAACTGCTAATGGGTCCATACCATCCACTTGAATACCAGGGATACCAGCAGCAACTGCTTTTTGAGCTAATGTTGGAGCAGCTGTTTGTAACTCACGAGGAGTTGAAATTGCCCAACCATTATTTTGAATAAAGAATACTGCAGGAGCTTTAAATGCACCAGCGTAGTTAATTCCTTCATAGAAGTCCCCTTGTGAAGATCCTCCATCACCGGTATACGTCACTGCAACATTTTTCTTACCACGTTTTTTAAGACCTAAAGCAACACCAGCAGCTTGTACATATTGTGCGCCGATGATGATTTGTGGTGGTAAAGCTTTTAATGTTTCAGGATACATGTTACCCGCAACATGTCCACGAGACCATAAGAAAGCTTGTGATAATGGTAATCCGTGTTTAACCAATTGCGGAACATCACGGTAACCAGGTAATAGAACGTCTTCTTTATCAATTGCTTTGATTGAAGCTAATTGAGAAGCTTCTTGTCCAGCTGTTGGAGCGTAGAAACCTAAACGTCCTTGACGGTTTAATGCAGTTGAACGTTCATGTAGAATACGAGACCATACCATATCTGTCATTAATTGAACTAATTCATCATCTGATAAATCTGGTACTAAGTCAGGATTTACAACTTTTCCTTCTGCATCTAACACTTGAACCATTTCAAAGTTCGTGTTATTTGGTGTGAAAAGTGCATCGAGATTGAATTTTTTCTTCGTTGCCATACTTCTTTTTTCCCCTTTTCTATAAGAAATTGTGCTTCACAATGAAAACAGCACAAAAAACTGTACTACTCCCACTGCTTTCGTATACTAATTTAACAAACTTTCGTTCAAGATGCAAGAAAAGAAGACTTAACAAACAGCATCTAACTACTTTGTGAATAAAGTACTTTCTAAATCTGTCAAATTAAGTCTTTTTCTTAATCAGTTTGTTCAGTTCTCTTTTTGTTTTCATTGATTTTCTGTAAGTGAAACTTATAATTTCACGTTTCATCTGTACTACTACAAAAATATAAACTGTACTATTTTATTTAAAACAGTTTTAATTGTTTATAAAGTCTATTTGTATTTTCAAGATGTGAAACTGTCAGTCCTATCAGCCTTATCGGGCGTTCTTCCATCATTTCTTCAAACAACTGAACTGCAATCGAATAGATTTCATCTTGTTTATTCAAATAATCACGCATTGTAACACTCTTTGTCATTGTATTAAATTTCAAATCTCTTAACTTCAGCGTGACTGTTCTTGCGGCAAGACTTCTCTTCTTCAACATCCGTTCTAATTCTTCTGAAAACTCCTCCAAGTACCCCGTTAGAATACCGTGGTCCGTCGTATCTTTTATTAACGTTCGCTCGGTACCAATCGATTTTCGTTCCCGATGAAGCGTCAGTTGGTCATTTGACTCCCCTCGTACTTGCAAGTACAATCGTGGGCCAAGAGTACCAAACTTCTTCTCCAGTTCTTCCTTAGATAACGGAAAGAGATCTTCTCCTGTTAATATCCCCGCCTGTTTCAATTTCTCAGCGCTCACTTTTCCGACTCCATAGAAGTCTTCAATAGGAATTATTCGAATAAACTCTTTCGCATTTTCCGGTGTAATTACTGTTACTCCAGAAGGCTTATGATAACCTGAAGCCATTTTTGCGAGAAACTTATTAAAGGACACGCCAACGGAACAAGTAAGTCCTGTTTTTTCGTAGACATCCTTTTGAATCGAATGAGCAATCACTGTTGCAGAGTTGATTCCTTTCTTATTCTCTGTAACATCTAAATAGGCTTCATCAATCGAGAGCGGTTCGATTAAATCTGTGTAGGTTCGAAACACTTCATGCACCTGGGTAGAAACTTCTTTATATAACTGATATCGCCCAGGCGTGAGTATGGCTTGTGGGCAGAGTTTCATCGCTTTTGCAGTTGGCATCGCAGAACGTACCCCAAAAGCCCTTGCCTCATAGGAACAAGTGGATACAACTCCTCTTTGATTTGGTTTTCCTCCTACAATAACTGGCTTTCCTTTCCACTCTGGATGTTCCCTTTGTTCAACAGATGCAAAAAAAGCATCCATATCTACATGTAAAATTTTTCGCATCTATCCTTCTCCATTTCGAACGTTTGTTCTTATTTTATCGTTCATATAAAAAAATTCAAAAAGGAATGCTCATCAAAGAAAAAAAGCTAAACCATATCGTTTAGCTTTCATAATATCTATTTATTTTTATTATTCTTTTCTTTGATTTTCACATAGATGATAAAACCAACAGTCGAAACCAAACAAAAATTCCCAATGATGTAATAAATATCATATCCGGTCAATCCGGTCATTACTAATTCTAGTGATTCTTTCTTCGTAACGAACTCACTAATTGAAAATCCATGTTGAACTTCAGCTGCTTCAACGACAGCATTCCTTAGATAAAATCCTAAAAGGAATAAACTAAATGAAACAAAATAAAATAATTTACTTTTAAATTTCATTTTCATCCCCCTCTTCCTCATTTCTTTTCTGTAATTATATAGTATCCTTTTCTTTAGATAATTCAATTCTATAAAAAGCTTTTATTCTAAAGAGATATAAACTTCATGGTCTTATAAAAGCTTGAATCAATTAGAGTCTCCAATCAATCGGTGTTTGACCTGTTGCCTCTAAAAATGCATTTGCTTTGCTAAATGGTTTACTTCCAAAAAATCCTCTATATGCCGAAAGTGGACTTGGATGAACTGATTTTAGAACTACATGTTTAGGATTCGTAATTAATTTTTCCTTTTCTTGAGCAGGCCTTCCCCATAAAATAAAGACAATAGGATGCGACGCTTGGTTAAGAGAAGAGATAACAGCATCGGTAAAAGTCTCCCACCCTTGACCACGATGGCTATTCGCTTCGTGTGCACGAACTGTCAACACCGTGTTCAAAAGCAACACACCTTGCTTAGCCCAAGGGGTTAAATCCCCACTCTTTGCAACTGGAATGCCAAGATCGTTTTCAAGTTCCTTATAAATATTCAGTAATGAAGGCGGTAGTGCAACTCCTTTTTGAACGGAGAAGCTAAGACCATGTGCCTGGTTGTCACCATGATATGGATCTTGTCCAAGAATAACCACTTTCACGTTATCAAACGGTGTCAGTTCCAAAGCCTTAAAGACATTCTCCGCCGCTGGAAATACTTTATGATGATTTCGCTCGTTTTGTTCAAAGGAACGTACCGCATGGAAATACTCTTTTTCCTTCTCCCCACCAATGACATCATGCCACGTTGTCATAGAGTTTCCTCTTTTCTCTCATAGATTTCAAACGTATGTGGATAGACATTTTTCTCGTCCACTTCTCCTTCGAGTGATTTCACTTTAATAAAATCACCCCACGGAAAATCGGTTGGAAAATACGTATCTCCCTCAAATGTATGATGAATTTTTGTGCAGTATAGCAGTTCCACATGGTCTTTTAGAAGACGATACACTTTTGCACCACCGCACACATAAATATCCTCGTGTTTGGCATCTTCGATAATTTCTTTTACATCTGTTACGACTTCAGCACCTGGTACTTCATAATCGCTGCTTCTCGTTAAAAGAATCGTTTGACGCCCCGGAAGCAAGCGGCTCCCCATCCCTTCAAACGTCTTACGTCCCATGAGGATGGTTTGTCCCATTGTCACTTCTTTAAAGAATTTCAAATCATTCGGTAATCGCCAAGGAAGCGTATTGTTTTTTCCAACAAGCCCTTGTTCATCTTGAGCCCAAATATAAATTAACATCTGTTTCCTCCAGTATTACACGGCAATCGGTGCTTTAATCGTTGGATGTGGATTATATCCTTCCACAATCACATCATCTACATCGATTTCAAACATTGATTTTTCAGGATGTTTTAATACAAGTGTTGGTAATTCTCTTTCTTCACGTGCTAATTGTGTTTCTACTTGTTCCATATGGTTTAAATAGATGTGCGCGTCACCTAATGTATGGACGAATTCACCGACTTCTAAGCCTACTTCATTTGCGATTAAATGAGTTAATAAGGCGTAACTTGCGATATTAAAAGGAACTCCTAAGAACACATCCGCACTACGTTGGTATAATTGGCAACTTAATTTACCATCAGCAACATAGAATTGGAACATTGTGTGACATGGAGGAAGCGCCATGCTTGGAACATCTTCTGGATTCCATGCGGATACAATCATTCGACGTGAATCTGGAGAATTCTTCAATAAGTTGAGTAAGTCTGCGATTTGGTCAATTGTCTCACCCTTTGTGGTTTTCCAGTGACGCCATTGGGAACCGTAAATATTTCCAAGTTCGCCGAATTCAGCCGCAAACGCATCATCCGTTAAGATTTTCTCGCAGAAATCTTTCTTCACTTCTTGGTATACTTCGTTAAATGCTTCGTCTTGCAAACAACGACGTCCAAAGTCTGTCATATCAGGACCCGTGTATTTTGGAGAAGAAACATAACGCTCAAATGCCCATTCATCCCAGATGTGGTTGTTATGTTCTAATAAGTATTTGATATTAGTATCTCCGTGCAAGAACCATAATAACTCGCTCTTAATTAACCCAAACGCCACACGTTTTGTTGTTAAAAGAGGAAATCCTTTTTGCAAGTCAAAACGCATTTGGTATCCGAACAAACTCTTTGTACCCGTACCTGTTCGGTCTGTTTTAATCGTTCCTTCTTCTAAAATCTTTCTTAGTAAGTCTTTATATTGTTTTGTCATATCGGTTCCTTTCTTTATTCCCCAGCTAATTCTGCTAAATATTCCCAACGTTCATAAGCCGCACTTGCCGCTTCTTCCGTCTTGTCCAATTCCTCTTGTAATTCTTGTAGTTTAGCAAAATCTTGTGCATGTACACTCATTTCCTCTTGCAAGAATTCTAGTTTTTCTTCGAGTTCTTGAATGGTTCCTTCAATCGTCTCCCATTCCTTCTTCTCTTGATACGTCATCTTCTTAGCTGGCGTTGCTTTTGGTGCCTCCAATTTTGGCTCTTCCACCTTAGGAGCTTCCACAACCACTTTTGCTAGTGTTTTTTCCTGTTCTAAATACTCACTCATCGAGCCGTAGAAGAGTTCGGTTTGCCCTTCTCCTCGAATGACAAATAATTGGTCGACCGTCTTATCTAAAAAGTAACGGTCATGTGATACGATGAGGACCGCTCCATTAAACGACTCTAAGAAATCTTCGAGCACGGTTAAGGTATCAATATCCAAGTCGTTTGTTGGTTCGTCTAATAATAACACATTTGGTTTTGTCATTAATAAGCGAAGTAAGTAGAGTCGTCTTCTCTCTCCCCCAGACAATGTATGGATATACGCTCCATGTAAATGTCTTGGGAATAAGAAAGTCTCAAGTAATTCTGAGATGGATGCAACTTCTCCATTATCACGTTTAATTTCTTCTGCTTCTTCTCGTAAATATTGAATCAGCTGTTTATCCATTGGAATATCTTCATCTTGTTGTTTATAATACGCGATTCGAACGGTCTCACCGACAACAAAATGGCCACTATCAAATGGAATCTGGCCGGCAATAGCATTTAAGAATGTGGATTTCCCAACGCCATTCACTCCAGCAATACCGATACGCGCTTGACTTTGAATGATCCAATCTAGATTCTTCACGATTTGTTGCCCATTAATGGAAAGACTGACATCTTCAAGTTGAAAAACGCGTTTCCCAATACGAGCTTGATCAAACTCCATTACGAGCTTTTCTTGAGAAGTCGTTTGCTTTACATCTTTTTCTAACGCTTCAAACCGATGAATCCGTGCTTGTTGCTTCGTTGACCTAGCTTGTGCTCCTTGACGCATCCATTCTAATTCACTCAAGTATAATCGTTTTTGTTTTTGAGACATGCGAGCAGCGATTTGTTCTCGTTGGCTTCGTTGCTCTAAGTAAGACTCGTAATTCCCTTCGTAGGCTTCGATTCTACCATTCACGAGTTCAAACATATGCGTCACCGCACGTTCTAGGAAGTAACGGTCATGAGTAACGAGCATCATCGCGCCTTTATAATTGGCTAAATAGCCTTCTAACCATTCGATGGCTTCTAAGTCTAAGTGGTTCGTTGGTTCATCGAGCAATAGTAAATCCGGTTCTTCCATCAATACTTTTGCAAGTCCCACACGTTTCTTCTGGCCACCAGAGAGAGTGCCCACTTTTTTCTGGATATCCGTTAGCCCCATCTTTTGAAGAATGGTCTTGATATGAACTTCCACTTGCCATCCATCGATCTCATTCATCTTTTGCTCTAAAATGCTATATCGATTCGTAAGACTTTCTGACGTTGGATTTTCTCGTAATTGTTCCACCACTTCTTCAAAGTCATGAACAACTTTTAACGTTGGGTGGTCGCCTTTGTATAAGGCTTCAAAAATCGTATCTTCGTCATCTAACTCTGGTTGCTGAGATAAGTATCCAATTCTGAAATCGTTAGACGTTGTAATATCGCCCGATTCTGCAAAATCAACTCCTGCAAGAATGGATAGTAATGTACTCTTACCAGTCCCATTTTGACCAATTAAACCGACGTGCTCTCCTTCGTTAATAATAAAGGACACGTCTTCTAATAATGATTTCGCACCATAAGATTTTTTTAAATGATCGACTCTAAAATCTTTCATGCAAACTCCTTTCAAGTCTCTTAATATAACCCTTGAATTTTACCATTGTCATCAACACTAATTCCAACTGCTGCTGGAACTTTAGGCAATCCCGGCATTGTTAAAACTGTTCCCGTTAACGCTACAATAAATCCCGCACCTAATTTTGGAATTAATGAACGAATCGTGATTGCAAATCCTTTTGGACATCCTTTTAACTTGGCGTTGTCTGAGAATGAATACGGCGTTTTTGCAATACATACATTTAAATGATTCCATCCAGCTTCTTCAATCTCTTTCAATTGTTCTAACGCTTCAGGGGTGTAATTGAGCTTGGTGGCTCCATAAATATTCTTCGCAACTGCTTCAATCTTTTCTTGGATTGGTTGAGTAGCTTTATAAGTTGGAACAAAAGCAGCTTTACCACTATCACAGAGTTCAACAACTTTTTGTGCTAATTCGATACCACCCTTTGATCCTTTTTCCCATACTGCTGTCATGATACAAGGAACTCCAAACTCTTGACAAAGCGACGCAAAGAGTTCGTGTTCTGCTTTTGTATCTGTGACAAATTCATTCAGTGCTACTACAACAGGTAAGCCATACTGTTGAATATTTTCAATATGTTTAGCTACGTTCTTAAACCCTTCGCGAAGTGCTTCAAGAGATTCTCCATGTGCTAATTCGTCAATCGATAATCCACCATGCATCTTCGTTGAACGAATGGTTGCTACAAGTACGACTGCATCTGGACTCTTACCAAGAACTGGCACTTTGATATCCAGAAACTTCTGGGCGCCAAGGTCAGCCCCAAAACCTGCTTCTGTGACAGTATAATCTGCCAATGTTAAGGCCATTTTCGTAGCAATGACACTATTACATCCATGCGCAATATTGGCAAATGGCCCCCCATGGACGATGGCTGGAGTCTCTTCTAACGTTTGAACGAGGTTTGGCTTCACGGCTTCTTTCATAAGGGCAGTAATCGCTCCTTCTACTTGTAAATCCGCTACAGTCACTGGTTTCCCATTCACATCAAATGCGACTAATATTTGCGATACACGATGCTGTAAGTCTTTTAAGTCTTTTGCTAAACAAAGTACCGCCATCATTTCAGTTGCGACCGTAATATCAAAACCGTCCTTGCGAGGTACCCCATTCACTGGACCTCCCAGTCCAATTTCAATTTGGCGTAACGCACGGTCATTCAAATCGAGCGCTCGTTTCCACAAAATGCGATTGGAATCGATTTGTAACTCATTTCCTTGATGAATGTGATTGTCGATGATTGCAGATAATAGGTTTGTTGCGGTCGTTAAAGCATGCATGTCTCCTGTAAAATGCAAATTAATTTCTTCCATCGGAACAACTTGTGCATAACCTCCACCTGTAGCTCCCCCTTTGAGCCCAAGAGTTGGTCCTAGAGATGGTTCACGCAGTGCAATGGCTGTTTTCTTTCCAATAGCCGTTAGCGCGTCCCCTAGTCCCACTGTTACAGTAGACTTTCCTTCTCCTGCAGGAGTCGGATTCATAGATGTTACTAGAATAAGTTTCCCAAAATTCTCTAGACTATGAATATCATTCTTATCAATCTTTGCCTTGTATTTTCCATAAGGCTCTAGTTCATCCGCTGTCAAATTAAGCTTCTCGGCAATTACTGTAATAGGTTGCATGCAATTTTCCTGTGCAATTTCAATATCTGTTTTCATGACGTCACCTCGATTCATGCATATTCGTTTTATTATACCATAATTTAGCGCAAAAAAAGAATGAGGATGCAAACGACATCCTCATTCGTATTTATTCATATTAATCTTCTTTTTTCTTGAATCCTAATACTCCAAGACCACTTGCTAAGAATGCCATTCCAGCTGTTAGTAATGAGTCTACTGTACCTGTATTTGGTAATTCTTTTTGTGGTTCTGTTGTTTCTACTGTTGTTTCTTCAGTAGTTACTTCAGTTGTTGGTTGTGCAACTTTTTTATACCAGTGTGTTTGATTTCCTTCACGGTCTTTTGTAGTTTTCTCAAATTTATAGCCATCGATATCTACTTTATCTTTATAACCTTTTTCTGAAGGTCTTAATGTTTCTTCAGTATCGATATCCTTAAATTCTGTAATCAATGTATCCCGTACCAGTTGCGCACTAGCAGCGTCACTAATAATACGATAGATATAGATTCCTTTTGAATCTTGACCATCAACAGTAGCTGTAGCCACAGTTGACACATCATATTGCATCTTATCTACATCAATTTTTGATTTATCAATGATATTGATACGGTTCTTACCAATTCCGAAGAAGACACCTAACTCTTTAGGAACATTTCCTGAAATCATTTCAAACGTAATTTTCTTATCTGTAATAGATGTTACTTTGAATGTTGGTTCTACGCCCGTTGGGAACATATAAGCACCATATTGATTTACTTCATCCGTTGAGTAAACAGGTAAGATAAAATGAGATGTAAATGTATCGCCTACTTTAAGCGCATCATCTCCACTTGTTTTCCATTCGATACCTGATGCATCATTAAATTCCAATTCAACGGTTGAACCTACTTTCATTCCATTTTTTCCACGAACTTGGATTTCTGAACTTGTTTCATATGATCCATCTTCGTTGAACTTAATCGTACTTCCTGAAGGTGGCATGTTAATTGAGTTGGTATCTTCTGCAAATTTTTCTACTTTTGGAATATTCACTGTATTCGTAACAGAAGAAGAACCAACTTTAATCACTTGATTTAAAGTGTAGTCTTTATTTGCAATTACCGCACCGTTATATGAGTTATCTGATTTAATATCAAATTTAGCTTGCTTTAACACGTCAGGTCGTACAGTTTCTACATCTTTTGTAAATGTAATTTTTAGGGTTTCACGTGTAGATTCTAGTTCTGCTTGTTGCATTTGAGCAGCATCGTTAGACCCTTGACGAGCTTTATTGATGTTCTCAAATGAAACGACAGAAATCGTTCCAATTTTCTTTCCATCATAGAAAACATCTTTACCATCTAAAGAATTTAAGACAGTAGCATTTTCTATTTGAATCGTTACATAGTCACCCTCTTTAGCTTCACCATCTAATAATGAAACTGAAAGATTCACATCAGTATAATATTCATGATATTTGATATCATGATTTGTAATAGTTCCTGTAACCTTTGCATCTACTTCTTTGGCAGCACGAGTTGGTGCTGCAGTAGTCGTTGCTTCAGTTGTTGCTTCAGTCGTTGCTGTAGCTGCTGTTGTTTGTTCAGTCGTAGTTGTTGTAGCAGCAGTTGTTGCTTCTTCAGCATTAATTGTTCCTTGAGTTTGAAGAACACTTAGGATTACTCCACAAGAAGATAAAGTAATCAATAATTTTCCTAATCGTTTCTGATCCTTCATTCGGTATACCTCCACGTATATTTAAACTATTTTAATTTTACTATAAACATTTCTTAAATTCAACTGAAATTCATCTTTTATTCATAAGTGAATTCAAAATTTCAATTAAGCCCTCAGCAGACAAAAAAATATGCTGAGTATTTCTACTCAGCTATCTCTAGTTTGAAGTTTATGTTTAAAAATATAATAGGCTATCATTAACGGAATTAAAGATCCGAGCCAAGCCATCGGATTTGCTAAAGTAGCTCCTGTAAAGCCAAATAAATTAGACAACACAATGGCTGCGACTGCTCTCATCACCAATTCCATAATTCCTGCAATTGTTGGAGTAACAGTTTTTCCTACTCCTTGCAACGAATACCTATAAATAAAAAGAAGGGACAATAAACTATACGTCGTACCGTTTGTTAAGAAAAAGATTCTTCCCAATTCCACTACTTCCTCATGACCATTTCCTACAAATACTCTTAAAAGGAGCGGACTAAATACATTTAGTAGAATTCCGATGGATATAGCAAATGTGAGAGAAAGTTGGATACAACTGCGAACCCCTTGCCAGATACGGTGATACTTCTTAGCTCCATAATTTTGAGCTACATATGTTGCCATCGTCACACCAAAAGACATCATTGGAAGGATTGCTACTTGATCAATTTTTTGAGCAGCAGTATACGCTGCTACTGCGGTCGGTCCCAGTTGATTCAAAGCAATTTGAACCATTATAGCTCCTAGTGCTATGATTGAAGACTGAAAAGCCATTGGAAATGAAATCCTTGTATGTTCCAACACTTCTCTCTTCGTGGTTACAAGATCTTCTTTACTAAGCCTTAAAACAGGAATCTTTTTCCAAATATAAATGACGCAAGCAACAGCAGAAAATATTTGAGCAAATACTGTTGCGTAACCTGCCCCTTCAACTCCCATTCCAAATACTGCAATGAAAATGATATCCAAAACAATATTAATAACGCAGGCAATCATAAGAAAATATAAAGGAGTTTTGGCATCTCCAATGGAACGAAAAACATTTGACAAAAGATTAAATGCCATCGAAGAAAAAATCCCAGCAAATATCACAATTAAATATTGATATGCCCCATCAATAATTTCAAGCGGAGTCTGCATCATTTCTAGAATTTGCCTACAAAATAACATACTGAAAATGGTTAAAAGAACCGCAACTACAAGCGATATGAGCATCGAAACATAAAAACTCCGTTTCACTCCTTGATAATCTTTTGCCCCAAATCTTTGCGCAAGAGGAATCGCAAGGCCTGCTGTTAGTCCATTTGCAAACCCTAGAATTAAAAAAATGATACTTCCCGTAGACCCAACTGAAGCTAATGCATTCACTCCAATGGTTCGTCCTACAATAAAGGTGTCTGCCATATTGTACAACTGTTGAAATAGGTTTCCGATTAACAATGGAATCGTAAAATTTAAAATTAATTTTAACGGGTTCCCTGTCGTCATATCCTTTGCCATAAAACTCCTCCTCTCTAAAAAACGTAAGACTTAGTATACAGTATCCTCAAGACAATGAACAGTATTTATATAAAAAAGCCTTTTATGTCCGTATTGACTGTGATAAAATAAATAAGAAAAGAGGCGAATAAGATGGCAGATTTTGATAAAAATAGAATTGCAAAAATGCAACAATACTTAACAGATGTAACAGACCCTGAATATAAAGGGAGTGCAACAGATAAAACAATCGCAATGGCGGAACTATTTAACTACTACCACTCTGATTGGAAAGCAGATGCAAGCCACTTTGTTGACCAAAACTTAGAATTATTTGACGATGAAAAAATGCAAATGTTATTCAGAAACTCAAACGCTGGAAGAAAATCTCCGCACACCGTAATAAGGCAAGAAGCAAAGAGTAAATACAAGAGACCCATGAGACCGGGAGAAGACTGAGGATGTGAGTCTTCGCGGTTAGAAATCGACCACTGGACCAAACCAACGCAAATATCGTATAAAACGATGTGCGTATGGTTTGGGAAGTGGACGCGATTTCTGCGAAGTCGAGTTCAACTAACAGGATGTGAGCAAAAGCGTTTAGAGGCGATGACGGTTCGCTGTTTTGCCGTAAGCGGTCTGAAAGACCGTGCGGACAAAACACGAAAGGCTTGAGCCTCTGCTTTTGCGAACTCAACTACTAGGATACGAGACCGAACGCTCAGGATTAAAATAATAACAAAAAGAGCTCACACACTGTGAGCTCTTTTCTCTTAGATTAAAATTGTAATTGATTTGTTCCACGATACTTCGTTGATTAGACTTTTTGAATCCTTGTACATTATAAAGTAAAACTCCATTAGCTAGATTCAATTCATTTTAAACTTTCCCTTATCGAATTCCTAAAGCAATTCTTGCATACCGTGATAATCTCTCTGGGCTCCAAGCAGGATACCAAACAAGCTTCACATCAACGGTCTTCACTTCCTCAATTTCTACAAGCGCACGGTGAATCTCATCCGTGATGATATCCGCTAGCGGACAGCCCATTGTTGTCAAGGTCATGTCCACTTGGCAATGCCCTTCTTCTGATAAGTCTATTTTATATATTAAGCCCAAGTTTACGATGTCGATTCCTAATTCTGGGTCAATAACTGATTCTAAAGCCTCTAAAATTCTCTCTTTAGTTGCTTCAACAGATGGATGATGTTCTTCTGTCATTCTAATCTCTCCTATTGAAATACTTTTTGGAAAAAGTCTGCTACTGCTTCAAACACTGGGAATGGAACTCGGTGACCCTCACCTGGTGTTTCATGCCATTCTACATTTTTCGCGTATGCTTCATCTTTAATCGTTTCAAAAAATTCTTTATTCAATTCATATGGAACTTTATTATCCGCTGTTCCGTGCCATAAAAATAATGGTCGCCCATTAATATGTTCTGGATGTTTTGCAAGCGCCATGGCATCTAAGAAGGCTTTGTTCTTTTCAATTTCTGCTTCTAATGCTTCACATTGTTCCTGCGTTGCCCCTGTCATCCAGACAGATGAAATGGTCCATTTTGCAAAACGGGACGGATCTGCATTTCCCATAAGACTGGCCGCAGCTGTGATATCTGGATATTGGTTGAATAAGGCATATGTAGAAATACCCCCCATGCTCAAGCCAGAGACACCAAATTTTGATTCATCTAATATCCCACGACTTCTGAATTCTTCTTTTAAAATAGGAAGTTCTTTAATGTTGTTAGCCACAATCTCCCAGATTTCTCCTCCGATTAACCGTACTCCACGATCTCCATGTAAAAGTTGGTCCGGTAAAATCGCACGCATGCCGCGCTTTGCTAGTTCTACTCCAATTGTAACAACACGGTCTTTGCTACCTGTCCAGCCATGATAAAACACAACAATTGGGATTGCTTGGTCTTTTAATGATGCATCCACTACTTCGGCATATGGAACACCGTCTACTTCACGATAATCAATTTGAATCATAACTTCCTCTTTCTTCTTATTTAAAATAAAATATGTTAAACTAATACAGATATTTTACTTTAATGAAACTCTGAAAACAAGTTTCTGATATTTAATACATTTCAAAAGGAGACCCTATGAATCAAAAACTTATTGCCATTGATTTAGATGGTACAACACTTAATAATAATTCTGAACTCACTGAAGAAACCATTCAAACATTGCATGCATTAGATAAACAAGGACATAAAATTGCGATTGTTACAGGTCGCCCCTATCGGAGTTCTAAAGAAATCTACTCACAATTGAATTTAGGTGGTCCTATTGCCAATTTTAACGGTGCTCTTTGTCATATACCAGATCAACCAGACTGGGACGGTCAATACCATATCACCTTAGATACCGATTTTGTACTGGATTTAGTAAGCTTTATTGAAACACTTCCTGTCGATTATTTAATGGTTGAAGGAACTGAATTAATGTATTCAAACACACGTCAGTTGCCAGATTCGCCCTATTATCCTAAAGATCAACAGGCATTACTCATTACTCCAACAACTCAGTTAAAAGAAAAAGCTACTGCTGTTGCTTTATTCTCTGATGTTGCATTGCAAGACGACATTAAAACTAAAATTTTGAATCGATATAACCATCAGATTGAAGTAAGAACTTGGGGAGGAAGCTTCCCATGTTTAGAAGTGGTTACAAGCGGGATTCATAAAGCAAAAGCCGTAGAACATCTATCACGTTATTATAATATTCCAAGAGAGGATATTTTAGCTTTTGGAGATGAAGATAACGATATGGAAATGATTCAGTACGCAGGAGTTGGTGTTGCCATGAAAAATGGTATTGACGAACTAAAAGCCGTTGCTGATGTCATTACTCCATTTTCTAATGATGAGAATGGGTTAGCAAAATACTTGCAAGACTACTTTAAATTATAATTGATTAGAAAAATACCCCTTTTTGGCAAATCAAATAAATTTGCTCAAAAAGAGGTATTTTTGTCTTTTAAGATTCAATTTTGCTCTCTAATTTTGTGAGAATAAATTCTTAATACTATCAAAGATAGATTGGAAGAATTGAACTACTTTATCCAACCAACCTTGACTTTTTGCTTGTTCGACTAAACTGTTAATTTTTTCGCTAACAGATTGAGATAAACTATTTAATTGTTCCAACACTTGTTTTGAATCAATAGCACTCGTATTTTGATAATTTTGTGCAAAAGAAACTAATGCATTAATTTGGTCTTGAGAAATAATATTTTGTAATGAATTATTCTTTAAAGCATTATTAATAATTTTCTCAATATCTTCTTTTGTTGCTAGTTGTCCTTGTTTTTCTTTTATGGCTGCTAGTTCTTTCTTAATCTCAATCATTGCCTTATCTAATTTAGCGGGATCAAATCCTTTTTCGTTCGCATTTTCTTGGGCAATTTTATTTGTAACTTCCAATTCTTGTTGTGCAACAGCAGTTCGTTTTTCGTCTAATTTGACACCATTCGCTTCAAAAGCTTTATATACCCCTGTCAGAGCTGATTCACCCGTTACTTTCGATACAGATGCAACTTCGATTTCCGCATCCGTTACTCCTGCTGTAATTGCAGCATTTGCATATTGTTCAGCAGTCACTAGAGTAATATTATCAGGGGTCGCAATATGAACTTTAACACCTGTTCCTTTATCTTTCTTTTGAACCATTACCGAAGAAATCATGACAGATGTATCTCCGTCGCCACTACCAAGATATTTTATAAGATCTTCACCAGTTGCAGTTTCTTTTAATACTGTATTTTCATCTTTGATTCCTAACAACTTAGCTGTTTGTTCAACTTGAGCGTTACTTAAGCCCCCACCGTAAACAACAGTTGGTTTTCCCCATTTTTCATTCACAGTTGTTGTATCAATCGCATAGGCATTCTTCATGGTAAATCCCATCAATGCAGCAACAATTGCGGTTCTTTTAATCCATTTATTCATGAATGAACCTCCTTTATGATTCGTAGTATTTTTACTACTCTTTCATTATACAAAAAGAACTTTAAGAAAGGAATGTTGTTTTCTTAAAGTTCAGTATGAATTTGTTTAAGTTTTCGTTAATGTTTGTACAACAATGATTTAAAAGTCGTTGGCGAGAATAATAGAATGATCGGATAAATTTCTAGCCGCCCTGCTATCATTCCAATAGATAGTAAAAAAGTATTAAAACCCGAATACATTGAAAAATTACTAGTCGGTCCAACTTGACCAAGACCAGGCCCTATATTATTAAAAGTGGCAGCAACACTAGAAAATGCTGTTAGAAAATCTCCAGCTTCAACTGAAATATCGTAGCTTGCTCCATTCCCACAAATCCCCTGATATCGAACTTATTCATAAGACGATCTATAATATCTTGATTCTGATCAATTAATACGATGTCGTTTTCTTCCGTAGAAAGTTCCTGACAAATCACTTCGCCGACCTTTCCTCCACCGACAATGACTATTTTCATGCAGTTCCTCCATTGTTGAATCTCTTGTCCATTTCATTCTACAGATATCCACTCAAAAGGTCAAAGTTAATCTAGTTTTATTGAAAGATGAAGCATGATACACTGTGATGGGTGACGTGAATGAACGAAAATGAATTACAACAATTAACAATGCAAATCTCTCGTCAATACTTCCAACGAGAATTTACACACCATATCAACTATAATCCTCGTCTACGCTCTAGTGGTGGACGTTATCTCCTTAAAACTGGGAATATAGAAATCAATCCTAAAATAGAGCAAAAATTAGGAATCGAAGCATTAATTGGAGTGATTAAGCACGAGTTATGTCATTACCATCTTCATCAAACCGGTTCTGGTTATCGCCATCGCGATCAAGACTTCAAGAAACTCTTACATCAAGTCGGCGGAAGTCGCTTTGTTGAACGAATGGAACCGCCAAAATTTGTTTATGAATGTACTTCCTGTCATCACTTATATCCTCGGATGAAAAAAATGGATACTTCTCGATTCGTATGCGGTAAATGTCGAGGAAAATTGGTTCTTTTAGATTGATATTCTAATGAACATTTGTTAAACTGAAGTAGTTCTGCGGTCGTGGCGGAATGGCAGACGCGCTGTCTTGAGGGGGCAGTGGGTGTATACCTGTGCGGGTTCAAGTCCCGCCGGCCGCATAAACAAAACGAAATACCCTAGATGGTTATCCATCTAGGGTATTTTTGTGGTTGTAAATTAAAATGAGTTTGTGGTGTGAGTGTACTCGGTCTCGTATCCTTGGAGTTGAGTTCGGGCTCGTAGCTTTCGCGTTCCTTTCCGACAATTATCCGCACGTCCTTATCGGACGCTTGCGTTAATTTCGGTAAAGGGTCGAAAGCTGACCACTCGCCCTCACATCCTGTTAGTTGAGTTCGCAATCGCAGAAATGGCGTGCGTTTCCTGAAACATCCGCAGAACGTTTCACGTTCCTTCCGGTGTTCCAGTCCAACGTTCCATTTCTGAACGCGATAGCTCACATCCTTATCTCATAGTAACAAATTCCTCACTACCAGTTGGATGGATCGCGACGGTTGCGTCGAAGTCGGCTTTGGTTGCACCCATTTTGATAGCTACGGCAAAGCCTTGAATCATTTCGTCAACGCCATATCCAATCCCGTGGAGGCCGATTACTTTTTCGTCTGCTCCTGCTGTGATGAGTTTGAAGCGTGCTTGTTGGCGATGGCTTGTCACGGCTGAATACATTCCTGCAAACGTTGATAAGTACGCCTTCACGTTTTCTGCGCCATATTCTTTCACGGCTTGTTCCTCTGTAAGCCCCACTGTTCCAATGGCTGGGTGTGAGAATACGACTGTTGGAATCGTTGTGTAGTCCATTTTCGCGTTTGTTTGTCCGTTAAATAGACGTTCTGCTAGTGTGCGTCCTGCTTTAATCGCTACTGGCGTCAATTCTTTTTCACCAGAAATGTCTCCTAAAGCATACACACCTTGGGCTGTTGTTTCTTGGAATTCATTCACCTTGATAAATCCACGTTCTGTCAATTCCACTCCTGCTGCTTCAAGGTTTAATCCTTCGGTATGAGGAATGCGTCCAGTTGCCCAAATCACTTTTTCAGCAGCGAAAGTTGTGCCGTCTTCGAAATGAATTTCTACACGGCCATCTTCAAGTTGAACCAATTTTTGTGGCACTTTATTCGTGTGTAATGTCGGTCCTGATTTTTCCATTTCCGCAACGAGTACTTCAATAATCGAATGGTCGAAGTTACGTAAAGGACGATCGCGGCGAACGAAAAGGTCTGTTTTCACGTCTAGCGCATGTAAGACACCCGCAAGTTCTACGGCAATATATCCAGCACCTAAGATGGCTACGGATTGTGGTAACACATCCCAAGCAAACACATCGTCAGAAGTTCCGCCAAGTTCTTTTCCTTCCACGTTTGGAATCGCAGGTTTTGCCCCTGTCGCAATCACGATATGGTTGGCGCGGTACTCTTCTCCATTTACTTCAATCGTGTGGGCATCGACAAAGCGCGCGTATCCTTTAATCACCGTTACATTGTTGCGTTCAAAAGTCCCATTATAAGAATTACGCGAGCGGTCAATATACGCTTCACGGTTTTTCTTTAATGTTGCAAAATCAAAAGTGACGTTTTCTGCAGTAAATCCATAGTCTGGACCATATGCTTGAATCGCTTCTGCAATTTGCGCTCCATACCACATAATTTTCTTAGGAACACAGCCGATATTCACACAGGTTCCTCCAAGTAAGTTTCCTTCTACTACGGCTACACGGGCACCATGCATGGCTGCACGGTTTGCTGTGGCAATCCCGCCACTACCGCCACCGATAGAGATTAAATCAAATTCCTTCATACGCTCATCCTCCGTTATTTTGTCACACTCATTCTATCAGAGCGGTTTTGCTTTTGTCTTAAACCCTGCTCATGAAATAAGTTTAGGCACAGAAAAAAATGATTACTGCAAAGCCTTGCGGCTTTTTTATAATCACTGTAACGTTGCACCGGAGCAAGCCTTGGTCTTGCTCCTTCGAAGCTTCAAACGAGGAGTAAGGAACAAGTTCCTACTCCTCATAATTCACATTCGATGCGATTCACGTTACTGCGATTATAAAATCCGCAGGCTTCTTCGTAATCATTTTTATGTGCTACTTATTTTATGAGTCAGAGCTAAATTGTTTCCTGATAGAATCGTGTGACGAATAATGGACTCTTCGCTCCTTGTGCACCTGCTAAAACTTTAATTCTGCTTTTCAGTTTGGGAGCTTGGTGCTGTCCAGTTTGTTTACTAGGTGCTGGGACTAGAGCTTTTCAAGCCAGAGGGCACATAATGTTTGGACGGCTGGGATTACCGTTGTAATCGAACCGTGGTTATCGTAGGCCTTGTACCAGAGTTTGCCCGTTGAATCGAAGGCGTATTGGTACACGACGAGCCAGTGATTTTTATACGGGCTACCTAGAGCCGTTGTGGTCCCTACAACAACAGGAACGCCATCTTCTAGAAGGCCTGGCACTACTTTTTCACTAAATAAATTAAAGTGTGTTTTATAGCCATATTTCCTCCACTCCTGATTGAGTCCGCGTTGCACATCCCAATAGAAAGTTCCACGATATGGAAATGCGTGTTCAATCGGCGCTTCCATGCTCTCTAATAGAGCGTCCATCGATTGTGTGACGACCCCTTCACGTCTGGCCATGAGTACCGTCAAACTAGCAGCCGCGTACGTCCCGCAAATACCTGGAGTTTTAGCATTCACATAGGATTTAAATTCCTCTAACTCACTTTCAGATAGCCCAATCCAATCAACATTCTCATTTAATACATGTTTATTTTCCCATTTCAATCACAATCACCTATTTTACAAAATGATATTCTTTAACATTCAATTGCTCATCTAAGTCAAACACTAGTGGTGTGGCCGTCGGAATTTCAAACTTAAGTATTTCTTCCTCGCTTAAGTTTAATAAATATTTGACTAGACTACGCAAAGAATTACCGTGAGCGACGACCAATACATTCTTACCATCTAGTAAATCGACAGAAATTTGATCTTGCCAAATTGGCAATACTCTTTCAAGAGTTGTTTTTAAGGTTTCTCCTTGAGGTAAATCCTTTGTTTGAAGATATTTATATCGTGGGTCTTTTGATTGTTGTGCAGCTTGTTCTTCACTTAATAAAGGTGGCATAACATCATAAGAACGGCGCCATAACAATACTTGTTCGTCACCATATTTTTCACGAGTTTCTTGCTTATTTAATCCTTGGAGAGCACCATAATGGCGTTCATTTAATCTCCAACTCTTTGTTTCAGGAACCCATTCTTGATTTAATTCAGATAAAACAATATGTCCAGTCTTGATGGCACGCTTTAGAACTGAAAGATATACATGATCAAAAGTCATTCCTAGTTCTTTTAACTTTTGCCCTGCATGATGAGCTTCTTGTTCACCTTTTTCTGTTAAATCTACATCACTCCATCCAGTAAAAAGATTGAGTGCATTCCATTCACTTTCTCCATGTCGTACAAAAACTAATTTCATCTTCACCACTTCTTTCTGAATTTCTATCTCTATTGTACGCCTATTTGATAGATGTTTCAAAGGTCAAATTGTTAAAATTTAGTTGCGATTTGCTCATTTGAATGAATTAGTGGTAAAATAAGCTGACATCTATTTCATATAAATCTTTTAAAAGAAAGACGGTACGTGTTACCTGAAAGGAATTTTATGAAACTATTAACCATTATCGAAAAAATAAAACGGTTCTCTAATCAAGAACTTGCACTCTACTTACTCATTATTAGTAGTTTTCTACCGTTTTATTTATTCCTAACCCTATTTGTTTTATACATGATTTTACTCGGGGTTACAGGAAAATTAACCCAAGTGATGAAAGACTTAACCAAGCATCCAATTCTTTTATTATTCATTGGATACAGTTTCGTTATTTCAACAGCTTTTGGTAATTACTTAGGAAGTGCCATTTCTATATTGTTCTTCATGTATGCCATCTTCTTTACTTATTATCAAAAACGGTTGACTCCTGACTTTTTCCATATCGTTCTACAGACAGTCTTACTCCTCAGCATTTTCGCCGCGGGATTTGCGTTCTTAGAACACTATGAAATCGTTCATAAATTTAACTACACCTTCCTATCACCAAAGATGCAAGTATGGCACCAAAACCGTGCGGAAGTAACCTTCTTTAATCCGAACTATTACGGTATTATTTGTTGCTTCTGTATTATGATTGCCTTCTACTTACTGAGCATCACGAAGAGTTGGTTCTGGAAATTCATCGGCGCTGTCGCGATTGGTATTAACCTATTCGGCCTCAGCTTTACCCAAAACCGAACTGCTTTCCCAGCGATTATCTGTGGAGCGATTATTTACCTCTTCACGACGATTCGTAACTCGAAAGCATTCTGGCTCAGCATCGCCGCATTCGCTATTGGGCTTATGTTCCTCTTTTCAAACGATATCGGCGTTCGTATGGGAAGTTTTGGCTCATCCATGGAAGAACGCATTTCGATTTGGAATGCGGGAATGGTTCTCTTTAAACAAAATCCATGGTTTGGGGAAGGGCCTCTAACCTACTTGCATAGTTTCGCAAGAATTGGCGCTCGCTACCACGAACACGCGCATAGCTTATACATCGACACACTTTCCAGCTATGGAATTATAGGAACTGTATTATTACTAGCTTCTACAATTGCTCCAATCCGAGCTATTATGGAAATGAGCCGTGATCCGAAAAAACGTCCTATTGTAGGATTATTTATTTCTTTTGTGGTCGTAATGTTTGTACACGGAATTTTCGATGTAGCTATTCTTTGGGTTCAATCAGCATTCCTATTCTTACTAGTCATGACTAGTGTGACAATGTGGTATAAACAGGAAGAAAATACCATGCCACTTAAATAAGAACATAAAAAAATAGGTCACTCGCAATGATTGCGAGTGACCTATTTTTACATTCTATGGATTAATGCGTTAAATTACGAATATGTTTAAATAATTCTTTATGTTGTTCAATTTTTGAATCATTTCCAATCACAACATAGGCATTTTGTTCTAATAGAGACTTCATCGTAGGAGCATAGGCTCTAACTTGTTCTGGAGTTGTCGCTAAGACTTCATTCCGAAGTTGTTGAACACGCTCTTGTGAAACGTGAGTGAAGTATCGAGTAAATGCAATCGCTCCTTTTTGAGCGGCAGATAATGGGCGATCAATTTGACTAAACGTCCCAATAAGATTCTTCTCGAATTCCGCTTTTGACGGATTGAATGTTTCTAAATACTCAACCTGTCCATCATAACGTTTCAATGTCTCAACAATATTTGGATCACGGTAAGATAATGCAGCCACATCTCCCTTATCGTTAATCACACTCATTCCTCCATATGCTCCACCTTGAACACGAACTGTATTCCATAAATAATCTAGTCCTAAAACAGATTTCATGAAAAGATTCATCCCATTGAATGGAACACCAAGTAAGGTTTGATTATATCCTTTTGCAACGTAATTAATCTCTTGTGGAGTTTTAAAGGCTTCATTGAGAACTTCTACTTTTCGAGTGAAAGTTTGTTTTTCAACCTTATGTTTTCCTAATTTTTCAAAGAATTCTTTTGAATTTTCTTTAAAGTGATCAAAATCTTCTTTGCTTCCGACAAAAGTGGCCACTAGTTGATCCGTTGTCAACAATTCTCTTAATACGGATTGTAATCGTTCAACAAAGGCATCTTTATGTTCATCGTATTCTGAAAGAACCTCACAAATGAAATCATAATAATCGATTCCATCTAGTAACTGTCCATATTTAGCACCTTCATAATAATAAGACTCTAAACGACGTAATGCAGCTACATGAGACCCAAAATTAAAATTCATCTCTAATTCTGCTTTCACATTAAGAAGCAATTCCTTAATCTTGCTAGTTTCCTTTAGATTTGAATGATGAATGATTTCTTCAATTAACCCAAGAAGTTGAGATTGATATTGAGATAATGCTTTCCCACTCACTGTAAATTTAGGATAATAGAGATTATCAGCTACAGATTCCGTTATAACAAGAGCGTTCGTACTAATGCCTCCAGTATAGAAGTCCATTTCTGTAGTTAATGCTTCATCACTATATTGTTTTGTACCTACTTCTCCTAATACCTCAGTTAGAAAGGCAACAACTGGAATATCTTCTGTTTTTATTCCGGACATATCGAAGTAATATTTTACATAAGAAATACCTGCTGTAAAATCTTCATAGTGCAAGAAGGTTGGTTCCCCCTCCACTTTATCAACCGTTATTGGTAAAGGCTTCACTTTTCTATCAATGTCGCTAATAGACAATTTTGGTAATTTAGCTAAATCTTCTTCTTTATCAGGTGTCGTTTGACGTTCTAGTAAAGCCTGAGTCTGAGCAACTAATGAGTCTACTTCTTCTTTAGAAAGAGACGCTTTATAAGCCGCTAATTTTTCCTTTAATGCGACTTCCTTTTGTTCTCCCAGTCCTGGTTCTGGTGCTAATGTAATGACTGCAGAATGTGCATTATTTAATAACATTCTTTCAATCAATGTTTCAAAGTAACCATATTCCATTTCTTTCTCAATTTTATCCAATACCCATTGATACTCGAACGTTTCAAAAACATTACCACCATAAAGCCAACTTGTTAAGCTATTTAACGAATAGAGGATTCCTTTAGGAGTAGCGCCTTCTAATGCGGTCAATTCCTTATAGCGGAACGCTGCTTTATTAAGTGCTGCTTGAATCGCTTTTTTCGGAATTCCATTTGTAACTAACTTAGTAAGCTCTTTTTCAATAATAGAAATAAATTGAGCTTTTGCTTCAGGATTCGTATCTTTTAAGACTACTTCGAAAATAGGAGAATAAGTAGCTGCGCTAAAGCCTCCAGACACATCAGATCCTAGTCCTGATTTCAATAATGCTTTCTTAAGAGGCGCTGTATTGCTACCTAATAACAATTCATCTAACACGCCTAAAGCAATTAATTCTTCCGCATTAGTTCCTTTTCCAGCAGCCCAAATATAGGCTAATAACGATTTATTTTCTTTGGCTTCCCCTTTAGAAATAGAATAAGTTGCTTCCACTTCTTTTCTCTTAGAAAAAGGTTCTTGTTCTACACTGGAGAATTGATAATTTTTTTCTTCAAATGCATCAAAATATTCTGTTAATTGACTAAATGCAACATCTAAATCCAAATTACCATATAGAGTTACTCGAGCATTACTTGGGTGATAATAACGTTCATGAAAGGCAACAAATTCTTCCTGTGTTAACGTTGGAATACTTGCTGGCATTCCCCCAGAAACATATTGATAAACAGTATCTGGATATAATGTTGGTTCCATCAAACGATATAATTCAGATTCTGGTTGTGAGAAGGCTCCACGCATTTCATTATAAACAACCCCTTTATAAATGAGTTCATCTTCTGGATGTTCTAAATGATAATGCCATCCTTCTTGCATTAAGATTTGTGGATCATGTTTAAAATTAGGATAAAACACAGCATCTAGATAGACTGCCATTAAGTTCGTGAAGTCTTTTTGATTTCTAGAAGATACAGGATAAACCGTTTTGTCAGAATAAGTCATCGCATTTAAGAATGTATTCAATGACCCTTTTAATAATTCTACAAATGGTTCTTTGGTTGGATATTTCTTTGAACCATTTAAAACAGAGTGTTCAATAATATGAGCGATTCCGTTATCATTATAAGGCGGTGTCCGAAAAGCAATATTAAATGCTTTATTATCATCTTCATTTTCTAAATAAAGAACTTCTGCACCTGTTTTTTCGTGAGTATATAAGTAACCTACAGAACGAATATCTGGTAAATCTCTTTTTTCTACTAATTTAAATCCTTTAAAGTCTTTTGACATAATTCTCCTCCTTCAACCATATGCGTCTATTCTATCATTTTTTGACACATAAAAAAAGGCTACGCTTTTCTCAAGCGTAGCCTACAAACTGAATGAATCTCAACTTTATTTCAATTTATATTGAGCATAGAGCCTTAATGTGATGGTTCCTACGACAGCTACTGTCAATAAATTCACAACACTAGCAATCCATCCTTGTGTAAATACAATAATGGTAGATTGTTGATAGAATAATACATCCAAAGTAGGTGCAATTAATCCAAAAATAGCAATATTTACAACGGCTTGCACAACATTAAAACGAATCATATCATGCCGAGTAAATACTCCCTTCCTGAGACTATTTCTTCGAATTGCAAAACCAAAGATAAAACCTAGTGCTCCCGAACTAAGCGCCCATGAAATCCATAAATGGTCTGTATTTAGCAGATCAAATAAAACATGTCCGCTAAAACCAACAATAGCTGCAGGAACAGCTCCTGCAATTCCAGCAAATAATGCTAGAAATCCATAAGCAAACTGTATATAAACTCCCTCAAACGGTGTTGTAATTGACGTTAATGTCATTAATAGCGTCATCGCGACAATACCAACAATCGTATAAACGATTGTCTTCACTATTCCGTCTTTCACAATACCCCTCCTATTCTGGCGTTGGTTCTTCCCCAATAATTCTCACTTCTGGTTCTAACTGTACACCATCTTTTTCTAAAATGACCTTTTGAATATAATGAATCAAATTCATGTAATCCGTCGCCGTTGCATGATCAATATTAACGATGAAGCCTGCATGTTTTGTAGATACTTGTGCTCCTCCGATTTGATGACCTTGTAACCCAGCATCTTGAATTAATTTACCAGTAAAATGTCCTGGTGGTCTCTTAAATACACTACCACAAGAAGGGTATTCTAGCGGTTGCTTACTTTGACGCAGATGTGTTAACTCGGCTACTTTTTGATCAATCTCTTCTTGATTACCTTTAGTCAAACGGAAGCCAACTTCAATCACGAGGTCCCCTGTCTCTTGCACATAGCTATGACGATAACTGAAGTCTAACTCCTCTTTTGAATATGTTTTTAATTTTCCTTCTGGAGTGATTACTTCAACATATTCCACTACTTCACTAACTTCTCCACCATATGCACCAGCATTCATAAAAATAGCGCCACCCACACTTCCTGGGATTCCACACGCAAATTCTAAACCTGTGAGCGTATTTTTAGCTGCTTCTTTTGAAACATCAATGAGGGCAACTCCACCTTCTGCAACAATCTGAGTCCCTTTTACTTCTAGATGAGACATATCGTTTAGCATGACCACTGCTCCAGAAATTCCGCCATCTTTTATAATGACGTTAGAAGCATTTCCCAGAATTGTCGTGGAAATATTAT
The DNA here is from genome assembly GCA_963523415.1 of uncultured Streptococcus sp. Taxonomy (GTDB): domain Bacteria; phylum Bacillota; class Bacilli; order Lactobacillales; family Aerococcaceae; genus Granulicatella. The sequence goes on along the minus strand of CAURBR010000001.1, from coordinate 119,467 downwards.
GACTTTGAAGCCATTGCATCACTTCGCTTGCTTCATTCTTATCTTTTGGGAAGACGAGCATTGCTGCAGGCCCGCCAGTTCTCGTAAATGTATATTTTTTTAATGGTTCGTTGTAAAAAACTTTGACGTTTGGAAACTCTGTTGAAAATACAGTATAGTCCATATGCTTCTCCTTATTCATAATCCATTTTATACTACTATCCTAATGCGTTTACGTCAAATGATAGGAAGCCTTGTGGAGATTTTGCAGTGACAATTCTCTCGCAAATCAAATGTGAAAGTAAGCTACTCTCAGGAGATACTGGATTTTCACCCTTCGTTTGAATAGCAATAATGAAGCTATGAATCATAGACTCAAATCCTCTTTTATAAAGCGTTGAATCCCATGTTGAAAATGGATCCTCCAATTGGTCTTGTCCTTGAGTAATCATCAAATCCGTTACATTGCGAAGGGTATAAGTTCCATTCGGACTTTGTACCTCCATTTTTTCCAGACTTGCTCCTGCTGTGGCATTGAATTGAACGAGTGCCGTTTCGTGGTCATTTTCTAAATAAACTGTGCACTGTTCCAGTATTCCAGCATTTTTCTTATAAAAATACGTTCCATTCGTTGGCTTTTCATCCATCAAATATAAAGCAGTATCTAAAGGATGAATAAAAATGTCAAAAATTCGATATCGCAAATCCGTTGATTCCACAGGACAATTTTTTTCTGTAATAATCCGTTTCTTATTTTCAACACTCTTTAAAATTTCTACTTTTGGAGCAAAACGACGATTAAATCCTGCCATCAAAAGGGTATTGTGTTCTTTTGCTAGCGTATATAATTGGTGTGTTTCATCATAATTGTCAGCAACTGGTTTATCAATATATACCGGAATACCTTTTTCAAGAAATTGGCGGGCAATCTCAACATGTGCATCTGTGGCTACATGAATAAATACGCCATCTAATGGAAACTGTAATAATTTGTCAATCGTCTCACAAGGAATACAACGACCAAATAGTTTGGATTCTCGATTCAGTACTTCTGTGTTCCGTGTACACATATACCATTTAACATTCCCGATAGACCGCATAACAGGTAAATAAGCCTTTTGACTGATTGCTCCTACTCCCACAATCCCAATATTTAACATTCTGACACTTCCCATTCCTGTAATAATTGATGTACCATTTGTGCCGATCGTTTTCCTGCTTGGACAATAAACGTATCAAAATCAATTGCTGAAGTCCCTCTCTCAGGAATATCTGAGATTGCTCGAATCACAATAAATGGTACTTTAAAAGCAAAGCAAGCTTGAGCAATCGCTGCGCCTTCCATCTCTGACGCCATCACATCTGGAAAATATTGTAAAATATGCTTTCTTTGTTCATCTGTATGAATAAAACTATCTGAAGATACAATTAACCCTGTATGACTCTTTAAATGTACTTTTTCAATCGCATTTTGTAAGATTGGTAAAAATTCAGATTGCATAGAAAATCTCTCAGGCATCCCCGGCATTTGACCATATTTATAATTAAATGCGGTCACATCTGCATCACAGTATGCGAGTTCTGTTCCAATGACGATATCTCCAATTTCAAGAGAAGTGCCAAACCCTCCGGCAGAACCCGTATTAATGACCAGGTCTACTTTAAAGCGATCGATTAAGATTCCTGCAGCCAGTGCAGACATGACTTTTCCAATTCCTGATTGAACAAGGACAATCGTCTTTCCTACAAGTGTTCCTTCGATAAATTCCCAGTTTGCAACGATTGTTCTCTTCTCAATTGTCATCTCTTCTTCGAGCAGGCGTTTTTCTTCTTCCATCGCCGCAATAATTCCAAATCTCATTCTTTCACCTCGTTATTATCGTTCAATCTGTTTAGCCATCAAGACGATATCTCCATATCCGTTACCGATTTTTACACCATTCTTAATAAGCCCTTCTTCTTCAAATCCAAACTTTTCATAGAGACGGCATGCCTTTGTATTATTCGCGACTACTTCCAGTTCAACTCGAGTTAGGGTCGAATATTCCTCTACCCAACGCATCATTTCTTCCATCATCACGCTCGCAATACCTTGCCCCCAGTAGGACTTCAATACACTAATTCCTAACTCTCCTCGGTGTGAGAATTTTGGGCGTAAGCTTCCTGCAATCGAACCAACTGCGATAATCTCATCGCCGTCTTTTGCTAGTAACATATATTGATTTTCAACCTCATATAACGATTCAATAAACAATTCTTCTTGAGCGACAGTGTACTTTAATCCTTCTGGACCAAAAGAGAGGAAATCCGTTTCACTACCTACTTTTTTACTATAATCTAGTAAAGCTTTTGCATCGTCTTTAACTGGAAGTGTAAATATAATTTCTCGTTCTTTACTCATCTGTGGCCTCCAAGGTTTGAATCAATTCTTCATACTCTTTTCCATGGGGGATTAACCGAATCACACGCTCACACTCTCCGTCTCCTACACGGTCAATTTGAACTGTTAAGAACGACGAAGGGAGTTCATCTTCAATGTACTGAGCCCACTCAACGACGCATACACCACCCGCATAAAAATATTCTTCAAGACCGACTTCGCTTGCGCCACCACTTTCTTCAATACGATACATGTCCATATGAAATAGCGGTAAACGTCCTTTACGATATTCACGAATCAATGTATAAGTTGGGCTCTTAATGACACGGTCGATGCCTAAACCAAGGGCAATTCCTTTCGTCAATGTCGTCTTTCCTGCTCCAAGGTCTCCTTCAAGAATAATACAACTATTCTCAAATATTTTTTCTCCTAACTGCTTTCCTAGTTGGATTGTTTCCTCTTGTGATTTTGTATGTAACTCAAACATGTATGAACTCCTCATGACTTATCCTAATGTCTAGCATCAAAAAAGAGCTAAGACATTGGTCTCAGCTCTATTATAGCATTAATTCAATTATTTTAGAACGCGTCCTAAAAATTCTTTCGTACGATCTACTTGAGGATTTTCAAAGATTTGTTCTGGAGTTCCTTCTTCTGCGATAACTCCTTTATCCATGAAGACAACTCGGTCACTAACTTCTTTGGCGAATCCCATTTCGTGAGTGACAACAATCATTGTTAACCCTGTGTGTGCTAAGCTCTTCATTGTTTCTAATACTTCGTTAACCATTTCTGGGTCAAGTGCTGACGTTGGTTCGTCGAAGAGTAATACATCTGGTTGCATGGATAATGCTCGGGCAATGGCAACACGTTGTTTTTGTCCGCCTGATAATTGACGAGGTTTTGCATTGATGTACGCAGCCATTCCAACTTTTTCAAGGAATTCTTTTGCGATTTTTTCGGCTTCTTCTTTACTCTTATTCAGAACACGCATTGGTCCTACCGTACAATTTTCTAATACATTTAAATTATTAAACAGGTTGAATTGTTGGAACACCATTCCGACGTGTGTACGATATTCATAAATACTTTTATCATGTTCTAAGATATTTTGTCCGTCATAGAAAATATCTCCAGAAGTTGGTTTTTCGAGTAGGTTGACACAACGTAACAGTGTCGATTTACCAGAACCACTAGAACCAATAATCGTAACAACTTCACCTTGTTTTACTTGGAAAGAAATATCTTTTAATACTTCATTATTCCCGAATGCTTTATTTAAGTTTTGAATGGAAATTACTGCTTCGCTCATTATGCATTTCCTTTCTGTCTTGTTTTTTCTTCAACAACTGCCATCGAATTTGAATTTAGAGGATCAGAATAAATCACTTCGTAATTATCTGGTCCATCTAGTTTACGTTCGAAGTAGCGTAATACACGAGTGACAGTGAATGTCATTACGAAATAAAGAATCAATGTCACAAAGAATGTTTCAAAGTAATGGAAGTTTTGTCCGGCAACTGTTTTTGTAGCAAAGTATAATTCAGAAACTGAGATTACATTCAATACTGAAGTATCTTTGATGTTGATAACAAATTCATTTCCTACAGCTGGTAAAATGTTTCGTAACACTTGTGGGAAAATCACGTAACGCATTGTTTGCCAATGTGTCATCCCAATTGCTTGACTGGCTTCAAATTGTCCTGGATCAACAGAGATAATTCCTCCACGAACAATTTCAGACATATAAGCCCCTGTATTGATGGAAACAATAAAGATAGCAGCAAATGTAACGTCTAAATTAATATTAAACATTAATGCTGTACCGTAATAGATAACCATTGCTTGTACAATCATAGGAGTTCCACGGAAGAACTCTGTGTAGCAGTTTAGAATTCCAACAACAATTTTTAAGAGAATTCGTTTTGCTCCTTTATCTGGTAATGGAATTGTTTTTACAAATCCAATAAACATCCCTATTAATGTTCCAATAATGGTCCCAATAATTGAGATATAAAAAGTTATCCAGGCACCTACTAAAAACATTTGCCAGTTTTGTTGAATAATTTTATTAATCCATTCAATACTCATTCAATTTCCTACTTTCTTTCTTGATGTATGTATACGCCACACAAGGTGGCGATGTGTTATGTTTGTGCACTTGCAGGAGTTTATGTCCCCTACGCAGTGGTTTATTGACTTTCTTTTCAACGCTCGCGATTTAAGAAAGTCTAATAAACTTTGCGGCTAACCTACGAACCGTCACCTAATATTCACACTGTGAATATTAGCTAAGCGCTTTTGCTCACATCCTGTGAAGTTGAACTCGGGCTCACAGGACTGCAAAACTTCGCACTGTGAAGTTTTGCTTCCTGAAACGTCCGCAGAACGTTACACGTTCCTTCTTTTTTGTTTCAAATCCTTCGCACTGTGAAGGATTTTCCAACGTTCCATTTCTGAGCGTTCGCCCTCGTATCCTGATTGTAGTTGAGTTCGTCTTCGCAGAAATCACGTCCACTTCCCAAACCATACGCACATCGTTTTTTACGATGCTTGCGTTGGTTTGGTCCAGTGTTTCAGTCCTGAGCGTTCGCCCTCGTATCCTGATTGTAGTTGAGTTCGTCTTCGCAGAAATCACGTCCACTTCCCAAACCATACGCACATCGTTTTTTACGATGCTTGCGTTGGTTTGGTCCAGTGATCGATTTCTAACCGCGAAGACTCACATCCTGATTATTCTGCTGCAGGTTGGTTTTTAATTGCTTCGTTCATAAGTTTTGTACGTTCTTCAGCAGAGATAGATTTCAAAGCTTCATTGATTTGGTCTTTCAATGCACTACCTTTTTTCACACCAACTGAAGTTTTTATATCTTCTGCATTTGTTTTGAATCCGTCTGTTAATTTAATCATTACGAAGTCGCTATTAGCTGATTGTGCAGATAAACCTTCTGGTAATTCAGAAACATAAGCATCAATTGTTCCAGATTGTAACGCTACACGCATAGCTGGGAAGTTATCCATTGCTGTTAATTTATTAACGCCTGGGATTTGATTAATTACTGTGTAGTGGAAAGTATTTAATTGAGCTGTTACTTTAGCTCCAGAGAAATCAGCTAATGTTTTAGCATTTTCATATTTAGAACCTTTTTTAACAACTAAAACTAATTGAGAATCATAGTATGAATCTGTAAAATCAATTGTTTGTTTACGTTCTTCCGTTGGGCTCATACCAGCGATGATGGCATCAATTTTACCTGAAACTAAAGCAGGAGTTAATCCGTCCCATTCTGTTTTAGAAATAACTAATTCTTTACCTAATTTTTCAGCAACACGTTTTGCAATTTCAACGTCATATCCACCTGCATATTGGTCAGTACCTTGAATTTTAACTGCCCCGTTTGAATCATCTTTTTGAGTCCAGTTAAATGGAGGATATCCTGCTTCCATTCCGACTACTAATTTTTCTGAAGTTGAATTAGTTTGATTTGCAGTACTTTGATTTGCTGGTGTACCACACGCTGCTAATCCAAAAGTCATTGCTAATGCTGCAATTGCTCCAAAAAATTTTTTTTTCATTGTTCCATTCTCCTTTTCGATTATTTCACTGATGTACTTCAACAAAAAAGGAATCACGAACAAAAGTCGTGATTCCTTTACATTTCAAAAGAAGTCATTCATTTTGCCCGGCAATTGATTGCACTTCATTTATGTCTGGGCAGACATAATGACAGTGACTGACCTATTATGATCAGCCCCCAACGTTAAAACGCTTCGGCGAAATCCCCTTTCCAGCATGCTGTACTCTTGTCATTCGCACCTCAGTTCAATAACCATTGATTTAATTGATGAAATAAAGTTACCATATATTATTTTGAAAGTCAACAGTTTTATTTTCATTTTTTTGAAAATGGAATATATTTTCAATACTTGAATTTATTAATTGCTGTAATGTGATTAGTATTCAATGAGAATTAAAAGTAATAGACATTATGAACAAACCGGAACACCATTATAGGAATTATTACAAAAACTGAAGAATACTCAGTAATCATTTATGCCTATTTTAAGGTATACAAAAAGGAATTAAGCATCAATCCGTGGCTTAATTCCTTCCTAAAATTTTTCATCAACACTATTTAAGAAAGTGTTCTAACTTTTGAGGTGCATTTCATTAGAAGACTCACTTTATCTAATTCTTTTTAAATTTTATTTCTAACTGACATCCATTCTTCTCAGCTAGCTTAATTAACGTTGATAATCGAGGGTTTGCCTCTCCACTTTCTAGGAAAGACAGTCTAGCCTGTAAGATCTCTGTTTTATCCGCGTATTCTGTTTGTGTTAGTCCAGAAGATAACCGTAAATCAATCATCTTTAGTGCTGCATCCTTCTTAGAAATCTCTCTTCGCACATCATTCTCAAACTCTGGATAAGTCGATTGTAATTGAGAGTTTAATATCTTCAGGTATTTTCCCATCTACTTCACCTTCCCTAAATGTTCTTGAAACAGGTATTGATAAATATTCACTTTTATTCTTTCCTTTCCCCCACATTTCTAGAACAGAATCTGTCACTCCATATTTTTCTAATAATGCTAAAGCCGAATAGAGTTTTACTGATTCTTCATAGGTCAACGTCTCAAATATTTGAAGCATTTTTTTCGAAACTCTAAATTTTTTCCCATACCATTCCCTCCTAGTACTATTATAATGTATACATTATATAACGTATACATTATAATGAAGTATTTCTTAAATTAATCCATTATTTTTTTGAAAATCTACTTTTAAAACCTTAAATCCTATTTATTATCGTATTAATTCATGATATTATCTTTGTGAAAAAAACAAATAAAGAGGCGTAATTATGGAAAATAACGAGGCAACAAAACAACTATTAATCATTGGAAATGGATTCGACTTAGCATGTGGATTAAAGTCAAAATACACAGATTTTTTTGAAACAATTGCTCCTCAAAAAAATGAACAAAATTATTGGTATTATGTTTTTGATTGCCTTAAAAATTATAATTTATTACCATCATATGAATGGGCTGATATTGAATTACAAATATTGAACCAACTCAAATATATAGAAATCCTTTATCAGAATAATTTTATTCGTACTTTAAACTCAAAAACAAATAATGATAGAAATCTATTAGAAGCTGAAATTACTTCAATGATTTCTGAGAGAAACCTGAAAAATTTAACTTGTGATTCTCTCTTGATTACGTACATGGGCTTAAAAGAAACTAATCACAGCACTATTCCAGAAACTTTATCAGAAGCACATGATATTATTTTTCGCTACCTCACTTTATTAGAAGATGATTTCAAAGATTTTTTATCAAAACAAATATATACTGCTGAAGCAAAAATTGATAATTATCTAATCAACGGTAGCAACAAGAATTCACATCATAATTATTACCCGAAAGCTTTTCTTCTGTTATATCATTTATTTGCATGGTATCCACGTGCTCCATTATCTGAAAAATGTAAAGAATTAAATCTTACATTTTCTTATGAAAAAACAACTTTACTTAACGCGAAAATATCTTTAATTAGAAATTATAAAACTATAATTGCTGAGAATGATTTACTCTCATTTAACTACACTGTTCCATATAGATTTATGGATATATGCAATATTCATGGAAGTCTTCAAAATGGTAGTATAATTTTCGGTATCGATTATGAAAAAGTTATTTCTACCTTTAAAATCCCACCAGTCCGATTTACAAAATCATATCGAATTATTAAAAACAATTTTCATCCTAATTTTGATTTAACAAAGAAATATGATTCCATTCTATTTTTTGGACATGGGTTAGGAGAAGCAGACTACTCCTATTTTCAATCGATATTTGATTCGATCGATTTATACCATTCAAAAACAAAACTTGTCTTTTTTTGGTACAACTATACTAATAACTCAGATGAAATTATATATGATGATTTGATTTCTAGAGTTTTTACATTACTAGAGAGATACGGATTAACGTTCGCTAATAAAGCACACGGAATAAATTTACTAACAAAATTACAATTAGAAGAACGAATTGCATTTGAAAAAATTGACATGGAATTTATTTTTAACTTGAATAACTATCCAAGTTATTGTAAAAATAAAAATTAATTAATAAAAATCAGTTGGAGTATATAATTACTCCAACTGATTTTTATTACTATATTAAAATCTCCCCTAAAGTTTTCAACAAAAAAATCGCCTTCAAGAAGATGTTTCTTCCTGAAGACGATAGTTTCTTGTTTTGTTATTCTTCCCCTTTGACTTCAGGCGTTGCGACATCCTCACCAAACCACTTCTGGCTAATTTGTTGGAAGATGCCCTCTTGATAGAGTTCCTTGAAGGCTTGGTTTAGCGCTTCGAGTAGCTTTTTATCGGCAGGTCGTACTCCTACCGCAAACGATTCACTCTCGAATCCTGAAGGAATGGTGTCGTACTCATCGGCAATTCCTTCCGTTGTGAGGTAGTAGTCCGCATATACTCGGTCAATGAGTAAGGCGTCGATACGGTCATTCTTCAAGTCGATAATGGCCTCGTTCACGCTTTGGTATTGGTCGGCATCTCCGCCTTTGACGCGGTTCTTCAACACTTCTGGATGTTCTTCAAAATCCAACATCCCTGAAGACCCGTTTTGTGCGCCAAGGACTTTCCCCGTCATGTCTTCTACTGAGTGAATGCCACTCGTTTTCTTCACGACTAAGATTTGCGTATTTTGCATATAGGGAATCGTGAAGGCGACTTTCTCGCGGCGTTCATCTGTGGCCGAATACCCGTTCCAGATAGCGTCAATCGTGCCGTTTTCTAGCTCGGTTTCCTTCATATCCCAGTCAATCGGTTGAAAGTGAACCGTGATGTCCAGTTTCTTCGACACGTACTTGGCGAGTTCGATATCAAAGCCAGCATAGTTGCCATTTTTCTCCTCAAAGCCCATCGGAACAAAGGTATTATCGAAACCAACCGTGATACTTTTTTGTTGTTGATACTTATCCCAGTTATCGACTTTTGGATTGCTTGCCAGTTGCGTGCAGCCTGTAAGAGTCATTACCGCTACACCTACAAGAGCCAAAAGCTCTAGGATTCCTTTTCGATTCTTCATAGCGGCCTCCTATTTTGGTTCAAACGTCAATAATTCGTCCGCGATGTTTTCCGCAAAGGTTAAATCGTGGGTGACAACAATTTGCGTCATTCCGAGTTCTTTGTTTTGGAGGATTAACTTTTCTACCTCTAAGCGAAGGGCTGGGTCTAGCGCCGACGTTGGTTCGTCGTAGCCGATAATTTCAGGGTCAATCATCATCGCGCGTGCCAAGGCGACCCGTTGTTTTTGCCCCCCTGAGAGTGAATACGGGAACACGTCCTCGTGCCCAGAAAGGCCGAGGCGTTCTAATAGTGAGCGTGCCTCCCCGTTTGCTTCTTCTTGGGACATGCCGTTCATCTTCACCGGTGAAATCGTTAGGTTTTCTAACACGGATAAATGTGGGAACAATTGGAAGTCTTGGAACACGAATCCAAGCAGTTGGCGCTTTGTGAGTTCGTCAAGCGCTAAAGGTTCGCCGTTATAGAACACTTCCCCAGAGTCGATTGTTTCCAGGCCTGCTAACATCCGAAGCAAGGTTGTTTTCCCGCCTCCTGAAGGCCCAACGATGGCCAAGATTTTTCCTTCGTGAATGGTTAAGTTGAAATCAGACAAGATTTGTTTATCGCCGAAACGTTTATGAATATTGCGTAATTCTAACATCTGCCTGTCCTCCTATTTATAATAACTGAATTTCTTTTCAATGCGTTTGGCCACAAGCGTCACAATCCCGATAACAATCAGGTAAATCGCTCCTGCTAGAAACATTGGAACGAGGCTCGCGTCGCGGTTAGCTGCGGTACGGCTGGCTAGAATCAGGTCTGAGATTCCAAGCGCGTATACAAGGGACGTATCTTTGACAAGGCTCATGATTTCATTGAAGACACTTGGCAAGACAATCTTCGTCACTTGCGGAAGAACGATATAGCGAACCGTTGCTCCCGGCGTGAATTTCAACACCTTCGCCGCCTCATACTGCCCTTTTGGAATCGTATCGATTCCTCCGCGGAAAATCTCCGCAAAGTACGCTGCATAGTTGAGCGTGAAGGCAATGAGCGCTGCCGGTAGTCGGTCTAGTCGAATGCCGACACTTGGCAAGACGTAATAAATAAAAATAAGTTGTAATAAGAGTGGCGTTCCACGCATCACCCAGATATAGATGTGGATGAACCAGTTGAGTGGCTTCCATTTCAGTTGCATCGTAAAGGCAATAAGAATGCCAAGGGGAATCGAGAAAATGAGCACAAGTGCGAACACTTCTAATGTGGTCACTGCTCCGTGTAATAAGCTTGGTAATATTTCCATTAAATAAGACAATGATATGTCCTCCGACCTCTAAGAATAGCTACTAGTATATCATATTTCATCCCTCAATCAGAAATGATATTCCTAGTAATAAAAGAAGGAATCAAGCGGTGATATGCTTGACTCCTTTACTTATTATATAAATGGTATTCCTCTTAGAAAGATACGACTTGTTCAACAGAAGCTACAATTTGAGAAACGAGCGCTTCTTCACTCACGCCTGTCACTTCTTTGACAACTTCCGCAAGAGGTTTTTGTGCAAGTAATGATTGTAACTCAACCGATTGTTGGTCGCTATCATCTTTGTAATCAAAGACATATGCAACAGTCTTCAATAGGTTGTCATATGAAAGTCCACGTTCACGTAATTCACGGATAGGACGGATGAAGCGTTCGTCGTATCCTAATTTACGAATTGGTGTTCTTGCCACACGAGTAACGTCATCCACGATAAATGGATTTTCGAAACGACTGATAATGACTTTATGATAGTCTTTTAAGGCTTGTTCGTCAAAGCCCCATTTAGCGATAAGAAGACTTCTGATTTCTGCAAGAACGGCTTCTACATTTTCTTTTACGGTTGGATTTTGAAGAGCTTCAAGGATAGTCTTCGAACCGAAGTGAGCACCTGTATACGCTGAAGTCGCATGTCCTGAGTTTACTGAGAATAATTTTCTTTCGATGAATGGTTCAAGGTCTTCTTCGTAATGCACTCCTTCTAATTGAAGAGATGGTTTTTTCATACGGCTTGTTTCAACCACCCATTCATTGAAAGGTTCCACCACAACAAAGAGTGGGTCTTCATGTGTTTGTGCTGGAACGATACGGTCTACAGCTGCATTTGGGAAGCCGACAAATTCTTCTGCATAGGCAAGGCCTTCTTCACTTAAATATTTCTTGACTTCTTTGTATAAGAATTGAGAACCGCCGATCATGTTTTCGCACGCTAGAACGTCAACTGGAGTTGTATTCCCACTGACACGACGTTGTTCAATCCCTTTTGCAATCAGTTCCGCAATGAATGGTAAGATATTTGGTCCGATGGCTGTTGTCACTAAGTCTGCCTTAGCAACGGCTTCTACGACCGCTTCTGGATTCTTAGCATTATTAATTCCACGCACATTTGATACGGCGATATGGCGTTGTCCTTCTTCAGCGATTTCGATTTCGTAAGCGCCACGTTCATTTAAGGCGTCAATGATTCTTTCGTTTACATCAACGAATGTAATTGAAAAGTGATTTTCAAATAACAATTCTCCAATAAATCCACGGCCGATATTTCCTGCGCCAAAATGTACTGCATTTTTCATAGTTGATGACTCCTTACTCTACATTATTTAATAAACGAATAACTTCTTCAGCCGATTGTGCATCCGCTAATTTCACAACGTTATCCACATCTGCACAGAAGATTGAAATTTTTTGGATGATTTCTAAGTGTTCGTCTCCAAGTCCAGCAATTCCGAATAATACGGTCACGACTTTTGGATCTTCTTGCGTTCCAAAGTTCACTCCTCCAGGCACTTGAACAATCGCAACTCCTGAAGAATTCACTTCTTTTTTAGCGGCATCTGTTCCATGAGGAATCGCAATGAAGTTTCCCATATAAACAGATAAGTCTGCATCTCTTTGAACCATTGCGTCCACATAGGCTTCATTAACATGACCTGCTTCAACAAGCAAGCGTCCACAGTAACGAATGGCTTCTTCTTTGTTCTCAAAAGCTTGATTCAATTTAATTAGTTTTTCTTGAAATTCCATGGTTAATTCTCCAATTTCTTAATTTTTTCGTTGAATATGGTATTCAATAAGTGATAGATGATTTCTTGATTCCCAGTACGATAGATTTCGGTATAGAGATTATTTTCCAGGATAGACTGGCTAATTGCCGTCATCAAGTTTCTCACTTCTTCACTCTCATCCAATTTCGTTAACATCACTAAAATTCGTTTGACCTGTTCTCTGCCATGCGTCATAGATTTGGCTTCAACAGGTTGTTCTAAGTCGATAACAACAAAGTGGCTTTCTAATACCGTATGCGACTGTGTATGCAGCAATGCCAGGTTCGTATTCGGAATTGCAAGTGGACTCTCTTCAAAGCGTCTTAGCAACTTATCCGCCAAATAGTCTGCTCCATTCACCAGTTGTAAGTTCTGGATGAGTTGGAAGACAGTCTTCTCAAAGGTCGCTGCATTCTGAACGTGCATCAAGCGGAAGTTCTTTAGCAGCTGACTCGATGCTTGTAGGTACGCCTGTAAATCAAACGCAATTGTTTCAACAGGACGTTCCGTACGGCGAACTGTGATATTTTCTTGGACGTGTTGTAAGCACTCTTGTAATTCCAGGATTTCCTTTGCAGAAGGAAAGGCGGAAATGGTATCAAACTGGTACCCTACCACTGGCTTTGTCGACAGTGTGTAATCATAAGCTTGAAAGTCAACTTCCTCAAGCTCGCTACTGGAGACCACCTTGATTTGTCCCACAAACGGCGCAATACTTTGCATTTTTGTAATCAATAAGTTCGTCATGAGTGGTCGTTCATCCGTCACGAGTAAGACGCGAATCGGATAGATATCCGGACTTCTTCTTAGACTCGAGGCAAAATGCAACGTAATGAGAGAATGCTCATACTCACTGTTCAAGTAACTTGGGAAGATATCGCATACAACGAGACTGACGATATCATTAAGATACGCATTCTTCTTAGTCACTAGAGACGCCACATGATAAGACGAGCCTTCTGGATATAAAACCGGTACGGCTAAGGCCAGCTTTAGATGATGAAAGAGAAACGTAAAGAGGGCTTTATCACGAATGAAATCAATTTTCGTAAAGCGTGAAACACTATCGATTAATTGGCTGACGCTGTAGTAGAATTCACTATCAAAGCGTTCGCGATAAAGAGGAACTTCCTGTCTCTTTAGAACCGTTTCATCAATGATTTTGGCAAACGACACAATCTCTTGTAGATTATAGAATCGCGATGACGCCTCATCGCTAAGCTCCTTAAAGAGCGTTTGCGAAATGGTAAGGGCATCTTTGGAGATGCCACTAATCGTTTTTGGACTTAACCGATTATCTGCTAACTCTAATAAAAAGGTTAAAAATTCCTTGATTTTTGGATCTAATTTTCCAAGAGCGGTGGTTTGTCCTTCTAAGGCCTTTTTGCATACACTAACTGTATTCTTTTCTAAATGACTAAACCCTTCCCATTGCCCGTTCGCAAATTCCTGTATAGAAATAGCATTAGACAGGACGATTGCTAACACTCTCCTCTTTTGCCAATCATCTCCTTGAATCATATATCCTTTTTGGCGGTTAAGTGTCAGATTGAAATGCGCTAATCGCTTCTCAATCACTGCAATGTCCTGAATAATCGTTACATTTGAAACGAAGAGTCGCTCTTGGAGCTCCTCATTCGTAATAGGGCTCTCTTCACTAAGCAAGAGATATGTGAGGTGTAATAATCGATCTGTCGGAGTACTGCTCATCGTGATGGTCTCACTTTCTAAGCGTTGCAAATCTCCTTCTAGATAGTATTTTTTCCCCTCTTTAATCAGTTGGATGCCTAAAGGTTCCAAGCTAAGGGTTAAATCAGAGATGGTCCGATAAACCGTTCTCGTTGAAACCTTTAAGACTTCCATCATTTCTGTTACGGAAAGCTTCCCGAGTTCCAGGAAGGCTTTAATCAATTGTTCTTCTCGATTTGTAAATAACATATCTTCATTATACTCTTTTATCGAGAAATCTTTTAATTATTTGTGCATGCGAGCAATTAATTTATCATACTCTGGTGTTGTCACAACACTATCGACTACTAATAATTGCGCATTTGGTGCAGCTGCTTGTACTTGTGATTGTTGTGCAATCGTTGTAACAACCATGATATTTTTAGCATTATGTTCTGCTAATTTTTCAAGTGGAACTGTCACAACTGGAATCTTCACGTCATTTGAACGGAAGATCGATTGTAATGTTTCACGACCCATTGTTGCAGATCCTTCAGCTTTGTCATAAGCAAAGACAACTTCATCGACAAAGTTTAAGTCAACAGTTGCATCTTCTTGTGCTGGTGCAGCTGTTTCAGCTGGGCTAACCGTTTCCTTTGTTAATTGTGCTACGATTTCATCGTATTTTGGTGATGTTAAGAAGTTATCAACGGCTACGTGAATAGCTCTTGGCGTACGTTGTGCAGCGCGGTCTGCTAATTCTTCTTGAGTGACAATTAATGTATAATCTGTATCTTCAAGCGTTGAGATAGCTTGGTTTGTAACAGGAATGTTTTCAAAACCTGCTTTTTGAATCTTGTTACGAAGAAGTGAAGCACCCATTGCTGAGCTTCCCATTCCAGCGTCACATGCAAAGATAATACGTTTTACTGAATCAGTAGAGATTGTTGAAAATTCAGGTGAAGCAGCAACGACTTGTCCTTTTGCTTGTGCTTTTGCAGCTGTAGTAGCTGCTTGAGCAGCTTCAAGTGATGCTTCTTCTGAATTGTCGAGTTTTAAGATGAATGAACCTACTACAAATGATACAGCAGCAGCTACTAATACACCGGCTAATACAACTAAGTGAGGCATTACTCCTTTAGGAGCCATTCCTAAGATTGCGATGATTGAACCTGGTGAAGCAGCTGAAGTTAATCCTGCTCCTAATAATTGGAATGTGAATGTACCAGATACACCACCTGCGATAACAGCAAGGAACATTGCTGGTTTCATCATTACGTATGGGAAGTAAATTTCATGAATCCCACCGACGAAGTGAATTAACATTGCACCCCATGAAGATGATTTTGCAGAACCTTTTCCAAAGAATGCAAAAGCTAGTAAGATACCAAGACCTGGTCCAGGGTTTGCTTCAAGTAAGAATAGGATTGATTTACCGGCATCTACCACTTGTTGTGTTCCAATTGGAGTAAAGATTCCGTGGTTTAACGCATTATTTAAGAATAAGATTTTAGCTGGTTCAATAATGATGTTTGCTAATGGTAATAATTTAACCGTAACTAATGCATCTACCCCTTGTCCTACTAATGTTGTTAAGTTCGCAACAACTGGTCCAACTGAATAGAATGCAAGAAGCATCATACCGAATGCAAGGAACCCTGCAGAGAAGTTATTGACTAACATTTCAAAACCAGGTTTGATTTTTGGTTGTACTGTTTGGTCAAATTTCTTCATTAACCAAGCTGTAAGAGGCCCCATAATCATCGCACCGATAATCATTGGTACTGTAGTTCCTGCGACTGCCCCGAATGCAGCAACAGCACCGACAACACCTCCACGATGTCCGTATACATTGAATCCAGCTGTAAATGCGATTAGAAGCGGAATCACGTAAGTTAACATTGGGGATACCATCTTACTTAATTCTTCATTTGGAAGGTACCCGTTTGGAATTACTAATGCCGTTAAGACACCCCAAGCGATTAAGGCTGGGATATTTGGCATGACCATATTAGAAAGTGTTGTTCCAAGTTTTTGGAGTCTCACTTTAAAAGATTTGTTTGACATTTTTCTTCTCCTTTATTCTAGAATGACGTTTTCCAGCACCTGAAAAAGCATTCCTTATTTGATGAATTTATCATACAATACTCACCTAGATAAAAAAACTCAAATTTTGGCAAAAAAAATGTGTCATAAAATGAATCCTGTCATAACAATTTTTAAATAAAAAAGGAATGAAGCAACAAGGCCTCATTCCTTTTTCGTATTAAAGTCTGTCAATTATAAATCTTCGTCTTCTAAGAACGTATTTAGAACTTCTTCTACCATATCCCATTCTGCATCTGTTTC
Source organism: uncultured Streptococcus sp. (assembly GCA_963523415.1). Lineage (GTDB taxonomy): Bacteria > Bacillota > Bacilli > Lactobacillales > Aerococcaceae > Granulicatella. The sequence continues at coordinate 102,906 of CAURBR010000001.1, read as the reverse complement.
GATTGGATTTAGTTGTCCTTCTGTTCCGTCTTCTGCTTCTACGTATGAGAAAGCTTGTAATTCTACTTCTTCTCCTTCTGGAATTCCAGCTGGGTAGCAAAGTACGTAAGATTTGTTGAAGTCATCTGATTCGAACGTGAAAAGCACTTCGTATAAAATTTCGTTACCTTCTTCGTCGATAATCGTAATATGTTCGTGTCCTTCATGTCCTTCTAAGTGATTATGTTCGTGATCGTGATGTGAATGTTCTGTCATTTCTCTTTCCTCTTTTCTGTATCATCAATGTCCGTTTAAGTCAAGGTAATTCTGCAAAATCATCATGGCTGCGAGCTTATCTATGACTTGTTTGCGTTTCTTGCGAGAAACATTGCCTTCTTCTACAAGCATTCTTTCCGCTTGCATCGTTGTGAGTCGTTCGTCATGGTAAACAATCGGTATGGATAATCGTTTTTCAAGGCTAGCCCCGTAGCGCTTCGACGCTTCCACACGAGGTCCTTCCGTATTATTCATATTCTTCGGAAGACCAATCACGATTTTTTCAACACCGTATTCTTCCACCAATTCGACCACTCGTTTAAATCCGAATTCGGAGGCCCTTTCATTGATTGGAATGATTTCGACTCCTTGAGCAGTCCATCCCATCAAATCGCTGACGGCCACGCCAACAGTTTTACTGCCGACATCTAATCCCATCAAGCGCATATTAGGCATCTCTTCCTGTCGAACGGATATAATGCCGAATGAGTTCTTCCAGAATCTCATCTCTTTCGTGGCGACGGATTAAATTCCGTGCATCGCGATGTCTTGGAATATAAGCCGGGTCTCCAGATAATAAATAGCCGACAATTTGATTAATCGAACTATATCCTTTTTCATTTAACGCATCATATACAATGGTTAACGTTTCTTGAACAGATTTTTCGTCCTTATCGTTGAATTTAAATAGGACTGTTTCATCTATTGAACTCATAGCGACACCTCAATTCTATATATATGCCCATTTTACAAGATTTTAGAAAAAACTACAATCGATACTTACCGATTCTTAAGATTTGACCTTCTTTTTGTAAAATCCACAAAAAAATCCTTCCAGGTCCACTTTATGGGCCCGGAAGGTTTTTCGTTCAACTATTTTGCTAAGTACTCTTTTAATAGGTCAAAGGCTTGTGGAATACCAGCTGGGTTCTTCCCACCAGCTTGAGCCATATCTGGACGGCCTCCGCCTCCACCATTAATGGCTGGTGCGATAGCTTTAACGATATCGCCCGCTTTCAATCCTTTTGCATTTGCTTCTTTTGAAACAGCAACTAATAAGTTTGCTTTGTCATCTGAAGCAGTACCTACAACAAAGACATCACTTGCGCCTTTTTGTCTCCAAGTATCCGCTAATTGACGAAGTTCATCCATTTCTTTGTTTTGAAGCGAAACGGTGATTACAGAAGTTCCATTTACTTCTTCCACTTGATTGAAGACATCTGCTACTTCTGATTTCATGATTTTTGCTTTTAGAGTTGCAATTTCAGCGTGAGCTTCTTTGACTTCTTGTCCAAGGATGGCCACACGTTCTACTACGCTATCTAATTGGACAGCTTTCACTTCTCCAGCTACTTGTTTTAAGAGGCTTTCGTGGTGGCTTAGTAAGTCAAAGGCTTCTTTACTCGTTACCGCTTCGATACGGCGTACGCCAGCACCGATACCAGATTCAGAAACAATCTTGAATAATCCGATTTCTTGGGTGTTTCCAACATGAATTCCCCCACAAAGTTCGATTGACCAGTCACCGATGTTCACCATACGAACCATTTTTCCGTATTTTTCACCGAAGAGGGCCATTGCTCCACGACTCTTTGCATCTTCTAGGGTTGTTTCTACTGTGACAACTTCTAATCCAGCCCAAATTTTTTCATTCACGATGCGTTCCATTTCCGCTAATTCTTCTGCAGTGACTTGACCAAAGTGACTGAAGTCAAAGCGAAGATTCGTTGGCGTCACAAGTGAGCCGGCTTGGTTGGCATGTGTTCCAAGAACATCTTTCAAAGCTTGGTGCAATAAGTGCGTTGCTGTATGATTCTTGATGATTTTCGCACGTTCAGCTGCATCGACTACTAAAGTGTATGTTGCGTTCAATTGTAACTCTTCTAAGACTTCAACCGTGTGTAATGGTTGTCCATTCGGAGCTTTCTTCACTTGTAAGACTGTCGCTACCACTGTTCCATTTGCATCTTTAATGGTACCATGATCGGCTAATTGTCCACCCATTTCTGCATAGAATGGAGTTTGGTCAAAGACTAATTGAGCATGAGCGTCTTTATGAGCCGATTCCACTAATTCGTCATCCACTACAATTGCTTTTAAAACTCCTTGAGCCGTTGTTGCTGTATATCCTACAAAGGCACTATCTACTGTAATATCACGTAATACTGCTGATTGTACATTCATAGACATTTCGGTATTACGCGCTGCACGAGCACGATCTTTTTGTGCTTGCATTTCTGCCTTGAAGCCTTCTTCATCGACTTCAAAACCGTTATCGCTCGCATATTCGAGTGTTAATTCATAAGGGAAACCATACGTATCATAGAGTTTGAATGCATTTGCCCCTGATAAAGTAGTTTCTCCTTTTTCTTTCATTTCAGCAAAGATTGTTTCCAGAATGGTTAATCCTTCGTGAATCGTTTCTTGGAATCGATTTTCTTCAGTCGCAATGACTTTTTGAATGAAGGCAAGATTTTCCGTAATTTCTGGGTAATAGCTATGCATAATTTGTGCAACGGTTGGGACTAATTTCGTCAAGAATGACCCTTGAATCCCTAAGCGTTGACCATGCATTACTGAACGACGGATTAAACGACGGATAATGTATCCACGACCTTCGTTTGAAGGAAGCGCACCATCTCCAATCGCAAAGCTAACTGCACGAATGTGGTCCGCAATGACTTTGAAAGATACATCTAATTCTTTAGACGCATTATATTTTTTACCGTCACTTAAGCTTTCTAATTGTTTAATAATTGGCATAAATAAGTCTGTTTCAAAGTTTGTTGGTGTATCTTGAATAACAGATACAACACGTTCTAGACCCATTCCCGTATCGACGTTCTTATGTGGTAATGGTGGATACGTGTCATCCGGCATATGATTGAATTGAGAGAACACGAGGTTCCAGATTTCTAAGTAACGTTCATTTTCGCCACCAGGATAGTTTTCTGGGTCATCTTCTGCTAGTGTTTGATATTTTTCACCGCGGTCAAAGAAGATTTCAGTATCTGGACCACATGGACCAGCACCAATATCCCAGAAGTTATCTTCTACTGGAATGATATGGTCTTCTGGCAACCCTACTTTATCCATCCATAATGATTTTGTTTCTGGGTCTTTTGGATAGTAAGTCACATATAGACGGTCTGGATCGAGACCTAACCATTTTTCACTTGTTAAGAATTCCCAAGCCCATGGAATTACTTCTTCTTTGAAGTAGTCTCCAATTGAGAAATTCCCCATCATTTCGAATAAGGTATGGTGACGAGCTGTATGTCCTACATTTTCAATATCGTTCGTACGGATACTCTTTTGAGCATTCGTGATTCTTGGCACTTCTGGTGTTTCTGTTCCATCGAAGTATTTTTTTAGTGTGGCAACCCCTGAGTTAATCCATAGTAACGTTGGATCGTTGACAGGAATTAGGCTCGCACTTGGTTGTACCTTATGTCCTTTTTCTTGGAAGAAATCAAGGTACATTTGACGAATTTGGCTACTTGATAATTGTTTCATTGTCATTCTCCTTCTTTTGTAAATAAAAAAACTGCTCCATTGATACAAGGGCGTCCTACCGCGGTACCACCTTGCTTCAATGAAACAGCCGTTCATTTATCTTTCATTCCGTTAACGCTGGAGGCGTTTGTATTTCTACAAAAATTCAATCGGGAGCACGATTTTGTTGGCTCTTTTCACCAGACAAGCCTCTCTAATAAGTAAAATCTCAATCCGATTGCTTACCCTTAGAAGTATACGAAACGAAGCGTACTTTGTCAACTATTGATGTGCTCTTTCTCTTTTAAAGGAAGGTGTAAATACACTTTCGTATACACATTCGGCTCAGATTGGATTTCCATCGAAAACGACTCTCCGAAAAAGAGTGCCAATCGTTCTTGGATATTTCTGAGTCCCACTCCACCGAGTTCTTTTTTACTCGTTGTATTTTCTTCCATGCCTACCCCATTGTCGGCAATACAGATATCTATAAAAGTATCTCGTTTGGACACAGTAATCGTAATTTTCCCAGGGCGTTCTGACTCTTTAATCCCGTGATAGATAGCATTTTCTACAAGTGGTTGCAGAACGATTTTAGGAAGTGTCAACTCCGGAATCCCATCTAGTTCATCAATGTGATAGTCCAGCTTATCTCCGTAACGTTCTTTTTGGATAAACAAATATTGACGAACATGTTCCAGCTCTTGGCGCAGAGTTACTATTTCTTCCCCAGCATTCAAGGAAAGTCTAAAGTAATTAGAGAGCGCCTTTGTAATGTCCACCACTTTCTGATGGTCTTGAAATTCGGCCATCCAAATAATTGTATCCAACGTATTATATAAAAAGTGCGGATTGATTTGGCTCGTTAGGGCCTTTAATTCATAGATACGCGTCAATGCTTCTTGTTCTTTCTCTTCCTTCATCAAGAATTCGATTCGCTCCAGCATCTGATTAAAGGTACTTGCCAGTACTTGGAATTCTTGCGCCCCTTTTTGCTCGGCTCGAACGGTCGTATCACCGTCTTCTACTCGTTTCATTACTTGTCCTAGTTTTTTAACTGGCAGTAATTGATAACGAATCACAACGAAAATGCCAACCATACACATCAGTAAGCTAACTATTCCAACGATACTAACAACTCCGAGAAGTTTTACGGAATCTTCTTTGAAACGACTGAACGAACTGACGCCAACTAAGACCCAATCACTATTTTCAATAGGAATTTTATGAACAAAGAAGTCTTCAGACACCATCGAATCCATCGGACTATTCGAGATATCTTGAACAGACATTTGCTTATCCACTGACTCAAACGCCTCTGAATCCGGATGGTAAATAAGCATCCCATCCTTTTGAATGACAAAGGCATATCCATTTTTCCCTAGAGAAAGCTCTTTAACATATTTTTCTAACTCGTGATAATCCACATCTAATCGAATGACGCCAAGATGTTCTCCAGTGTCGCTTTTAACTTCTTGACTAATGGAAATTACCACTTGATTCTTTTGATTTTTAATTGACTGGATGACGGGAACATTCGAGTGAGCTAAGGCTTCCTGATACCATTTTTGTCCCATCATATCGGCAGAAGTCGCCATCTCTTCTTCCATTCCCGTCGTAATGAATTGTCCATCTTTTGTAACCAATCGAATCGACAAAAAATCTGGATGACTCTTCAGCATTGTCTCAAGCCATTCATGGATTGCTGATTGATTTCCAGATTCAACTTGACTGGAAAAGTTCTTAATTTCATTTGACTGAGCTAAGGAAATTGACGTTGATTTTAAATTCGAAACATACTGCTCGATATACTTGGAACTGGTATCAATTTCATGGATGGTATGATCTTCCACTTCACGATGAAACAGCTCGCTACTTTTTACAAAATAGAAGCTGCCAATTAATACCACCATGATGAGCAGCATGATACTTAAATAGGCAAATAATCTCGTTGCAAGTGACTGCTTTTTCATACTTTGGCTCCACTTCTATAACTTTTAGGGGAAACGCCGACAATCGACTTGAATCGATAAGAGAAATAGTTCATATCTTCTATTCCAACGGCTAAGGCCACCTCATAAATCTTCATGTCGGTTGATAATAAGAGCCGCTTAGCCCTTTGAATCCGTTGCTGTGTGACGTATTCTTGAAAGGACATTCCAAGTTCTTTTTTGATTAAAAGGCTAAGGTAGTTCGTACTAAATCCTAATTGCTTTGCCAGTTCTCCTAGTGCCAAGTTTGGATTGGATAATTGCTCTAAAATGACCTTCTCAAAATGAAGAGCTCCCGAAGAAGAGTCGTCTTCACTGGCTAACGCCAATAGTTGCCTTTGGCGCTTGTCTTCATCTAACTTTGCAACGACTTTGACTAGCAAAGCTTCGATTTCCGTTTTGGTCACTGGCTTTAAGATATAATCTTCCACTCCAATTTTGACTGCAGATAATAAATAGTCTACATAATCATACCCCGTTAAAAAGATGATTCGCATTTGTGGGTATTCTGTTCTTACCAACTGAGCGAGCGTTATTCCGTCCATTTTTGGCATATTAATATCGGTTAGTAAAATATCAGGTACTTCTTCGCGTATTTTTTTCAGTGCCTGCTCCCCATTTTCTGCTTCCTGAACCGTTGAAATCCCCAGTGCGTTAAAATCAATTAAGGAAGAAATCCCTCTACGAATAATCGGCTCATCTTCAACTATTAAGATTGAATACATCCTATTCCCCTCCTTTCTCTATTATACTCTATTTACGACGGTTTTAAATCTATTTTTTAACTCTAAAAAAGCTTCTCCATGAAAGAGTACTCAAGGAGAAGCTATGGGTAATTTTATTTGACGAAATCAATTAAATAACCGTATCCTTTTGATTCCATCTCATTAAGTGGGATGAATTTGATGGAAGCACTATTGATGCAAAAACGAAGCCCACCCTTATCACTTGGACCATCTTCAAAAACGTGTCCAAGATGTGAATTAGCGATTCTGCTTCGAACTTCAATACGCTTCATATTAAAACTATTATCTTCATGATATGTCACGACTTCAGAAGCAATCGGTTTTGTAAAGCTAGGCCATCCACAACCAGAATCAAATTTATCTTTGGAAGAAAAGAGCGGTTCACCCGTCGCTACATCCACGTAAATCCCTTGTTCATGGTTATCCCAGTATTCATTTGAAAAGGCTCCTTCTGTCTTATTTTCTCGAGTAACCGCGTATTGTTCTTTTGTGAGTGTTGACTTTAGGGTCTCTTCATCAGGAAGTGGATAGAGGCTTGCATCAATGACAGGGTCATTAGCTTTTTTAACGTCGATATGGCAATACCCATTTGGATTCTTTTTCAAGTAATCTTGATGATAATCCTCTGCAACGACAAAATTTTTCAACGGCTCTGTTTCAACAGCTAATTTCTTACCGTAATAATCTTCTTTTTCCTTCATGACTTGTTGAATCACTGAACTGTCTGCTTCATCGACATAATAGATTCCCGTGCGATATTGTCTTCCAGTGTCATTCCCCTGTTTATTTACAGAAAATGGATCAATGACCCTAAAGTAATAGAGCAATAATTCACGGAGTGAAATCTTATCTGCATCGTAGGTGACATGAATAGTTTCTGCATGGTCTGTATCATGAATGAGCTGATAATTAGTCGTTTCGACTTTCCCATTCGCATAGCCGCTCACAACATCGATAACACCATTAATTCTAGAAAAATATTCTTCTAGTCCCCAGAAGCATCCACCTGCTAAATATATCTCTTTCATATGTTCACCTTCCTTATTCATTTCACTTGTTGTACTATCTGTTTCGATTAGTTTAGTAACCTTATTGGAGATTTCATCTGCTTTTGAAGACGTTGCAAAGGTACTCCCTTTGAAAACATACAGCACTCCAAGAATAACGATGACTGCAGTAATGATTGCAACCACTAACTTTTTATCCATAAAGCATTCTCCTTTCTTATAAGCTTTCTAGAGTCTTCACAATATCGTCGTTAGAAACATGTCCAGGTTGAACTTTGACAATTTTTCCATTGGCATCGATAAATGCTGAGGTTGGATATCCTACAACTCCAAGTTTCTTCAAGAATTGACCGTCTTTATCCACCAGTACTGGTAATGAATGGTAGTCTAATCCCGAAAACCATGTTTTAAAATCTTCTAAGGATTTTTCCCGATTCACACCCGGTGCAATGACAGTGAGGACTACTGAATCTTTTGGGGGCATTTCAGAAAGTTGAGTGATATCTGCTAAACCAGAGAGACAGATTGGACACCATGAGGCCCAAAACTTCAAATACACTTTTTTCCCTTTATAATCTGCTAGCGAAACTTTTTCCCCGTCTAAGGTTGTAAAAGTAAACTGTGTCATATCGTCCATTGCTCCCATCTGTTTGTCCATCTTCTCATCTTTTGAACTCATATTATCCATTTTTTCACCACTCATAGAGCTCATCATCTCAGTAGTTTCTTTCATGTCTTTTGTATCCATTCCCATTTGAGCATTCTGACAAGCGCCTAACAGTAATGTACTCAATAATGCAATTGTTAATTTAATTTTCATGTTAATTCCTCCTAATGTTTAATGAATGACTTGTGAAAGTTGAGAAATGATAATCGATGCTCCCATTAGTACAATCACGAGTCCTCCAATTTTTTTAAGTAATAATAATCGTTTCTTGGCAAGGTTAAACCATTTAAAAGCTACGGTTGAAGCAGCAGATAGGAGTAAAAACGGAATGGCTAACCCTAAAATATAGAGACAAAGCAAGTAAATTCCATAGGTAGGAGTGGCTTGTTGCGTAGAGATAAGCGTTAAGACAGCACTAAGAACAGGTCCCACACATGGCGTCCATCCAAAGCTAAAGCTGAGTCCTAATAGATAACTACTCCATAGTGATTTTTTATCTTTCATTTCAAACTGAATTGTTTTTTGCCTTTGTAGGAAAAGCAACTGGAACAGTTCCATTTGATGCAATCCTAACAGTAGAATCATGACTCCCAGTGTGATATTAAACCAGGGATTGTATATCAGACTTCCTAAGGCCGTTGCGGCAAATCCTAAGAAGAAAAAGACCGTTGAAATGCCTGCAATAAAAATCAAAGTGCGAAGCATTGGTCTCCAGTAGAGCTCTACTCGTCCAATCTTTAAATGAGGGCCCTCCTGTTCACTCATTAAAACACCAAAATAGACTGGAAATAGTGGCAGCACACAAGGAGAAAAAAATGAGAATAATCCTGCTAAAAAGACGCTACCCCATAATACGAAATCCATAAAACCCCTCCTTCATTTGTATCTTTAGTATACTTCCGAAGGTCGAGTAAAAATATAGATTTTCAACACATAAAACTTGATTATGATACGATGATTGAAAAGAAAATAAAAAAACACGCAGGAAAATTCCTGCGTGTTGCCTCTTCTGTAATTAGAAGAATAAGTTATTATTCTTTTCTGATTGGTAGTTTTGACGGACTCTTTCTCCTGCACCTGGTTCTACTGCTTCAAGAGCTGATTCAATAATTTGTAATGAATCTTCGTATTTGAAGGTATGATTGAATTGATCAAGTGCACGTCCAATCGCTGTTTCAATCTCAGGATGAGATAAGCGGTATCGATTTGCATGTTGAATCATGTATTCCGTTAATTGAGCGTTATCCACGATTTGTTCAGTGAAGATATCTAATTTTTCAACATCTTCTTCAATCACGTTGTTTGCGGCATTAATTTCGCTCATATCTAATTTCACGCGATTCATCTTTTGCCATAATTGTTCAATGCGATTGCTAGTTGCAAAGAATAGTTCAAGGTACTCTTTTGGAAGTCCTGGCAAGTGATATTTTTCAATCGTACGTTTCATATTGCGTAAGTCTAATTCGAAGACATCTAAGCCATCACGAATGGCTTTTTCTTGGCTACGTAAATCCGTCAACGTATTAACGAGATCCGTTTGGTCTTCGTCGATGCTGTTCAATTTATCAAGAACAAGTTCATAATGTTCTTTCACTACAGAATATGGCACTTGATGGTTTTCCATAGCTTTGCTGTAGTATTGAACCGCTTCTTGTTCTTTTCCTAGTTGTTCAGCGAATTCTTGTACACGTACAAATTCGTTATTAGAGAGAATATAGTTTTGAGACACACGGTCAATCTCAATGTTGACGTAACGGTTACTTTGTAAAACTTGGTTCAAGCGTTTTTCCACTTGGACTTTATTACGATATACAAATTCGCGTGCATCAATTTCGGCTTCCATCACGTCGTATAGTTGGTCGATTTCACGTCCAACTTTATCCAGTTGTTGACGTGCTTCTTCAAGTTCCGTTGCAGCAATATGCGTACGAGCTACTTCAATCGTTTTTTCGATATTTTCGATTTCTGTTGGAATTGAAATCTTAGCGAATTGATAGTGCTCATCGACCATGCGCGCATATCCTTGTTTTAAGTCTTCCACTTGTTCGTTGTACTCTGTATCAATTTCTTTTAGGAATTGAGGAACTTGTTCGACAATCGATTCAAATTCTTTCATTTCACTTTCGATACGACCGAGGACTTCTCTTGCTTCTAAGTGGTCGCCTTCATTTGTTAATGTATTGAATTTAGCAAAATCAAGTTCAAGGTACGCTAAACGTTTTTCTAATGTTTCAAGGGCTTCCCCGAATGAGAAGCTATGGGCAAGTAAATCCTTACGCATTGTCGCGTAGCGTTCTTGTAATAAGTCTAATTCTGCGCGGTTTTGTTTTTCACTGTCTAATAGTTTTTGTAGTGCTGTATAAATCTTATCGACTTCTGTCTTTGTTTCTTCAATTAAGTTTTCGGCTTGTTGTGTGACTTGTCCGCCTTTAATGAAGTTTAATTTTTGGATATATTGTTCGGCGCTGACTAATGCAGCTTCGATTTCTGGGAAGCGGAAGCGTGTGATGGTTTGCCATGTCGCTTGCCATGTTTCATACGTTCTCTTTGTTTGACCTGTTAAGTTCAAGTTCTTAAGGGTATAGAACGTATCGGCAATCGGTACCGCCATTAGTTTATCCTTTTTCTCCGTTAATTCCTCTATCACTTTATTTTGTTTTCTAGTTAAATAAATAGCAGTCCCGTAAACTCCGGCTCCTATTAAAACTATCAGCACTAAAAAGATTATAAATCCCATGCTTTAACCTCCAAATGAATCATTTACATTTTTCACACATAATATCATGATTAGTATAGCACGTTTTATAATCGAATAGCAAAAAACTTCAAGTTTTCAGAAGGATTTTTTATAAACGATTAGTGTATTAATCGACCAGACTCCAAAGTGTAGCGTTTATTGTATAAGCTCATATCTTTTGGCACCCTATGTGCTATCTCTACAAATGGAATGTTATCATTAATGAGAAGCTTCCTAATCATCATTGTTGTATCTTCATCAATAGCGGAAGAAAACTCATCTAGTAACAGCAATTGGTATTTTCTAAGTAATAGACGTGCTAGACAGATTCTAGCTTTTTCTCCTCCAGAAAGTGATTCATCAAGATTTACTTCTGCATTATGTAGACCTATTCTATCGACTAAGTAACCTAGCCCTACTTTTTGAATAATAGAGGTAACTTCACTATCAGAATAATCTTCTCCTAGAGAAATATTAAATTTTAACGACTCATAGAAAATCCTTGATTCCTGAGTAAAGAATCCAATGTGCTTCTTTAAATCATCTCCTGAAACTAATTGTCTCTGAATTCCATTATACTTTTGAACTCCATCTTTAGATACATAGAGTCCGTATATTAATTCCAAAAGTGTAGATTTTCCAGAGCCTGATGGTCCCATAATCAGTACCCTATCATTCTCATTAATTTCTAAATCAATTTTGTCTAATATAGTCATTTTTTCAATTTGAACATTACACTGTTGTAACTCAATCGGAAATACGGTACTAATACTAGATTTACTTTCAGAATTATTACATTCAAACTCTGTATACTTTTCTACTCTTTCAATTACAGGAATGATTGAATTAAATCTTTGATAATAATCTATTGCATTAAGTAAAGGACCCACAATACGATCACTAGCTAAATAAATTGCTATAACTGTGGCTAACTTAGTTTCCCCAACAATAACTAGATATACCCCAATAGCTAATGGCACAAATGAACTTAATCCAGAAAGTAAGTTTGCTAATAACTTTGATGTAAATCGTACATGATTCATTTGAAAATAGGCTTCTTCTGTTTGAGTCAATGTTCCCATCAACTTATTCAAAAAGATTTTTTCTACAAAAAAGTTTTTAATAATCGGCTTACTTTTCAAATATTCTTGTTGTTGCAAGATGCTTAATTGGTTTACTTCAGCCCATTCCTTTGAGTGCTTTCGAATAGATTGAGCAAATAATTTTGGTACTAATATTGGTAAGAATGATAACGTAATAAAGAGAGCTGCTAACTTTAAATCTATAGCAGATACATACAACAAGGTAACCAACGCAAAAACGAGGCAATAGAAAAATCCCATGATAGACTTAATTCCTTGTTCTTCTAATAGTTTTAATTCACTAAGCACTATTGACTCTACTTCCTGTTGGTTAAACTTTCCATAAAAGAATGCTGTAATGATTTTTTCTTTAAGCGTTAATGTTAATTGCTTTATCATTCTTTGTTGAGAATCTTCCCATATAAATAATCCAAGCCGAATAAGGGAATAACTGAGAATACCTATCATTGAAATTTTTACTAAATCCTCAACTTTTTGAGTTGACGAAACATCTATTAAGCCTGAAATAAAGGAAGGGATAATAATACCGTCTAAGGCTGTTAAAGACATACCAATAGCAATAAGTACTAAGTATTTGCGTGGTAACCACTCTAAAATTTTCTTCATATACTCCATCATTTCACTTCCCAACCAACAAGATTCTAATTAATTTTATATGTTATTTTTGTAGTCTCAACTATAGTACATATTCATTACTAATTTTAGTATAGGATATTTGTGAAAAAAATCAATAACTAAAGCGATTGAAGGCCCCAAAATACACCTTTTTTATGGATAAATGTCCGATTTTTTATACCTGCTTAGTTTTTATCTAGAAAGAGTACTTTTTTATTTAATAGACAAGATATACGATTCATCAAGTATAGTCATAAACAAATAAATATTCATCGGCTAAGCCGGTGGTTTTAATTAGACCAAAAAAAGGTCGGACTTGATAGTCCAACCTTTGAAAGTGTCAATAAAAATTATTTTAATGTAATGAAGGCTATCCTCTTAGAAAACCTATTATAAAGCTCCTTTTAGTCTTATGAACATAAGAAGCGAGATTCCCAACATCTATAAATTTACCTTAGCAGTAATTAGCATACTTCTGCTTACCATAAAATCTGGCTTAACAATCCCAATTGATATATATCTTTTGTTTTCCAATGAACTTTCTTGGAATTACTATCATTATTGTATTTTTATAATTTTTGTATTGAGATAATATCTCCTGAATTCATTTAAGTATATCTATTGTCTCATACTCTATATCTTCTAGTTCTTGCATACGATGAGTTATTATAATAACTGTTGTATTTTCTAATTTAGATAAATTGTCTAAAATCATTTTTGAGCTGGCAATATCGATACTTGAAAAACTTTCATCTAATAAAATAATCGGATTGGGATTTACCAGTAACCTAGCAATTGCAACTTTTTGCTTTTCTCCACCCGATAAATCAGCTATAGATTTAGTTAAGTCAATATCTAACTGTTTAATAATCTCCTTAAAATTATCAGACTCATTTTTTCCTAGTAAAATATTTTCCTTGATACTTGTGTCGAACATATATCCCTGTTGCCTTAAATAACTAAACAATTTGTCTGTGTTGTATTGTGTCATATTAATGCCATCAATCAAAATCACACCTTTTTGGGGCTCTAGTTGTTGTAATAACAGCTTAAATAGTGTGGACTTTCCTGTACCGGAAGCCCCGCTCAGTACGTACCATTTTCCTTTATCTAACTGTAAGTTAACGTTGCTAAATAACATGCGTTCTGTTGTATACCCGAATTCTAAATCTGAAATAGATACATTATCCCACGCCAATAAAACAGGTTTTTCCACAGTTTTATCATTACTTGCTTCCAATTTATCAATTTTATCTAACAGTTGAACTGAGGAATGGATAATAGTCATATATTGATTAATCGCAGAAATTGAATCAAATAATTTCATTGCTAAATCGGTTGTAGACAGAATTGCACCAACTAAAATCAACTTATTTAGTATCAACAAACCTGTTACAAAAATGACAGCTAATTGACTAATCACATTTAATAGAAAAATAATAAACGTGACTTTGCTCGTTTCTTTAGCAAGTAGCACTCGACTATTCTTAATTTTCAATAACTCTTGATTAAATGTATCCTGATAAAAATTTAATCCTCCAAATTCTTTTAGAACATCAATCCCTTTCATCATGTTATTAATTTTATTCAAGTAACTTTTATTCGCCTCAGAAACTTGATTTCCAGCATTGGACACCATTTTCTTTGTCAGCAAAGGAATAAAATATAATATAATCGACAAAATCAGACTAACTACGAATAACAAATAGTGGATGTAAAATAAAGCAATTAAAGACAAAATGGCACGTAACATAAATCGTATCATACCGAAAATACTTCTCAACACTTTATTTTCAATCATATTTACATCGTTTTGAAGAAAGGACTCAATTTCCTTTTGTTCTTGATTATCAATATAATTAGCCTTTATATTCCATGAAGCAGATGACATATCACTACGCATATAATTAGATATGTTTTGAATAACGATTTCTTGATAGACTGTCTGATAGTATGAAATGATTAAACTAACAATCCATAATCCCAAAATAATGAATACTTCATTGATAAATACTCTTACATTTTGTTGGATAATATATTCAGCGACCTTCGTCATACGTAAAGCAGCATACACTTGTAACCCTGATACAGTGAATAACCCTGCTATATTTAATATAATTCCCAACATCTCTTTTCTTAAATATTTAATCATTTCTATCCTCCTCCAAAGAACTCAAAAACTCAAAGTCAAGTGGTCTATATTTTTTGGATATTTATCTGAAGAAAAAATGTATTCAGAAATAGTATTCATCCTTCTTTAATTTCATACTAATCTTATCCGATTTTATTTTCTTTGTAAAAATATTCATATTAATAATACATTAAAAAACTCTAAAAAAAGCAAAACAAGGAGAACGGAAATCCGTCCTCCTCGTTATTGCGCGTTTATTTAATTAATTCGTAAATCGCTTCTGCGTAGATGGCAGTAGATCTGAATAAATCTTCTAATGCAAAGAATTCATTTGCTTGGTGCATTGTATCAATTGAATCTGGGAAAAGCGCACCGTACGCTACACCACGTTCAAAGATACGTCCGTATGTTCCTCCACCGATAGATTGTTCATGGGCTGGTAAGCCTGTTTGACGGTGATATACATCTAATAATGTTGACACTAACTCATCTTCTGGAGATACATAGTGAGGAACTTGTGCTTTACCGTGTGCAACAGTGAAGCCATAACCTGAAGCAACTACTTCTGTCTTGATTTCAAGACCTTCTGCAGTCACACCTAATGGATAACGGAAGTTCACTACGGCTACCCCACCAAATTCTGGTGTGTAAGTGAAGATACCGGCATTAGCAGTTAATGGTCCCATTACTTCGTGATTGAAGTCAACTTTTAAGTTCTTACCGTCTGTATCTTCGTGTAAGACTTCAGCTGCAAATGCTAAGTATTTCTTCGCATTCCCTTTGAAAGCATATTGGTTTAAGAACTTCGCTAAGTGTGTCCCAGCGTTGATTCCTTTATCAGGTGTCGAACCATGAGCTGATTTACCAACAACATCAAGGATAACTTTGCTATCTAGTACTTGCGCGCTACCTTCCACTGGATTTGCAGCAACATATGCTAAGAATTGATCCACTACTTCGTTTGCATTCGGTACTACAATTTCTGCATGTGCATCTTGTGGTACCATGTTTTCACGAAGGCCAGCATCGAAACTTAATAATTGATAATCCCCTTCAGGTGCTTGCGCTGGAATTTCGTAATGTAATGAAAGAATTCCTTTTTCCCCGTTAATAATTGGGAAAGTCGCATCTGGTGAGAAACCGAAATCTGGCATTTCTTCAGTTTTGAAGTAACGGTCCATACACTTCCATCCAGATTCTTCGTCAGTACCAATAATGAAACGAACTCGTTTTGAAACAGGCAATCCTAATTCTTTAATGATTTTTAATGCGTAGTATGCAGCCATACTTGGACCTTTATCATCACTTGAACCACGAGCATAAATACGGTCGTCGATAATTTGTGGTTCGAATGGATCGGTTTCCCATCCTGTTCCAACTGGTACAACGTCCACGTGGCCTAAAACTCCAAGCGTTTCTTTAAAGTCTGGATTTGGTGCAAACTCAATATGACCAGCTAAGTTGCCTACTTCTTTAGTTGTGAAGCCATCACGCTCTGCAATTGCTAAAAACGCTTCTAGTGCTTCTTTAGGGCCAGGTCCCACTGGTGCATCCTCTGTTGCTTTTGAGTCATCACGTACACTGTCGATACGCAATAACGTGAATAAATCTTTTAGCAGATCTTCTTTACGAAGTTCCACTTCTTTCTTCCAATCAATTGTCATCTAATCGCTCCATTCTATGTAGACTCATTATTCTTATCTTACCATGTTTACAAATGGATGAAAAGCGGTTAAACCCTTTCCAAGAGAAATAAAAAAGCCTAGAATTTCTCCTAAGCTCAGTCATTTTAACGAAGTCCCAGCGACTCTCTTTCTTGCTGCGTTAAAGGGCGACTCTCCCCTAATGATAATGTCTTATCTAAATGTAGTGACCCCATGGTTAATCGCTGGAGGTCTACTACCTTTTTCCCGCAGGCTTGTACCATTCTCTTCACCTGATGGAATTTTCCTTCGTTGAGGTGAATATGTACAATGGATTCTTCCTTCTCAACCAAGAGGATTTCAAGCTTTGCAGGAAGGCACTGTGTTCCATCTGACAGCACTATTCCTTTTTCAAAAGCAATCGCATCATCAGCAGTCATCGCGCCTTCTACTCTTGCTCGGTAGACTTTCGTAACATGTTTTTTAGGAGAAAGCAGTTGATGCGCTAGCTCTCCATCATTGGTTAAAAGCAACAATCCGTGAGTATCAATATCGAGACGTCCTACAGGAAAGACTCCTTTTTTAGCATAAATAGAGTCCACTAAATCTAACACTGTTTTATGAAGATTATCTTCTGTTGCACTGACGACTCCTTTCGGCTTATTCATCATGATATAGACAAACTCTTCATAGACAATTTTGTTCCCATCGAATTGAATTTCGTCTTCGTCAGGATTCACTTGAACTTTTCCATTTGTAACAACTGTTCCATTCACGGTAATTCTTTTGGCTTTTAATAAAGATTTGACCTCGGAACGAGTTCCAAGGCCACAATCTGCTAAACATTTATCAATTCTCATTATTTTATCCTCAATTTACGACGAATACCACCAACACGGGCACCAAGCATTTCGTCGGCTAATCGGCTCTTTAAGGTAATCAGTCCATAGGTGATGGCTCCAACAAAACCTGCAGCTGCAACAGCTATAAATGCATGGAATTTTCCACCAATTGGAATGACTAATTTCACTGCATACAATGTGATTCCTGCTGTAATTGCCATGGCAAGAGAGGCCACGACGACTTGCCCAAATTTATTGAGTACACCTTTCAAGTCAAACTGCGTTAAACGAAGAACATGACGACACATGTAAAGTGTTGACACGAAGAACGCAACTGAACTTGCAATCAGTGGACCTGCTCCACCAAGGAAGTAAATCATCATCGGTTGCCATAAAAGCTTGAGGATAATCGCAAATCCAAGTGCCTTAATCGCTAAAAGATGTTCTTCCATCGATTGTAAAATATAGGTGAATGTCACAAACAAACCAAGGAATACGCACATGATACATGAAACCATTAACAAGTATGTTCCAGTTGGGTCTGGTGAATAGAACACATTATAAATCGGTTCTGATACAATCGCCATCCCAACAGAGGCTGGAATCATGATATACGCAAACAATCCAAGGTTATGCGCAATGACGCGTTTTACCTCTTCTTTATCATTAACGGAGTAATGCGCCGCTAATAATGGTAAGGCAGCTGTAGAGATACTCATTGCTAACGAAATGACAATCATAATAATCTTATTGGCATTGAATCCGAATAAAGTAATGAGTTCTTTCCCTTCATGAAAAGAGAAGGTAGTAAAAATTGGTACTAATCGTTGGAAAGTTTCTTGGTCAATCAAACTGATAATTTGAATACTTGAAGTAACTAATACGAATGGAAGAGCTTCTTTCATCACCTCAAGGATAATCTTCCAGAAACTTAACGTTCTTTCAGGTCGCCCTTCTTCCATTAGTTCCATCATGCCTTTATGATCACGGAACATCTTATATGCTAAATACAAGAATGCAATTACAGCTCCTACAAATGCCGCAAAAGTAGAATGCGCAACCGCCACAACAAAGCTTCCACGAACAACACGCATAATAAAATACGTTAACCCAAGCATGTATAAGATTCGAACGACTTGTTCCCATAATTGAGACTTTGCCGAAGCCGCCATTTCGTTATACCCTTGATAATACCCCCGCATTAAACTTAGCGGTGGAATAATTAAAACAGCAGGTGTCAAGGACCGAATGACTAAAATACTATCATCAATTTCTTGTTGGTTAATTCCTTTTGCAAAAAGAGGTGCTGTTACGTACATTCCAGCAGCAAAAATTACTCCAAGGAAAATCATAAAGAGCATCGTTCCCTTAAATAATCTCCAACTAGTCTTATAGTCTCTTCTGGCTTGATTATCTGCCACAATCTTCGAAATCGCTACTGGAATTCCAGCTGTTGAGATTTGTAAGACGAGGGCGTAGATATTATAGGCGATAAAATATAAATAATTCGCATTATCTCGATCAAATCCCATCCATACTCCCCACGGAATAATATAGAGAGCTCCGAGTAATCGCGAAACGATATTCCCAATCGTTAGCCACGAAGAACTTTCTAAAAGAATTTGCTGCGAATTTTTCTGATTTCGAATTTTATCACTGAGGCCTACATAAGGCTTTCTTTTAAACATATATTGAAAAATCCTCTTTCTTAGTTTATACCAAACTTTAGAGTACATTATTTTACTTGAAAATGCTAGCATTCTAATAAAAGTTTTATGTCTTCTCATAAAAACAGCTTGTATAAGAACCACCTCTCATACAAGCTATCTTTTATCTTTTCTTACTCATCTAAAAGACTTGTTTGTCCTTCTGCTTCCACTTCAGCAGGTGCTGCTTCAACACCAATTCCATAATGTGCACGGACTTTTTGATTTAAGTCTGCAACGACTTCAGGATGGTCTGCTAAGAATGCCTTCGCGTTTTCACGACCTTGGCCAATCTTTTCATCATTATAAGCATACCATGCACCACTCTTCTTGACGAAGTCTAAGTCTGCAGCCATATCCAATAATTCCCCAAGTTGAGAAATCCCTTCTCCATACATAATGTCGACAATGGCTGTCTTGAATGGTGGTGCTACTTTATTTTTCACCACTTTAATTTTTGTTTGGTTCCCTAGAATTTCAGTTCCTTGTTTAATTTGATCTGCACGACGAACTTCTAAACGAACTGTCGCATAGAATTTTAATGCACGTCCACCAGGTGTTGTTTCTGGATTTCCAAACATCACACCTACTTTTTCACGAATTTGGTTAATAAAGATCGCAATTGTTTTAGTCTTATTAATTGAACCAGATAGCTTCCGTAATGCTTGGGACATTAAACGAGCTTGCAATCCAACATGAGATTGCCCCATGTCGCCATCGATTTCGGCACGTGGTACTAATGCCGCAACAGAGTCGACAATCACGATATCCACAGCCCCTGAGGAAACTAATGCATCTGCAATCCCTAATCCTTGTTCTCCTGTATCTGGTTGAGAAAGTAAAAGTTCATCGATGTTTACACCTAATGCTTTTGCGTACTCTGGATCTAAAGCGTGTTCTGCATCAATAAACGCTGCCACTCCACCACGTTTTTGCACTTCCGCAACGGCATGAAGTGCAACCGTTGTTTTACCAGAAGATTCTGGCCCGTACACTTCGATAATACGACCGCGTGGGAATCCACCCACACCTAATGCAATGTCTAATGCAAGAGACCCAGAAGATACTGTTTGAATTTGTGTATCTGCTTTTTCTCCAAGCTTCATAACGGCACCTTTACCGTAGCTCTTCTCGATTTTTTTCAGTGCATCTTCTAATGCTCTTTGACGATTTTCATTTTCTGCCATGTTTTAATTCCTCCACAAATTTTAAGTCAAACTTATTGTACACTATGCTTCATTCAATCCGCAAGCAATATGCGAACATTTGTTCTATTTTGTTTGGCTATGCTTTAATAAATATTTTCTAAGTAGGTTCCATCCATGTTGAACAGCGAATTCTCGGTTTCCATTTCGATTGCGAGCAAGGTGCAATTCAATCACTTCTACTTCTTCTTTAGAAGCTAACGCAACGAATACTGTTCCCACTTCTTTACCTTCCATTTCTGAAGGCCCAGCTACTCCAGTAAATGAGATTCCCAAGTCACTTTGGAAGTGGCGTCTAACTTGTTTTGCCATTTCTGTCGCACATTCTGCACTGACCATTCCGAATTGATCCAGTAAACTGGCATCTATACCTAATTGTGTTTCTTTAGCCTCTCTTTGATATGCCACCGTGCCTCCTTGGAAATACGCAGATGACCCTTCAAAGTTCACTACACTTGAAGCAAATAGACCGCCTGTTAAGCTTTCCGCACTAGCAAGTGTGAGTCCTGATTCCTTAAGTAAAGACACAGTCACTTCTTCTAGAGAATTGTGGTCTCCGTATCCATAGAAGAATTCACCTACTTCTGCTTGAATGAGAAGTTCCATTCCATCAAGTAAGTCTTGACACTCTTCTTCTGTTTCTCCATTCGCCGTAATACGGAGCATCACTTCGTACTTACCTGCGTATGGTGCAATCGTAGGATTCGTTTGCTCTTCAATGAGTGTTTCTAAGATAGTCACTAAGCGAGATTCACCAATTCCAAAGAAACGAAGATAACGTGATTCAAATAAATCTACATTCCCTAATTTCTTTCTTAAGAAAGGTAATACTTCCTTTTCCATCATCATTTTTAATTCATATGGAGGACCTGGTAAGACAATAAATTGTCGATTATCTTTTTCAAACCCACAACCGACTGCTAATCCATTATGATTTTCAAAGATTGTACCTCCTTCAAATGCTAATGCCTGTCTGCGATTATTTTCACTCATATCACGATGCGAACGAACATGATAATCAATCACCTTTTGCAATGCCTTTTCATCTTCTATGAGTTGTACTTCTAAAAACCTAGCTAATACTTGCTTGGTAATATCATCTGTGGTTGGGCCAAGGCCTCCAGTCAGAATAATCAATTCACTTCTTGAAGCTGCAAGTTCAATTGCCTCCATCATTCGTTCTTCATTGTCTCCCACCACTTGTTGATAGTAGGTTGGAATATGATTTTTCGCTAACTCCTGTGCTAAATACGCGCTATTCGTATTCACAATCTGTCCCATTAAGAGTTCTGTTCCGACTGCTATAATTTCCGCATTCATTTTTTCGCCTTCCTTACATTCAATCTTTCAAAGAAAAAGCCCAAAACAAGTGTTTCAGGCTCTGTTTGTTATTCTGTTTTAGTAAATGAATCCGCAAATACATGTCGATTCTTTACAAAATAATCCACACCTGAATAAATTGTAAATACTAAACAACTATACAATAAAATTTGTCCAATAGGGACTCCGATTGCTTTAAAAAATAAATCATCAGTGAGCAAGAATAAAATCGCTAACATTTGAGTAGCCGTCTTAATTTTTCCAGGCCAGGCAGCAGCCATCACTTCTCCATCTTTCACTAATAATAGTCGAAGACCCGTTACTGCTAATTCACGACAAACAATAATACTTATGACCCAAGCCGGTGCTAGGTTCAATGAAACAAGCATAATAAACGCCGTCATGACTAGCATTTTATCCGCTAGTGGATCAGCAAACTTTCCAAAGTTTGTAACAAGATGATATTTGCGTGCGATAACTCCGTCCAAATAATCCGTGATACTGGCAAGAGCAAAGACGAGCATCGCTAAGAAATGAAGAATAGGAATCTGCGATTGTAGTATGCTCATCTCTCCAAAAAGTGAACTGGGTAACCACATTAAAAGGATGAACACTGGAATCATAAAAATCCGCAGAATGGTTAATTTATTCGGTAAATTCATCGTTATACTCCTATTGAATAGAGATATAAATTCGATTAGCAGTCGAGCCTTCTGGAATCACTAACTCGACACCACCTACAGTAATCGTACCAACTGGCGTATATCCAAAGTCCATACGAATCGTCGTTGTGCCTTTTGGAATCGTCCCTGTCACTGATTGTCCTGAAGTAGGTACACCATCAACCACAACTACACCATCAGCTGAAATTTGAGCCCATAAGTCCGTTTTAGCTTTATTTAATACCTTAATATCTAAAGGTAATTCACTTACATTTGCACTATAGTACAAAGCATTTCCGTTTGTATAAGAATACGTCAAAGTCGTTACTTGTGACGCTTGCGTGGTAGTCGTGGCGCTTGTTGTTTCTGCCACTGCATTTTGTTGCGAAGTGACTTGTGTTGTCACTGTATTCGTCCGTTGTGCACGTGAACTCATTACGGCTTGCCCAATCGCAAATAAAATAGCCACTAAGAACATTCCTAATATAATTGTTGGGAAATAGTTCTTCAAAGTTGCTGTAACTGTAGAGAAGCCACTCTTCTTACTTGTTCTAGATGGATTCGATTTTGGAGTTACATAAGTACTTGGTGTTTCTTTTGGCACCCCCACTTGTGGAATTTCTTCAGAAAATTCTTCTAGCAGACTCGCTCCATCCAAGCCAACCGTATCCGCTATTTGCTTAATAAATGCACGCGTATAAAAGGCACCTGGCATCAAATCAAAGTCATTATCTTCGATGGCAATCAGGTATCTTTTTTGAATTTTAGTGATTTGTTGTAAATCATCAAGTGTGTATCCCTTTTGTTGTCTTGCACTTTTTAGAGTTTCACCAATTGTTTGTGTCATTTTTTCACCATCTTTTCATTTTCTCATTCAAAAGTATACCATATCTTGAAAGCGAAAAAAACAAAAAGAAAACACAACATCTTGTTTGTTTACTGTACAAATTGTAAATATAGTGTATCTTCTTTAGAATGACCATTCTTCAAACGAGCTTTCAATTGAAATTTCTGGCTCTTTTCTTCCCAGTGAACTTCAACATCTCCGTTGCTGAAATGAATGACTTCCGGATAGGTCATGGTCTCTTCCTTAAATGAAATCCGCTGACGTATGTTCTGACTTGCCATCTCTAATAGGATATCCATTCTGTATCCATCTTCGAGCAGGCGGTATTCTTTCGTATTGAGTCCTTGTATTTTGATAAAGGCAATCATCAAAAAACTTGTAATCCCCAACAAAAATAGAAACATCAACAACAACTGTCCCTTTTCTTTTTTCTTCATGGATATCACTTCTTTTCTCTTACACGAATGAAAATCACTCGATTCTTCGAGGCAAATGGGATTTGAAATTCATGTCCTTGCTTTAGCTGGGCATTTATATTCATTAAATGGTTGGAAGCAGTTAATTGAAATCTTCGATACCCAAAAAGCATTGGAAAATACCCAGGTGTTTTAAAGACCTTTCCCTCGCCTTCAGAAGACGGATTATACTTAATAGATGTCTCCAATCGTTTTTGAGGAGTATGATCTTGAAACCGCATATGATATTGGTCAATCAATGAATAACCCGTTAACTCATTATTTAGATGGATTAAAAATAAGTGCCATTGAATCTCGTCGGGGGATTGTATCTCACTTTGTACCCTAAATAAGATTCGACTAAAGCCCATGAGAATTACTAGACTTAACGTTACAATTCCTAACGCAAATAAGTGCTCAATGAGGAGAAATCCGGACGCTTTTTTCCTGTATATTCTCAATTTGGAACACCTCACTTTTTCCCTCACAAGAAATCGTGACGATAGGGACACTTCCCTGTGACGATGGATTTTCAAACTCTATCTTCTTTAACTTCTTGAACGATTCTGAAGTTAATTCCTTTTGTTTAGATGGTGTTCCGGCATTTCCTTGCAACACCATCAGCTGCTCTGAAAGATTTTTTAAAAGACATCCTTTTCGTTCTTTTTGAACGGCAAGTTGGCTCGTTAGCATCCCAATGAGAGAGACAATGACCATAACAATCATCAACCCAATTAAGGCTTCTAGTAATACGTATCCCTTATCGGTCACTCGTTTCAACATAATATTTAGCTCCTCCGAGTTGAAAGATATATCGGTACACATGGTATTTCCCGTAAAAAACGAAACTTTTGAATTTTCGTACATTCCCTGAACTTCCCTTATAGACCATTTCTAAAACTCCATTGGTATCAATACTTTCGGGATAGTGAATCGTTTTATTCAGTTCAGGAGCGCCATACAATTGCACTTTCACTATTCGAGCATCTCCTCCAAGTACCGTGACAAACGATGCAACATCAGTAGTAGTCGCTGTTATTTGAGCTAAATTCAAGCTCTGTTCAAATTCCCTTAAGAAAACTTGTTCTTCATAATCAACCATTGAATGACTAATCAAAGGTGGTGCGATTAAAATTAAAAAACAAGTAATAAAAAGGGAAATCAAGCACTCAACGAGTGTAAATCCCTTCCTTTTCATTATTCTTGAGATCTACTTTTGGCTTCGTTATATGCCTTTGCTTGCTTTTCGTCAATGTATCTTTCGTTCTTTAATTCTTCTACACTAGGCACTTTTCCATTATGGTCAATCTTATAGACTTCTTCTTGTCCTTCCACAACTTTAATAATCGCTGTATCTGCTTGTTTTTGCGCTTTATCTCGTTGACTTGCAATATTTGGTAAAATCAACAACATCATTAAGCCGATAATAAATAAGCAAATCAATAATTCAATCAGTGTAAAACCTTTCTTATTTTTCAAGACTTTTTTCATTTTAATTTCCTCCTATCATAGTTAATGTGGGTAATAATAAAATTAAATACATAGAAACGATGAGGAAGCCAATCCCCATTAGCAATATCGGTTGAATCCACTGAATTTTCTTTTCAATTCCTTGTGTTAATTCCGTCAACATTTGCTCTGAATATACTTGTAATTGCATATCCAGGCGTCTTGTTTTTTCCCCTTCAAGTACAATCCAAATTAATTCTTTGCAAAAGAGGCCAATTTGCTGTAAAGCTTGTGAGAAAGACATTCCTTTAATGAGCTGATCTTCCATTTTTAACGCTAACAGTTTCGATAATGGACTCGTTCCTTCTTTTTTCATTTCATCTACCATAGAAATAAGAGACTGACCATTTCCAATAAAATAGGAAAACTCTCTGGCGTATAAAAAAGTGATATACTGCTGTACACTCTTTCCTATGAGGGGGAGCCGCTTCAAGAGTTGATAGCGATCAAACGCATTCAGCTTGGCCCAGTAGGAACGGATTAAGAGCGTAACCACTACAACAACGAACACTACTCCTAGAGCAATTTGCGGCAAGTATTTGAAACCAAGCCAAATCCAATATAGAAATCCTGCTTGTTGCAACTGCTCTACCGAAATCATATTCGAGAGCTGTTCGAGTAAGAAGAATCGAATACATAAAACCATACATAATACAAACGAAAATAAAAAAATCGGATAGACCATCATTTGTTTTAATTTTCGCTTTTGTTTCTCTTTACGATCTAAGAATTCCCCAATAGTTTTACAGGCTTTCTCAAAACTACCGAATTGCATAGATAAGTAAATTTGAGAAGTACTCGTTTCAGAAAAGCCGACTTGTTTTAAGCATTCATCCAGGCGCTTTCCTTTCGAAAGTTCCAACCGAATATGTCTTAAGTCTTCTTTCTGAGTGTCAAATAAATACTCCAAGAACTGTAAGGCTTCTTCTAACGTGAACCCTTCTTCTAAAAGCTGGCCTAATTGCCGTAAAAAACGACTCTGAACGGCTGCTTTCCACTTCTTAGATAATTTGATAGGCTTCGTAAGTTTTTCTCGTAATGTATCCCAATGCATAGGCCTTCCTTAACACCTTGTTAAAAGGATGTATCCTTTCCTCTTCATCATTGAATTGTTGCGTCTGTAGATAATGGGCAATTTGTTTATGAGTTTCGATTTCAAACAAGGTTCCTCGTTTTTCCCCGTTCCCAAGATGATTACAATGAAGCGAACACTCCGCCTCACATAACCCACAATATCTTGGAAGTAAGCGTTGCGAGCAAATTGCAATAATCGTTTGCTCTAACATCGTTTTGCTTACACCTAATTCGAGTAATCTGGCAACCACTCCACTGCAATCTTTCGCATGTACTGTCGCTAAGATTAAATGCCCTGTTAATGCTGCACGAATGGCCATTTTTGCGGTCATCTCATCTCGAATCTCACCAATAAGTAAAATATCGGGATGATGCCTTAAACAACTCTTGATTAGTAACTCATACGTGATTCCTGCCTTCTCGTTGATTTCCGTCTGTAAAAATAAGGGTTCATGATATTCGACAGGGTCCTCCATTGTAATGATTTGTAATGTCTTTTCCTTCATTCTTCCTCTCAGTAAAGCATACATGGTACTTGTCTTTCCTGAACTGACCGGACCTGAAAATAATATCAATCCACTCTTATAACGCAGAAACTGTTGTAATAACTGCCAATCTTTTGGGAAATATGTCATCGAGCGAATCCCTGCTTGTTCTTTCTTAGAACGGTGCAAAAGTCGTATGACCATTGATTCTTTTTGTTTGAAATTCGTAATCACGGATAGTCTTAACTCAATGTTCTGCAGTTTTGACAACTCATACGTTAATGATCCGCTTTGAGGACGTCTTCTCTCCCCAACATCCATTCCTGCTTGATATTTTAAGTAGGAAATGAATTGTTCAGCGATTGCATCTGAAATTCTTCTTAATTCCTTTAGCCCATTGATATCACGTAAATAAAAAATATACTCATTGCCAACAGGCAGCAGATGAATATCATCCAGTTGATGTTTGATTGCCTGAGTAAACACCTCCGTTGCTAATTCCTTCATTTCCATGATGTTTCCTCCACTCTTTGACTAGTCATTATATACTATGGAAAAAAGAAACAACGGGTCTTTTTACTGTTAAAAGAAACAAAAAACAGAAGACATACTCTTCTTCAACATATGAAAAAGAGTATGCCTTCTGTTTAAAACTTGCCAAACTTATTTAATTTTCTTTAAGGTTCCTAATCCAACTCCTACCGCAGCTCCAATCACATCGAGGAAGACGTCTTGTACAAGAGGTGTTCTGCCTGGTGTTACTCCTTGATGAAATTCATCTGTCATGGCATATAACGCAGCAATAAAAATCGCTAAAAATTGCGGTAAGCCCTTTTTTCGAACGAGTACATTTAAGCCTCGAACCCATTGGTAGCCAATGAAGAAATACGCTAAGAAATGTGCTGCTTTTCGAATAAAGAACTCAATGAATTGCGCATACCCTAATGAAGGGATGCTAATCAATTGGCCAGCATATTCAAATCTAATTTTCGAGAGCCACTCATAAAATGGTTGCTGCGGCAATGTCGATTGAATTGTCGACACTAAGGATTGTTCTCTGTATGACATACTCGAACTAATAAAAATAATGAGCATCATACTAATCGCAGAAGTAATCGCCAGAATAGCTTTCTTCTTTCGTGTCATCTCCGCATTCCTCCTTTTTAAACTGATTCCATTATGGAAGACGGAGTGTGTGAAGTCAAGTAACTTTTATCATATGAGAAACAAGAATTTTTCCGATAAAAACTGTATATTTTTTAGATAAAAAATCGTATTGACTCAATTTTTTGTAAGCGTTACAATTAAGAAAAACAAAGCATTTGGGAGTGTTTTTTATGGAACGGTATATCAATGATTTAACGCTATTAACGACTCAAATCGAACGCTTAGAAGAGCAAAAATCTCAGCAGCGTTACTTTTACCATTTATTAGCTTATGACAGATTTCCACTAGAAGATTCCTTTGATGAAATAATCAACTATTTAGTGTGTTCTCCTGAGGCCACTTTCCTACTACATCACTTTTCTGACTTTCAACATGTGCTTAGTCACAAACAACAACAAGCATTTGCAAAACTTCAAAAATACTACATTCGGCAGCAAATTGCTTCAAAATGCTTTCATCAATCCTTTTCAAAGGCTTCCTGTCAACTCACAGATTATTGGTTAAATGGCTATCGGGGAGAAAGCATCTTAGAACTTTTACCGAATTTAAATCCCCTTCGAGATTACTTCACACTACTTTATCAATCTAGTCTACAGCTACCCCATCTAACATACTACGATGTTCTCATTGCGATTTATGGCCGTGAGTTAACCGATTTTTATTATCCTCTCATTCAGGAGTGCAAAGATTCATTTCTAAGACTCTATCAAAACCATCTAGAATCATTTTCATTGCATCTTTCTCCTACTTGTTATCTTAATTTTTCAAAAGAACAAAGTATTCTTGCTTTAAATGCTATTATTTCTATCAGTAAGCCATTCTTGCATCATGAAACAATTCATCTCCGTTTTGGTTCAACTCCTATAGCAACTGTTCATCGTTACCAAGGACGCATTGATTTTAATTTAGGTGTATTTACCGATTTCTTCAACGCACTGCATCAATGCTTAAAGCTACTTGGAGACTGTTTTCTATCCGAGTATAAAGAATCCATCTCCTTAGAAGAAACTACCTCTTATCAAGTTCTTCAAATGGAACAAACAATTCTTGAGTTCTGCAAACTATTGCCACTGCTCTCTAGTCGCATTACTGAAGCGATTGTTAGCGCCCTTTATCCTGAGAAAAAAGATAATAATTCCTTTAAGAAACACATCCAAGAAGAACTGGTATATCAGTATTTTCGAATTGATAAATGCGATAATAGTCTTGAAAGCTATCAACCAATCCAAGAGGTCCTACGTAGGATGATTGAAATGGAAATCGAAGAAAATTGGTTTAATGGTAAACTAGATTCTATCGAAATTCCCTACCAATGGGCTCAACTGAGTGAAAAGTATTTACTCAGAAAACCTCATTCTCATCTGGAAGGAATTCTCAGACATATCTACTGGACGAATGGAGAAATTGGTGTAGCCTTTGGAAAACTCATCGGGTTATTTTCGATTTTCTGTGAAGGTATTCCAAGGGATCCCTATCCTCATCTTTTTGCTGATTTTCTATATGCATTTGAGCATCAAAATCTGACACCTTGGAAGCCAAGCTATAATTTGGTAAATCATCTGCATAATAACAAAGATGCTAGTCATTATTGTTGGGTTTTCCTTCAAACTAAATTGAAGGGTCAATGGTAATCGACTGTACTATTTTGATAAAAAAGAAATGGAGAACAAGATGGCAGAGACAATCTTGACTATAAATAGATAAGGCCCAGCATTCAGTGTTACATCTGAATCCTGAGCCTTTTAATTTTGACTACTGTTGACTGGAGAATGGGGCGGGTCTTTTTGTTGGAATATGCGTTGCTGCTTGTTTTTGTAACCAGGCAATATGATACCACCGATTAAATTTACAGCCACAATTTTTAAATAAACCACAGTCTGTAAACCCTAAGTGATGATGATAAGATAAACTATTCATCGTTAAGTATTCATCTTCACCTTCTGGTACTGCTACACAAGCGTAAATATTTTGGTATCCCAAGGTTATGAGAGCTTCTTCTAATTTTTCGTATAGCCCTTTGCCATAACCTCTACCTTGATGATCTTGACTAATATAGATACTAACTTCCGTCGACCAGTCAAAAGCTGCTCGGCTTGCAAATCTCCCAGCATAGGCATACCCTACCACTTGTCCGTCTTCTTCTACTACAAAATAAGGGAAATGTTCTAGCGTGTGAACAATTCTGTTTTTGAACTCTTCGACTGTTGGCACAACTTCTTCAAAGGTAATTGCGGTTTTTTCGACATAAGGAGCATAAATTACTTGAATCGCAGCTGCATCATTTACATTAGCTACTCTATACAATACGTTACTCATAAGCAGTTGTCAGTTCCACTCTAGGAACTGCACCTCCTTCTAATAATTTATGAATCGGGCATTGACGTTCTGCAGCTTCTAGAATTTCTTGTGCGACCGCTTCTTCTCTACCCGGCATCTTCACGAAAACAGAGGGATGGAATAAATACCCTTGTCCATTTGCGTCAAGCGTTAAATCAATTGTTACCTCTACACTACTTTGGTGTTCAAGTTTTCTTTGTTTTTCAACGAATTCAATCGATGCATTCAGGCATGTCGCATATGCCAAAGCAAATAACTGTTCTGGATTAGTTCCTTCTCTTGGACTTCTTGGAGAAGAAATCGCAACTTCAAACTCTGAATTTTCTTTGATATAAGCTATTCCGTTTAGGCCATCTACATTAACGGCTGTAGTTGTATATAGTATTTTTTCCATATTCTCACCCACTGTCATTTTCTAGTTGTAGAATAGCATATTTCATAGTTAGATACTAACGCAAAGCAACTCATCTACTCAGCAATAAATATCCACCGGCTAAGCCGGTGGATATTTATTATGGTTCACTGATAAATAAAATCTCTAACAATCGTCCTCTTAATTCGTCGTCTTCATGATGTAAGATATTCATGATTTCGTTCGCATTTTTAGCATTAACTAATCGACGATATAAGTGATCTTTCGTTACGTATGGAAGGTTCGCATTCTTGAGTACTTGGTAGAATGCTTCATTTCGATTGACCGTGTGTTTTTCGCCCACTGTAAATTCAACAGTTGCGTTTTTATTTTCCAATTCAACGACAACGTCTTGGCTTCCTTGAACATGAATACGGTGAATTCTATTTTCTGGAAGGATGCCTTTGTCCCCTTCAACAGATAATTGGATGGCACCTAACTTCCAATCAACAGATAATGTTGATACACAACGAGCTCCATCTAAGTCTTCCACCATTTCGAATGAATGATGAGTTCCTGGGAAAACGTACCAGTCGATGACTTCAGATAAATCAACACCCATTTTCACACCAGAACCATCGAGTGGTACAATTGCTCCTTCTTTAGCAAATACAGGAATCGATTTGATATCTCGATAAATATCAAGAACAACATCTCCTGTGTACTCTCTTCCTGTGAAGAAATCGTACCATTTTCCTTCAGGGAACCATACTTGTACTTTAGCAGATTGGTAATCCTTGTTCATCGGTTCTGTGATTGGAGCGACCATTAACTCGCTACCGAAGAAGTATTGATTTGGCACATGGTAACTTTCTTCATTTTCTGGATAGAAGTAATACATCGGACTCACAAGAGGTGCCCCCTCTTCATGCGTTGCCACATTCATCGTGTAAAGATATGGAAGCAATTGATGTCTTAGACGTAAATAATGCTTCATGATTTCTGCTGTATTCTTCGTAAAGAACCATGGCTCCTTACTATTAAATGGACTTTGCGAACTATGAAGTCGTGTAATTGGACTAAATACGCCATATTGTAACCAGCGAATTTGTAATTCTTCATCATAATAACCGCGCATATGTCCACCAATATCATGACTCCACCAGCTATAGCCAATATTAGAAGCTGTCGATGTGAAATAAGGTTGGAATTGAAGAGACTCCCAAGTCACAATGGTGTCTCCAGAAAATCCAACTGGATAACGATGGCTCCCTGGTCCTGCATAACGAGACAAGATTAATCCGCCATCTTCTCTCTTACAATTATCGACAAAATGATAGTGGTTCAATAGCCACAACGGATCTTGTACCCCTTGCGTTCCTTGTTGCCAGTCAATCCACCAGAAATCAACGCCTTGTTCTTCTAAAGGATAATGCACATCTTTAAAGTAAGACTCTCTAAAGCGTGGATTTGCAATATCAAAAATCGCAGGTTCTTCGCTTGCTGCATCTAACTCTAAACGTTTGGCTACTGCTGGGTACGCATCCTCATAGGCTCGAATACCATCGGCTGGATGGACATTCAGAGAAAGTTTTAAATTCTTATCATGCAGTTTCTTCAATAATTTTTCTGGTTCTGGAATAAATTCTCGGTTCCAAGAATATCCTGTCCATCCACTACCAAAGCGTTCTGGAATTTTCGTGATATGCCAATCCATATCTAACACGCCCACTGCAAGTGGAACTCGTTCATCTTCAAAACGTTCAACGAGGCTTAAATACTCATCAGCAGTATAAGGCCAATAACGACTCCACCAGTTTCCTAAGGCATATCGAGGTAATAATGGAGTTGCGCCTGTTAAATGATAGAAGTCTCTAATAGCTCCTCTATAGTCATGGCCGTAAGCAAAGAAGTAAAGATCCACTTCGCTTTCCTTTTTGATAAAGCCTTCTTTTTCGTCACTGATAAACCCATTCGAGTCATCTAAAACGGCATAACCACTCTTACTAATAATCCCGTCTTCGAGTTCTGTTTCCCCGTCCACTTGGTCAAGGGTACGAGTCGTCCCTTTTAAGGTTTCGATTGGTTCACCAAAGTACCATCGGCTTCCGTAAATAGCGAATTGACCCTTTAGTTCAATAAATAGATTTTGATTATTGAATTCGCCTTTGTTATAGCGTAAACGGAAGAACTTCGTATTAATATCTAATAGTTCTGGTGTCTCAGTTGCTTCTACTTCTACTTCACCAAAGTCTCTGTTTTGGATTAATTGCGTATGTCTATCTTCGAACTGTCCATTCTTTGAATATTCTAAACGAATGAGTTTATCCGTTAGAACGCCGATACGATAAAAATCTCCTTTAAAAATTTTCATCTTGCGTACCTCCATTGCTTAATTTATATGCTTTTTCAAACATTTTACTCGTTACTTTTACATTTAACAATGCCCAGATTGCAAATCCACCAAAAGTATATATGTAAATCGCCGTCAATAATCTCTCAGGCGTATTCACACTCATATACACCACTGCGCAGTTAAATAGAATTAATAAAATTGCACGTAACGGATCTAAAATACAAACGAAAAAGCTATTGATGACACTGGCTTTTAAACTATTTTCAAATAATCCAACATACGGTAAAAGGATGACAACTCCTAGTATCACAATCATTCCAAATGGCGCAAGAAGTAACAATCCATATCCATTCAAAAAATTTGTATTCGAAAAAATACTGTAGTTCAAAAATAATAGAACCGAAAGCACCACAAGAGCTGCCCAAATGACAGTGGCTTGCTTAAAGTTGAGTTTAAAAATACGAAAATAATGATAGACAACATCGCTATCATCACCCTTTAAAATCCGATGCAACATCGTATTGAGAGCAGTCGCAGAAGCCCCCATTGTCACAAGAGGAATGCTCGTAATGATAAATAATGTATTTAATAGAATCAAGTTGGTGATGAGCGTTAGTCCTCTAACGAGTGGCCCATCAATTCGAAATAGTTTTTGCAATGAAATCACCGTACCTATATGAGAAAAAGGAAGCGAGAAAGATTTTTCTTCATCTCGCTCCCTCTACTCATTGTATTTTAAACGTTTCAGTTAGGGTATTTGTTAAAATGTGATTATTTAACTTCTTTTTGATAACGGTCATATGCGTCTTGTTGAATCTTGATGAATTCATCCAATCCCATATTTTTAAGGTTTGCTAAGTAAGAATCCCATTCTTCTTCAATTCCGCCATCAACTACCCATTTAGAAGCTTGTTGTTTAACGTAAGAATTAATACTTACGTATAGAGAAGCTAATTGGTTAAGTTCTTCTTGAGAATAGATTACATTAGGGTAAGCTGGTAAAGCAAATTGTTTTAATTCTTGGTCCATCTTCAATTTCAAACCATCCCCTTGAGTTTGGTCAATTTCTACGCGGCTGTTGATGTTTTCGCTCACGTATTTAGGTCCGAAGTCACGTAGAGAGTGAATCCAAGCATATTCATCGGCAGATTTACCGTCTTTTGGAGGTAATACTTTATATTTGTCGCCATCTTTTTCTGTAGCAATTCCAAATGAACCATAGAAGTTTTGGATACTTGCATCGTCAGTATAGAATTTATCGAACCATTGTAATAATTTAGCAGGGTTCTTCGCTTTTGTAGTGATTAATAATTCATTACGTCCATAGTTGTAGTGATCTGGGTCAGAAGCAACATAGCCTTTTCCGTCAGGACCTTTTAATGCTGGTAAAGGAACATATTCGCTAGCATGTAATCCAAATGTAGCATCGGCAGTCCAACCACTTGAAACACCCACTCTTGCTACTGATTTATCCATACGTTTTGCGGCACTCATTGATGAATCTTCAGTGTAAAGTTCAGGGTCAATTAAGTCTTTCTTGTATGCGTCATGCATTGCTGCAATCCCTTGTTTGTAGCTTTCTTCTGTACGTAGATATACAGGTTTACCATTTTTTACAGACATTTCATAAGTGTTATCTGCACCTAAACGGTTGTTAAATGGAAGGATATAAGAGAATGTTGGGTCAAAGTTACCTGATCCAAATGGAATTTCGTCTGTTGCATCTCCGTTTCCGTTTGCGTCTTTATCTTTGAATGCTTGAAGTACTTTTACGAATTCTTCATAAGTTTCAGGTACTTTCAACCCTAGATTATCGAGCCATTTTTTATTGATGAATAATTGGTTCCCTACTGTTGGACGCATTGGTAATTTCTTAGGAAGACTGTAAATGTGTCCGTCAGGAGATGTAATCATCGCTTTTAGTTTTGGTTCTTGTTCCATTGCCTTAGTAAGGTTTGGCATGTTTTCTTTAATTAAATCTTCTAGAGGAATAAATAAAGATTGGTTTTGCGCAATTTCAGCGTCATTAAATGCGTTTGATCCTAAGAAAGCATCTGGTAGGTCTCCGCTGGCAATTAATACAGATTTTTTATCTGTCCAGTCTGAAGCTACTAAAGTATCCCAGCTGATTTCAATGCCTGCTTCTTTAGCAGAATCATCGATAAATCCTTTATGGTAATCTTCGCCCCAGTCCGACCATCGAACCGTTGTGATTTTGAAATTCGTTTGATCTGACTTCTCGTCACTTGACTTAGTTGTTGAATTTGAGCAAGCTGCTAGTCCAGTAAGTGTAGCTGCTGCCAAAAAC
Organism: uncultured Streptococcus sp.; assembly: GCA_963523415.1. Classification (GTDB taxonomy): domain Bacteria; phylum Bacillota; class Bacilli; order Lactobacillales; family Aerococcaceae; genus Granulicatella. Next base: position 67,891 of record CAURBR010000001.1, on the reverse strand, counting down.
ACATATTTCATTTTGTTGATTTTCATAATATCTCTCCTATTCTTTTAGTGCGCCAATCATGACACCCTGATTGAAATATTTTTGGACAAATGGATAAAGCAACATAATCGGAGCTGTTGAAATTACAATTGCTGCATATTTCATCATATCAGCTTTAATCCGAAGGTCTGATGCAAGTTCCCCTGTTGCCTGAGATTGCATCATTTGGTTACTGATTAATAACCGTCTTAAGATCAATTGCAATGGTTGCAAGTTTTCTTTTGTTAAGTAAATTAAGGCGTTGAACCAAGAGTTCCAAATACCAACCGCTGTCCATAAACCGATTACGGCGATAATGGCTTTTGATAAAGGAACTACAATCTTGAAGAAATAACGAATTGTACCACAACCATCAATTTGGGCTGCTTCCCACATTCCTTCTGGAATACTGTTATTGAAGAATGTTCTTGCAACAATAATGTTGTAAGAAGATACTGCAAATGGAACAACCATTACCCAGAATGTATCGACAAGTCCGACACTCTTCACTGTTAAGTAGATTGGGATCAATCCACCTGATACAAACATCGGAACAATGTAGAGAACACTGAGCCACTTTTTACCAAGTAGGTCTCGTCTAGATAATGCGTATCCAGCAGGGATGTTGATTAGTAGTGCGATTAATGTACCGACTACTGTATATAAAATCGTGTTGAGATAACTTCTTAAGAACAGTGGTTGTTCAATTAATCGTTGATATCCATCTAATTTCCATTCATGTGGAATGAACCAAACTTTACCATTGGCTACATCAGAAGGATTACTAAAGGAAGCAATCACAACAAACCACAATGGGTAAACGATTAATAATATTAACAAGATTGCAAAACCGTAGATTACTACGTCAAAAAACAAATCTGATTTTGATTTTCTTGAAGCTTTAAACCATTTCATGCTATGACCACCCTCCTTTTAAAATAATCCTGTTTTGGTATAACGTTTAGAAAACCAATTGACAGATAATAGAATAATTAAGTTGACTACAGTATTGAATAATCCGATTGCTGTAGAGTAACTATATTGGAAGTTTTGCATCCCAACTTTATATACGTAAGTCGAAATCACCTCACTTCCAGCTAGGTTCAATGGATTTTGTAATAGTAATACTTTTTCAAAACCGATACTTAATAAGCTACCGGCTCTTAAAATCAATAGAATCATTGCTGTAGGTAAAAGTAATGGTAAGTCGATGTTGAGAATCTTTTGCATACGTGAAGCTCCGTCCATCGTAGCCGCTTCGTAATACGTTGGGTCGATGGCTGATAACGCTGCTAAGTAAATAATGCTATCCCAACCGATATGTTGCCAAACATCACTCCAGACATAAACGCCAGCAAAACTATCTGGTTTTGATAGTAAGTTTGGCATTGTCCATCCAAGAGTCCTAAAGATATTGGCAATCAAACCACTATTTGGTGATAAGAATAAAATGATAATCCCACACATAACCATTGTTGAAATAAAGTGTGGTAGATAAGTCGTTACTTGAAAGGCTTTTTTGAATTTCCCTGCTCTTAATTGGTTACATAAAAGCGCTAGTAGGATTGGTAATGGAAATCCAACGAGAATGCTATAGATTGAAATCTTTAATGTGTTCATCATCGTTGTTCCGAATTGAACTGAATTAAAGAACTGGGTGAAATATTTAAACCCTACCCACGGGCTATTTAAGATTCCATTTGCTGGTGAATAATCTTTAAAAGCAATCACAAGTCCTAACATAGGGATATATGCAAACATTATAAGTAAAATAATTGAAGGAAATAGGAGCACATATAAAGGAATGTTGCTTTTTATTTTTCTTTTTTGTAAATGGGTTAAATCTTTCATAATTTCCCTCCTGTTTCAAATTCCTGATATTATTTTATAAAATAAAACGCTTTCTTTATATCACTTTTTCGATAAGAACTATTCACTATTCAGACAATATTGCTAAATTTATATCACTTTTCCGACATCTTCTTAATTCATATCGTTTTTTGACAACTTTTATGATAGTGTTATACTTGAGAAGCGAGGTAAAAGTTATGAAACTAAATAGTATTCTATCTAAAAGACATTCTTTTAAATTTTTCTTTCAAGTCTTATTAGTACTTCTTATCCTCATCACAGTGATCAGTCTCTTCGTCAGCAATGCCACAAGAGATTTTATTAAGAACCAAAATATTCAACAATTGACGAGCTCCATTGAGATTTACGCCAATGGACTGAATGATGAAATGCGTTCTGTTGAACGCTTTTTGTATTCAACTGTCACTCACGATAAGGGTTTGGATGAACTAAATGAGCCACAAAGTTACACAGATTATGAACAAACCGTCAAAAAAGTACAGACGACTTTTAACGACTATGAATATCAACACGAAATGCATATGTCGTTTTTAGTGGCTACAGAAGGGACGCATCATTTTCTGAGTGCTTCTAATCTCTATATTCCCTATCAAGATTACTTATATTTAAAAAACAATATCAATTCGTTCAGAAATAATACGGACGACCGTAAATGGCAAGCCATTCTTATTAACGATACGGAATACTTGATTAAAGTCGTTCATTATAAAGAGAAAACGATTATGGCGGTTATCTCGGCAAATGATATTCTAACACCACTTCGAAAATTGAATATTGGAAAGAATGGACATATTTCGCTGAAAGAACCGAAAAACTTATCGTCTTCAACGCACTTAATCGAAGCCGACAGCGAACGAACACAATTGCCTTTTGATATCTATGTAGCGGTTGACTACACGGATGTATTTAAGAGTATCATTCTTTTTGAAGTATTCATCGCAATCGTTCCTATATTAATTGCGATTGCTTCACTTGGATTGATTATTTTCATTCGAAACAGAATGTTAAGCCCAATCACTCGATTAACCGAACGACTTTCAAATATTGATGAAACAACCTCTATTTACGACATTGCTTCTTCTGAAGGAATTTTGGAAATCGATACTGCAAATGATAAATTGAGCCAGGTGCTCTTTGATATGCAAGACTTAAAAATTCGTGAGTATCATGCTCAGCTGGAATTAAAAAAGGTCGAACTCAACTACTTAAAGAGCCAAATCCGACCTCACTTCTATTTAAATATGCTTTCCATGATTCACAGTATGCTTCAAACGGAGAACTATAAGGAAATCGAAGAGTTAACGATTTTAACATCCGATTACTTACGATATCTCTTTATGGTGGACCAAGACTTCTCTCCACTCGATAAAGAAATTCAACATATAAGGGACTATTTGGAGATTCAACGTATTCGTTATGGGAATCATATCGATTTTGCTTTAACATTCGATGAAGGGCTGCACGATGCGCTCGTTCCTTCCCTCTTACTACAAACATTCGTTGAAAATACGATTAAGCATGGTTTCTCCTTTCAAGACGGGATTAGCATTGAACTTTCCCTTCAAAAACGCATGGTAGAAGAGAAACCTTATATTGAAATTTGCGTTAAAGACAATGGGTCAGGTTTCACGACAGAGATTCTTGAAAAACTGAAGAATATGGAATCATTAATGTCAGAAGACGGCCATCATATTGGAATTACCAATGCGATTGAACGGCTTAATCTTCTCTATCCAAATGACTTTACGATTACATTTGAAAATAACGACACGGGTGGCGCAAGAATTTATGCGCTTCTCCCCTATAAAGCGTTGAAAGGAGATTCTAATGAATATACTACTCGTTGATGACGACCGTTTTATCATCGAAGCGTTACGCGAAAAAATCCGTTGGGATCGATTAAAAATCGATAACGTCTACACAGCTAATAGCCTCACCCAGGCGCAAGCCATCATTAAAGAAAATCCGATTCACCTAATGATTAGCGATATTGAAATGCCTCAAGGAAGTGGTCTTGAACTGCTCTCTTGGGTGAGAAACGAAAATTACGACATCAAAACCATCTTTTTAACGAACTATGCGGATTTCAACTACGCGCAAAAAGCGATTGAATTGCAAAGTTTTGAATACTACTTAAAACCGATTAACTTCGAAAAGTTGGAGTTCATCATTCAAAAGGCACTGGACAAGATTACAGAGCAACATCCAGCAGCGTCTCTTGAGACATCTTTTCAAGCAGAGAATAATTTCTGGTTCGAATATTTAAGAAAACCACGCATTCACCGTCTGGAAGAATTACAAGCGGAACTACTCAGACGCAATTTGAGTTTAAAAGAGCATCAGTATTTCCTAACGGGTGTGATTACATTGCATATTAATGAAGTAGATTACGCCCCAGAAATTCCTTCATGGACTTCACATTTGAAAAAGGTATTTCAAGCCTTCTCGAATGAGACTTATCAATTAGCGAGTCTGTTTAAGATGGAGGGTCATGTGGACCGTTATGTTTGTCACTTTAGAGTCGATAGCTCTATTAACAGCGATGAATTTGCAAGAAAAGTCCAACAAGAAATTCAAGACAAATTGCATCGCAATTCAATCTTAACGTTCACAGGTTGCTTACAATGCACGCATATTTTGCAAGATGTAAAAGAACTCTATGCAGCGACTGGACAACAAGTTCCTTATTGGAATACCATTATTCCAGTATCTTCTGACGTAACCGTTATACAAGAAAAAGAAGTTGCAACCAACTCTATCTCCTTCTCGGATTCATTAGATGAGTCGGAACTGGCAAAGAGTCTCTCACACTATATTTCAAATGGAATGGTGCCAAAAGCGATTTTGCAAAAACTTCATCTGGATTGGACGCAACAAATAGGAATTTACTTAGATCAAAATGGAATTTCAGCGCATAAGCTCTTCCAAAATGCACATCACGATTTCCTCTTCCAAAGAAAATTCCATTCGATTGAGTCTTTCGAAGAATACTTCAATTACTACTGGTCTCATGCAAGAAACTTTGTAACGGATGCTGAAAACCAAAAGAATAGTATTCAACGCATTATCGAATATATCGATCATCACTACAAAGAAGACCTAAGCCGAACGACTTTAGCCGACATGGTATACCTCAGCGCGGATCACCTGGCACGTGTCTTTAAGAAAGAAACCGGCGAAACACTCGTCAAATACATTACAGACAAGCGCATCCACGCGGCAAAAGAATTGCTATCGGATACGAAGACGCCTATCTCTCAAGTGGCCTCTGAAGTGGGATATGACAATTATTCTTACTTCACGAAAATCTTCAAAGAGAAAACAGGAGTATCTCCAGGAGACTACAGAAAGCATCAAGCTTAATAATATAAAAAGAGCTAGCTCATTCGAACTAGCTCTTTTACAATTATTGTTCTCTTTTCTTAATTTTACCTGTCCAGCCTTCAAAGCCATGTTTTAAGATAAAGATATTTGTATATCCATTTTTTTTCAAACGATACGCACAACGACCAGCAATAGTTACCCCTTCTTCATAAAGATAGATTGGTTGGTCTTTTCGTAATTCTGTAAAGCGATGTTTGAATTGAGAATAAGGGATATTACGTGCGCCAAGAATATGCGCTGCTTTGAATTCATCTTTTTCACGCACATCAATTAATTGGCCGTGACGTAAATCCTTTCCAAATTCAGATGCTGGAACTACTTTAGCAGCAGATTGACGCATCCAAATGGTAATGAATAGATAAATTCCATAGCCTAAAAATAAGGCATAAACAAAATACCACATGAGACTAACTCCTTCAAACTAATATATTATGCAACAAAAAATATTGTATCATGTTTCTCTTAATCTTTCAAAAGCACAAGAGAAGCTGCCCCGATAACCCCAGCATCATTTCCTAATTCAGCTAAACGTAAATGTGTGGTTTCACGAACTTGAGGGAATACATATTTTTCGAACTCTTCTCTAACCCCTTTTAATAGGAATTCGCCAGCAGCACTAACGCCGCCCCCAATAACGATATAAGATGGGTTCAGAATATTGGCTACGTGTGAACATGCAATTCCTAAATACTTCGAGAATTTGCGAACAACAATGAGTGCTAACGCATCATCCTCTTTTGCTAAATCAAATACATCTTTAGCAGTTACTTCTTGTCCATCATCAATCATCGCTTTTAATTGAGAAGCTCCTTCGTATTCATCTGCAGATTGACGTGTTAAATTCACAATTCCTGTAGCACTGGCAACGGTTTCTAGGCAACCTTTTTTACCACAAGTACATGAAAATGCATTCTCTCTAAAGTCAGCTGTAATATGTCCTAATTCACCGGCTGCCCCGTTCACACCGTGGAGCAATTGGTTCGAAGCAATAATTCCACCACCAACTCCGGTTCCGAGTGTAAAGAAGGTTACGTCTGGTTGATTTCCACCAGCACCCATCCATTTCTCACCAAGAGCTGCAACGTTTGCATCATTATCTATAAAGAATGGAATTCCTAAAGCTCCTTCAATTTTCTCGCGGACTGGTTGAAGCGTCTTCCAGTTCAAATTATAGGCACCGATAACCGTACCTTCTTCACGATTAACGATCCCTGGAGACCCCATTCCAATCCCTAAAATATCATCAATAGTTAAATTCAATAATTCTAAGCGATGACGAATCGTTTCAATGATGTCATCCACAATATGACTACCTTCGTCTAGGATATTCGTAGGAATAGACCATTTCTTTAATACTTCTCCTTCTAATGAAACAATCGCAAGTTTGACAGATGTGCCTCCTAAGTCAATCCCAATAATTTTCTTTGCCATTCTAGTCACCTCAAATCATTTTGTACATGCTTTCATTATACCAGTATCATCTTCTTATTCCTAGTGCAAAGAGTAAAAAAGCAATGACTAAATAAAGAAGAATTCCTATCATTCTGCTTGAATTTTTTGTTAAACGGTCACCGCGATAGGTAATCACCATCATCACGAGATATCCTCCGACAAATCCACCTAAATGGCCAAAGTTATCTATAGAACTGTTTAAAAAACCAAGTAATACATTGATGATTAAAAGCCCTGCATACTGGTATCCCATTTGTTGAAACGAACGAATATAGCCATGTTCACGAGATAAGTAAACAACGCCTCCTAAAAGTCCGAACAAGGCAGTACTTGCTCCTGCTGAGATACTCGAAGAGAATGCAAAACTTGCAATGTTTCCCATAATACCTGAAAGTAAATAAAGAACGAGGAATCTCCAATGTCCAATCTCTGCTTCTACCTGACGTCCCACAAAATACAAGAAGACGCTGTTAAATAATAAGTGTTCCAGTCCGACATGTAAGAATATCGGTGTTACGAATCGGAAATACTCATGTTGATAGATAATGAGCGGATTATATTTGGCACCAAAGTTCACTAAAACTTGTGCATTGGTAGAACCTCCTACGAAAAACATCAACGCAAATAAGGCTAATTGTATCACAAGAAATAGCATGGTAAAGCTAAAATTTTCATTGAAATTCCGTTTCATTCGTTGCCATTTCCACGGATTGATTCTAAACATGTTTCACAACTCCTTCACTAGTAATTATCGTTGGAATCCACATATCACTTTCATATACTGGCCAATCTACAACATCTGTTATTTGCGTGTGATAAGCCAATGATATTATTTTATAATTTTCTACTTGCTGTAAGGTACGGTCATAATACCCGCCTCCAAAACCAATTCGATCTCCTTTTGTACTGTAGAGAAGGCCTGGCACAATAATTAAATCCAGATCTTTTGCTTCAAGAATTGGGTGTTCCGGATCAATCACTGGTTCTAACACTCCATAACTGGTTCGCTTAAACGTCGTTTGGTCGTTCCACTCCACATATACTAGAGTTTTATCAGGCATGGTCACTGGAACAAAAAGTTTTTTACCCACCTTACGAGCTTCTGCCACTACCGCATCCAGTTGAAACTCCATTTTCATCGGCATCGTAATTCCTACTGTTGTTGCTTCAATCCATTGCGGCATCCCTTTTAACCATTCTACAGCGCGCGTTTCTTGAGAACGTCGACTACCCGTGCTCATTCCTTCCAAAGCTTTCTTTTGAGCTTCTCGTTTCAACTGTTTCACTTCTTTTTGATACGCCGTGAAGAGTTCTTGGAAGAGTCTCAAAAATTCTAACTCAACAGATTTCCGGTCTCGTTCTTCTAAGATTGGATTACTTAATAGTGGCACTTTTTCGATTAAAGGCTTATCTGTTAAAATGACAGGCAATTCATTCGCAAGCATCTCATGATCTACCGACCAGACTTTTGACCACTCTTTTTCTTCTAAATGCTGCAAGAAAAACTTTTCTTTAATCACTTCAAATAAGCGGTTCTCAATGACTTCATATTCAGGTAATTGATTTTTTACAGGACGAATTAAATCTGCGATATAAGCTTCTGTCGCATCATGTAGCAGGCACGCAAGAACTGTTCCCACTTGATAACCTCTTGCCTGTGCTTCTCTTGCACAATTGATGCTGTGGAGCCCTACTGAATAAAAGAAACGGAGATGTCCATTCCCTCGACACATCATACTCAATGCATGCGCGATATCTTCAATAGCAACATTTTCAATTTTCATTTCCAGAGGATTAAACACTCGTCCTGTGTATGTATTCATTAATAATTTTTTATCTTCCATATGTTCCTCCAATATTAATGTCAGTTCATTTTATCATTGAATTCACGCGATTTAAAAGGATTTAGCCATTTTTTAAGGATTCTCTTCCTTATCTCAACATAAAGAAAGATTCCTTCGAATGCTTACGGATGTCTTCATAATAGCAGTAAGCTTCTCCGGAAACTTTTCTTTCTATAATGAATGGCAAAAAATAACACAGATCAGCAGAAATGCCAATCTGTGTTTTGTAAAGTTCTTATTGTGCATATTTATCACGATACAGTTCAATTAGCTCTTGCGCTAATAACTGAACGATTTCGGTTGAAGCCATTTGGTCCTCGGCATGCATGAACAATAATGAGAATTCTGTCTTTTCTCCGCCTGCTTCTTTTTGAATCAGCTCTGAGTGAATCTTATGTGCCTCAACAAAGGCACTTTCTGCTTCTTCAACTTTCTCTTTTGCTTCTTTTAGTTTTCCTTTTTTTGCGAACTGAATTGCTTCAACGAATGAAGATTTAGCAGCTCCACTATTTGCAATTAGCTGAAAGCAGATAAATTCCATTTCTTCAGTCATCTTATTCTCCTATCAATGTCAACGCCTGTTGTAATACCTTCGGACCATTCATCATACCATAGTCACGCATATCAATCGCATCGACTGGAATATCTCCAGCAACTTCTTTTACAGCGGGTAACTCATAACGGATTTGTGGTCCAATTAGAATCACATCGACATCTTGTAAATTCTTTTTCGCTTCCGTAATAGATTTGGCTTCAATTGAAACTTCAATCCCTTGTTCTGCAGCACTATTTTGCATTTTTTTTACAAGCATACTGGTCGACATTCCAGCGTTACATACTAATAAAATCTTTTTCATAATTCTATCCCTTCATTTCTTGTTCTGCAACTTTATCATTTACTTTAATAAACGGAATGTACACTAGAACTCCAATGACAAAGACAACTAATTCAACAAGAACAGCTCTTAAATCCCCAGCTGTTGATAACCATGCATTTAAGAAGACTGGTGTTGTCCAAGGAACTTGAATAAATGCAGGGCTCATTAAGCCAGCAACAGTTGCTAGATAGCTGATAAGAATTCCTAACGCAGGTACTAAAATAAATGGAATTGCTAGAGAGATGTTATACACGATTGGATATCCGAATAATACTGGTTCATTGATATTAAAGATTCCAGGTCCTAATGATAATTTAGATACATTTTTAGAAACTGCATTACGGCTCACTAGGAATGTAGCCACCAATAAGCATAATGTAGAACCACTACCACCCATTAAAGCAAATGTTTGTACTTGAGATAAGTTGATGATATGTGGAATTGCTTGACCATTATTTGCTGCTGCGATATTTTCAGTAATATTAATTAATAATAATGGTTCTAGGATTGCACTGTAGATAACTGCTTGGTGAATACCAAATAGCCACAACATATTTCCTAGAGAATAAATAATGATAACACCAATTAAGCTTGTACCAATATGACGAATTGGCTCTTGAATGAAGGTTGTAATAATTGAAATCAAGTTCATACCAGTCATGTTGAATAATAATGCTGAAACAACCCCAAATAATGAAATAACTGTCATTACTGGAATTAATACGCTAAATGATTTTCCAACTGCTGGCGGAATATTTTCACCAAGGTTAATTTGTAACGCTTTAACATTTGATAATTTAATAAATAATTCCGTAGCAATAATCGCAACAATAACCCCAGCAAACATTGCGCCTGTACCTGTATTGTTAAATGAAAGAACTCCAGAGACATTAATTGGATCTTTTGCTCCATCAGGGACAACTGCAACAGTGTTAGGCATCATTACAATTAATGATACAAGAGATAACATCGAAGCAGCTAATGGATTATCAAAATCTCTGTTTTTAGCTAGGAAATATCCTACCATTACAGCAATAATAATTCCTGAAATACTTAATGTACCATTAGCAATCGTAATTCCCCAATATTGGAATTTCGTTAATGTATCTCCTTGGAAAATCCACTTAAATACTGTGTTATTTAATAGAACGATTAAACCTGCCAAAATATATAATGGCATTACTGTTGCAAATGCATCTCTTAGTGTCTTTAGATGAATTTGGTTTCCAAGTTTGCCAGCAAAAGCAGCAAATTTATCAATAAATTTTGAGTTTTTCATTTGATTTCCTCCTATCAATCTTCCTCAACTTCAAAACCATTATGGTCACTTACATTGCGATACCATCTTCCTGAGCTCTTGATGGTTCTCTTTTGTGTTTCTAAATCAACAGATATAAATCCGTAACGATTCTTGTATGCATTATTCCAAGACCAGCAATCAAATGCCGTCCAAGTATGATATCCAAAGCAATGACTACCTTCTTCAATTGCCTTATGTAACCAAGCCAAATGCTCTTCATAAAATTCAATTCGATACACATCATCGATTACTCCATCTTCACCGATGAATCGTGCTTCATTTTCTACTCCCATTCCATTTTCACTAATAAACCAAGGAATGTTATCATACTCTTTCTTTACAATCATCGCGATATCATAGATTGCTTTTGGATAAATTTCCCAACCACGATATGGATTCATACGACGTTCTGGCCATTCATACTCTTTAAAATATTGATCAGGCATCCACGGTGTTTGATACTCTGTAGGATGATCCTGTGCCTGAACTCTTTTTGGATGATAGTAATTCACCCCTAGAAAATCTACGGTATTTTCTGCAATCACTCTAAGTTCTTCTTCGGTTTGACTCCAAAGAACCCCATCTTTTTCGAGTCTATCCACCAATGTTTCTGGGAAAGTTCCTTTAACAGCTGGATTTAAAAAAGCGCGATTAAAGAAATCATCCGTAAACTGACTTGCTGCTAAATCCTCTTTGGATTGACTTCTCGGATAAGCTGGCGTTAGATTCAAAATGATTCCAATCTTTCCCTCGTAATCGAGTGAATGATATAGCTGAATTGTTTTTGCACTGGCCAGATTTAAATTATAAATAACTTGGACAGCCTCTTTCCCTTTTCCTTTAAAATTTGGATAATGGAATGCATATAAATAACCAGCTTCCGGAATCACCATTGGCTCATTAAAAGTAGTCCAATAACGAACTTTATCTCCAAAACATTCAAAGGCAGTTTTTGCAAACTTAACAAATAAATCAACTACATGTTTACTTTCCCAGCCACCGTATTGTTGAAGCAATTCAACTGGCATATCGAAGTGATGTAAATTCAATACAAGTTCAATATCGTTTTTCTTTGCTTCTTCAATAACCGCATTGTAGAATTCCACAGCTTTTGGATCTGCTTCACCCGTTTCGAAATCTTTAATTAAACGACTCCATTGAATCGAAGTACGAAATGAGTTAAAACCAATCTCTTTCATCAATCGAAAATCTTCAGCGTACATATGAAAAAAGTCGCTGGCGATTACAGGACCAACTCCATCAAAGAAATCGGATGGCTGGGTTCTAAACCAGTAGTCCATGACATTCTCGTGAGCTTTTTCAAACTGCCCTTCTGTTTGGGGTCCACTTGAAGCAGCTCCCCACCAAAAATCCTTTGGAAACACTAACTTCTTCATCATCATAACCTCCTTTCTTTTCATATTTTATATATTAAGTATATCACAAATATTTTATTTGTCTAGACAATTATAAACTATTGTTTCTACTTATCCAAACTTTGCCTAACAACTATTTATTTGTTATAATATAGCTGATAACCATTGAGAAAGGACGGTTTCATATGAGCATAAAATATCTTCATATCTATAATGAAATCCGTGAAAAAATTCTCAGTAATGAATATGCGATGAATGAACAGTTACCCGACGAAATTACGCTTACCAAACAGTTTGATTGCAGCAGAATGACTGTTAAAAAAGCTCTTGATTTACTGGTATCTGAGGGATTAATTTATAGAAAACGCGGACAAGGTACCTTTGTCCTCTCTCGAGGTAGCTCGAAGAGAAAGTTAATCGTTCCAGAGCGAGATATTAAGGGACTCACCAAAATATCAGAGGATGCTCATTCTAAGATCACTTCTAAGATAATCCATTTTAAATTGGAGTTTGCTAATGAATTTTTAGCTGAAAAGTTGCAAATTCCATTGCAAAGTCCTGTTTATAATATCTATCGACTTAGAATCATTGATGATAAACCATATGTACTTGAGCAAACCTATATGAGTACTGATATCATCCCAGGAATTACTGAAAATATTTTAAAAGAATCTATTTACAACTATATCGAAGGGACTCTTGGCCTTAGAATTGCTAGTGCCACTAAAATCTTAAGAGCCTCCGTAAGTTCTGAAGACGAACAATATTACTTACAATTATTACCAACAGAGCCTGTCTTTGAGGTTGAACAAGTCGCTTACTTAGACAATGGAACTCCGTTTGAATATTCAATTAGTCGTCACCGTTATGATCTATTTGAATTTAATTCTTTTGCTCTAAGGCACTCATCTTAGGAGGAATCTTTATGACAATACCAATCTTTTTTAATCCTGTTCTCCAAGAAAAAATCTGGGGAGGCACAAAATTACAGTCCCTATTTCATTTTCCAATTCCATCAGATAAAACAGGGGAAGCCTGGATTATTAGTGCTCATCCTCATGGAGTTTCTACGGTTAAGAGTCCGTCTCCATATGCGGGAATGGGGTTAGACGAACTTTACAAGCAACATCCTGAATTGTTTAACGGACAGCATTTAAAAAGTTTCCCACTGCTCATTAAATTATTAGATGCTGCTGATGATTTATCTGTTCAAGTACATCCTGATGATGCGTATGCTCTCTCTCATGAAGGTGAATATGGGAAAAATGAATGCTGGTACGTGGTTCAAGCAGAACCTGGTGCAAAGATTGTTTATGGTCATTCAGCGATGACAAAAGAAGAATTTACAGCAAAAATCAACGAAGAAGCCTGGAGTGAACTTTTCACGGAAGTACCTGTAAAAGCAGGAGATTTCTTCAACGTACCTAGCGGAACAATCCATGCTATCGGTGGTGGTATCGTTATTCTTGAAACACAACAAAATTCGGATACAACTTACCGTGTTTATGATTACCATCGCAAAGATAACTCTGGAAATCTTCGACCTCTGCACATTCAACAAACGATTGATGTCACAACGATTCCGCACAGTGTCCCAACGATAAATCAGCAAGTAATGACAACGGAGACTGGAACAAGAACAACATTTGTTGAGAACAAATTCTTTACGGTTTGGAAATACGATATCAATGGAGACTATAGTGATGCTTTATCTTCTACTTATCACCTTGTAACGGTGTTAGACGGTAACGGAATGCTTACAGTCGATGACACAACATATCCAATCGAAAAAGCAGATTCCTTTATTCTGCCTTCTGGAACACCAACACTCCAGGTTAACGGATCTGTTCAACTGATTGTCTCTCAATCGAACCAATAACAATAAACGCAAAAAGGTCAGCAAAAAATGCTGACCTTTATTTTTATGCATTCAATTGTTTTGTAATGTCTACGATTTCGTCGATTAAGCCACCAATTGTTGTAATCGTATCCTTCAGCGGGGCATCTGTTGAGACATCCACACCTGCTGCTTTCGCAAGTTCTTCTGCGCTCTTTGTTCCACCCATCTTCAAGACCTCTACCCAAGTGTTTGCGACACTTGAATCCTTTTGAATCATTTTTGCTACTTGTGTACCGATGGTTAAACCAGCTGAGTAAGTGTAGGAGTAAAGTCCCATGTAATAGTGCGGTTGACGCATCCATGTCAACTCTGCCCCTTCTGTAAGAACCACTTCTGGTCCCCAGAATTTAGCTAATGTTTCTCTGAACAAATCGTTTAACGTATCGGCATCCAAGCTCTTACCAGCATCTACTAAACGGTATACTTCGCGTTGGAAGTACGCTTCTAATAAGTGAGTCACAAAGTTATGGTAATAAGTTTTTGCGACCATTTGAGAAGAAATCCAACGTTTCATTCGGAGGTCATCGCCTGCTTTATTCTTCAAGTAGAATTCTACTAGTAATTCATTTGTCGTTGATGGTGATTCAACAAAATACATACTTGGACGACCATCTAGAATATTTTGGTTTTTATATGCTAATTGGAAGTGACCGGCATGCCCTAACTCATGTGCTAATGTCATGCAGTCATTCATATCTTCTGTAAAGAACATTAAGATAAATGAGTTTGCCCCGTATGGTGATGAACAGAATGCGCCAGTACGTTTACCGATTGTTTCTGCGTAATCAATCCAACGGTTGTCGAAGGCTTCTTTTATAATCTTAAGGTAGCCTTCTCCAAGAGGTGCTAATCCTTCTAGGATATATTGTTTTGCTTCGTCATACGTTACCTTGGCTGCATAAGTTGGATCTACTTCAAGTTTCAAGTCTTCATAGTGTACTTCGTCTAATTGATAAATTTCTTTCAATAGGCGTGCGAATTTACGCATATGTGGCGCTAATTCATCCATAATGACATCAATTTGACGGTCGTATAATTCACGAGACACTTTTTGTCGGTCTAATAGATAATCAATCACCGAATTAAAGCCACGTAAGGTCGCAATTGTTTTTTCTTTTTGAATTTGTGTGTTATAAGCGGAAGCCGTACTATGTTGATATTGACGAAGTGTATTACTAAACACTTTGAACGCTTCACGACGGATGGCTGTATTTGGTTCAGATTGCATGCGGCCTTCGAAGCTGTTGTATGTCATCGGAATCACTTGTCCGTCTGCTTCCACATTTGGGAAATGCATATCCTTAAATTTAATATCGTTATACGCTTGGTAACCAGCATCTAGTGTATTTCCTAGAGCCGCTAAAGTAGCTTCGACATCTTTTGATAATAAGTGTTTTTTATTTTCTAAGAGACGTTCGATATATAAGACATCTTCTTTATTCTCGCTTGCTTCTTCTAACATTACATCATCCAATTGGCTTAATTCAGATTCAAAGAAACTTAATTTTGCGTCTAATCCCGCTAACACTGTACGCGTTTGGGCAGCACGTGTTTGCGCCTCTTTATCTTTTGTATTGGCATTCACTGCAAGATTACAATAAGCAGATAATCGACCTCGTAATTCTAACAAGGCACGATAAGTATCTAATCCTTTATTTACTTGAACCGCTGTTGTAATATTCCCTTCGTATTCCTTTTGAAAAGCCTCAACCTTTTCTTTTAGGTCTTCTAACGCTTTATTGAAGACTTCTTCCGTTTCAAATAAAAGCGATAAATCCCATGTTTGATTTACATCAACTTGATTTCTTTCAATCATATTTTCACTCCACTTTCCAATTTGTAGTCTTATTGTACCATAGTTTCCATTCGTTTTTCATGAAAGGAGATACTATACTTTCAAATCCTCAAAAATTACCATATATGGTAATTTTTGCTCTACATAAAAAAAGTGTTACAGCCTTAAGACCGTAACACTAGTCATTCTATTTAAATTAACGTAACGCTCCTAAATCACGAGCGATTTCTTCAAAAGAGCTTCCTGGTTTAATTTCAAAAGTACCCGTCCAAATATTTTCAGCAATATTCTTTGATACTAAGTAGTCCACAAATTCTTTTGCGTTCTTAATAATACCAGCTTTTTCAAGTTTAGAAGCAACATCATCTGATGATTCTCCAGCTTCAATCGTAATCGATACTGGAGTTGATGAAACTGTTGTACTTGCTTGAGTTGTTGCAGGTTGTGAAGTTGCATTTGTAGAAGAGGCTTTGCTACTAGAATCCTTTTCAGCTAATAAAGATTCATAAGCTGCTTTATAACTTCCTTCATTCGCTGTTTCAGAAACGATTGGTAAGTTAACTCCATCTAATT
The DNA here is from genome assembly GCA_963523415.1 of uncultured Streptococcus sp. Lineage (GTDB taxonomy): Bacteria > Bacillota > Bacilli > Lactobacillales > Aerococcaceae > Granulicatella. The sequence goes on along the minus strand of CAURBR010000001.1, from coordinate 51,499 downwards.
GACTTTTTAATGATTGTGGTACAAAAGGCCAAATGACAGTCACTAATGCTAGAATCAACGCTGCTAATAAGAAGCCCATTCCTAAAGAACGAAATTTCGTTTTACTCATGTTCTTCTTCCTCCTTATTTCGCATCTGCTTCAAAATAATTGTCAATCACTAATTGAACTGTTGAAACAGGTACGTTTAATTGTTCAGAGATTGTTTCCACAGAGTTTCCATGGCTAAACAATGTAATAATTTGTTGTTTTGTCACATTGTGTAATGAACCATTTTCTTCTGAAGCTACTTCTTTGGTTACGACTGTTTTTTCTTCTGCAACTTCTTCTACTTCTGGTTCCTTAGCAACAGGTGCTTCTTTTGCTGCTTGAACTTCTTCATAAGTAGGTTCAACAGAAGGTCCTTTATAAATAGAAGTTCCTTCTAATTCTTGAATTTTTTTCTTTAAAGAATATACTTCTCGGTTTAATTCTAATAACCCTTCTGCAAGCTCATCAATTTCTTCTTCATTTTGGTTATCCTTTAAGAATAGTGAAATGAATAAGAAAAAGACTGCTAATGCTAATAACGCGAGAACTACGACCCATACGTGCATTTTTTCACCTCATTAAAATAATATTTTTTTCCTTTCAACTTATTTTAAAGAATGTTCCAAAAAATATCAAGGTACAAGGTGAAGTTTATGATTTTGTTAATGAATTGAAACATTAAAATCTAAGCATGCAAAAAGTCCTTACAATTTGAACCTATCTCAAATTCAATCGTAAAGACTTTCAATTCTAATGAGTATTGCTCCTCATTCGTTTCTCTTTTTGACTAAGGACGAGTAAGTTCTCACGAAGTTCTTGTTCCATTTGCGTTAATTCATATTCGGCTTTTCTTCGTTTTTGACGGCCTTCTTGTTGGATGAGAATCGTTTCTTCGAGCGTCTCAATCAAATCTTGTTGTGTCTTTTGAAGAGTTTCAAGATCGATAATGCCTCGTTCATTTTCTCGCGCCGTTTCGATTGTAGAAATCTTCAACATTTCAGAGTTTTTCTGTATCAGTTGATTAGTGGTTTCCGACACTTGGCGTTGGGTAGTTACTGCATCTTTTTGACGAAGTAAGGTCATTGCAATCGCTATTTGGTTTTTCCAAAGTGGAATCGTTGTTGAAATCGATGATTGAATTTTTTCTGCCAAGGTTTGATTTGTATTTTGTATTAAACGAATTTGTGGTGCTTGTTGAATCGTCATTTGTCGCGTCAATTTCAAATCGTGATTTCGTTTTTCAAGGCGATCGAGAAATTGATGTAAGTCATTTACCACTTGAACATCCATTTGGTCTCCTGTTTCTTGTGCTTTTTGCATTGCTTGCGGGATTAACACTTGCTGCATTTCTTCAATTTTAATCTCACCAGCCGCAATATAAATACTTAATGCTTCAAAAAATTCTTTATTCCTTTGATATAACTGTTCCAGAGATAAATTATCATTTAATAAGCCATTCTTTTCATGGTCTAATTTAACTGCAATCTTATCAATTTGAGTCCCTACTTCTTGGTATTTTGATTGCATTTCGTAAATCGATTTCTTGACACGGCCAAAGATTTTGCGGAAAATATTCGAGTCTTGTGCCACAAGGTCGTTCGGATCTGTCTCGTTCAGTCGCATCATCAACTCATTGAGCGTATCTCCGATTTCTCCAGTATCTTTATTTTGCACATGAGCCAGCATCGAATGAGAGAATTCACCCAGCTGCTTTTGCGCGCCAGCACCATAACTAATGATAGCTTGCATATTCTTTTCGTCGATTTGTTTTGCTAGTGCGCGAGCTTGTTCTTGTTGTTTTTCTGGCAAGGTATCTACTAGCGCACGTTTAGCGTCCACTTGTTCTTGTGGAAAATCACTTGCCACATCTTGCAATGTCGTATTTTTTACCACTTCTTCTCCGAATGGGTTTTGAATCAGTGCATCCACCATTGATTTTTCTTCAGTCATTGTTCTCTACTCCTTTATCGTACGGTTCACGTACTCCATTTCAGCTTCTGATTTTTTGATCTTGTCTTCTTGGAAATGTAAGTAATCCTCTTCCAGCGTTGCGCAGACGAGATCGATTTTTTCTCCTAATTCTTGTAGTGTTTGATACGTTTCGCTTCCTTTTACTGGTTGCTCACTCAATTCTTTATAGGCTTTCGTCATTTCATTTAATGACGGTACGCATGTATGAACAAACAAGTTTGCATCTGGAAGCTTCTCAGGGTGTGCCACTAATTCTTTGAAATAATCTTTCATCGTTACTGTAGTGTTATAGCGATTACTAATAATTCTTAGCTTTGTAAGACTTTGAATCGTCTCATCAATCTCTTGAATTTGCGTCTTCACCACTGCCATTTTTTGTCTAAAATAGTCGATATCTTGTTTGGATAATCCCGATTGTTCATATCGTTCTTGCACCTTACTAGAGGTTTTATCTAACGGTTTCTTTGTTTTACCAAAGACCGATTTCACTTCCATTTCTTCTGGAAATAGCATGAAGAAAAAGATACCTGTTAGTACGAGAAGTGAAAATAACAGCCTTACAGATGACCCGTAAATATGACTCATAAAGTAACGCGTTATGAATACAAACAATACTAATTTGAGAAGTCTATTCCACTGTTTCATGGTACTCCCTCCTTATAGACCTATTGTATCATTTGGCTATTTTCGGACATGGTACTTAAGGATGATTTCTATGGGACTTTAGGCTGAATCAAATAACGCAAAAAAGGAATTAAACAGCCTTCACTGTCTAATTCCTTCTTGGTTTATTGAACTATTTTATTTTTTGCTTTTAGCAAATACGAATGCGCCACCTGTTAAGAACACTGCTGATAGAATCAGATATAAAGTTCCCATCGAAGTACCTGTATTTGGTAATTCGTCTTCTCCCGCTTTTACTGGTGCTGCTTGTGCAACAGGCGCTGGAGATGGATCTTTAGTTTCTTTTGCATCTTTGTTGGCTGCTTGTTCTGATGTAGCAGCAAGAGGTGTTGCTAACACACGTGACTCAGTTGCTTCGGCATTTGTTTCAGGTGTTACAACTTTGTCTTCAACAACATTTGATTCTGCTGTTGCTACTTTGTCTTCAACGGCATTTGTTAAAACAGCTACTGGTGCAGGAACTTCACTTGTTGCTACAACATCTGCAACTGTAGTTCGAACCTCTGCCTCAGGAGTTGGCGTTGGTTGTTCAGTTGTATCTAGAAGTGCTCTTCTTCTACGAACACGACTTCTTGGAGCTTCTGTTGAAGTTGTTGATGCTTCTGTCACAGTTGTTGCTGTAGTAGTTGTTGGAGCCTCTGTCGTCGTTGTTGTCGTTGTCGGTGCTTCTGTCACTACTGGAGTAGAAGTTGTTACTACTGGTGCTTCCGTGACTACAGGTGCTGAGGTAGTTACTACTGGTGCCTCTGTGACCACTGGTGCTGAAGTTGTTACTACTGGAGCCTCTGTGACCACTGGTGCAGAAGTCGTTACTACTGGAGCCTCTGTGACCACTGGTGCAGATGTTGTTACTACCGGAGCTTCTGTGACTACTGGTGCTGAAGTTGTTACTACTGGTGCCTCTGTTGCTACTGGAGCAGAAGTTGTTACTACTGGTGCCTCTGTTACTACTGGAGCAGAAGTTGTTACTACTGGTGCCTCTGTTACTACAGGAGCTGATGTCGTTACAACTGGTGCCTCTGTGACTACTGGTGCTGAAGTTGTTACTACTGGAGCCTCTGTTGCCACTGGTGCTGATGTTGTCACTACCGGTGCCTCTGTTACTACAGGAGCAGAAGTTGTCACTACTGGAGCCTCTGTTGTTGCTACTGTTGTAGTTGGGGCTTCAGTCGTTGTGGTTGCTACTGTAGTTGTTGGTGCCTCCGTTGTCGTAGGAGCTACTGTAGTTGTTGGTGCCTCCGTTGTCGTAGGAGCTTCCGTTGTCGTAGGAGCTTCCGTTGTCGTTGTTGTTGTCGTCGGAGCAACGGTTGTTGTTGTCGTCGTTGTTGGCGCAACAGTTGTAGTAGTTGTTGTAGTCGTCGTTGGCGCTTCTGTTGTTACAGGTTTTGCATTTGGTTGCCATACGCGAACATAATCGATTTGCATGTCTGAACGACTACCATCCTTATAACTATCTTTGTAAGGAATCGCATCTGTATAGTTACGAGTACCGTTTTTCTCCCAGTCTTTCACGAATGAACCACCTACGATATGCGTTAATCGTAAAATAAATCCATTATCCTTATTGACGAATGGTGTGTTCTTCAGCAATTCACTATATTTAATAGTTTTTACGGCCTGCCCGTCATAGAAGAAAGTTACCTTATCTCCTTCTTTTAGGACCCCATATGTGTGGAAATCTGTTTGCGTATCCCCATTATTAGGAATTTTATACGGATGTTGTTCACTATACTGACCAGTCTTACCTGGTGTCGGTTCTGTATGAACATTTGCTTGAATGAATTTCGGATCATATCCTTTAGACTCGAAGACATCAATCTCCCCACTCTTTGGAGAGCCTCCGCCTTTTGTACCAGTCATCCAGAAGGAAGCCCATGAAGATTCACTAAATGGTAGCTTGATACGTGATTCGGCATAGAAGTCACCTACAAATTCAGACAGGACTTTCCCGTGACGGTCACGTGTTTGAATTGCACCAGAAGTAAATGGCGCTTTATAAGTAATCGTTTGGCCCGTCTTTGGATCTTTATAAGTATTCTCACGGTCTACCCATTCATTCTTTTTAGTAACTGGATTCCACTTCAATTGCTTCGGTGTATAGAGTGCCGTTAAATGAAGGATTCCATCTTTTAAAGAAACATTTGCTGGGTCATCTGTGAAATGCATTTGCGTTCTTGCTTTAGGATCGAAACTTGAAAGAGAATAATCCCATTTTGTTCTGTCGAGTTTGTTCCCATCAAACTCATCAAACCATGTTAAGTCATAGTTTGTTGGAATACCCGTTGGCAGTGTTACATTAGGAACTCTTCCTTCACCTGTTTCTGCATAGACTGTTGCGAATGGCGCTAACAAACTTGTGCTTAAGATCAGGCTTGCTCCTAATACTCTTGCTCCTGCAATCATACCTTTTTGTTTATTACGTACTTTTTGCATATTTGTTCTCCTATTTCTTCTTTTATTTTAGGAAGGAGATTTTGAAACCCTTTTCCTAATATGAGATATTATCCTTATTGTCCAAGAACATTTCCTGACAGACTTGTGAAATAAATCTTTTAATTCTATAGATAAAGTACTAAATAAGTATGATTTCACTACAAATATAAAGAAAGTATGGAGAATTATATTTCCATTTATTTACAGTTTTAATTCTTTAAGAGCTTCAAATCCCTTGATTTAACGCAAAGAATAATGAGGAGTTAGATTTTTATCTCATTCCTTCTAATCTTGTTCTTTTTTGAATACTAGCTGAATTTTTTAGATGAAATTTCCATCAAAAAAAGGAATTTAACAGCAAATACTGCAAAATTCCTTTTTCTTCTCTACATTTTGAAGGGTCATTTGTCTACTTTTTTGATTTTTTATTAAAAATGAATAATAAACCTCCACCAATTAGAAATACCAGGGTAACTATTCCAATATGAAAAGTGTTACTCTTTCCTATTTCATTTACTTCTGATTCTTGTGTAGTAGCTCCTTCATTTGAGGATTCTTTACTTAATTCATCCTGTGATCTAAGTTGCCATACCCTCACATAATCTACAAGCATTTCTGAATGACTACTATCCTCATATTGATTAGAAAAACGTGTTGCATCTGTATAGTCATGATTTTCTTTTTTGTCTTTTAGGAAATTCCCCCCAACAATTTGACTCAATCGTAAAATCATTCCATTTTCTTCATCTGCAAGTGGATTTTCTCCCTGAATATCATTGTAATTCAACGTATATACAGCTTTTCCATCATAATAAAACGTTACTTTATCTGCTTGTTTAAGCACTCCGTATGTATGAAATGCTGTTTGTGTATCTCCATTATTCGGAAGAAGAAAGGGATGCTGTTCACTCTTCTTAGATGAATCTAATGTTGGAGTATGCGTATTTGCTTGTAAAAAGCTAGGATCGTATCCTTTAGACTCGAAAACATCAATTTCTCCACTACCAGGGGAAGGGATTCCTTTAGTCCCTGTCATCCAGAATGAAGACCATGAAGACTTGCTTGCTGGTAATTTGATGCGTGCTTCAGCGTAAAAATCGCCCTTAAAAGCCACTTTGACATTGCCCTTTTCATCTCTCGTTTGAATTGCTCCAGAAGTAAAAGGGGCGGAATAAGTAATCGTCTCACCATTTTCTTTTCTAGTGTTCACGCGGTCTACCGTCTCCCACGATTTCGTATCTGCATTCCACTTTTGCATTTTCGGTGAATATCTAGCTGTCAAATGAAGAAATCCATCTGAAACGGATACATTCGCCGGGCTATCTGTATACTGCATTTGTGTTTTTGCTGTTGTATCAAAACTGCCACGGGAATAAGACCATTTAGTTTCATCCAATTGATTCCCTTCAAATTCATCAGACCAGACCAAGTGATAGCCTTGCGGAACCCCTTCTGGTAGAGTAGCATTTTGTTCTTCAGATACCGCGTCTACTGGATGAAACAAAATCATCATAAGCAATATTAGTAGGCTTATTCCAAAAACGATTAATTGCTTAAACCTTCCCGTAAACTTTATGACTCTATTCCTCATGCAGAACCTCCTGTCTTTCATATCGTAACTTGTAAGTATTGGTTAGAGCACTCTTCCACTGATTATCTTGAGTTTATCATTCAAACATGAATAAACCCTATTTAATATAAGAACGAGCAGTGGATTTTTCATAGACTGCATTCTTTCTAAACAAAAACTGAGCCGATGTCATCGACTCAGTTTCATTGATACATTATTCTGCATCTTGTACTAATGCTTCTGGGAAGTATTTACGCACGATTGCAGCACAACGATTACATAGAGTTGGCGCATCTTCTAATGTTCCAACTTCAATCTTCACGGCACGGCAACGTTCGCAGGTTTCACCTTTGGCATGTTCAACAACGACTTTCACGCCATCGCCTTCCACCGCATTAGCAGGTGCTTCAACACCTTCTGCAGCCACTTCTAATTCACTAACGATAAATAATTGAGCAACGTTTGTATTTAAAGCGTCCAACAACGTACGAACTTCATCCGTTGGATAAAGGGTTACTTTCGCTTCAAAGTTCTTACCAATTAATTTTTCATTACGAGCTTCTTCTAATGCTTTTAATGCAGTATTACGTACTTTGAAGAATTCAGTCCATTGTGCTAACACTTCTTCCGCATTTTCAAAATTCTCTACCTCTGGGAATTCAGCTAATTGAACATAAGCTTCTTCTTCCTTGAGGTATTTCCATACTTCTTCACTCGTATGAACCAAGATTGGACTTAATAATTTTGTTAATTTCACAAGAATTTCGTAAATGACCGTTTGCATTGCACGACGTTCATAATTATCTTCTTGTTCGATATACAATACGTCTTTTGCAAAGTCTAAATAGAATTGGGATAAATCAACGGTACAGAAATTCATCACTGTTTGGTAAATCGTTGAGAATTGGTAATTTTCATACGCTTCTTCGATTGTCTTCACGATATCATTGAAACGAATCATCATGTATTGGTCCACACTACGTAAATCTTTGAATTCAACAGTGTGTTTTGAAGGTTCAAAATCTGTTGTATTTGCTAACATAAAGCGCATTGTATTACGAATCTTACGGTACGATTCTGAAACTTGGTTTAAGATTTCAGTACTGATACGTACGTCTGATTCATAGTCCACAGAAGATACCCATAGACGGATAATATCTGCTCCTTTGGTTTGCATTTCTTTTGCAGGTGAGATGACATTTCCTAGGGACTTACTCATCTTCTTACCTTCTCCGTCCATTACGAACCCTTGAGAAAGAACTGCTTTATATGGAGCTTTCTTATGAACCGCTACACTTGTTGTTAAACTTGAGTTGAACCATCCACGGTATTGGTCAGAACCTTCTAAGTATAAATCAGCAGGGAATGTTAATTCCGGACGAACACTCAATACACCTGCATGTGAGCTACCTGAATCAAACCATACGTCCATAATATCCATTTCTTTAGTGAAAATACCATTTGGACTACTTGGATGTGTGAATCCTTCTGGTAATAGATCTTTTGCTTCACGCTCAAACCATACATCAGAACCGAATTCTTCGACTAATTTAGCTACGTGCTCGATTGTTTCTGGAGTAATGATTGGTTCTCCGTTTTCACCGTAGAATACAGGAAGTGGAACACCCCATACGCGTTGACGAGAGATCACCCAGTCGCCACGGTCACGAACCATGTTGTAAATACGCACTTGACCTGATGGGTGGTACCATTTCACATCATTTTCAATCACATCTAAGATATCTTGACGGAACGCATCGATTGAGGCAAACCACTGTGGTGTTGCACGGAAAATCACTGGTTTCTTCGTTCTCCAGTCATGTGGGTAACTATGCACGAAATAGCTTAGTTTTAGTAATGAACCATTTTCCGCTAACATGTCTGTAATCACTTTGTTGGCTTTTGCATAAAACATTCCTTCAAATCCAGGAGCCTCTGCTGTATAACATCCTTGGTTATCTACTGGTGATAATACATCTAAGTTGTATTTACGTGAATAGTAGAAGTCGTCTTCCCCGTGTCCAGGAGCTGAGTGAACTAAACCAGTACCGGCATCAAGAGTTACATAGTCGCCAAGCATTACAAGAGATTCACGTTCGTAGAATGGATGCCATGCAGTTGCATACTCTAAAGCTGTCCCTGGAAATTCTTTTAAGATTTCCACTGATTCCCAACCAAGAGTTTCAGCGAGTGAATTCACTAATTCTTTGGCAACTACAAATTTCCCTTTGTCAGTTTGTACTTCAGCGTAGATATAATCTGGGTGAACGAAGATTCCCAAGTTTGCAGGAAGTGTCCATGGTGTTGTTGTCCAAATTACGAATGACGCATCATCGGAAACAACTCCTTTTCCATCTTTTACTTTGAAGGCCACATAGATAGATGCACTTTCTACATCTTTATATTCAATTTCAGCTTCTGCAAGTGAAGATTCACTTGATGGAGACCAATAAATTGGTTTTAATCCTTTGTAAATATAGCCGTTTTCAGCCATTTTACCAAATACCCGAATTTGTTCTGCTTCAAATTTTGGTTGGAGTGTCAAGTATGGATGATCCCATGTACCGCCAACTCCTAAACGTTTGAATTCTGCACGTTGGCTATCGACTTGACGTAACGCGTATTCCGCGCATAACTTACGGAATTCAGCAATAGAAAGTTTTTTCCGGTCTACTCCTTCCGCATTCGCTAGAGCTTGTTCGATTGGTAATCCATGTGTATCCCAACCTGGAACATACGGTGCACGAAATCCACTCATTGATTTACTACGAACAATAAAGTCCTTAGAAATCTTGTTTAAGGCATGTCCCATGTGAACCGCACCGTTGGCATATGGTGGTCCATCGTGAAGCACGAATGTTGGTTTACCTTCATTCTTTTTCTGACGTTGTCCATAAACGTCTGCTTCTTCCCATTCTTTTTGGTAATCCACTTCTTTAGTAGGTAGATTCCCACGCATTGGGAATTCTGTTTTTCCAATTTGCAATGTTTCTTTCATTTTCATTGAAATTCCTCCTTCATTTCACTTATTTTAAATCCTAACCACAGTGTATAAAAAAAAGCCCCTGCTAGTTGCAGGGGCGAAATTATTTCCGCGGTACCACCCAAATTTACAAACAAATTTTTGTTTGCCTTGGTAAATTGTTAACGCCATTTAAGCGACTTTTCTTAATCTAACATGTATTTCAGAAAAGTTTCTAAGAGATGATACTTACTATAAACAGGGACTACCGAATTCCCACCAATCATCGGCTCTCTACAAAGTCTATTTACGAATGAAATTCTCTTCATCGAATAGCTCAATTTTACGATACTTCCAACGATTTTGCAAGATTTTCCTTTTTTTAAGAGAAAACCGGTTCACATTGTGAACCGGCTCGAGGGCAGACAACTGAATTTATTTAATTTGAGGATTGGTTAGGAAGTCCTCATTGCTCATACTGTTTGTCTTTCCTATTCTCTTTTTCCTTTTTTAGTCATTACAAGTCCTACTCCACCAAGTAATGTTGCAATCATTCCAACTAGTTCTGGAGTCGTATCCTCAACACCAGTATTTGGCAAGATTTCTTTTGCTTCACCCATGGCTTGTGCTGGAGCTGGTGTATTTTCTCCTTGGTTAGCACTTGGTGCAGCTGGTGTTGCAGCAGCCACTTGAGCAGTCGGTACCGCCGGCGTTGTCGGTGTTGCTGGTGTTACTGGCGTTTCCGGCGTTGCTGGTGTTGCTGGCGTTGCTGGTGTTGCTGGTGTTTCACTTTCAGCAGCTCTGAACGCAACTGCGTATAAGCTGAAGTGTTCTACTTCTAAAGTTACTCGATGATCTTTACCCATTGTAAATGGAACTTCATTGACGATTTCTTTTGTATCACTCGTAACATAGTAAGCTTCTTCCACTTCTTTGTCTACTGGGAAGGTTACTTTTGCAGCACCTTTTACTGGAACAGCTTTTCCATTTTTATCCACAAAAGTAATTTCATATGCTTGATACTCTTTACCATCTAACTCTTTAATCGTTTCATTTACTTTTTCGACCTTAAGCATCTTGATGTTCTTATCAAGAAGTTTAGTTGGTACTTCAACGACTACTGGAGTATCTCCGTTTTCGTCTTCAAATCTCGCAATACCTTTTTCCTTGTCAACCGTTACCTTCACACCATCTGTTTCGTATAGAGGTAATTCAACAGTTGGTTGATCTGGTGTTGGTTCTGGATTTGGAGTTGGGTCCGGTGTTGGATCCACAGTTTCCTTAACACCTTTCAATTCTTCAACTAATTTTGCAATTGCATTTGGAGTTAATAAATTATGATCTGCAAGACCTTTCTTGTACGCTTCTACAGCAGATAAGTATTCTCTTGCGTCTTTACGATCAATCTTACTTACTCGTTCAATTTCAGCATTTAATGCAGATTCATCTACTGGTTTATCCTCTTCAACTGGAATAACAAAGCGTAATTCCACTGCCGAAATATGACCAGGGTCTCCATAAGTTTCATTACCTGTAAAGATGGCTTTTTTCACTTTAATTGGAGCATCGAAGTTTACTACTTTAGTCTTCGCATCATTTCCCCATTCACGGAAACTGAAACTATGTTCTTTACCATTTTCATCAAAGACACGTAAGCTACCCGCTTTAACACGTCCATTTTGTCCAGATGAACGCGGTACATACTCAAATCGAGTCGCTTCAATAGGATTTTTAAAGGTTACCGTTAAATCTGAACCAAGACTATCCACTCCCCAAGGTGTGTGCCACATTGTATTTGGATTTTCATCAAAGGCAAAATATGGGTTTCCTTCTGTAGGTTCATCTGGTTGGTATACCGCTCTTAATTCTTCAATATCTGACCAGTCTGGTGCTAAACGTTTTACCTTAAGAGCACTCTTAGCAGTATTTACTGCTTCGATAAGTACTTTAGCATCTTCTACACTAATATCATCGTCTACTTCTAATAGAGCTGCGATAGCATCTTTATAAGCATTAAGTGTTTCTTTAGTGTAATCGCCATTCACGACTGGCGTGCTCTTTTCAAATGCATCATCAACAAGCATCTTCCCCGTTAACGTGATTTCGTCAATTTCAAGGTTATCAAGCATGAAGTCTTTATATCCTTTAAAGTTGATTTCATTATTGTTAGAATCACCTTTTGTATCTGCTCCACGCGCATTTGAGAAGATACCAATCCAAGTATTTCCACCTTTTTCACCTGTTACGTAGAAACTTACTCTCTTAGGGGTGCTTGAATGCTCCCAAGTATTAGCTAGGTCATATTTCGTTAATTTACTACGACGACTATTTTCACCATTTCCAACAACAAATGAATAAGTTCCGTCTGAACCTGCTTCATAGTCGAAGGTTACTTTATATGTCTTTCCTGCTTCAAATCTGAAATTTTGTGGAATTGTTTGATATACTAATCTATCATATCCAGATAATCCGTTTGTCTTTAATGACCAATTTCCTTCGATAACGTCACTCACTTTCTTACCGTTCCAACCACGTTGTGTGTATGGTTCATGTTTTTCAGATAAGTGAGTACGATTATCAGAAACTCCTTCCACATCTCCAATGACAAATGGGAAGATTCCTTGAGGAACTTCTTCAAAGTCTTGTTTGAATTTACCATTAGCTAAATCATGTTTATCATTATACATTACAGATTGATTTTCAAAGATACGAATTTCGTCAAAGTAAGTAGCTTTTTCGTCTGCATCTCTTCCAAGTTCTAATGTTACGTTAGAAACATCTTCGCCTGTTGTGAAGTATACATACATATTTTGGAAGTAACTTGTATTGTCTACTGTCGCATTCTTCTTAAGTGTGTTATGCGCATATGCTTGTACATAGTTCTTCGCAATTGATTTATTCGTATAATTAGAAATAACCTTATCTCCGACACGAATTGTGATGTCTGCACGAGCATCACTTCGGTTATCTACTCCAACATAAACTGCATATCTTGTATTTGGTTTCAAATCTGTTAAGCGTTGTTTCAATGTCACCCGTTCCGTGTTTCCTTGAATACGTAACATTTCGTTAGCACCTTGAGATTTCACAATTTCAGCATGAACGCTGTCACCAGTCTTTTCCCAATGATCTAATGAACCACTGTTAAAGCCTTGGTCATAGATGTGTAGTCCTTCACTCCATACCATTGTCTTCTTAACTTGAGGTGCTTTGTAAAGTACATATGGTTGGTACGCATCCCCTGTAATTTGAATCTTACGGTCCGCGCCGACTGTTAATTCCACAACATCTTGCTTACCTTGGTCTGTTAAACGATAGAGGTATACTTTATCTCCAGTCCAGTCTTCTGGAAGTGTCCATTCTGTTGTTCCAGCAGTATTCGTGAAGAAGTACATTTTTTCTTTATCGCCCGTTAGCGCTTTACCATTTTCATCCCAATTCCATGGAACTAAGTAGCTGCCACCATTCTCGATGACTCGACCATTGATAGTTGTCACCCGCTTACGGTAGTCTGGGCTATTAGGATCGTTTGATTGACGAACAATTTTTACTTCAGTGGTTCCTTGATCGTCTGTCAAATGAACTTCCATTTCTGGAGTCCACTTGTAGTTTTGACCATTATCACTCATTGAAACTGGGTTACCCTTCACCCATTTTGAAACTTTATAATGTTGGAAGAATTTTGTCATAACGTCATTTTCAAACAAGTTACGAATATATCCTTCGTAATCGCTACGTCCTTGCCATCCCTCAAAGTCCTTCATGTTATATCCGCCAAGTAAAGGATAGTTAGCAGCACCACCGTAGCTTGGATAGTCTCCAACCCACGAATCTTTTTGGTGATTTCGGATGAAACGAACAATACTTGAATTGATTCCTTTTAGTGAATATCCACCATAAGTTAAGTCTGCTGCCCAGTGTTGGAAGGTTGAGTCATATTCTGCACCATATCCCCATTCGATAGCCATACGCCAACCTTGAGAATTAATCTCTTTTGAGAGAATGTGAGATGGCCAAGCTGTATTATCACCTGATTGACCATTACCCCAAACGTCTACATAAATGAAGTCAAGGTCTGCTCCTATTTTTTCTCTAAGTTCTTTCCAACGATTTAGTCGACCATGAGCTAAGTCATAAGAAGCGTCGATATTGATTCCTTGGTCAAGCCAGTTCCAGCCATACATATAAGTACCATCACTATTCTTACGTAAAATGGCTTCACTGAAGTATTTTGATTCTGGATATGTTTCTGAAGCGTTCACGTGAATACCGATTTTAGCACCGTATTGCTTTGCTTTTTCAAGTAATTTCTTGAAGTCTTCTACGCCACCAATTCTTCGACCGATGTCTGCGTAGTTTAAGTGACCCGAATCGTGTCCTTCACTTCCATACCCTTTCAAGAGGATAGATTGTCCTAATCCGTCTGTATTTAGATTAATCTTCTTAATACCATCTAATGTCATTAAGAATGGGTTTTGTGCTTGAGAGCCAAAGTTCATCGCAATCCGATAAGCCACTAAGTCTGGGACAGATTCAGCTCCCTTAGGATTATTCATAATATTACGATAAGCAATAGCTCCGTCTTGCCAATCCACCACATTATCCTTGTTCAAATCCTTTGTAATAACGACTTTTGAACTTGGTAATTCTAAAGTATATTCAGGATAAACTAAATTCTTATACGCACGTTGATACCAATATGGAGAGCTTTGAATTCCGATATAGTTTACTCCGTCCACTCTTTCAAGAGCAGTTGTGATACGTGCAAAGTCATTTCCTTGATAAGTAAATTGTGAGTTACTCCAAACAGAAGCGGCTAATTCATTTGAAGAGACAAAACCATACATGAATCCATAGGCATAGTCATTCATCTTTCCTTGTTTCAAATCTAAATGGTAGTCTCCAGATTTATGAGTATTGGTAGACATTTGAGCCCCATCAAATTTAGCATTTTGTTTGTCAGAACCAACAGAAACTAAAGTATTTCCAGGAAATTCAATTGTTTGAATTAGTTTCTTTATGTTATCCACTGGTTTACCCATTTCCACATTATTCTTATTGACAACTTTCGTCACGTCAAAGTGCATTTCGTTCCCAACAAGCTGCAATCTCACTGTGATTTCTGCATTAATGAATTCATCATCATTTTTGACCGTCATCACATATTCTGCTGTTGTGGCATCAATCTTACGGTATTGTACCTCAGGTGTGACAAGAGTTCCGTTGATTGAAATCTTATCTAGTTTTTGAACTTGTCCTGTGAGTGTTTTACCATCAAGCTCATATTCTTTCACACGTGGGAAAGCTGTATCAATCACTGCTCTTAGCGTTTCAGATTGTAACGTTTCGTAATGAACATCTTGATCATTTCGATGAAGTCCATCGTCTGCAACAACAGTATTTTCTACCGGTTTAATATTTTCTTGATTATCAGCCTTAATGGATACAGAAGTTCGTTCACTACCATAAGTTCCTGCTTTAAGATATACTTTTCTAATTCCTGCTAAAGCATTTTTTACTACTTCTGGAACTACTTCTGTACTAAATAAATTTTGACCATTGTTCGTTGCATTTAATTGTCCGTCTTTCTTATAAACAATCGAAAGATGATTTTCTACTCCAACTTCTGGTGCTTCTACCCGCGTTTTGTTATACCAAGTATTCACATTAGGTCCTTTATATTGCCAGAACCAACCACCTTTATCATATCCGACAAAGATATTATTATCATTATCTTTATATTTTAAATAAACCCCAAAACGTGTTTCTGCAGATGGGGAATTCACTTTGAATGTTAAATCGATATTCACATTCCCTTCTTCATCCGCTTGTAGACCATCTTTTGCAAATAAAGCTTCCCTAGCTCCATTGTCATTTTGGGCTGTCGAGGTTAATTTATTATAACGAACACCGTCCTCTTCAACGACTTCAACATTTCCTTTTACTTGACTAGTCGAAGTCCATTCTTTTGGTGCAGTTGTCGTATCATTCGCTTCACGTGTTTCTCCCACTACTGCTTCTGATTTCGTTTCTTTTGCGTTAACAGCTGGTTTTTCTTCTGTTTTTTTCTCTACAGGCTTTACCTCTGTTGCAGCTGTAGCTTCTTTCACATCTGTTCCATTTGAACCAGTCGCGGAATTAGACGCAGCTTTTTCTTCCTTTTCTTCCTTCTTGGCAGTGACTGTTTCTGCTTCCACAGCTGCTTTTTCTGACGCAGTTGTTTCAGTTGCAGCAGGTTCAATGCCTTTTGCAACGACTTCTGTTGGCGTTACTTCTGAAGCAGAAACCGGTTGCAAACTTCCAAAAAAGAAGGCTCCGATGAGTACAGAACAGGTACCCACTGTCAGTTTACGGATAGAAAAGCGTTGTCTCTTTTCCATCTGTGAATGTTGATTTTTATACATAAAACTACCCCCTAAATTTTTATAAAAACGTTTCCACAAATCCATTCTATCACTTTGTCAAGGGTTACACATGGACATTTTTGCTCTCTACTTATACTATTTTGCTCTTTTTAAAACCGTTTCCAACTTTCTTCAAAAAATATCCAAATTAAAATCAAAAACGCCCCTAGCAAATTGCTAAGAGCGTTAAATCCATTATTTTTGTCCCATATCTTTCACTTTCATAATTCGAGTAATACTTGCGCGCTCGTTTTCTTCCAGTTTCATTTCGATATAGTAAATCGTTTCTTCTAATTGTGGAATCAATCGATATTCAAGAGCATTCACACGACGTCTTGTTTTTTCGATTTCATCTGCTAAAAGTTGACACGTTTTTTCAATTTCAGTCAACGACAATAATTCATTTAGAACATCCGAAATTTGTTCGACAGATTCATCAATTTCACTATTCGAGTTCAGATAACCATACTTAAAGTCAGAGTCTTCATTCTCTTCTTTTACTGTAAAATGCATTTCTGGAACGTAGACACTCATAATATTTTTTTCTTGTAAATCGAGCGTCACACTTTGTGGAGGAATTGCTACTAACTCTTCAATAAAAGCTTCTTCGAGAGTTGCTTTTGCGAGTACAAAGCTTTTCATCCCTGCAACTAAACGTTTTTCAACTGCATCTCTTAGTGCGTTGTTTTTTCGAATCAAATCAATAAACTGACGCATTAATTCATCTTGTTTATCTTTAAGAAGCTTATGCCCTCGTTTAGAGACAGCAAGACGATGTTTTAATTTCGTAAGTTCCATTCGAGTGGGCTTGACGTTCAATCTAGTCAAAGGAATCACTCCCCTTTCGGAAGAAACTCATCTAACATCTCATCCTTAATACGTTTTAATTCCGTACGTGGCAAGATGGATAATAATTCCCATCCTAAATCTAATGTTTCTTGAATAGAACGGTTCGTATAGAATCCTTGTCCTACATATTCTTTTTCAAAGCGGTCTGTGAATTCTACGTATTTCTTATCTGTTTTTGATAATGCAGATTCTCCTAATACAACTGCAAGTTCTTTAGCTTGTTTACCAGTAGCATAAGCCGCGAATAATTGGTTCATCGTTGGCGCATGGTCCTTACGAGTCTTTCCTTCACCTGAACCTTTATCTTTTAGACGAGATAACGAAGGTAATACGTTAATTGGAGGTTGAATGCCTTGTTTATCAAGAGCACGGTCCAAAATAATTTGTCCTTCTGTAATATATCCTGTTAAGTCAGGAATTGGGTGAGTAATATCATCTTCAGGCATTGAAAGGATTGGAATTTGAGTTACCGATCCTGGTTTTCCAACGATACGTCCTGCACGTTCGTAGATTGTAGAAAGATTTGTATATAAGTAACCTGGATATCCACGACGTCCTGGAACTTCACGACGAGCCGCTGAAATTTCACGAAGGGCTTCACAGTAGTTTGTCATGTCTGTCATGATAACAAGCACGTGCATTCCTTTTTCAAACGCTAAGTACTCAGCTGTTGTTAATGCGATTTTTGGAGTCGCAATACGTTCGATTGCTGGGTCGCTCGCTAAGTTTAGGAACATTACTGAGCGGTCAATCGCTCCTGTTTTACGGAAGTCTTCCATGAAGTATTCCGCTTCATCGAAGGTAATCCCCATTGCAGCAAATACTACCGCGAATTTTTCGTCGCTATTTAATACAGTCGCTTGACGCGCTATTTGGGCTGCTAACTCTTTGTGAGGAAGCCCTGAACCAGAGAATACTGGTAATTTTTGTCCACGAACAAGAGTGTTCAAGTGGTCAATCGCAGAAATCCCTGTTTGGATAAATTCATCCGGATAGTCACGAGAAACTGGGTTAATCGCTTGTCCGTTTACGTCTAAAGTCGCTTCTGGAAGGATTTCTGGGCCATCATCCATGACATTGCCCATCCCATCAAAAATACGACCAATCATGTCTTCTGATACGTTTAATGATAATGGTTTTCCACGGAAACGTACTTTTGTATCACGAATATTAATCCCGCTTGGCCCTTCAAAAATCTGAACCATTGCTTTATCTTCGTTTACCTCAAGGACTTGTCCATGACGAATCTCTCCGTTTTGTAATTGGATTTCCACCAACTCATCGTATTTAACACCTTCGACATGCTCAACCATCATTAAAGGGCCCACAACTTCACTAATCGTACGATACTCTTTAAGCATGTGTCATCCCTCCATGTTGAATTGTTTGTTCGATATCGGATTTAATTTGAGATTTGATTTCTTCAAATCGTGAAATCTCAACTTCTGGAATATATTTAGAACGAGCGATACGATCGCGTACTTCTACAGTTCCGTCCATAATTTCAGCATAGTAAGATCCGAGTTTCATCGCATTACGAGCTTCTTTTTCAAAGGTTAAGATAAGCTCTAACATACGATATTGTTTTTCGCGTGAAGTAAAGGTATCTACTTCATCAAATGCATTTTGTTGTAAGAAGTCTTCACGTAGAGATTTCGCAATCGTCATTGTTAAGCGGTCACGTTCTGATAATGATTCAAGGCCAACTAAACGAACGATTTCTTCTAAGCTTGCTTCTTCTTGTAATGTGTTCATGGCGTGTTGAACATATTCAGACCAGTTTGAATGCACATTTTCATCCATGTATTTACCCACTTCGGGATCATACAAGGAGTATGAAGTTAACCAGTTCATAGATGGGAAGTGACGTTTTTGCGCCAATGTTGCATCTAATCCCCAGAATACTTTGGCTACACGTAATGTATTTTGTGTTACTGGTTCTGATGTATCCCCCCCTGGAGGTGATACAGCACCGATAGCAGTGATTGTTCCTTCACGACCTTCGCTACCTAGTGTTTCTACACGTCCTGCACGTTCGTAGTATTCTGCAATACGGCTTCCTAGGTATGCTGGGTAACCTTCGTCCCCTGGCATTTCTTCTAAACGTCCAGACATTTCACGAAGTGCTTCTGCCCAACGTGATGTTGAGTCTGCCATGATGGCTACGTTATACCCCATATCACGGAAGTATTCCGCAATAGTAATACCTGTGTAAATAGACGCTTCACGAGCCGCTACCGGCATGTTAGAAGTGTTGGCGATTAAGATCGTACGTTCCATGATTGATTCACCTGTTGTTGGGTCAATCAATTCTGGGAACTCGTTCAATACGTCTGTCATTTCATTCCCACGTTCACCACAACCTACGTATACTACGATATCCACGTCTGCCCATTTCGCAATTTGGTGTTGCACCACTGTTTTACCAGCTCCAAATGGTCCAGGAACAGCTGCTGCTCCCCCTTTTGTGACAGGGAAGAAAGTATCGATAACACGTTGCCCTGTTAACATTGGAACTTCAGTGTTTTTCTTCACTTTATATGGACGTCCGCGACGTACTGGCCAACGTTGAATTAAGTTAAAATCGCGAACACCTGATTCTGTTTCAATTTGGTAAACTGTATCTTCAATTTTGAAGGTACCTGCTTCCAATTTAGTTAATGTTCCTTTGACCCCATAAGGAACCATGATTTTATGTTGAACTACCTTTGTTTCTTGAACATATCCAACAATATCTCCAGCAATGACTTCTTGACCAACTGTTGCAGTAGGAATAAATTCCCATTCTTTGTTACGGTCTATTGCATCCACGTTCGTACCGCGGACTAAGAAATCACTTTGTGAGACTTCTTTAAATTGATTTAGGGGGCGTTGAATCCCATCAAACATTTGAGAAACAATCCCTGGCGCCAATTCAACAGATAATGCTTCTCCTGTTGTTTCGACAGGTTCTCCTGGTCCAATTCCTGAAGTTTCTTCATATACTTGAATGGATGCGACATCTTTACGCATTTCAATGATTTCACCGATAAGGCCTAAATGACCTACACGACAAATATCTTGAATATTCGCATCTTCCATTCCTTCAGCAGTCACAAGAGGACCTGATACTTTTACGATTCTTCCGATCTTCACTGAGGTACCTCCCTTAGTTTAGTGTATCGGTTGGTTATAAGATATTTTGTCCAACCGCTTTTTCTACATTTTCTTGAATTCTTGATTTTCCAATTCCTAAAGACCCTTTATGATTTGGGATTAGAATGATTGCTGGTGAAATTTCGGCATCATAACGTCGAATCGTTTCTGAAATTTCACTAGCAATAGCTTCTGTAACATAGATAATCCCTACTTGTTCTTTCGCAAGTTCATCAATAGTGTTTCGTGCAGCCTGTGCTTCGTGGCAAGGATACACATTAAAGCCTAAAATTTTAAAAGGAAGGATGGAATCTTTGTCGCCAACTACGGCAATTTTATGAGACATAAACTGGTCGCATCCTTTCTTCTAATTGTTCTTTGGAAAACTCATTATCCACACCTACCAATAGGAGACGAAGATTTTTCACTTCCATCTCTAGGGCATGAATATAAGCTAAACTTGGCAATGGACCAAATGGTTCAAATGTGGCCTCTTGCAGAATATGATAAATCAATTCTTCTTTCAATAATTCCAATGCAAAGACTGGATGTTCTTCACTTTCTATAATAGAAACTATTCGGTCATAATAAGGAACGTTTCTATACAGTTCTAATAGTGCATCGGTTCCTTTCTCAAGCACTTCGTCAATTAGTGAGGTTTTATCAATTGTTCCTTCACTCGACAAGACTCCGATTAAAAATGAGCGAGATTGATTTTGTTGATTAGCCCGAATCAAGATAGTCATATTTTCCATATCAATCATAATATTAACAATTTGATGAATGATATCTTGATTCAAAGTACGATCTATAAAGCGAAGATGTTTAAAGTAGTAACGATCCATAAAAACATCGGCAGCTTCTAAGCGACCAAAGTTTTCAAAATCAGCGTAGGCTTCGCGAACTCCTTCAATCATAATCGGTGGAACGTCCAAAGAGTCTTGCGTTTCCACTAATTGATTCAATGTTTCCATTGAATAACGTCCCAGTGGTACACATAAATGTGTTAAATCTCTCCCAGAGAACTTCGACTTAAGAAGAACCTTTAAATTATGATACGTATAACGAATCGAAAAGACATCTAATAAAGAAGCATCCGGAATCAGCTCTAACACTTCCTCATAGTGTGCTTTCAAGTGATCATCAAGTACTTTGTCAAATTGTCTAGACTCAAGTACCTCTTGCACATCGATTTCGTAGCTGGTCTTTTGCAAAGCTTCTAACGCTTGTTGTAAGGATGTAGATACGAGAATCCCATTCAATTGTTCCTTAGACAGCAATTGCTGCTCAAGAATACGAACGGTCGTATTCACTCCTGAATAGGCTAAATCATTCATTCCATCCCTCCTTACCCAATGAATGCTTTTCTAGCTAAGATAGGTGAGTATTCTTCTTTCAAATCTTGAATTAAATCCTTGAAGACATAATTGTATTCAATACCTTCTTGACTCAACACAAATCCTGTTTGTTTTGGAAGAGTTGTTTCATCTAGTTGAATAAACGGATATTGCGACGTTAGAAGTTGCTTTTCTTCATCATTTAATTTTGAAACAGTGTCTTCTCCGAATGTAAGAGTTGTTTGTTGTTGTTTTGGTAATTTGCGAATCGCTGACTCGATAAAGAGACGTAATGTTTCCCCATTCCAGTTAGACATTACTTGTAGAACGTCATCAAATACACTTTCAAGAAGTTCTCGTTTAACTCGCAAGACTTCTTTTTTACTTGCGTTCAAAATCGTCTGTTGTTCTTTTTCGTATTGTGATTTTGCTTCTTGCTTTAATGTGGTTTTCTTCGCCATTTCTTGTTGCGAATATTGCACATTCATTTGACTGATTCGTTCTTCTTGTTCTTTAGTAGCAACTTCCATTCGCTGTTTGGATTCTTTTTCTAAATCTGCAAGAATATGTTGTTTTAGTTGCTCTAAATCTTTCAAGAATACCCCTCCTCTTAACCTTTGTTAATGATAATTAAGATAGAAGCAAGTAATCCTAAGATTGCGTATGTTTCAACCATTGCCGCAAAGATAATCCCTTTAGTAGATTCTTCAGGTTTTTTCGCTAAGATTTGAACCCCTGCTGCTGCAACTTTACCTTGAGCAATCCCTGAGAATAAACCAGTGAACGCGACTGGCAAAGCGGCCATGAATAAGTATAAACCAGCTGCTAACGTCATTGAAGCTGACATATTAATCATAATGAAGAAAGCAACGATGAATCCGTAGATCCCTTGTGTACCAGGTAATAATTGTAAGATTAATGCTTGAACGAATTTTTCAGGTTGTTCTTTGATTAAGGCAGCAGCCGCTTCACCAGCAATCCCTACACCTTTTGATGACCCAATCCCTGAGAAGATAATGGCAATTGCCATCCCTAGAGCAGCAAAAATTTGACCGCCCCCATTTTCAGTAAAGAATGTTAACCAGTTTGTCATAATGATATTTCCTCCATTTATTCTGATTTTTGATTTTTAATATCAATATATTTTTCGTATGTTTTAAATGGTTTTAATGCGTGTCCGCCACCGTCGTAGAACTTACCAAAGAACTCAACGAACTGTAACCGCAGCCCGTGAACATAAGCTCCTAAGAAAGAAAGAAAAATATTTAATCCTTGTAGTGCCACGATAAGGACAATTCCTAGAGTGAATCGTGCAATTGGTGGTAAGAAACCAACCAACATATTGAATGCACTTGCGATACTTCCTCCTGATACAGCTAACGCCATTAAACGCGTATAACTCACGACGTCTGCTACGTATCCACTAATTCCATATAGATTGTATAAGCCGCTTGCAAGTCCACCCCACTTATTTTCGCTGGTGAGTATAGTCACAACAACAATAGCAACTGCTGCAATAATTGCCACTGAAGAGCCAATCACTGCTAGCCATTGTATATTAAATACCATTGATCCAAGAACATAAAGAATGATTCCAGTAATGATTGCTAACCAGCCAATATGGCTTGTATAAGCATCTGTATAGGCTTTTTTCTTTAAGTTACCGTAAGCTCCGAGCATTAGCCCAACCATAATCTGAATGACCCCAAATATGATGGATAATATCATAATCGTAATCAAATCTTTTGATAGAGAAAGTGGCTGAAATGGTAGGTCTGCACCAAACGCTGATCCAAAAATAATTCCCCATACCATCACTGGGTAACTGAGCAAGTGGAAAAACTTCAAATTACGACGCATTCCCTTATCAAAGTTGAATAACGCCAACATTGCAAAGGTTCCAATCCAAAGTAAAGCCCCGTAGCCTAAGTCCGCAGCCATCATCCCGAAGAATACAAGATAAAATGGTGCAGTATATGGTGTTGGATCTAGTTCTCCATATTTTGGCAAGCCATACATTTCCGTCAAATTCTCGAACGGTTTAAGGAAAGAATTATTTTCTAAAACGGTCGGTACTTCTGGATATTCTTCTTCACTAATTTCTAGTGGTAAGAATACATATTCCTTTTCTCCTAGTTTTTCAGCTAATTGTGTTTGCACCAGTTCTACAGCTTTTGTCGTCATCCATCCTTGAAGGACAAATACATGTTGACCATTCACTAATTCTTTCTTTGCTTGTTCTTTTTGCAATTCATTAAAGGTAACTTCTTGAGATAATTGTAGTTGTCGCAACAAGTTCTTTTCTTGTTGAAGAGAGTCCAAAATCTCTTTTTTGGCTTCAATAACAGATTGTTGTGCCTTGAGATTTTTTTCTAATTCAAGAGAAGGAGCCTGTTCGAACCCGTACCAAACAATACTAAAGTGTGCTTTCGCTAACTCTTCTTTAGCCGTTTGTTGTTCTTTACGAGGGTAAGTGACGAGCACTCCAATTTCTTCCCTCGTATGATACACTTCTGTGACAAATAGTAACTCGCTAGCTTTTAAGCCTTCTAGATACGCATTGTCTACTGTTTGAGGAATCACACCCATTTTCGTTTTTGTATAGGGATGTTTGAAAATTTCTTTTGGATCAAAGTCAAGTGCACTCCACTTTCGTAAAAGTGTCTCTTTCTCTTTAAGTTCCTTTAATTCCTCATCTTTCTTTCTAAGAGCAGCTCGAATAGATTCAACATGTTCCACTAGTTGATCCGTATCATAAGAAGCAACTTCTTGTTGTAACTCTACGAGAGTAAACTGCTCTTTCTTAGTTCGCAATTTTTTAAACATGGAAGGTTGCTTTTGATTTCTTTCTACAAAAGCAATATCTGTATTTAATCGGTCAAATTGTTGTTGAAGAGCTGTTATCATTGCATCATCATTTTCTTTTAAAGCAATAGATTGTTGTAAAAACAAATCTCTTGCTTGTGCTAATGAAATGACTTCCAATGATTGTAATTCTTGAATAGCATCTAGCAAGTGGTTTTGCTGATTTATTGGGGCAATCAGCATCACTTTATTCATTTTAGCTATCGCCATATCTCTTCAACACCTCCTTCACAGTATCCTGAACTAAATCCTGTTTCAGATGATGGAAACGTTCTGTAAGGGATGAAATTTCCGAAAGTTCATCTGCTTTTACTTTTGCTTCAAATTCAGCTTTTTTCTGCTGATTCTTTGCCTGTAATTCACTACGATAGACTTCTAACGATTGTTCCATATTCGATTTTGCTTCGCTCACTCGTTGCTCTGTTGCTTCTTGCGTTTTAGATAAATCTTGATCTAATTTATCTTTCAGTGCTTTTGCTTGAGACTCAATGGCTAAAACAGAATTTAGAATTTCTTGACTCATGTGACACCTCCTATCCATTCGTTTTCACGAATAGTAAAATGCTTTCCTTCCCATTATAAACTTAATTTTGCTTTCATTCAAACGATACTTTCCAGCTTTTATTTCCATGATCATACTTTATAAATAGGAAGAAAGTTTGTTAATCTAAAAAATTTTTTCTTTTCTATTGCATTCAAGAACATTTGTTCGTATAATAAATATGCAAACAAATGTTCGGAGGGAATCAAAATGGAACAAAGAAAATCAACTTTTACATCCTTTATCAAACCACTATTAAACAAATTACAAATTACTGAAGAAGAATATATCGAGAAAGACATCAACTTTACTAAAAACGTAATGCCTCTAATTGAGGTTGTAGAACAGATTCATCATAGTTTCTACTTTAAAAAACCTATTGAATTAAATTTTGAAAAATATGATATGAACGGAAACCTAATTCATTATACAAAAACAGGATTCGTGAAGAGTGCAATCCAAGTCAATAATCACTTTGTTTTTTTAGAAGAAGAATCAAAAATTACACATATTTTAAATGTTGATCAAATAGTTTCATGTATGGAACTTTCATAATAAAAGCACCCCAAAAGTTAGATTTTGTTTCTAACTTTTGGGGTGCACTTCACTTTCGGTCAAATATGGTATTTTTTCAAGTGAGAGAACTTAAAAATTGAATTTTCTCTCCATTGTTTATTGCTATAAAATTGGTGCAAATAATCGAGAAAATCTCTGTTTGAACTTTTTCCATTTTGATTGTTTTTCAAAATACTTCTGATTTGCTATCGTACATTGCTTCAAATCAGACATAAAATCTTCTGCAACTTTTTGTGCAAGAGCTTCTTGATATACGAACGCATTCACTTCAAAATTTAATCTAAAGCTACGCATATCAAAATTAGAAGTCCCAATTGTTACCATTTCTTCATCAACTACCATGGTTTTTGCATGTAAAAAACCTCGTTGATATACATAAATTTTTACTCCTGATTGCAGTAATTGTCTCGCGTAGTATTCGGTAGCGCGATAAACAACCGGATGGTCCGGCTTACAAGGAATCATCACTCGAACATCAACACCAGACATAGCAGCAATCGTCAACGCTTCTTGAATGCTCTCATCAGGAATAAAATAAGGAGATTGAATCCACACCGATTTTTTTGCCATGGAAATCATCTTAATGAATCCTAGTTTAATTTTTTGAACATCACTATCTGGTCCCGTAGAGACAATCTGGATTGTATGTTTCCCTTCCGATTTCATCATTGGAAAATATTCTGGAATAAACTCTCTTCTTTTTTCTTCTTTTACTGCAGCATTCCAGTCCACAAAGAAACGTAATTGTAAGGAATATACGGCATCCCCCTCAATTCTTAAATGAGTATCTCTCCAAAGTCCAAGTGGTCCTTTTCCAAGATACTCATCTCCAACATTAAACCCGCCAACATATCCCACTTTTCCATCAACCACTACAATTTTACGGTGGTTTCGGTAATTAATCCGCCAATTAATAAATCCAAAGGTATAACCAAAGAATGCAACTGATTGTCCACCTGCATCATGTAATGATTTCCAAAATGAATTACGCGTTGTTCTTGAGCCTAATGCGTCATAGATTACTAATACTTCTACCCCTTCTTCTGCCTTTTCAATTAACAAATTCATAATTTCATTTCCGATTTCGTCGTCATTAAAAATATAATACAACACATGAATATGGTGTTTGGCCTTTCGAAGGTCTTCTTTTAGTCGGTTAAATTTATCATGACCGTCAATGAACATCTCTACATCATTATTTTCTGTAATAATGGCATCATCTGCTTCAAGAAAGAAAGAGGCAAGTTCCTCTTGATACGTATTCTTAAATTGGAATGAGCTTTGTTCCATTTTTTGTTTTGCAGATACCAGCGCTTGTTGCTGTTGTTCCACTAGTTCTTGCAGTCCAACCGTTTCTTGAGCTCTTAGATTAAAAATTCGTTTTTTACGAATTCGACGTCCAAAGAAAAAATAGATGATAAAACCAATTACCGGCAACATAATTAATACAATAAGCCAACCCCAAGTTGCTGAAATATCTCTTGGTTCACGAAAAACTGTAATTACCGCAGCTATGGTATTGACAAAAATAATCAAATAAAGAAATGAACTGATAATTCCCATTTGCTCTCCTCTCCAACTGAAAGAAAAAAGACCCAGACGAATCAAGGCCTTTCTTTATTTCCGATTAATCATTTAGTAAATGTGATTGCTCTCTACGTGATAAGAAACGTGTTCCTTTTGGAATATATACATCACGCTTCACATAAATTAAGGTTACTAAAAGAACCAATGTAATAACAAGCGTAGCAACAAAATTCATCCCAAAACTGAAGAACCCTTGTGCTAATGCTACTTTTGTATTTGAAAAATGCGTAGGAGCTCCAATGGCTGTTCCAATTGCATGGAATCCATAGCTCACAAAAGTCGCAATGATACTTGCTGTCACAACATTCAGCGTTGTGGATGACGTACGAGCATTAAATGCTGTACGAACTGTGTTTCTTGCAAAAAAACCAGCTAGCCCCACAAAACCATACGCCATAATAGCATCGTGGAACGGTACCATAAAGTAGCCTGATCCGGTGGTGTGTAACACTGTATCTAAAATCCCGAATAGTACTCCTGCAATACTTCCCCAGATAAGGCCTTGTCTTAACGAAACAAAGATTAGTGGAATAATCGCGAGATCTACAAAAAATGGTAAAGACTCTTGTGGGATAAACGATAGGATTATTGAAAAAACAACAGCTCCTAATACTTCAAGTAATATTTTTACTGCTTTCGAATTCATTCTAATCTCCTTCAATCCAATTATTTCTTATAGTTCGAAGCTTCCATAATCATCGGAAGAATCACTGGGCGACGTTTTGTTTGATCAAATAAATATCGACTTAAAGCGTCTCTCACTTCTTGTTTTAAGCGAGGCCATTCAAAATCTTCACTAGCTAAGTTCTCTTCCACTACTTCTGTTACAATTTTTTGAGCCTCTGTTAAAAGTTCTTCACTTGTTTTCATATAAACGAATCCACGAGAGATGATTTGAGGCCCACTTAGAATTTTTCCTAGTCGTCTAGAAATCGTTACAACTGCAACAAACACACCATCTTCTGATAAAATCTTACGGTCTTTTAATACAATATTCCCAATATCCCCAACACCAATTCCATCGACTAATACATTCCCTGCTGGGACTTGTCCTGAGGCACTCATGCGGCCATTTTCAATTTCAACAACATCTCCTTTTCCAGGAATAAAGATATTCTTGTAAGGGATCCCTAATTCATGGGCTAATTCTGCATGTGCTAACAGACTGCGGTATTCTCCTTGAACTGGAATAAAGAAGGTTGGCTGTAATAAATTCAGCATTAATTTCAAATCATTCGGCGTTGCATGTCCACTTGACTTCTTGCTGTTAGCCATCTCGAATACTTCCGCATCTGCACGGTAAATAAGATCCTTAGTACGAGCAATCTGAGTTTCCATTGCAACTGATGGAGTTGTCGCAATATAAACTAAGTCTCCTTCATGTAGATTGACTTGACGGTGACGTCCGAGCGCCATTTTTTGCAAGGCTTTAATTGGTTCTCCAGCATTTCCTGTCTCAAGAATCACGAGTTGATCATCAGGTAATTTTTTCATCTGATTAAAGTTAATAATCAATTGTTTATCTGGAACTGTTAGTTTATTTAGGCTCAACGCAATATTAACGATTTCTTCTAATTCAGAACCTGTTAAGAAAATTTTACGTCCTGATTCAAAAGCCGCATTAAAGACTTGTTGAATCCTTAAAATATTACTAGCTACACAAGCAACAATAATTCTTCCATCCGCATTAAGGAACGCTTCTAACATTGACTCAGCTACTTTACGATCACTAACATTTTCCACGTTACTTTCTGCATCACTAGAGTCACTTAATAATGCTAATACATAGTCTTCCCCTACGTCAGCAATACGACCAAAGTTCGTTTGATATTCAACAGCAGCGCTTTGATCAAATTTAAAGTCACCTGTATAAACAATATTTCCTTCAGATGTTTTAATAACGATTGCTAATGAATCTGGAATCGTATGGGTTGTTTTGAAGAACTTAATCGTTGCACTTGAAAAATCAATTTCAGTATTTTCCGTAACTTCATGAAAATCGTTGAATCCTCTCACTAATTTTGAAGATTCTACATAGTATTTTGCAAGGGCAATGGTTAACTTCGACCCAAATACTGGGGCTTCAATGTTTTGTAAAAAGTAAGGCAAGGCTCCTACAGCATCGGCATGCCCATGTGTCAAGAACACCCCTGCAATACGATCTTTATTTTCTTCAAGATAAGTGAAATCTGGAATAACAACATCAATCCCTAGAAGTTCATCTTCTGGATATACAAGTCCGCAATCCAGCACAAAAATGTCTTCTTCGACTTCAACGGCATATAAACTTTTACCGTTTTCTCTCACACCACCTAATGCGATGATTTTAATTGCACTCATGTTTTACCTCTCATTTTCTTTTATTTACTTTTATTTCGATTTGGGCAGATAACTCCACCTTATATACTCTATTAGAATATCATATTTATCGTTTTTTTGCGAATATCAAAGAATTGAAGAGGTGCCGTTTTTCTCTATTTTAAAAATCAAAAAAGCCTCTGCAAATTGCAGAGGCTCCTACTTTAGTAATTATTCTTTATCTTCTTTTGGTAATAAAGCTTTACGCGATAAGTTGATACGCCCTTGTCCGTCAATTTCGATAACTTTCACAGTCACTTTGTCGCCTAGAGCAAGAACATCTTCTACTTTACCAACTCGTTCGTGTGCCAATTCAGAAATATGGACTAAGCCATCTTTCCCTTTAGCGATTTCCACGAATGCACCGAATTTTTCAATACGGCGTACAGTTCCTTCGTACACTTGGCCCACTTCGATTTCGCGTGTTAAATCTTCAATGATTTCTTTTGCACGTTGAATCATTGCAGCATCCGTAGAAGCGATTGATACGTGGCCTTCTTGATCGATATCAATTTTAACGCCTGTTTCGTCAATGATAGCGTTGATTGTTTCACCGCCACGTCCAATAACCACTTTAATCTTATCTGGATGAATTGTCATCATTTCAATCTTAGGCGCATATGGACTTAGCTCTTTACGAGGTTCTGAAATTGTTGACGTTAATTCTGCAAGAATTTCGAAACGAGCTTTCTTCGCTTGTGTTAATGCTTCACGTAAGATTTGTTCTGTAATCCCTTGAATCTTAATGTCCATTTGAAGAGCTGTAATTCCGTCTTTAGTTCCGGCTACTTTAAAGTCCATGTCTCCTAAGTGGTCTTCTAACCCTTGGATGTCTGTTAACACTGTGTAGTTTGTACCGTCAGAAATAAGACCCATTGCGATACCTGCTACTGGTGCTTTAATTGGTACACCTGCAGCCATTAACGCTAATGTCCCCGCACAAATACTTGCTTGAGAAGACGAACCGTTTGATTCTAACACTTCTGATACAAGACGGATTGTGTAAGGGAAGTCTTCTGGACTTGGAATCACTTGTTTCAAAGCACGTTCCCCTAGCGCACCGTGACCAATTTCACGACGGCCCGGGCTACCAGCACGACCTACTGAACCTACAGAGAATTGTGGGAAGTTGTAATGGTGAATGAATCGTTTTCCTTCTTCGATTCCTAAACCATCAATCACTTGGTATTCTCCAAGAGGTGCGAGTGTTGCTGAAGTTAATGCTTGTGTTTGTCCACGAGTGAATAAACCTGAACCGTGAACACGTGGTAATAAGTCGATTTCTGAAGATAATGGACGAATTTCGTCAATCTTACGACCATCAGGACGTACTTTTTCTTCAGTGATTAAACGACGTACTTCATCTTTTTCTAAGTTATCTACTAATTGAGAAACTTGTTTTAGAAGTCCTGCTTTTTCTTCATTTTCTTCTAACACAGCTTCGAAGTGCTCAATAGCTGTTTCTTTTACTTTTTCAATATTTTCTTCACGAGCTAATTTTTCTTCTGTTTGAATAGCATGAACCATCGCTTGACTAAATAAATCTTTTACTTGTGCTTCGATGGCTGGATCAAACGAAAGCAAAGTCACTTCCATTTTTTCTTTACCAACCTCGCGAACGATTGCTTCTTGGAAATCCACTAATTTTTTGATTTCTTCGTGACCGAATAATAATGCTCCAAGCATATCTTCTTCGCTTACTTCTTTAGCTGAACTCTCCACCATGTTGATGGCTGCTTTAGTCCCAGCTACTGATAATTCAATATCTGAATTTTCTTTTTGTTCAGTTGTTGGGTTGATTACGTATTCACCGTTTACACGACCTACGTCTACCCCAGCGATTGGTCCATCAAATGGAATATCTGAAATACACAAAGCCAATGAAGAACCAAACATTGCTGCCATTTCTGGTGGACAATCTGGATCTACTGACATTACCGTATTTGTAATTTGTACTTCATTACGGAAACCTTCCGCAAACATTGGACGAATTGGACGATCGATTAGACGTGCTGTAAGAGTAGCATGTTCACTTGGACGACCTTCACGTTTAATGAAACCTCCAGGAATTTTACCTGCCGCATACATCTTTTCTTCATAGTTCACTGTTAGTGGGAAGAAATCTGTATCTTTTGCTTGTTTAGTACCAACAGCAGCTGTTAAAACAACAGTGTCCCCATAACGTACTAATACGGCACCATTTGCTTGCTTAGCTAATTGGCCGATTTCAACTTGCAATGGACGTCCGCCCCAGTTGTAGCTATAGATTTTCTTTTCTGACATAACTAGTCTCCTTTTCTCTTATTTACGTATCTTCCAGACCTACTTTTAGAAATGAAAACGTTCGATGCTTTCGATCGCTTTTATTTCTAAAGTAAGATGACTCTAGAAGATACAAAAGTTTGTCATACAGAGTCATTTTACCATAACTAGACATGAAGTACTATTCTTTTGGAAATTTATTCAAACAAAAACGAGAGCTCTTCTCTTTTAGAGAAATGGTAGCTCCCGTTTCATGGTTATCTATTTAAAGTTCTACAACTTGACCTTGTTCAGTAATCGTGAACTCTTTTGTTTCTAGGTTTGCTTCTAAGCGTGCTTCGGCAGCACCAGAAGCATCTTTACGCGTAATCACGATTTTGCTTTCTGTTGGCGTTTCTACTTCAAAAGAACCTTCTAAATCAAACGCTTTGGATGTATTTCTGAAGCGTAATAAATTGATTAGTTTTTTCACGACTGGACGTTCTACTTCACGGTCGATTTCTTCTAACGTGTAGTAATGACGGTTGATGTTACGTCCTTCTTTTGAAGATTCTAATAACTCGATGTCATTTTCGCCAGCAAGTAATCCAACGTAGTAAATTTGTGGAATCCCAGGTGCAAAACATTGTAATACACGTGCCAATAAGTAACTTGCATCATCATTTCCTAAGGCACTGTAGTATGTGCTGTTGATTTGATAGATATCTAAGTTATTGTATTTTTCACTTGAGTAAATACGTTTTACATTAGCACCTACGTCGTATAATTTATTGGAAGTGTAATCTAACTCTTCATCTGTTAATAAGTCTCTAGCATCTACGACACCGATTCCGTCATGCGTATCCAGTGTTGTAAATTGCTTCATTGGGCTCATTTGTAACCAGTTTGCTAATCGATTTGATTTTCCAGAATATAGTGAATATAAAACGATCATTGGCA
This sequence comes from uncultured Streptococcus sp., assembly GCA_963523415.1. Lineage (GTDB taxonomy): Bacteria > Bacillota > Bacilli > Lactobacillales > Aerococcaceae > Granulicatella. Next base: position 18,998 of record CAURBR010000001.1, on the reverse strand, counting down.
ACGCAAAGTCATATACGAAGTAATCATGATCAGCAATTTTCATTTGAATTGAATAGTGTTCATGAATTTCAGGTAGTAATTCTACTTGGTATTTCGCTGCTTCATCACGAACTTCATTGAGTAAGTCCCAAATATCTGGTTCTACGAAGAAGTCATTTGTATCAAGTTTCTTCACCGCATATGCAAATGCATCTAAACGAATTAATGAGCAGCCGTGGCTTGCCATATCTTTAATCGTTTCACGAATAAACTCTTTCACGATTTCTTTACGAACATCAAGGTCGATTTGCTCTTCTCCAAACGTATTCCATACTTCTTCTGTTGTTCCATCCGCAAAATGAACTGTTTGGAATGGCGCTTTATCTTTACGTTTATAGATTAAATCGATATCCGTTTGGTTTGGACGATCTTCTGGGAAAAACTCATGGATACGAATAAACATATCTTTGTAAGGAGAGTTTTCGTGATTTTTTACAAAATCTTGAAAGAACTTAGACTCACGAGAAATATGATTAATCATGAAGTCAAACATTAAATAATATTGTTCCCCTAAAGTATCCACATCTTCCCATGTTCCAAGCGAGGAATCTACACGAGTATAGTCGCTTGGAGCGAACCCTCTATCTCCAGTAGACGGGAAAAATGGTAATAAATGGACTCCACCAATGGCGTCTTGGAAATATTTATCCAGAACTCCTTTTAAGTCCTTCATATTGTTTCCCATGCTGTCTGAGTATGTGATCAGCATTGCTTCGTTTTTAATTTGCATGGAATTCACCGTGTCCCTTCATTCAATTGATTTATTTTAATTTCCAAATATCACGGTTGTAGTCTTCGATTGTACGGTCACTTGAGAAAAAGCCAGCCATTGCGATGTTTGTCACCACTTTTGCATTCCATTCGTCTCTGTTTTCGAAATCGCGATACATACGTTCTTTTGTTTCAATGTAATCTTCTAAGTCTAATAATGTCATAAACCAGTCTTTTGTTGTTAATTCGTGATATAGACGTTCTAGACGTTCTTTGTTTCCGACTTCTAGTAAAGCATCACTCTTCACGAATTCCACTAATGGACGGATTGCGTCTCTTTGTGCAAATTCACTAGCGTTGTAGTCACCTTTTTCATAGTGGGCAATGACTTCATCACTCTTTTCACCGAAGATATAGATGTTATCATCACCAACAAGTTCGTGGATTTCCACGTTCGCACCGTCTTCAGTACCAAGAGTTAATGCCCCGTTTAGCATGAATTTCATATTTCCTGTTCCGCTGGCTTCTTTAGAAGCAAGAGAAATTTGTTCAGAAATATTACATGCTGGAATTAAGTGTGTTGCAGCTGTTACGTTGTAGTTTTCAACCATTACCACTTGTAAGTATGGGCTCACTTCTGGGTCATTAGCGATTAATTCAGATAATGAAAGAATTAAATGAATCACGTCTTGTGCGATGACATACGCAGGAGCCGCTTTCCCACCAAAGATAATTGTAATTGGTCTTGCTGGAATGTTTCCGCTCTTGATATCTAAATATTTATGAATCACATATAAAGCATTCATTTGTTGACGTTTATATTCGTGCATACGTTTGATTTGGATATCAAAAATAGAATTTTCATTCACTGTGATTCCTTGTTTTTCTTGTAGGTAAACACTTAAACGTTTCTTATTATCACGTTTAATCTTGTCTAATTTTTCGCGAACAATCGCATCATGACGAAATGCTTTTAACGCTTCTAATTTAGAAGCATCCTTACGCCACTCTGTTCCAATTGTTTCATCTAATAATTTAGCTAGTTCTGGGTTGGCATGCATTAACCAACGACGGAATGTAATTCCGTTTGTTTTATTGTTGAATTTCTCAGGATAAATTTCATAGAAATTCTTCAATTCGCTTTCTTTTAAGATATCCGTATGCAGTGCCGCAACACCGTTTACGCTATATCCGTAGTGAATATCCATATGTGCCATGTGAACACGACCTGATTCGTCAATGATGGCTACTGATGGATCAGCGTATTTTTCTTTTGCACGGGCATCTAATTCTTTAATAATTGGCACTAAATGTGGAACTACTTTTTCTAAGTAAGCTAACGGCCATTTTTCTAATGCTTCTGCTAAAATTGTGTGGTTTGTATAAGCAGTCATTGCAGAAACGATTTCTACTGCTTCATCAAATTCAATTCCACGTTCCCCAAGTAAACGAATTAATTCGGGAATTACCATTGAAGGGTGTGTATCATTAATTTGAACTGTTGCGTACTCTGCTAAGTCGTGTAAATTACTTCCTTTAGCAAGCGCTTCATCGATTAATAATTGAGCCCCGTTACTTACCATGAAGTATTGTTGGTAAATACGTAGTAAGTGTCCTGCTTCATCACTATCATCTGGATATAAGAATAATGTTAAGTTTTTAGCGATTTGTGTTTTATCAAATGCAATTGAATCACTTGATACTAAAGACTCGTCGATTGATTCTACATCGAATAAGTGTAATTTATTTTTAGTCGATTGTTCATATCCTAATACATCGATATCAAACATTTTTGAAGTCAATGTAAAGTCCCCAAATGGTACTTTATAAGAAGTTTCTGTTGGAACTAACCAGCTTTCAGGTGTTAACCAAACGTTTGGAACTGCATCTTGTTGATTATCTTTGAATTTTTGTTCGAATAAACCATAATGGTAGTTCAAACCAACACCATCACCGGTTAACCCAAGAGTTGCGATGGAATCAAGGAAACATGCTGCTAGACGTCCTAGACCACCATTCCCTAAAGAGGGTTCTAATTCGATTTCTTCGATTTCTGCTAAAGAATGTCCTGCGTTTGCTAACACATCTTTTACTTCATCGTAAAGACCTAAGTTAATTAAGTTGTTTGATAATAATTTACCGATTAAAAACTCTGCAGAAATGTAATACACTTTTTTCTTACCATTATTTTGTGGTAGGACTGCACTTTTTTCTTTTGTAAATTGTAATAAGGCAAAGTAAACTTCTTCTTTTGAACAGTCTTTTAAAGACTTCCCTATGTTTCCTTCTATATATTGTTTAAAATCTTTCATTGTTCTCTCCTTTTTGACTTGTGCGAAGTTATTTTTCTACATCGACTAACTTCTCTTCAACGTCCACGTTGTGATTTGGATTTGCACGATCATACAATTCAGTAATTCCAAGTAAGAACTCTTCTACTGATTCCGTTAACTGCTCGTTGGTCATTCTCCATACCCAGTTTCCACCTAGTGTACTAGGAATGTTCATACGAGCTGTTTCATCTAATTGTAGTAAATCTTGCATAGTTGCAACGGTCATGCGACTAACAGAACCATATAAGCCACGTAACAATGCAAAGCTAATTGGTTCTTCTTCGCGGCGGTTTAAGTATCGATCACAGAATTCTCTTGTTTCTTCTGTTACCGACTGATACCACCCTAATACTGTATCATTATCATGCGTTCCTGTATAGGCAACTGCATTCACTGGATAATGATGAGGTAAATCTCCACTTTTTGGATCCTCACCCATAAATCCGAATTCCAAGATTTTCATTCCTGGGAATCCAGTAGCTTCACGAAGATTGATAACATCTTCATCCATGAAACCTAAGTCCTCTGCGATAATTGGCAATTCACCAAGTTGCTCTTTCACCGCTTTGAACAAGTCATACCCAGGACCTTTAACCCATTTCCCGATTGTTGCATTTTCAGCTGTTGCTGGAATTTCCCAATACGCTGAGAAGCCTCTGAAGTGGTCAATACGAACCACATCAAATAATTCAAAGCTTGCTTGTAGTCGCTTACTCCACCAAGTATATCCATCTTCTTTCATTGCTTTCCAATTATAAATTGGATTCCCCCATAATTGACCTAGCGGAGAAAAATCATCCGCAGGACAACCAGCTACACAAAGTGGATTCCCTTTTGCATCTGTTTTGAAGTAATGTGGTGTTGCCCACATTTCCACGCTGTCAGCTGCTACATAAATTGGCATATCCCCGATAATTTGAATGAAGTTGTCGTTGGCATATTTTTTAAGAGCATGCCATTGCACATCAAATAAGAATTGTGTCACACGATGATATTCCAACTTATCCGCAAGGCGTTCACGATACTGCGCTAACGCGTCTGGTTGACGACGTTTAATCGTTTCGTCGCTCCATGCAGTCCATGGTTTCATATCAAAGGATTCTTTAATGGCCATATATTCCGCAAATGATTCTAACCACTCCGCTTTCTCCGCAACGAATTTCTCGTATGAAGGAGTTTTGCCTTTCACTAGAAAAGCGGCAACGGCTTTTTCTAAAATTGGTCGACGTTTTTCATATAGTAATGCGTAGTCAACAGTTGTGTCATCTTCGCCCCAATTTGTAAGGACGTCTTCTTTATCAATTAAACCTTCTTCTATTAAAATGTCGAAATCGATAAAGTTTGTGTTCCCTGCAAACGCAGAAAATGATTGATATGGAGAATCTCCATAACTTGTAGTTCCTAATGGAAGAATTTGCCAATAAGTTTGTTTTGTACGAACAAGAAAATCTACAAAGTCATATGCTGATTTTCCGAAAGAACCAATACCATAGTTACCCGGTAATGATGAGATATGCATTAACACACCTGATTCTCTTTTGCTCATCAATGAATCCCTCTTTTCTATATAAATGCTTCTACTTGTCAATGGAAGGGCAAATATTGCGCAACCGTTTGCTTTAATATTAGAATATTTTGTTTAATAACTCAAGTAATAATTTTAATTTTTTTTATACTTATTAGTCATATCTTGATATTACTGGAAATTTTAGCCCTAATAAAACATTATTAACCTAAGAAAGCCGCAATAAATCCATATTTTTTAGTATCTAAATTTTTTTTGATAAAAATACTTGCAAACGTTTTATGGAAGCGGTATACTAATAACAGTTAAGAAATCGTTTGCGTAACCTAAAACAAAATAAAGGAGGAAAATATTATGGCAAACAAATGGCTTAAAAAATCTTTCGTTGTCGGCTTAGCTGGATTAGCATTAGCGGCTTGTGGCAACGCATCAAATTCTTCAAACGGAGGTTCTGACAGTAAGAAAGAATTCACTCTTTATAGTAATAAGAGTGAAATTCAAGAAGCCCTAACCGCTTACGCTAAGGAATGGGGAGATAAAAACGGAGTAACTGTAAACATTAAAACATGTTCAGGTTCATGTAAGATTTCTGACCAATTAAAAACTGAATTCACTGCAGGTACTGCTCCTGACGTTTTCGTAATCGAAGGTCAAGCTGGGTACGATATGTGGAAAGACAACATTCAACCATTAAAAGGTGATTGGATTGACAAAACTGAGTTTGAATTTAAACAAGGAGATCAAGTATACGGATTCCCAGTATCTGTTGAAGGATACGGATTAGCATACAACAAAGATATCTTAACTAAAGCTGGTATCGATCCTGCTTCTCTAAATTCTTTCGAAGCTGTTCAAAAAGCAATGGATACATTAGAAAGTAAAAAAGATGAATTAGGTTTATCTACTGTAGTGGCAACAGCTACTAAAGAAGGTGAAACTTGGATTATGGGTATTCACGATTTTGGTGCTTACTTAAGTTCTGGTCTTCCAAACGGTGATCGTTCAGTAACTGATCAAGTTGTTAAAGGTGAAATGGACAAAACTCGTTTAGAAAATTACGCTAATTGGGTAGAATTATTATTCAACCACACTGAAAAGAAACTTTTAACAGTTGGTACACAAGAAGATATGGACTCAGTCTTCGCTTCAGGTAAAGCTGCTTTCCTACACCAAGGTAACTGGAAAGACCCTAACTTAAAACAATTAAACGCTAAATTCGAAATGGGATTCATTCCTTATCAAACTTTAGGTAAAGACAAAAATGCAGATGGATTATTCATTGGCGCTCCATCTTACTACGTAGTTAACAAAGACACTAAAGCTTTAGAATATATCAACAAATTCTTCAACGACTTAGCTGATACTAAAGAAGGTCAAGACTACATCGTAAACAAAGCGAACATGATTTCTCCATTCTCTAACACAACTGAGAAACCATCAGCTCCATTATCTCGTTTCTTAGCTGAATGGATTAGCGCGAAAAAACCTGTTTACTCATTCGATAACCCATACTTCATGCCTGATAACTTCTTAATGAATAAATTAGGACCAATCTATGGACAATATGCACAAGGTTCTATCGACAAAGCTAAATTCCAAGAATTGATTATCAATCAAATCAAAGAAGTGCCTAGCTTACTTAAAAAATAATTATTAACATTGTTCGCATGGGCCCACAGTTACCATTGGTGACTGTGGGTTACGTGCTACAATGAAGATACATACAGGTGTACTTCACCTGGAAATTTCTACAAAGGAGGAACTCTCTTATGCCTAAAACTAAGAAAGCTTTAAGCAGAGATGGTCGTGCAAAACGCAATTTTTACCGATTAGTTTTACCTGCATTTATCATTTTTGCACTTGTCATCATTGTGCCTTTCTTCTTAGGGTTCTACTATTCTCTAACAGATTGGAGAAGTGTTACTCAAACAAACTTACAATTTGTAGGACTTAAGAATTTTACAGATAGTTTGTCTGACACTCGTTTCCAATATTCTCTCATGATTACCGTTATTTTTGCTTTATTTAACGTTATCGTGATTAACATCGTGTCATTTGGATTAGCTCTACTTGTTTCTAGCAAGATTAAATTGAAAAATATTTTCCGTGCTGGTTTCTTCATCCCTAACTTAATCGGGGGACTTGTACTAGGTTACATTTGGCAATTCATTTATAACTCAGTATTCCCTGCTTTAGGTCACATGATTGGAAGCGACTTTTTAATTAACAACCTATTCCTTGGAGACGTTAAATTGGCAGTAACAGCATTAATCATCACAAATACTTGGCAATATGCTGGTTACATCATGATGATTTACTTTGCAGCATTGCAAAACGTACCTTCAAGTCTAATTGAATCGGCTTCTCTAGACGGTGCTAACGCATGGCAACGTCTACGTCACATTATCATTCCAATGGTGATGCCAGCGTTCACAGTATCACTCTTCTTGACAATTACAAACTCATTCAAGATTTTCGATGTGAACTTCTCGTTAACTGGTGGTGGTCCTTCACTACTATGGCATGATAAAGCAATTCAAAGTACTGAATTCATTACAATGAACATCTATAACACTGCTTCAGGTGATAACCTAATGGCGCAAGGGCAAGCCCGTGCCGTAATCTTGTTCTTCATCTTAGTAGTGATTAGCTTGATCCAAACATCTATCACTAAACGGAAGGAGATTGACTTATAATGAAAAAACAAAAATTGGGAATCTTACTTCTAGAAATTTTAGGAGTTCTCCTATTCTTACTTTTCTTAAGTCCAATCGTTCTTTTGGTGATTAACTCCGCTAAAAGCTCGGCTGACATTTTAGCAGATCCACTCGCATTACCAGCTAGCTTTGGACAACTTTGGACTAACATTGTAACTATTTGGAATAACCCTTCGATTAACTACCCTTCATCATTTTTAGCTTCTACGATTATTACAGTGATTTCATTAGTATCCATCACTTTATTCTCTGCTTTAGCTGCATGGGGATTAGTTCGTTATCGTTCTAAAGCATCATTGGTGATTTTCTTCATCTTTGTGGCTTCAATGGTAATTCCTTTCCAAGTTGTAATGTACCCATTAGTAACTTGGTTCAAAATCTTAAGTGATTCCATTACAATGCCTCTATTTGGATTTAGCTTATTACGTTCTTATCCAGGAATCATCCTAGCGTACACTGGTTTTGGTATGTCACTTTCGGTATTCATGTTCCACGGATTCATTAAAGGAGTTCCTTTAGAAATCGAAGAAGCTGCTGAATTAGATGGATGTAATAAAATGCAAACATTCTTCTACGTAGTTCTTCCAATCTTAAAACCTATCTACGTTACAATTTTAATCTTGAACGGTATCTGGATTTGGAACGACTTCCTATTGCCACTTCTATTGCTAGGTAAAGGAAACGCAATTCAAACATTACCAATCGCTGTTTCTAACTTTGCTGGATCCTTTACAAAACAATGGGATATGATTCTAACATCAACTCTACTCATTATGTTGCCAGTCATTATCCTATTCTTATTCGCTCAAAAACATATCATGAAAGGTATGGTTGACGGAGCTATTAAATCTTAGCAAACACACAACACTGGATATGAAATTGACTATTCTCATATCCAGTGTTTTCGTTTATAATCAATCTATACAAAGAAAGGAGGAACGGATATGGCATCCACCATTAAAGATGTTGCAAAACTAGCAGGGGTCTCCCCCTCAACAGTCACACGTGTTTTGCAAGACCAATCCAGCATTAGCGATGCAACTAAGAAAAAAGTTCGAAAAGCTATGGCGGCTCTCAATTATCATCCTAACGTCAACGCTCGAAGTCTCGCTAGTAAAAAAACAAATGTGATTGGAGTTGTTCTGCCAAAAGATTCGGATGTATTCTACCAAAACTCCTTCTTCCCAGAAATTATTCGAGGAATCTCTCAAATGGCAGCTGACCATCATTACTCGATTCAACTTTGTACCGGGAAAGATACACAACAAAGACTGGCGATTCTAAAAGATACTATTCTCGGTCGCCGTGTAGATGGACTAATTTTCTTATACGGAGAAATCGAAGACCCACTCGTTGAGTTTACAATCGAACAAGAATTTCCAGCAATTATCATCGGGAAAACATTATCTCCTTTAATTTCATTCGTAGATAATAACAACGAAAAAGCTGGATTCGATGCTGCTGAATATATTATTCAAAAAGGCGCTAAGTCTATCGCATTTATTGGTGGGCGAGATCAACTATTCGTTTCTAGAGACCGGCTCAAAGGATATAAAAAAGCCTTAAATCAATACGGCCTTGAAGTGAACGATAAAATTATTGCTCAAGTTTCTGAATTCACACGAGAACAAGGATATCAGACTATCAAGGATTTGCTCGAAGGAGACTCCATCGATGGGCTTGTAACAGCCGACTCATTATTTACGGAAGGTGCTATTCGTTATTTGAACGAGAAACAGCTCTCTATGCCGATTATTACTTTTGACTCTGTACAACCTTCTGTTCCAATTGACGCTTACGTAGATATTCACACGCTTGAATTAGGGCGTTCTGCACTTAAACTACTTCGTAGCGTCATCAAATCATACAATAGTAAGAATATGATGTGCTATCGACAAATTGTTGAACATTCCATTAAAGAACTTGACTAAAAACGGCAACAGATTTCTTTTACGAATCTGTTGCCGTTTTTTATTCTGTCAGAATAAAAAAAGAAACTCTCGAGTTTTGGCTCGAGAGTTTCCTTCGTTAAAGATTAGCGACGTAATCCTAAACGATTAATAATTTCACGGTAACGTTGAACATCTTTGTTACGTAAGTATGCTAACAAGTTACGACGGTGACCAACTTTTTTCATTAATCCACGGTTTGAGTGAAAGTCTTTTTTATGAACACGGATGTGATCATTTAAGTGGTTGATTTCGTATGTTAAAACAGCGATTTGTACTTCTGGTGAACCAGTGTCTCCTTCGTGTAACGCATACTCTTTGATGATTTCGTTTTTCTTTTCTTTAGAAATAGCCATTTCTATACACCTCTTTCTTTTAATTTATGCCTTGTACTGAGTAAAACGTTGGTGATTCGAGAAACTCTGTAAAAGGTCTATGCTATATGCACTTTACTAATGTACCCTATTTTACTAAAAATTGCAAGTGTTCTTACTGTACTAGTTTATTTTCAACGCGATCAAAGTAAACATAGTTTGGTTTCAATGGTTGATTTGCCATAAGTTGCGAAACCGTCACTAATTCATACCCTTCATTTTGGAGATATTCAATAATTGCTGGGAGAGCTTCTACAGATTCTTCATGAATATCATGCATCAATAAGATTCCACCGTTATGAGCAGTTTCTTTAACGCGCTCAATTGTTTTTGCAGCATCTTTATATTTCCAATCATAAGAATCAATAGACCAGTTCACAATAGCGATTCCAGCTTGGTCCGCAACTGTCTTATTAAATCCCCCATATGGAGGTCTTAGTGACATTGGTTTCAATCCACCAGTTGCCTTTGCAATTGCCTCAGATGTATCATGAACTTCTTGGTAGATTTCAGCAGCTGATTTTTTGGTTAGCAATGGATGACTATAGGAATGGTTCCCAAGCTCATTGCCTTCTTCAGCTATCTGTTTAACTAATTCTTCATTATTAACAACATGTGACCCCATCATATAGAACGTCGCATGAACATTATATTTTTTCAAAATCTCTAGAACTTTCGGAGTTGTTTCTGCACGTGGTCCATCATCAAAAGATAAAGCAATCCGTTTCTTTCCGAGCACTTCCTTCACCGTTGCAAGATAGTCATTATAATGTTCTTTTTCAGTTTCTGGAATCATATTTTCATTCATATATGGAAATAGATCAGTAAAAGCAAATGTCCACTCTGCCTCAGCATCTTTCTCATCCATATATTTGATTCGGATTCCATCTTGAAGGATAGAACTATCTCGTTTTTTCCATTCATTATCTTTAAACTGTGCTGTTATTTTTTCAGTTTGCTCTTGTGATAAATTCTTACTTTTTGCCTCATCTAGTGCCTTTTTGACAAGCATATTTGATACCGCTAAGTCATTATTAAACAATTTTGCAATTGAAAAAGGTTGCATTGTATCACTAAAAACGAGTTGATGAGTTAGTTCAGTATATTCCACCTGATCGTATCCACGATCTTTTGCTTGATACACTGAGACATAATAATGTATATCGTTAACATTTGAAATGACGGTTGTTTGGAAAGCCTTTAAAAAAATCAATGTTTTTTTACTTGCTCCACTATACTTTTCAAGTACCGAAAGCTTCAATTGTTCCATTTGATCTGAGATTGGTGAGATAACATTTCCATCTTCAGTGGCTGGAATAAATTCTTGAATTTGAATATTACCATCGCTTTCATCCTCAATAACAATATTCGAATTATATTTCTTAGCATCCTCTTGCTCTACCTGAACGATTCGCTTCGTTTCATTCTCATTAAATTGACTGGCACTCATTTGGCTAATCGTGACAAATTCAATCACTAGAATGATGAGAGCCAGAATCCCAATTCCCCAATAAAGAGGTTTGATTCTTTTAGTTTTTGGAGCTTTTCCACCTTTTTTTTCAGATTTATCGTCTTTTGGTGGTTCAACTCCTCCACCATTTTCTGTTCTTTGAATCTCTTCTTCCATCATATGGGTGTATTTATTCTCTTTTTTCGGGCCTTTATCGCTCCCGTGTTTTGATCTTCGTTGAATGACTTTCTCCATTCTCCTATACCCCTTAATTAATAACTATTCGTCTATTTTTGTTTTTTCTGACAATCAGGACACACACCATAGACTTCCATTCGATGTCCTCTCACTTTAAAGCCTGTTAATTGCTCCGCAGCCTTCTCCACATCTTCAAGTACTGGATAATACAAATCCACTACCTTTCCACAAACATCGCAGACTGCATGATAATGTTGACCTAAATCGAAGTCATACCGGCTTGCATTATCTCCATAGGTTAATTCTCGAATTACGCCTTCTTTAATAAACATGTTCAAATTATTATAAACAGTAGCTACACTTACCTGAGGATTATCTGTTGTCAATGCTTTATAGATTTCTTCAGCTGTTGGATGTGTATCAACGCTTGCTAAAAACTCAAGCATAGCCACACGTTGTGGAGTAATACGAACTCCTTTTTTTCGTAACTGTTGTAATACATGTTTCATTTCCTCTTGATGCATTTGTATCCCTTATTTCTTTATACAGTCTATGTCTATTATATATGTTTTATTTTCTCAAATTTAAGGTGAAAAAGCAAGTAAAACATTTAACAACTCTGTAACATTGTAATATTTTTGTAACAAAAAGACTTCTAGAAATCCTTTCTAGAAGTCTTTACTTTTATTCTTCTATTGTTTTAATAACTTTTGATATTGCATTCCTTCACGTAATGTAGCTGTATCTGTTCCTAAAGCCTCAGAAATCTTATAAGCAAATTCAAAGGTTGCTGCTGGGCCACATCCTGTAATCAGTTTTCCATCCACTTCTACAAGTGCCCCTGTATAATTTCCTTGATGGATTTCTTGTTGTACACCCGGATAACACGTAAAATGTTTTCCCTTTAAGAGCCCAGCTCGATACAACACGATTGGTGCAGCACATAAAGCAGCAATCAATTTGCCATTGTTCCAAGCTTCTTGTAACTTATCAATTAAGAGTTGACTATCTCTAAGGTTGGTAGCACCAGGCAGGCCGCCCGGCAATACTAACGCATCAACATCTCTCCAATAATAGGTACTTAATTCATCATCCATATGAACTTTAATTTCATGACTTCCTGTCACTTCTTTTCCTTGAATACCAACCATTTCTACTAAATGCCCAGCTCTACGAAGAATATCAACCGTTGCCAAGCCTTCAATTTCTTCAAATCCTTCTGCAAAAAAAACAACAATATGTGCCATTAAAAAGCCTCCTCTTATTTTTTGAATAGTCCCATCACACCACGTGTAATAGCTCGGCCAACTTCACGGCCAATACTTGACATAATATTCTTTGTAAAACGATCCATCGCTGAGTCTCCTCGTTTGATAGCAGACTGACGAGCTTGGCGCTCTAATTCCTTTTGCTCACGTTCACGTTCTTTTTCTTCTAATTTCGCTTGTCTTTCTGCTTCTTTTTGTGCAATGACCTCTTGCTTTTCTGCTTCTTGTTCTTGTTGATATTGTTCTTCTAAAGCAGCTAGTTGTTCATGAGCAGATTCACGGTCAATCATTTCTGTATATTTATCATAAAAAGAAGACTGATTCAAAAGTTGTTGACGAACTAATGGATCTACTGCATCAAGTTTACTCTTAGGTGGATAAATAGATACAACCTCGGCAAAACTAGGAGAACCATCTTCTTGTAACGTTGAAACAACTGCATCCCCTACTTTAAGATTTGTAATCACTGTGACTAAGTCTTGTCCATCTTCTTGACGGAAGGTTTCAGCTACTGCTTTTACATTCTGTTGTTCAGCTGGAGTGAACGCACGTAATCCGTGTTGCACTCGATTTCCTAATTGGCTCGCGATAGCATTTGGAATATCTGTTGGATTTTGTGTTACAAAGAAAATTCCAATCCCTTTTGAACGAATAAGACGGACAATTAATTCAATCTTTTCTTGAACCGCAGTATTACTTTGACTAAACAATACGTGTGCTTCATCAAAGAAAAATACTAATTTAGGTTTTTCTAGATCTCCAACCTCAGGTAACATTTCATATAATTCCGATAAGAACCAAAGTAAGAATGTTGCGTATAATTTTGGTGTTTGGAATAATTTTTCGGAAGCCAATACATTAATAGTTCCCAATCCATTTTCATCTACTTTGAATAAATCATTAATCTCAAAAGCTGGCTCACCAAAAAATTCATTTCCACCCTGTTGTTCTAGTACAAGTAAGCTACGTAAAATTGATCCAATAGACTGTTGTGCAATATTTCCGTATAAAGTCCGTAATTCAGCTGCATGAGCCCCAACGTAATTTAACATTGCTCGTAAATCTTTAATATCGATTAATAGTAATCCTTGTTCATCAGCAACTTTAAAGGCAATATTTAAAATTCCTTCTTGAGTTTCGTTTAATCCTAATAATTGAGATAGCAAAATTGGGCCCATTTCTGAGATGGTTGTACGAATATGAATTCCGTTTTCACCAAAGACATCCCAAAAATTAACAGGATAAGCTTGGGGTTCAAACTCTTCTAGTTGAACCTTTTTTAATCGTTCTGAAATTTTTTCAGTGAGTTCGCCTTTTTCTGCTAAGCTTGCTAAATCTCCTTTAATATCTGAAAGCAATACAGGAATTCCTGCTTCACTTAACTGCTCAGCTAACACCTTTAATGTAACGGTTTTCCCAGTTCCTGTTGCCCCTGCAATAACTCCATGTCGATTTAATTTATTCGTCAATAATGTTGCAGATTTTGTGCCATATCCAAATGCAATTGTTTGCCCCATATGACTCCTCCTTTTAATTTTGTCTCTATTTCTTTACAATAGTACAGAAAACAATAAAATTCCAATATAAAGTCAAACAAACAGATGATTAGTTGACTTATTTTGAACTTCAAAGTATATTACAAGTGTATAAAAATTATCTCTAAAGGAGAATCCTAAATGAAATGGAAAATTATTGCTGATTCTGGTTGTGATTTACGCGAAATCGAGAATCTTGCTCCAGATACACAGTACATTAACGTACCACTAACAGTTCAAGTAGGTGACAACCACTATACAGATGATGCCTCTTTAGATATCGATGCTATGATGATTGAAATGTATCAAACTAAAGATCAAACAGCTTCAGCCTGCCCTAGTCCAGATGCATTCCTCGAAGCCTATAAAGGTGCGGAAAATATTATTGTCATCACCATCACCGGCGGACTATCCGGGAGTCAAAACAGTGCTCAATTAGCAAAGAATATGCTACTTGAAGAAGCCCCTGAAACAAATATCGAAGTGTTCGATAGCCTTTCAGCAAGCGGCGAGATGGTTCTTTTCGTACAAAAGGCAAATGAACTGATTGTACAAGGCCTCTCATACGAAGAAGTCGTTGCTGCCTTAAAAGACTATTTAGCAAGCACAAAACTATTGTTCGCACTGGCTCGTGTAGATAACTTAGTGAAAAATGGTCGCCTAAATAAATTAGTCGGTGCCGTTATTGGAATGCTCAATATCCGCTTAGTCGGTAACGCATCTCCAGAAGGAACCTTAAACCTTCTTCACAAAGCAAAAGGTCAAAAGAAAGCTGTCCAAGCTCTTTGGGCTGAAATGAAGGAAAATGGGTACAAGGGTGGTCGCGTGGTCATTAGCCATTGCAGTAACCCAGAAATCTGCGGCTTAATTCAAGCGGCCGTTCAAAGCGAATTCCCAGATGCGGATGTTTCAAGCATTCATACAAGCGGTGTCTGCAGCTACTACGCAGAACAAGGCGGTATCTTAATGGGATACGAAGCTTAATTTTAAAAATACGAAAAGCCGCTCTAATCACTTGGATTAGAGCGGCTTTTATTGTTGTTATTAGAATAATGCTTTTAATTCAACTTCTGGATGTTTATCTTTAAACCAGTTTAAGGCAAATTGGTTTTCAAATAAGAAGACTGGCTGGTCAAATCGGTCGCGACATAATAAGTTACGGCTTGATGACATATTTGGATCCAGTTGTTCTTCGTCAATCCAACGAGCAATCTTACTTCCGATTGGAGTCATGACTACTTCGGCATTGTATTCATTTAATAAACGGTATTGGAACACTTCGAATTGCAGTTGACCAACGGCACCTAGGATATATTCTCCTGTATGATAGGTCTTGTACAATTGGATAGCCCCTTCTTGTACTAACTGCTCAATTCCTTTATGGAACGATTTTTGTTTCATCACGTTTTTCGCAGCTACTTTATTAAAGATTTCAGGTGTAAATTGTGGTAGTGGTTCGAATTGTACTGCACTTTTTCCTGAGTAAATTGTATCTCCGATTTGGAAGTTTCCTGTATCGTAAAGTCCGATGATATCTCCTGCTACAGCTGCTTTAACTGATTCTCGACTATCTGCCATGAATTGGGTTGTATGAGATAATTTCATTTTCTTTTGCGAACGATTCACAGTAATATCCATTCCTGGAACGAACTCCCCTGAACAGATACGTACAAATGCGATACGGTCACGGTGCGCTGGGTTCATATTCGCTTGAATCTTGAAGATAAATCCAGTGAACTGCTCTTGAAGTGGATCTACAAGTTCTCCTGATTCAGTTTTTTTAGCAGATGGACTTGGCGCAAAGTCAACAAAAGCATCTAAGAAAGTATGAACGCCAAATCCGGTTAAAGCCGAGCCGAAGAATACAGGCGTTAATTTACCCGCTGCAATCTTCTCTTCATCAAACGCATTTCCTGCTTCTAATAAAAGTTGTGCGTCTTCGATGGCTTGGCTATATAGTGTTGATTGTTTGAACGCATAATCGCCATCCACTTCGCCATCTTCGTTCAATGGTAAAAAGTCATTATCGTCATTTTCTTCTGGGTGCATCAATTCTACACGTTTGTTGTAAATATCATATAAGCCAAGGAATGTTTTTCCCATCCCCATTGGCCAGTTCATTGGATACGCGTCAATGCCTAATACTTCTTCTAATTCCGCGATTAACTCTAATGGCTCACGTCCATCACGGTCTAATTTGTTGATAAATGTAAAGATTGGAATTCCACGCATACTACAAACTTCGAATAATTTCTTCGTTTGCGGCTCAATCCCTTTTGCACTATCGATTACCATCACGGCACTATCCACAGCCATTAATGTACGATACGTATCTTCTGAGAAGTCCTCGTGCCCTGGTGTATCCACGATATTAATATGGTTTCCATCGTATTCCACTTGCATCACTGAACTCGTTACAGAAATCCCACGTTGCTTTTCGATTTCCATCCAGTCAGATTTTGCAAACTTCCCTGTTTTCTTCCCTTTTACGGTACCGGCTTGACGAATCGCTCCCCCGTATAAGAGTAATTGTTCTGTAATCGTTGTTTTCCCAGCATCCGGGTGGGAAATAATCGCAAAGGTCTTGCGAGATTGTACTTCTTCTTTTAAGTGTGACATGAGTATCTCCTTCGTGTTTATTCTCAAGTATTATAGCCGATTTTCACAATTTTTAAAAGTTTAAAAACACCTCTAGAAGGATTTAAGAAAGTACGGTATACTTATAGACAATAAAAGTCTTCCAAGGAGGTCTTTCAATGTCGAAAGAATTACCCATCATTTATATTAGTTTAACCGGAAATACACATAACTTTGTCACACGTTTAAAAGATCACTTACGCTTCTTGGAGCCCTCTTTAACAGTGACACTCACGAATGTGAAAGACCTTGTCAAAGGCCATGAAGACTACTTCAAAGTAGGCAAACCATTCGTTGCTTTCCTTCCAACTTACTTAGAAGGTGGAAATGGCGTGGATAATGGAGATGTGGAAGTTTTAACGAATCCACTAGGTGATTTCTTAGCCTATGAACATAATTACACACATTGCTTTGGTGTGATTGGTAGCGGAAATCGTAACTTTAATAAGCAATTCTGCCTCACTGCCCGTCAGTATTCTGAGCGTTTTGGTTTCCCAGTGCTCGATGAATTTGAATTACGCGGAAGTAACCGCGATGTGGAGCGCATTGCTGCAATGCTTCTTGAAAAAATCTAAACATAAAAATAGGCCCGTAGTGATATGTGATATGCTCCCTCTAAAGTAGACACTAAAAAAAGTAAACTACTTTAGAGGGGGTATTTTTTAGATTGGCTAAGAAACATACTGCAAAAGAATTAGAACGATTCATAGAATTGTATTTAGATGGTGTGCCTTTTCGTGAGCTACGTAGTGAATATGGTTTAAAGATTTCACCTGGAGCATTTAATATGTATTTTTTGAACTATAAAGCATATGGACCTTCTGCATTAGAAGATCGAGACGGGTTTAACACTTATACAAATGAATTTAAAGAAAAAGTGGTTAAAGAGTTTTTAGAAACGAAAACCTATTTAACGGCAATCGCAAGAAAATACAAAATTCCTTGTGCTAGAACTTTACGAAATTGGATTATTAAGTATACTAATGGTGAGGCCGTGAAGGCCTACAATCCTAAGCCAGAGGTATACACTATGAAATATAGAAAAACATCGCACGAAGAAAGAATCCTTATCGTCAAAGACTGTATTCAAAATCAATTAAACTATAAACAAACCGCACAGAAATATAACATCTCTTACAACTTGGTGTATCAATGGGTAAAAAAATATCAAAAATATGGCCCTGATGGATTAATAGACAGTCGAGGGAAACGAAAACCAGATAATATACAGACAGAAACTGAGCGTATTCGCGCAGAAATGGCTATATTAAAGGCACGAAACGAATATTTAGAAACAGAAAATGCCGCACTAAAAAAATTACAAGAAGTGGAAAGCGAGCTGATGTTTGCCAAACGAGATTTGAAGCGGAATATCAAACGATTAAAAAATTAAGTAAAAGAGGATTTCATATTACTCAATTATGTAAAGTGTTAAAAGTCAGTAGAGCTGGCTATTATAAATGGTTAAATCGTGTCCCTTCGGAATCTGAAAAACGACTACGTCGTTTAATGGAATTAATACACGAAGTATATGAATCTGTTCAAGGTATATATGGATATCGTCGTATCACAATCTATTTAAACTATTATAGAAATGCAAAAGTGAATCATAAATGTATTCAGCGTCTTATGAAACTAATGGGATTAAAGGCAGTTATACGAAAAAAACGTTATCGTTATAAACCGAACACTGAAGAATACACTGCAGCTAATATTTTAAATCGAGAATTTAAGAAAGACTACGAGCCAATGGCTCTACTATTAACGGATATCACTGAATTGAAGTATGGAAAGGGAGAAAAAGCTTATTTAAGTGCAGTTTTAGACTATGGCACAAAGAAAATAGTTGCATATCAAATCTCTAAACAAAACAATAATCAAATCGTTAAAGATACTTTTGATCAAATAAAAAGGAAGATAATTCCAACAAAAACAATGATTCATAGTGATCGAGGATTCCAATATACTTCTCATTTCTTTAAGCACTTTATAGAAAAAGGACAAATAACACATAGTATGTCCCGTCCTGGAAGATGTATCGATAATGGACCAATTGAATCATTCTGGGGAACATTAAAGGAAGAAGTATATCGTTTATATCATTTCAAAACCTATGAATCTCTTTTCAAGAAAGTTGAGGAGTATATTCAGTTCTATAATAAGAAAAGAATTACTTTATCAATGGGGTTAAAAATCCCTGCATAAATAATAAATATCCACCGGCTAAGCCGGTGGTTTTTCAGTTTCGGGCATAGCCCTGAT